>JACREF010000011.1 GCA_016218365.1 Gammaproteobacteria bacterium
GAAGGTGTACAGCAGGCGTTGCTCAAGCTGATTGAGGGCACGATTGCCTCGGTGCCGCCGCAGGGCGGCCGCAAGCACCCGCAGCAGGAGTTCCTGCAGGTCGACACCTCGAATATCCTGTTCATCTGCGGCGGTGCCTTTGCCGGCCTGGAAAAGATCATTCGTGACCGTTCCGAGAAGGGCGGCATCGGCTTTTCTGCCGAGGTCAAGAGCAAGGACAGCCGCAAGTCGGTGGGCGAGTTGTTGTTGCACGTTGAACCGGAAGACCTGATCCGCTTCGGTTTGATCCCTGAGTTTGTCGGCCGTCTGCCGGTGGTGGCAACGCTGGAAGAGCTCAGCGAAGATGCCTTGGTCAAGATCCTGACCGAGCCCAAGAATGCCCTGGTCAAGCAGTATTCCAAGCTGCTGGAGATGGACGGCGTCGCTCTTGAGTTCCGTACCGAGGCGCTACGCCTGATGTCCAGCCGCGCCATGGAGCGCAAGACCGGTGCACGTGGCCTGCGTTCGATCATCGAGGGTGTATTGCTTGAGACGATGTATGACCTGCCGTCGATGGAACATGTCTCCAAGGTGGTCATCGACGAGAGTGTCATCCGCGGCGAGAGCAAACCGCTGCTGATCTATGAAAACTCCGAGCCGCAGCTGGCGGCGGGTGGCAAGGCCGATGATTGATCGCGCCCTTGTTGGCGCCGTGCAGGTGTCGTACATTACCTTGTAAGTGCAGGTTGAAACCCGGATGCCTCGGCCCCATATCCTGGAAAGAGGAGTGACGGGGCAATGTCCTGTCCATTAGCAGCTTTGCGCCACGGCCTGGCGTATGACATGAGGGCAGATCGAGATGTCTAATCAAGACCAGGGTAGCCAGCACCCTCAATCCAACCCGTCTTTTCCGGTATTGCCATTACGCGACGTAGTGGTGTATCCGCATATGGTGATCCCGCTGTTCGTCGGTCGCGAAAAATCGATCCGGGCGCTGGAACAGGCGATGGCCACCGAAGACAAACAGATCCTGTTGCTGGCCCAGAAGAACGCGGCGATAGACGGTCCCGAGCCCAGTGACCTGTATACCGTCGGGACACTGGCGACGATCCTGCAGTTGCTGAAGCTGCCTGACGGCACCGTCAAGGTGCTGGTCGAGGGTCTGGAGCGTGCCCGTATTGAACGCTTCCTCGATAACGAGGCTTTTTACAGCGCCGAGATCGTGCCGTTTGTCACCGAGGTGCTCGGTGAGCGCGAAGGCGAGGTGTTGACACGCTCGCTGCTGGCCCAGTTCGACCAGTATGTGAAGCTGAACAACAAGGTGCCGCCCGAGGTGCTGTCATCGCTGGCCAGTATCGAGGAGCCGGGACGGCTGGCGGATACCATTGCCGCCCACATGACGCTGAAGGTCGAGGAACGCCAGGCCTTGCTGGAGACCGCTGATCTGCGGGTGCGCCTTGAACGTTTGATGGAGATCATCGAATCCGAGATCGACCTGCTGCAGGTCGAGAAGAAGATCCGTGGCCGCGTCAAGCGCCAGATGGAAAAGAGTCAGCGCGAGTATTACCTGAACGAGCAGATGAAGGCGATCCAGAAGGAACTGGGCGAGATGGAAGATGCGCCCAACGAACTGGAAGAGATGGGGCGTCGCATCGAAAAGGCCGGGATGTCACCGGAGGCCAAGAAGAAGGCCACGGCCGAGCTGAACAAACTGAAGATGATGTCACCGATGTCGGCCGAGGCTACCGTGGTCCGCAACTTTATCGATACCATCGTCAGTGTGCCGTGGAAGCGGCGCACCAAGATCTGTCGTGACCTGAGCGCCGCCGAGAATGTGCTGGAAGCCGATCACTATGGCCTGGAGCGCGTCAAGGAACGCATCCTTGAATACCTCGCCGTCCAGCAGCGCGTCAACAAGCTCAAGGGGCCGATCCTGTGCCTGGTCGGGCCGCCGGGTGTCGGCAAGACCTCACTCGGACGATCAATCGCCCGTGCCACCAATCGCAAGTTTGTCCGCATGGCGCTGGGCGGGGTGCGGGATGAGGCCGAGATCCGCGGTCATCGCCGCACCTACATTGGTTCAATGCCGGGCAAGATCATCCAGAATCTGACCAAGGCAGGCACCCGCAACCCGCTGTTCCTGCTCGACGAGGTCGACAAGATGGCGATGGATTTCCGCGGCGATCCGGCGGCAGCGCTGCTCGAGGTGCTGGACCCGGAACAGAACCATGCCTTCAGCGATCATTACCTGGAGGTCGATTATGACCTGTCGGATGTGATGTTTGTCTGCACCGCCAACAGCATGAACATCCCGGCACCGCTGCTCGATCGCATGGAAGTGATCAGGTTGTCCGGTTATACCGAGGAAGAGAAGCTGCATATCGCCCGTAAATACCTGCTGCCCAAGCAGATCAGCGAAAACGGTTTGAAGGACAAGGAACTGCGCGTTGCCGATACCGCGATCCGCGACATCATCCGCTACTATACCCGCGAGGCCGGGGTGCGCAGCCTGGAACGTGAGCTGTCGAAGATCTGCCGCAAGGTGGTCAAGAGCGTGTTGCTGAAGGCCGGGGGCAAGTCGGCCACGACGGTGACGCCGCGCAACCTGGAGAAGTATCTCGGGGTCAAACGCTTCCGTTATGGCTCAGCCGAGGGTCAGGATCGCATCGGTCAGGTCACCGGACTGGCGTGGACCGAGGTCGGCGGCGACCTGTTGACCATCGAGGCCGCGGTGGTCAAGGGCGGCAAGGGCAAGCTGACGATCACCGGTCAGCTCGGTGAAGTGATGCAGGAATCGGTGCAGGCGGCGATGACGGTGGTGCGCAGCCGCGCAGCCGTGCTCGGCATCGAGGCCGATTTCTATCAGAGTCATGATCTGCATATCCATGTGCCGGAGGGCGCCATCCCCAAGGATGGCCCGAGCGCCGGCATCGGCATGTGCACCTCGCTGGTGTCGGCGCTGACCGGCATCGCCGTGCGTGCCGATGTGGCGATGACCGGCGAGATCACGTTGCGTGGCGAGGTGTTGCCGATCGGTGGCTTGAAGGAAAAGCTGCTGGCGGCCCATCGCGGCGGGATCCAGGTCGTGCTGATCCCGGAAGAGAACCGGCGCGACCTGCAGGAGATCCCGGACAACGTCAAGCGCGACATCGATATCCGCTGTGTCAAATGGATCGATGAGGTGCTGGATGTGGCGCTGGTGCACAAGCCGGTGCCGCTGGCCAGTGCCAAGGGCGAGGATCTGCCTGCCCCACCGCGCAGCAAACCGGCGAAGACCAAAAAGAGCGGGCAGCTGCGGCCGCATTAACCATCCCTGTCCTGGGCGCGAGGCGGCGGCAGCGATGCCGCCGTTGGCCGTTTTATGGTCCGGCTGCGGGTTTTCTTGACGCATCCGGGCGTGGCTGTTATAAAGGCGCCTCGCTTGGCGCCGCCCCGCAGGCGAGGTTGTTCGCGCGGATGCCGGCAGTATAATTATTGCCGGGGCGGGGCTGGCAAGACGCTTTAAGATGTACTAGAATGCACGTCTTTGCCGACATCCGGGTGCTTAGCTCAGCTGGGAGAGCATCGCCCTTACAAGGCGAGGGTCGCAGGTTCGATCCCTGCAGCACCCACCAAGTGCAGATATTGGAGTGGTAGTTCAGTTGGTTAGAATACCGGCCTGTCACGTCGGGGGTCGCGGGTTCGAGTCCCGTCCACTCCGCCATCATGTAGAAAAAAAGGCGCACCATGAGTATCATTGGGTGCGCCTTTTTTTTGTCTGAACCCCGCGCAACGCGCGGTGTTTGATCGCTAACAAACCAAGATATCAACCCAGCGGGTACGCAACGATGATGAATTTTTTTCGTGAACATGCCAAGGGTGTGATCACCTGGATCATCCTGGTCATTATCGTCATTGCCTTCGGTCTGGTGGGCGTGAACGCCTACATTGACGGCGATGGCAAGACCATTGTCGCCACGGTTGAGGATGTCGATATCCAGCTGCCGGTCTTTCAGCGTGCCTACCAGCAGGAACGGGCCTATCGCCAGCAATTGCTCGGCGGTCGCGTGGATCCGGCGTTGATGAATGAGGAGACGCTGAAACGCGAGGCGTTGCGTCGTGTCATCGATAGCGAGGTGGTGACCCAGTCGGCCCGTGAGGCCGGCATGCGTATCGGGGATGCCCAGCTGGCAGACCAGATCCGTATGATTCGCCAGTTTCAGCGCGATGGCCGGTTTGACCAGGCGACCTACAGCCAGCTGCTGAGGAACCAGGGCCTCAGCGAGGCCGAGTTCGAGGACAGCATGCGACGTGACCTGCTGGCCAGTCAGTGGGTATCAGGACTGATCGACACCGAGCTGGCAACACCGGCCGAGACTGCCAGTCTGCTTGCCCTGCGTGGACAGCAGCGCCGCATCGGATACATGACGCTGGATCGTGCCGCCTATCTGAAGGATGTCAGTGTTGCGGAAGAAGAGATCGGCAAATATTACGACGGTCACCGTGAACAGTATGCAATCCCTGAGAAGATGACCATCGAGTATCTGGAATTGTCAGCAGCGGAGCTGCAGTCTGCCATCGAGGTCACTGACGAGGCCTTGCAGCAGATGTACCAGGAACATGGCAGCGACCAGTCGGTACCCGAGGAGCGTCGTGCCAGCCATATCCTGATCCAGCTCGATGACAAGGCGGATGCTGCAAGCAAGGCCAAGGCCGAAGGCAAGGCGAAAGATATCCTGGCCCGGGCGCGCAAGGGCGAGGATTTCGCTGCCCTGGCGCGCAAATATTCCGATGATCCGGGATCGGCCAGCCGCGGCGGTGATCTGGATTATTTTGCCCGCGGCGTCATGGCCAAGCCGTTTGAAGAGGCCGCATTTGCGATGAAGAAGGGCGCGGTCAGTGATATCGTTCGCACCTCTTTCGGGCTGCATATCATCAAGCTGACCGATGTCCGGGGTGGGCAGACCAGGCCCTTCGCCGAGCTGCGTGATACGCTGACACGGCAGTACCGGGATCAGAAGGCCGAAGAACGCTTTTTTGAGCTGGCAGACCGCCTGACTGATCTGACCTACGAGCATCCGGACACACTGGATGTCGCGGCACAGGAGCTGGGCCTGAAGATCAAGACCAGCGACTGGTTCGAGCGCGGCCTGGGCACGGGCATTGCCCAGGATGACAGGGTGCGCCAGGCCGCCTTTGCCCCGGAGGTGCTGGAGTCGGGCCATAACAGTGAGGCGGTCACCCTGACCGACACCCATGTCATCGTGCTGCGCAAGAGGGAGCATCAGCCGGTCTCCTACCGGCCTGTCGAGGCGGTGAAGGCCCAGATCATCGAGCTGCTGCGCGCCGAGGCTGCCCAGCAGCGGGTGGTCAAGGAGGGCGAGGCCGTGTTGGCGAGGCTGATCAGGGGCGAAGATCCTGTGGCGCTGGCCAAACAGGCCCATGGGGCCTGGAAGACCCCGGGCATGGTCGGGCGTCAGTCCCAGGGCGGGGCGATCATCCCGGCCGAGGTCCTGCAGCAGGCGTTCCGCTTGCCGCAGCCAGCTGCCGGGCAGGCGGCCAGCAACGGCGGGGTGGCGCTGGCAGGCGGTGGTTATGCGCTGGTGACGTTGTATGAGGTCAAGGACAGCGACCCGGCGGCGGCCAGCGATCAGGATCGCAAGATGGCTCAGGAGCTGTTAATGCGCCAGCGTTCCGGTCAGGTCGGGGCCGCGCTGATCGAGAACATGAAGGGCCGCCTCGATATCCGTGAGCACGCTGACCGGATCTGACCGCTATACTGTAAGCCGATCCGCTTACTCGATCTGGCCCATGCCGGTGATGTTATAGCCGGCATCGACATAGGTGATCTCTCCGGTGACGCCGGAGGCCAGGTCCGAGCACAGGAAGGCCGCGACATTGCCGACCTCGTCAATCGTCACATTGCGGCGCAGCGGGGAGTTACGCTCGCCATAATCGAGGAATTTACGGAAGTCGCCGATGCCGGCCGCCGCCAGCGTCTTGATCGGACCGGCCGAGATGCCATTGACGCGGGTCCCATCCGGGCCAAGGGCATAGGCCATATAGCGGACATTGGCCTCCAGGCTGGCCTTGGCCAGTCCCATGACGTTGTAGTTGGGGATGGTGCGGACCGCGCCCAAGTAGCTCAGGGTCAGCAGTGCGCCGTTGCGACCGGCCATCAGGGCCTTGCCGGCCTTGGCCAGGGCGGTAAAGCTGTACGAACTGATGTCATGAGCCTGCAGGAAGCCGGCACGGGTCGTGGCATCGACAAAGCTGCCGCTGAGTTCATCGCGCGGTGCAAAGGCCACTGAATGGACGATGATGTCCAGACCGTCCCAGCTCTTGGCCAGTTCGCTGAACACGGCATTGATCTCATCGTCGCTGGCGACATCACAGGGCAGGGCGATCTTCGAATCACACTGGGCAGCGAAGTCCTCCACCCGGCCGCGCAGCTTTTCACCTTGATAGGTGAAGGCCAGTTCGGCCCCTTCGCGGCGCATCGCCCGTGCAATCCCCCAGGCGATTGAACGGTTGCTGGCGACACCGACGATCAGGGCGCGTTTTCCGGTTAGAAATCCCATAGTTTCCCCTTCAGGCTTGCAGATAATTGTTAATACAGCTATCGATGTTGTGTATATTACCTGTCAGCGATACAGAATACAAAGCGCCGGACCATCCAGTTGCCATGGCAAGTGACAGAATACTTAAAATTTTTTCTGTAGTGCCGATGATTGCGGAATGGCCGTTGCAGCTCATTTCATGACACAACACCCGATGATCATGGCAGGCAGATGCAGTCTTGCGGCATGGGCTATGGCAATCGTCGTGCTGCTTGCTGGCTGCGATGGCCGGCCGTGGAACAACCCGTATCCGGCCAGTGAAGACGCCGGCAATATCCTGTATGCCTCGTTCGAGGAGCGCCCGAAACATCTCGATCCGGCGCGCGCCTACAGCGCGACGGAATACGAATTCATCGCCCAGATCTATGAGCCGCCGCTGCAATACCACTATCTGAAGCGCCCGTACACGCTGGTGCCGCTGACGGCGCAGCAGGTGCCGGAACCCTATTATCTTGATCAGCAGGGCAAGCGTGTGCGCAGCGCAGACGACGCCCGCGCGGCCTACACCGTCTACCAGATCGATATCCGGCCGGGCATCCGTTATCAGCCGCATCCAGCCTTTGCCCGTGATGCCGCCGGTCAGCTGCTGTATCACCACCTGAAGCCTGAAGACCTGGCCTCACGCCATACGCTGGCCGATTTTCCCGAGCGTGGCGCGCGCGAACTGGTGGCCGAGGACTATGTCTACCAGATCAAGCGTCTGGCCCACCCGCAGATCAACTCGCCGATCCTCGGCATCATGAGCGAGTATATCGTCGGCCTGCGTGACTATGCGGCAACGCTGGAGGCGGCGTATCAAAGGCAGGCGGCAGCGGGTGGTAAACCCTATCTGGATCTACGTGATTACCCGCTGGCCGGTGTTCAGGTACTGGGGCGCTACAGTTACAGCATCACGCTGCAGGGGAAATATCCGCAGCTGTTGTACTGGCTGGCGATGCCGTTCTTTGCCCCGCTGCCGCAGGAGGTCGAACATTTCTATGCCCAGGACGGCATGGCCGCGCGCAACATCACGCTGGACTGGTATCCGGTCGGCACCGGGCCCTATCAGTTGACGGTCAACAATCCGAACCGGCAGATGGTGCTGGAACGCAATCCGAATTTTCATGGCGAGTCCTATCCTGCCGAGGGCGATGCCGGGGATCGCGAGGCCGGGCTGTTGGCCGATGCCGGTCGACCCCTGCCGTTCGTCGATCGGGTGGTGTTCAGCCTCGAGAAGGAAAGCATCCCATACTGGAACAAGTTCCTGCAGGGCTATTATGACCGTTCCGGCATCAGCTCGGATAATTTTGACCAGGCGATCCGTACCGCCGGCGACGGCGACATGCGGCTGACCGATGCGATGGTGACGCAGGGCATACGGCTCAATACCGCCGTCAACACCTCGACGATGTATATCGGCTTCAACATGATCGATTCAGTGGTCGGCGGCCTGGGTGAACGGCAGCGCAAGCTGCGTCAGGCCTTGTCGATTGCGCTCGATTATGAGGAGTTCATCTCGATCTTTGCCAACGGCCGCGGCCTGGCGGCGCAGGGGCCGCTGCCGCCGGGGATCTTTGGCTACCGCGATGGCGCGTCCGGCATCAATCCGCAGGTCTATGACTGGATCGGTGGCATGGCGCAGCGCAAGTCACTTGAGGTGGCACGCCAGTTGCTGGTGGAGGCCGGTTATCCCGGCGGGCTGGATGCGATCAGTGGCCGGCCGCTGGTGCTGCATCTGGATATCCCGGCCAGCAGCGGGCCGGATGACAAGGCGCGCCTTGATTGGTACCGCAAGCAGTTCAGGAAACTGAACATCCAGTTGATCATTCGTAACACCGATTACAACCGTTTCCTCGACAAGATGGACAAGGGCAATGCGCAGATCTATATCTGGGGCTGGAATGCCGACTATCCTGATCCGGAGAATTTCCTGTTCCTGCTCTATGGGCCCAACGGCAAGGTCAAGTATCATGGCGAGAACGCCTCCAATTATCACAATGCGGAATTCGATCGTCTGTTCGAGCAGATGAAAAACATGGCCAATGGCCCCGAGCGCCAGCGCATCATCGACCAGATGCTGCAGATCGCCCGTGTCGATGCCCCGTGGATCTGGGGCATGCATCCCAAGAGTTTTGCCCTCAGTCACCGCTGGTATCACAACAGCAAGCCCAACCTGATGGCCAACAACACGCTGAAGTATGTGCGCATCGATCCTGGTCTGCGCAGCGAGCTGCGCCGGCAGTGGAACCGGCCAGTGGTGTGGCCAGTATGGGTGATGGTGGCCGGGGTGTTGCTGTTGATCGTGCCAGCACTCATCGCGTACCGGCGTCGCGAACGTCATGCGCCAACCCATGGCACAGGGAGGGACTGATGGGGGCCTATCTGCTGCGGCGGGTTTTTTATGCAGTGCCGATCCTGCTGGGTGTCAACCTGCTGACCTTCATGCTGTTCTTCGTCGTCAACACCCCGGATGACATGGCGCGGATGCAGCTCGGCATGAAACATGTGTCACCGGAGGCGATTGCCAGCTGGAAACAGGCGCATGGCTATGACAGGCCATTGTTGATCAATCTGCAGGCGCGGGGCATGGATACCGTCACCGAGACGGTGTTCTTTGACAAATCACTGCGGTTGTTTGCCTTTCAGTTTGGCCAGTCGGACAGCGGGCGTGATATCGGCTATGAGATCGGTCAGCGGATGATGCCGAGCCTGGCGGTGGCGATCCCGGTGTTTGTCATCGGCCTGCTGGTGAATATCACCGTCGCGATGCTGCTGGTGTTCTTTCGCGCCAGTTATCTCGATATCGGTGGTGTCGTGCTGCTGGTGGTGCTGATGTCGATCTCCAGCCTGTTTTATATCATTGGCGGCCAGTATCTGGTCGGCAAGCTGTTTCAGCTGGTGCCGATCTCGGGCTTTGCCGACGGGGTCAGCGGCTGGCGCTTCATCATGCTGCCGGTGGCGATCGGTGTCGTCAGCGGGCTGGGGTCCGGGGCGCGCTGGTACCGGACGATCTTTCTGGAAGAGGGCGGCAAGGATTATGTGCGGACCGCGCGGGCCAAGGGACTGTCCGAGCTGTCGGTATTATTCAAACACGTCTTACGCAATGCGCTGATCCCGATCCTGACCGGGGCGGTGGTGGTGCTGCCGCTGCTGTTCATGGGCAGCCTGATCCTGGAGTCGTTCTTCGGCATCCCGGGGCTCGGCAGTTATGTCATCGATGCGATCAATGCCCAGGACTTCTCCATTGTCCGCGCGATGGTGTTTCTGGGTTCGGTGCTGTATATCGTAGGCCTGGTGCTGACGGATATCTCCTACACCCTGGCTGACCCAAGGATCCGCCTGACATGAAGGCGCTGATGATCCCTCTGTTTATCCTGTTGACCACCGTGGCGATCAGTCTAGGGGTGACTGGCCTGTTTGATGTACGGCCGGTGCTGTTGTGGACCGACGCGCTGATCATGTTGCTGTTGCTGGTGCTGGTATTCTTCATCGTCCAGGTCCGGGCCTCGGCAGAACGTCGCGCGACGTGGCGGCAGGTGCTGCGCAGCCGCATCGGCATGGCAACGGCGGTGATCCTCAGCTGTTATGTGCTGGTGGCCGCACTTGATTCGGTGCACTTTCGTCCGGCGGCACAGGATGCAGCCGGCACGGCGCAGCGCAGCGGATTCTATTCGATGGAGGTGATCAGTGTGCTGGACCTGTTGATCATGCCCTTGCATGACCAGATGGAGAAGAGCTACTCGGCCCCTTTTGCCACCCGTTTGTACAGCAAGGAGGTGGTGGTGATGGCAGACGGCAGCCAGCAGCGGCTCTATCCTCGCCTGCAATACGGCGGCGCGCATCTGGCAGATCATGAAGAACGGCGCGGCACGGACATCGCCTGGCGGGTAGCACAAGGGGCAGTGGCCGGAACGGTGCTGGCAGTGCTGCTGTGTGGTGCCGGAGTGCTGCTGGTGGCGCGCCGGGCCGGCATCTTGCCGGGTCAGTTATCGGGGGTGTTGTGCGGACGTGGCGGGCATCTGCCCTGGCATGTGATGATGCTGACGCTGTCAGTCATCATCGTGTTGATTGCAGTGGCCTTCATGCTGGCCTCCGGTTATCACATCTTTGGTACCGACAAGGTCGGGCAGGATGTATTCTATCAGTCATTGAAAAGCATACGCACGGCGCTGGCGATCGGTACACTGACCACCTTGATCATGTTGCCGTTTGCGCTGGCACTGGGGCTGATGGCAGGGTATTTCCGCGGCTGGATCGATGACGTGATTCAGTATCTGTATACCACGCTGAATTCGATCCCTGGCGTGTTGTTGATCGCGGCGGCGGTACTGATGTTGCAGGTCTTCATGGCGGGACATCCCGAGATGTTCGAGACCGACGCGGCCCGTGCCGATATGCGCCTGTTGTTTTTATGCATGATCCTCGGCATTACCAGCTGGACCGGCTTGTGCCGGCTGCTGCGCGGTGAGACGCTGAAGGTACGGGAGTTCGATTATGTCCAGGCCGCAACATCGTTCGGGGTTGGTCATCTGCAGATTATCACCCGGCATGTGATGCCGAATGTGATGCATATCGTGCTGATCTCGGTGGTGCTGGATTTCAGCGGCCTGGTACTGGCCGAGGCGATCCTGTCCTATGTCGGGGTCGGGGTCGATCCGTCGATGTTCAGCTGGGGCAACATGATCAATGGTGCGCGGCTCGAACTGGCCCGTGAACCTGTAGTATGGTGGTCATTGCTGGCGGCCTTTTCCTTCATGTTCGTGCTGGTGCTGGCAGCCAATCTGTTTTCTGATGTAATACGCGATGCCTTTGATCCAAAGATGCGCGGCTAACGTTCCGGGGTGACGAGTTGATGAATGATTTGGTGCTGAAGGTCGAGGGTCTGACCACCTGTTTTGACACCGCTTCCGGCAGTTTGTATGCGGTGGACGGGGTCGGCTTCGAGATCTGCCGTGGCGAGACGCTGGCGCTGCTCGGCGAGTCCGGTTGTGGAAAATCGCTGACCGCCTTTTCGCTGATGAGGTTGTTGCCAACGCGCCAGGCGCGGATCGCGGCAGGACGGGTGGTGCTGGGGGGCGATGACCTGCTGGCCTTGCCGGAGCTCAGGATGCGGGATATCCGCGGCAACCGGATGGCGATGATCTTCCAGGAGCCGATGACCTCGTTGAATCCGGTCATGACAGTCGGTGAGCAGATTGCCGAAGCGGTGGTTCGGCACGGCAAGCTGCGGGGACGTGCACTCGCATCCAGGGTCATCGAGTTGCTGGATGCGGTCGGGATACCCGATGCCGCGCAGCGCAGTAACGAATATCCGCACATGCTGTCTGGAGGCATGAAGCAGCGCATCATGATCGCGATGGCGCTGGCAGGCGAGCCTGATCTGCTGATTGCCGATGAGCCAACAACGGCGCTGGATGTGACGATCCAGGCCCAGGTGCTGGAGTTGATGCGTGATCTGCAACGCAGCAAGGGCATGGCCATCCTGCTGATCACCCATGACCTGGGTGTCGTGGCGGAGATGGCGGACCGGGTGGCGGTCATGTATGCCGGGCAGATCGTCGAGCAGGCAGAGAGCCGGGATTTCTTTGCCAGTCCCTGCCATCCGTACAGTCGCAAGCTGTTTGATTCATTGCCGACGATCGCCAAACGTCATCAGCCTTTGGCCATCATCAAGGGCAATGTGCCACCGTTGACCGCCGCCGGATACAGTGGCTGCCGTTTTGCCACGCGCTGTGATATGGCCAAGGCGTTGTGTGAGGGGGAGATACCGCAGTTGCAGGACGCCGGGCCGGGCCGGGCCGTGCGTTGTTTTGCCTACGATGATCGCTATCGCGGCCAATGGGGCGATGGTGCATCTGCGATAATCCCTGCTGCAGCTGCCCGGCCGCAGCAGCAGGAGAGCGGCGCAGACGGTGGTCTGCTCGCTGTGCGGGATTTGAAGGTGTATTTCAAGATCCAGAAGGGGCTGTTCAAGCGGACCGTCGGCCATATCAAGGCGGTGGACGGGGTGTCGATCTCCATCGGCCGCGGCCGCACGCTGGCCCTGGTCGGCGAATCAGGCTGTGGCAAGACCACCGTGGCCAAGGCCATCCTGCAGTTACAGCGTCCTACCTCGGGGTCAGTATTGTTTAATGACGTAGAACTGACGACCTTGGGTGGTGAGGCCTTGCGGCGCTCGCGGGCTGATTTTCAGATCATCTTCCAGGATCCGTATTCTTCGATGAATCCACGGATGCTGGTGGGTGATATCATCCAGGAAGGCATGATCGCCCTGGGTGTTGAACCCGATCCGAAGCGGCGCGCACTCAAGGTTGACGAATTGTTACAGCAGGTGGGCCTGCCGCCGGAGGCAAAGGGCCGCTATCCACATGAGTTTTCCGGCGGTCAGCGCCAGCGTGTCTGTATTGCCCGGGCGCTGGCGGTCAACCCCAAGCTGATCATCTGCGATGAACCGACCAGTGCGCTGGATATCTCGGTGCAGGCGCAGATCCTGAATCTGCTGCAGCAGCTGCAACGTACCACCGGGGTGTCCTATCTGTTCATCACCCACAATCTTTCGGTCGTCGCCTATCTGGCGGACGAGGTGGCGGTCATGTATCTGGGCAGGATCGTCGAGCAGGGTAGGGTGTCTGATGTATTAACTGCGCCGCGGCATCCCTACACCCAGGCGCTGATTTCAGCCATCCCGGTGATCGATGCCGGGACGCGACGCGAGACCATTCGTCTGGAAGGTGATCTGCCATCTCCGGCCAATCCGCCCACCGGTTGTCACTTTCATGTGCGCTGCCCACAGGCACGGCCAGAATGCAGCCTGCAGTATCCGGAGGCTGCCATACTGGAAGATGGCCGGATGGTACGCTGTGTGCTGTATCCGCGTCGCTGAGGATCAAACAACATCTGGCGCAGCACCATGCTGCGCCAGATTTCAGGGTGGTAGGATCAGGGCTGGTTGGCGGCCTCGGAGTATTCGCCGTCCTCGTCAATATCAAAAAACGTCAGGTGATCTCTGAGCCTTCTCTTTTCCAGATACTTGTCCAGGGCCTTGCGGGAATTACGGTGCACCGGACGGGTGACTACTGCTTCCTGTTCTTCAATAAAGACCTCAACGTTGCTGTTATTGAGCGGCGTGAGCCCGCTGTCGTCATGATGGATGTCGGTCGTTTTTCCCATGGTGCCCCCCGATGAATTCTTCTGTGTATGGTATCGGCCCTACCCCCACAATCTATGCAGGGCCAGGTTTTGTTTCTGTGATTAACTTCACATATATGCAACTTGCTGGCCGATATGCTGGAATTGCACGAATATTCAACGGGGTGGGACGATGAAGGAACATGTGATTCATATCGACTGGTCAGGGCCTTATACGCGGCGCAAGATGGAGCGGTTCAAGAATAAGGAAGATATTGGTATTTACCAGGTCTATGGCAAACACCAGGTCTATGGCGACGATGTCCTGCTATATATAGGTGCGGCGCGTGGCCAGGCCTTTTTCCAGTCCATCAAGGCAGAAGGCTGGAATTACGAACGCAGCACCGGCAAGGGCACCTTCTTCTGTCTGGGCCGGTTGCGTGTCGACGAGGCGGCCTCACCATCCCATATTGACCGGGAGATCCTGCTGGCAGAGAAGCTGCTGGTGTTCGCCCATATGCCGGTTTACAACTCTTGCAGGATCATGATGGTCCCGGACAAGCGGTTACGTTACCTGCACGTACAAAACTGGGGGCAGTACGCATCGATGATGCCCGAGGTGTCCGGGGCGCGTTGGGTGTCGGCCTATGATGCGGCCCATGGCAGTGGCGAGCCCAGCTATGATAGCCACTGATCCGGTTACGGTCGCCGACTCCCGATTATTTATTTTCAGCCGCCCGGGGTTCCGGTATAATCGCGCGACAACGTCGGCAGTTATTCGGGATAGCCAATATCATGAGTTGCATCACTGATGAAAAGTTTGCAGTAGCCTATTACACCAGCAACAGAAAGACCGGTTCGATATCGATAGTTGATTTTGCTGGTGGCAAGCACACGGTGACCCGGTTGCCGGTGGCGGCCGAGACTGGCCTGGCCAAGGAGCTGAAGCCGCTGCTGGTCGGGCTGACCGAGTCGCGCCAGGTGATCCTGCTTGACCCCAAGACCAAGAAGATCCAGATCCAGCCGGCGTTGCCTGCCGACGCCTTTCCGGCGCACATCTACACCGATAGCCAATCCGGTCGTGACTGGTTCATGAACGACGGGGACAAGGAGACCGGTAACGATGTGCTGAACTGCGGCGACAAGGGTTCATCGGTAACCATCATCGAAAATACTGCCAGCAACTCGGCCCGCTATCTGCAAACGCTGTGTGTTGGTCGCGGACACCATCAGGCAAATTTCAGCTATCCGTCGCCGCAGGCCCCGGCGGTTCCACGTCAGGCCTATATCAGCAATCTGAAGGACGGCACGTTGTCGGTCATCGGTAATGATCCGGCCCGGGCCTCTGATTACCTGCAGGTGCTGGCGACGATCAATCTCGCCGAGATCGAACGCGAGGAAGGCATGACAGCACCGGCGGTGCCCAATAATTCTTTTCCACACGGACTGGTGTATTCGCAGGTTTCCGGCAAGGTCTATAACCTGAACAACGGCTATGGCACCGTGGCGGTCATCGATCCGCACACCCACCAGATCGAGCAGCGCCTGGGGTTCAAGGGCCACAGCAACCTGCTGATTACACCGGACGGCCGCTTCATCATCGGTCGTGGCGCCGACCGTAAATCGGATCCGGCCCATGTGCTGGCGAATCTGACTGTCATGGATGCCGCTATGCTGGCTGTTGTCGACAAGCAGCTGCTGAAGGATATCTATATCAGCAAATATTTCTTCAATGCCGAGGGTAGCAAGTTGTATCTGACGACCGGTGTCTCCGGTAGCGATGAGCAGGTTGCAAACATCAAGGGCGATGCCTTGCTGGTGTTCGATCTGACGGGGCTGCCGACGCTGCGCCTGAAAAAGGAGCTGCGTCTTGGCGCATCGTCAGGTTCCATTGATTTTCTGGTTCGCGATGGCAAGACCCGGCTGGTGCTTTCATCCAATTCCGAGCTGGGAACGCTGACGGTCATTGATGCAGTCAGTGATGAGATCCTGGAAACCGTCCATGTTGGTGACAGCGCCAGTCATTCGCGGGTCTGGGTGCTGTAACTGCTGCAGGATGATGGGCCTGATATGTCTGTGATGTTGATGGCTGAGTCCCTATAAAAATAGTTGAACCCACTGCTGTAAGCGCGCAGCGGCCGTCTTGACTGCCCGGCGTGGCTATCCTCATTCCAAACCACCCTATAACCGCCGGGCCATCGCGGTGCTGGTATGTAAATTCCCTATTTTCCAGCTTGTTATTATGCCCTATAGGCCAAGCAGGCTGGTCGATGAGCAACAGTTCTATAAAATAATTACTTGTACTGCCGAAATATATCCCAGAGGTTAGTCGTAACGTTTCGATTCATTCCATAGGCAGGGGTATATGACTATAAAACAACGATTTGGGGTGTTGAGCGCCTCCCTGACCGCGGTCGTGATTATTTCGACTGTCATGATGTTATGGGGAAATAGTGCGATTCGTACCCAATCAGTCGAAATTGATCAGCGTTATGTCCCGATGTTGAAGAAGGCCCATGAGCTCAAGCTGGCGGTGGTGCAGGTCCAGCAGTGGTTGACCGACATCAGCGCCACCCGCGGCCTGGATGGCTTGGCGGATGGTTATGATGAGGCCGAGGCCAACGCCAAGAAGTTTTCCAGCCTGATTGCTGAACTCAAGCAGCTTGATCCGGAAAATGTTGATAAGTATCAGGCGATGATCCCGGTATTTGATGCCTATTATACAACCGGCAAGAAGATGGCGGCTGCCTACATCGAGTATGGGCCGGCTGGCGGTAACAAGATGATGGCCGAATTTGATACTGCCGCGGCGGCGATGTCTGAACAGGTGGAAGCATTCGTTACCGACACGGAATCGAGGGTCACGGCGGTGACTGCGCAGCAGACAGCTGGGACGATACGTAATCTGCTGGTATTGCTGTCGGGCTTCATCCTGGTTATCGGCGGGGTACTGGTGGTGTATCTGATTATGTCCCGTACCCTGGCCCAGCTGCCGGTAGTGGTTACGTCCCTGCAGAAGGTCGCTCACGGGGATTTGAGGGAGATTGAACGGACCGGCAATGGTCTGCGCAATGATGAGATCGGTGATCTGTATCATGCCATGCATGACATGGGGGCAAAGCTGCGCAATGCGCTCGCAGGGGTGACGGAGTCATCAAAGAATCTGACCGTATCATCGGAGGAAATGGCTGATTTTGTCAAAGAGACGCGGCAATCGATCTCTCATCACGAGATTGAGGTGGCTCAGGTAGCAACCGCTATGACCGAGATGTCGGCCAGTGCCCGCGAGGTAGCGAATAATGCTGGGCAGGCGGCGACCTCGGCCCACGACGCAAACAGCGAGGCAAAGCAGGGTATGGGTCTATTACAGGATTCTGTCGACGCTGTGTCAAAACTTGCTGACAGTATCCGTGATTCGTCAACGGCGATCCAAGCCTTGGCAAAGGAGAGTCAGGATATCGGCAGGATCCTGGAGGTGATCCAGGGGATCGCCGATCAAACCAATTTGCTAGCGCTGAATGCGGCGATTGAGGCAGCTCGGGCCGGCGAGCAGGGGCGGGGCTTTGCTGTGGTCGCAGATGAGGTGCGTACATTGGCGTCCCGGACCCAGGAGTCTACGCATGAAATCCAGCAGATGATTGCACGGTTGCAGCAGGGTGCCGGGACTGCGGCCAAGGACATGAGCCAGAGTTGTGAACATACCAATCTGACGGTTACCAAGTCACAAGAGGCCTATGAGAAGCTGAAGCTAATAGAGCAGGCAATTAGCCAGATCACAAACATGAACAACCAGATAGCTGCAGCCTCGGGTGAGCAGAGCAGTGTCGCCGAAGAGGTCTCACGCAACATCAATAACATCAGCAGGGTTGCAAATGAAACAGCCGAAGGTGCGAGGAATATGGAAAAATCAACGGATCAGGTAGCCAAGATGGCTGTCAAGTTGCATGAGGTCGTATCACAGTTCAAGGTGTGACAAGGTATCTGTGTTTGTAAGCAAAAAGACCAGCCTGTGGGCTGGTCTTTTTGCTTAGTGAGATCATGGTGAGCAGAAACCGTAAATGTCAGTTAATCAGGTTTCTCGGTGAGCTTGGTTTCGACCAGTGCCTTGCGTTGTGTTGCATAGCTGGAAAGATTTTGCTCCAGCCCGTTTGCCAGGGCACTGTCATAGGCACGCAGGGCATTTCCCCAGTTTTTCGTGGCCTCCAGTGAGATGGCTTTCCCCAGCCACCATTTTCCTTCCAGCGGCTTTTTATACAGCGCCTTGGCGTAGGCCTGAATCGCCTCCTTATGCTGGGAGTTTCTCTGATAGGCGGTGGCCAGCAGCGCCAGGTAGTCGGCGTTCCTCGGGGCATAGTGGAGGTTTTTCTCAAGAATGAGCACTGCATTGGCAATCTGATTTCTCTCCATCAGGACGCGCGCCAGTAACTGGCAGTAACTGGTGTTTTCTGGGGCGATTGCCATGCCATCAGACAGGATTTCCTGCGCCATCTGCAGCTGTTGCTGATTGATAAGCAAGGTCGCCAACTGGTGACGCGCCAGGTGATGTTCTGGCATGGACAGCAGCGCCTGGCGTAATTTTATTTCAGCCTCCGTTGGCCGCTCCTGATCCAGCAGCTGCAGCGCAGTTTGATAATGCTGTTCTGCAAGCTCACGCGGGGTTGGGGTGTGTCTGACGATGATTACCGGTTCATTATGTGTTTTGGCGGAATGGACTGTATTGTTAACAGCCGGTGGCTGGCGATGGGGCGGCGATTCCATTATTGGCTGTTCGCCAGCGCTGCTCTGGGTAGACGCAGCAGCGCCGAGGCCGGCTGCTATCGGATTCATTGCGAGCACATTCTCCGCAGGTTTTTCCGCGAGTGGTGTCTCAGTGACAACGGCGGCGATTGCTGGCTGCGGGTCTGCTACAGAACGTGCGGCGAGTGTTGGTGGCCGGGCTGTAACCGCAACGGGCGGGGTGGATGACGAGAGAGGGCGCTGCTGCGACAGGCCATCAATCAGCTCCAGGATATGGTCGCGGGCGCCATAGCCTGCAGCAAGCAGGCCAGCCACGATGGCGAGATTCAGCAGTGTAGGTCTGGAAGGGCGACGCGATCCTGGTAACGGGGCGGTCGCCACCAGTCTTGGACCCGGTGTCGACAGTGTCTGTCCCTGTTCGGGATGGCGCTGATCCAGCTCCAGCAGCATCTGATTGATCAGGCTCATGTCTATCCTCCGATCAGCGCCGAGCCGGTGGCCAGCAATAGTAATGAAGTGGTGATAACCGAGGCAATGATCAAAAAACGGTATCGTGGTGGCCTTTCCTTGTGGATGGCGCATTCAGTGTCGGCGATGGCGCGTTTCATGTGCATCCTGGTGATCCGGGTGTCACCCTTGCCATAGGCGCTCATCAGTGACTTGTGAGCGAGGATATTGACCAGGCGCTGCGTGCCACCACTGGCCCGATAAAGCAGACCCAGTGCCGGCGTGGTGAATGGAGACGGACCCTGGTAGCCGGCGATCTGTAAGCGATGCATGACATAACTGTCCAGTTCGACCTTGTGCAGCGGTTTCAGTTCGTAGGAGAAGCCAATGCGCTGTTTCAACTGACGGATCAATGGCTGGTCAAGTCTTTTATCAAGCTCAGGCTGGCCAAACAATACGATCTGGATCAGTTTGCGCTGCTGGGTCTCGAGGTTGCTGAGCATGCGCAGCACATCCAGTGTCTCGATAGGCATCGCATGGGCCTCGTCAAAGCACAGGACGATGGTATGCCGACGCTGGGCATAGGTGTCGATGATGAACTTGTTGAGTTTCTTCAGCAGTTGGTGTTGATGGACATTTTCCGGGTAGTCGATGCCGAATTCATCAGCGATGGCTGTCAGCAGTGTCAGTGGCTCAAGATAAGGGTTTGGAATATAGGCGACCAGGTAGCGGCCGCGCAGGGTATTGATCAGCATGCGGCACAGCAGGGTCTTGCCGGTGCCGATCTCGCCTGTGATCTTGATGAAGCCCTCGCCACTGTGCAGGGCGATCAGCAGTGTATTAAGCGCGATGCTGTAAGAATTATGTTGATAGATAAATTTTGTATTGGGGGTCAGCGAGAACGGGTGTTCGCGCAGACCGAAGTGCCGTGAATACAGCCAGGTCTGGTCATGCGCGCTTATCGAGTTATCTGGCTGAAGCATGGTTCTTGTTTACGGTGATGATGACATCTGGCTGGTACGTTCCATGGTGTCGTTGATCATAGAGCTCCAGGTCGAGGCATTTTCGATCACGGTTGGCTTTAACAGGATGACCAGTTCCTTTTTGATGCGCGTCATCTTCTGGTGTTTGAACAGATTGCCGAGCAGCGGGATGTCGCCGAGCAACGGAATCGACGCGTCCGCGTCGCTGCTGGCCTCTTTCATCAGGCCGCCGATGATCACCACCTGACCGTTCTTGGCGCGCACCATGTTGTCGGATTCCTGGATGCTGCTGAAGGCCAGTGGCAGGCTGAACTTCTGGTCGCTGACGGTGAAGGTCTTGTCGCGCTGCGTGACATCACTGACCGTTGGATGAATATGCAACGTGATGTTGTTGTTCTGGTCAATCTGTGGGGTGACGTCCAGGGCGATGCCGGAGAAGAAGGGGGTCAATTCAACCTCCGGGGCGCTGGTAGTGCTGGCGCCACTGGAGATCTGGCTGTTGCTGAGGCGGGTGACGAAGAATTCATCACCCCCGACCTTGATCACGGCCTTCTGGTTGTTGACGGTGGAGATGCGCGGGCTGGACAGTACATGTACGCTGCCCTGGGTCTGCAGCATTTCGATAAAGGCCGCGAAGCCGGCCGCCTTCATTGATAGTGTGAAGATGCCGCCAAAGGCGGTGGTCTGTGCCGAATCGATCGGCAGATAGCCGGTACCCGGATTGAGGTCGCCTGCTGATCCGGCGATATTGCTGAGGCGGGTGCCGCCGAGCAGTGTCCCGCCGCCGATCTGCGATGCGGTGATGCTGGTGCTTGATTCGTTACCCAGCCCCCCCCAGTTGATGCCGCTTTGAAATGAATTATTGAGCTCAACCTCAATGATCTTGGCCTCAAGGATAACCTGACGATTGACATTTAGTTGAGTAAGATTGAGAAAACGTTCGACCAGTTCCAGCTCGTTGGGCAATGCGTGGACGATGACCAGGCCAGCCTGGGGGTTGACCAGGGTCTTGCGGCCATCCTTGTCACCAATCAGCGCCGTCAATGAGCCCTGCAATTCCTTCCAGAAATCGCTATTTGATTTGGTCTCGACTTTGATGTTGTCATTCTGTGATGTCTGTGTACTGGCAGCTGTGGAGCCGCTGCCGGAGGACTGGGTCAGCTCGCCACCGCCCACTCGGGTCTGAGACTGGCCGCTACGGTTGAGGTTGAGGTAATCAACATGATAGATACGGGTCTGCATTCCTTTACCCAGAATGACAAAGTTGTTGCCGTCACGGCTGTAGTCATAGCCGTATACACGCTTGATGGTCTTGAGTGTCTCTTCGATGGTCACATTTTTCAGATGTAGCGAGATCGATCCGCTGACCGAAGGATGGAAGGCGATGCTGTACGGGGTATCCTTGACCAGGCTGATCAATAGATCACGGACTGGCGTATTGTTGGTGGCCAGGTCAAAGCGCAGTTCCTTTGCCAGATGCTGCTTGCCCTTGGACGCACTGTTGAGTGGCGGCAGCATGGCCTGGCTGACGCTTTCCGGCACAGTGGCTTCGGCGGCTACCGCATCCTGGTGGGCACGTTGCAGCATCGAGGTGATCTTTTTATGGGTCTGATCGCTCCACTGTCCGGGGTTGCTGGCGCAGCCGAACAACAGGGCCGTCGCAGCCATTATGCAGGATAAGGCGAACAATGACTTGATGGATCTGTTCATTTATGTGCGACCCATTGTTTTATTATAGTGTTGTCAACGATGGACAGTGTACGGGTGACGCCCTGGTAGATGATCGTGGCCTCATTGTTGCGCACCGCCAGCAGCTTCGCGCCTTCGATAGTCATGCCCACCGGTATGGCATGGCCATTGATGACGGCCAGTTTGCGATCGGCGGAGATGATCGTGGATTGCAGCTCCAGCCGCGACGCGGCATCAGAACGCTGCGCACCATCTGTCTGTGGCTTGAGGGTCATGAAATGCAGCGGGTCGGGCAGAGTGTCGATGCCGTCATTGTCAGCCGCCCGCAGCGCCGCGTGCGGCGCCAACAGTGCCACGGTCAGCAGCGATAAGATCATGATTATATGTATAGTTGATCGCGACACCTGCTATACCTCCAGCCAGGTCTGTTGCGTGCTCAGCGTATAGAGCTCGAGGGTGATGATTGAGTAGGGCGCGGTATCTGAGCGCACGGTGGCGCTGCGCAGCAGCATCCTTTGCTGTTGTGATTCGATGCCGCGCAGAAAGCGGACAATGTGGCTGAAATCTCCCTTCAGCGTGACGGAGACGCCATGTCGATATAGCTGTTGAATAGTGTGACCGGGCGCGGTGCTAAGATCCTTCGCGGCCGGGTCAGTAACGGCGATCGGTTGCGGGGCGCTGTTTTTTAGCGCCAATACTGTCAGCTGATGGGTCGTGCCAGTCAGTTCCCTGATCAGTGTTGTCATCTGCTCCGGCGTGGTCAGGGTGCGGGTGAGTCCTGCCAGTGCTGCCCGTGATTGTTGCAGCTGTTGTTGCAGTTCAGTCAACCGTTGCTGGCGGGCAGCGAGCTGGCTGCCAGGCGCCGTAATCAGGCTTGATGTCATGACAGACAGCTTCTGCTGCGCAGCATCCGCCAGCGCCTGGCGGTTTTTATGCGCGGCAGTCAATGGCGAGAATAGCAGCGCGTCTGCCACGGCATACAGGATCGCAATGCCTGTCAGCAGCAGTATGATGCGCTCGCGGGCCGAGCGTTTGTTCAGCTGCTCGCTGATAATCTCCAGAGATGACCGGGTCTCGGTCTGCATGGTCAACCCTCGTCACCCTTGTTGTTGAGAGTGAACTGGATCATCGGTGTGGCCTTGTTATCCTGTTGTTCGGGTGTCGATATCGTCAGCGCATTGAACCCGGTGCCGGACAAGACGGCCTCCCGGGTCAGGTTCCCGATGTATTGCGGGATCAGCTCGGCCAGCGTGGATTCCCCGGCCAGGCCGGCCAGCCGGGCATTGCCTTCGATGTCGATGCCGGTAAGGCGCAGACCGTCGACATGCTGCCTGGCCAGTGCAATCAGCGCCTCGGAGTATTTGCCGCTGGCCGTGGGCAGTTCGGCGGCAATGGCTGCACGGGTATGGTTCAGTGCGGCCAACTGCTGTTCGTGCTGGTCGATGTCGCGGTTGATGTCCTGCAGTCGCTGTTGCGGATTGTTCAGGCGCAGACTCTCGACCGTGGCATCGATACTGGCAGTGGTCGCGGCGAGCTGCCGGTCCAGCGTCCGTATCGCCTGGACCTGGTAAGCAACGAGCGCCAGCCCCGGCGTGATGGCGAGCAGGGCGATCAGCAGCAGCATTTTGCCCTGGCGTTGCAGCGTGCCGGCGCCGCTGGCGGGTCGGAACAGGTTGATCTCGGTGCTCATGCTGTAACACTTCCCTTGCGCAAGGCGGCGCCGATGGCGGTGAAATAGCGGTGTTGTTCGGCGAGCGGCAGCGGTTGTCGGCATTCTATCAACGTGCCGAGATCCAGCAGTTCGGCACTGACGCCGAGACTGGACCGGATCTGTTCGAGCAGATCAGGCATCTGTTCCGGCAGCGGGGCTACGGCAAGGTGCTTGATCGCCGGCATCCGGAAGTGGCTTTGGTAAAAATCCAGCGTCCGTTGTATCTCGAGCAGCATGCTTGCGATGGCCTCATCGCGGGTGGTGGTATCGAGCAAAAATTCGCCGCTGACCGAAAGATGCCGGCACAGATAGAGTTCACCGCCGCGGGTAATGGTCAGGATGCCATCGTGTTTGTTGATCCTCAGCAGCGCGACGCCGTGGGCGTCATCGGCCAGCAATGTGGCGATATTGCGTTGTGCCAGCTCGACGATATCGATGATCTGCAGATTGATCCCGGCAGACGTGATCTGGGACACGGCCTTTTGCACCACATCATTCTTGGCGGCTACCACATAGACCTGTGCCGGGGCCGAGCTGTTCTCCGGCTGCGGGATCCGGATGGTATCCAGCGTCAGATTGTCCTCCGGGATATTGACCAGATCCTTGATCTTCCAGCGCATCGCCGAGCGCAGCTCATCGTCGTTGACGGCCGGGGCGTCGGTCAGCAGCAATTTGTAGCCCTGTTGCTCCAGTGCCGTGGTGCAGCGGGCATGTTTGAGGTTATGGTTGCGACTGATGTTTTTCAGCAGCGTCTGCACGTCATCACAGCCGGCATACGGATAATATTCGCAGTAATCGAGGACCGGCGGACGTTCGTGCGCGCCCGGTCTCGTGGCCAGGCCACGCCGTTCCGGGCGACGGGTGATATGGGCTGCGACGATGCCATGCGGGCCGAAATCGAGCCCGGTCAGGCCAACCGTTGTTTTGTTTTTATTTAGTGAAAATAACAAGTTATTTCCCTGCGCCATGGTTCCATGTGTTTTTGTCGCGCAACATCAGCTTCTTGTCGTATGAATTATCGACAGCTGAAAAATTAACTTGATTTTCTGCAGTGTTGGGGGAAGCGGAGGCGTTTTACCAGCTGATGACCTCGACGATACCGGGGCCGGTCAGCGAGACATCGTCAAAATAGAGGTAACTGCTGGCGCCGACACCACCGCAGCTGCTGCTGCAATTGCGCAGGTGATAAGCCAGCCGGACCTTGTTGATGGTCTTGCCGGCCGGCACGGTCCACGTGAACGGGGCGACGTTGGTCCAGGCCAGCGTATTGATCGCACAGTCGCTGGTCCAGGGCCGGTACAGCGTGCCGTCGGTGGCGACCAGGTCCAGGCCGTAGTCGAAGGTTCTCGGCGTTGGCGAACCGATGCTTCTGCTGTGCGCCAGGCTGATGGTGATGTTGGCATATTCACCGAGCGGGACGCCGAGCGTCGCCTCCCGGTAGCCGGCCATGCGGCTGCCATTGGTGTTGGAGGTCAGCGTAACCCTCAGCGAGCCGCCGCTGGAGCCGGTGTTATTGCTGGCGTTATAGGCGACCGCGCCATTGCTGCCATTGCTGGTGTTGGAACTTGAAAGCGGTATGGGGCAAAAGTCCCGGCGTACCGTGGAACTGCTGCTGCCCCAGTTGGCGATATTCGGGAACGGTTCAACCAGGCTGCCATACCAGCCGCGGTTGAAGATGGCATCGACGGTGCTGGACAGATTGGCCGGGCTGGCGGTGATGCTGGCGGTGCTGAGCAGCCGGATCTGGCCGGCTGGCAGGGCGGCGCCGCTGCGGTCTAGCGCACTGGTGGTGACGGTGAAGGTACCGAGGCCATAGTTGACCGGACCGGCCCCGCTATAACTGGTCGGCGCCAGGCCCCAGCCGCGCGCGCCGTATTCCAGGCCCGCCTCGGCGATGTACAGGGCAGTGGCAGACTGGCGATGGCTCAGCGCGGTGCGCAGGCTGTCGGTGAACATGGCGGCCAGTGCCGTGCCCAGCAGGCCTACTACCACGATCAGCGCCAGTGTCACGAGCAGCAGTGAGCCGCGCTGGCTGTCACGGCTGCGACTCATAGCCTTCTCGGATGGACGGTGGTCTGGAAGGTCCGGCTGTTGGCGTCGACGGTGAACGCCAGCGTGGCGATGACATAATAGACGCTGCTGCGGGTGCTGGTGACCGTCTTGCCGTCATTCTGCACATAGCTGAAGCCCAGGCTGGTGATATTGTCGGCCAGTGGCTGGCTGTTGCGCATCAGCGTGGCCCCGCTCTTCCAGTATCGG
Organism: Gammaproteobacteria bacterium; assembly: GCA_016218365.1. GTDB lineage: Bacteria > Pseudomonadota > Gammaproteobacteria > SZUA-140 > SZUA-140 > JACREF01. The sequence goes on from JACREF010000011.1 coordinate 25,512, forward strand.
ATTGTGGTGCCGTACAGATCGACAAAAGTGATCTCGGTCGTCGGGCTGATGGTCAGATCACCGCTCGCGGTGGAGCGGATGTTACGCAGATCGCTGCTCAACCGCGTTATCGCCAGCTGGCCCTGCCAATCGATCTCGTTGAGATTCTTGGTGGTGGTCCAGCCGCCGAGCCCGCGTTCCAGCATCCGGTAGCCGATGCTGGCGACGATGGCCAATATCATGATGGTGACGATGAGCTCGATCAGCGTGAAACCACGGCTAGAGGCAGCAGCACGGTCATGACGGTGGCGGGACATCATTGTTGCAGGTCCGTGACCAGGGCCTTCAGCGTCGCATCCCCCTTGCCCGAGACCGTCACCGTGATGTCACGGTAATTGCTGCTGCCGGACCAGGTGGCCGCATAGCTGCTGGTCACGGTGTAACCGCTGGGGATCGGGGTGCAGGCGCTATGGGTCGCGGCCGGTGCACTGGTGCAGGGATCAAAATTGGCGTTGGTAAAGGTGGTCAGGCCCATGGCCTTGCGGCGCTGGCCGAGGATCAGTTCCATGCGTTCCCGGGCCAGACCGGTGGCGACCAGGGTCTGGCTGGGACGGCTGCTGCCAAACAGGGTGTTGGTAAAGGTCTGCATCAGGCCGATGGCGAGGATGCCGACCACCATAATGAAGATGATCAATTCGATCAGCGTAAAGCCCTGCATGGGGGCCACGGATCGCCGACGGCCGGCGGCAGCGGGCATGGCCTGTATCGACGTCACTGCAGCGCCACCCGGCCGGTTTCCGGACTGATCGTCAGCTGGCGCGTCTCACTGCCCTGGGTCAGCGTGACGGTGGCCGTGCTGGCCAGGGCCGTACCCGGCAATGTGGTGGTGGTATACGGGATGCCGCTGGAATCGAAGACGATCTGGCTGTAGGGGGCGCTCAAGGTCATGGTGGCGGGCAGCGTTACCTGGCTGGCGCCGCTGGAGGGCTGGGCGATCACCGTACCAACGCGGTCCTTGAGGGCATAATTGCCGGCGGCGAACACGATCTGGTAGCGCATGTTCTGCCGCGTCATCGCCAGCGACTGGGTGTAACGGATATCGGCGGCCAGCTGCCTGATCTGGCCATCCAGTTTCAGTGTGGCGGCCGGCCAGCGGGCGATGATGCTGACCGAGATGACGGCGATGATCACCATCACCATGACCAGCTCGATCAGCGTGAAGCCATTTTCGGTAGTGAAAAAAGAGGCCCGGCGCTGCCAGCATCGCGGGACGGTGGCAGCGGCCGGGCGGCCAACGGACGCCTGGTCTCCAGGCGATGCGCTAGCTATCACATCGGGAACACCTCTCCATGACATGGGCGATCATGTATCAGTTGACGCCCAGCCCGACAAAGGTCGCGGTGTTGTCCGGGGTCTGATTGTCGTGCAAGGTACAGGTGGCCGCTGCGTCGGCGGCGATCGCCCCGGCGGTGATCGTCCAGCCCGTCGGCAGCGGTGACTGCAGGGCACTTGACACATCGGTACAGTTGGCAACCGCTACGCCCTTGGCCGAGTTGGCCGAGCGGGCGGCATAATTGATCGCCGAGGCGGAACCCAGTCCGCCAGCGACGCCGGCAACGCTGGCGGTGCGGGCGTCGGCCGTCAGGTTAATGAATTTCGGGATGGCGACAGCAGCCAGGATACCCAGGATGACGATGACCATGACCAGTTCGATCAGCGTGAAGCCCCGTTGTCTGTTAAGTTGCTTGTTCATAGTGTTCCTCTGAAAGTATGTTCCAGCAGTGATAAATGCCCCATGCGCAGAATATGTCGGTATAAATCAGCCAAACTTTAGGCGGTTTTGACCGGCGCGTGCCCGGCTAATGCATCGCGGCCGCCCCCAGGCCCCACATCGGCAGGAAGACGCCCAGCGCCACCACCAGGATGATGGCACCCAGTACGGTGATCAGGATCGGCTCGATCGAGGTGCTGAGGGTGTCCAGTTGCTGGTCGACCTCCCGGTCGTAATAGGCGGCCAGTTCATTGAGCACCGTCTCCAGCGCACCGCTTTGCTCGCCGACGCTGATCATCTGGATCGCCAGCGCCGGAAAGGCCTGGGTCAGCGTTGCCGCCCGGGAGATCGAAGTACCATTTTTTATTTCACTCTCGATGGCGAAGATCTTTTCGGCCAGAAAGCGGTTATCGATGGTCTTGCCGGTGATGTTCAGTCCGAGATTGACCGGGACCCCGGCAGCCGTGGTCGTCGAAAGTGTGGTGGCAAAGCGCGACATCGCGCTGTTGTACAGGATCAGGCCGATCAGCGGGATCTGCAGTTTGTAGCGGTCCCAGCGGTAGGCCCCCTGCTCGGTGGCGAGATATTTCCTTGCCGCGACGACGGCGATGACGGCGGCCGCGATCAGCAGGTAGCTGTAATGGACCATCAGGTCGGAGAAACCGATCATGATCCGGGTGATCAGCGGCAGTTCGGAGTTGAACTGGCGGAAGATATGGGCAAAGGCCGGCACAACGAATACGTTGATGACAATCAGCGCGAAGAACAGAAAGGTCACGACGATGATCGGGTAGCGCAAGGCGGAGCGTGCCTTGGTGGAGGCGCCCTGTACTTTTTCCAGATAAGTGACCAGCTGCAGGAAGGCACGGGGCAGGTTGCCGCTGGATTCGCCGATCTCAATGATGCCGGTGATCATCAGCGGGAAGACATCGCTGCGGTTGCGCATCGCCGCGGTCAGCGACAGTCCGCTGTCCAGGCCGTTGATGACGTTATGGATGACGCTGTTGAGGCTGGGGTTGCTGGTTGAGTCATTGATGATGTGCAGTGCCGAGATGATCGGGACGCCGGTGCGCAGCAGCGTATGCATCTGGCGGAAGAAGAAGATCAGGTCGCGCTGTTTGATCGGATGGCGCAGCCGGGCCAGTGCGGCCTGGAACTGCAGGCCCGAATGGCTGACAGTGGCAGTGATATCTATCGGAATGATGCCGCGCTGATTGAGGTAACCGGCAACGGCCATCTTGTCGCTGGCATCAAGCTGACCGGTGACGAGCTGGCGGCGGTGATCGCGCCCGCTGTAGGAAAAGACCGGCATCGTCAGTCTTCCATGCCGAAGCAGACGCGTTCCGCCTCGTCCATGGTGGTGATCCCCTTGATGGCCAGTTCCATGGCCCGCCACTGGATGCTGCGATAGCCGGGTTGCCGGGTTGCCAGCTGGTTGAGCTCAGCGATGTTGCGGTTGTGCAGTGCCTGGGAGATGGTCGGGTCAATCTCCAGCAGTTCATAGACCGGCATCCGGCCATGGTATCCGGTATTGTCGCACTGGCTGCAGCCCTGGCCTTTCCTGAACAGCGCCTGTTTGGGCAGGCCGCCGGCGATCTTCTTGATCAGTTCCAGGTGAGGTGCCGAGGGCTGGTCGGGTGCGGCACAGTGGCTGCAGATCTTGCGCAGCAGACGTTGTGACAGGATGCAGCGTAATGTCGCGGCGATCAGATACGATTCGGCGCCCATGTCGATCAGGCGCAACATGGTGGATACGGCATCGTTGGTGTGCAAGGTCGACAGCACGGTGTGGCCGGTCATCGCGGCACGCAGCGCAATCTCCATCGTTTCCTGGTCACGCATTTCGCCGATCAGCAGGATGTCGGGGTCCTGACGCAGCATGGAGCGCAATACCCTGGCAAAGGTCAGATCGATCTTGGGCTTGATCTGGACCTGCATGATGCCGGGCAGATGATATTCGACCGGGTCCTCGGCGGTGATGATCTTGACGTTGGGGGTATGCAGTTCATTGAGCGCGGCATAGAGTGTCGTGGTCTTGCCGCAGCCGGTCGGGCCGACGGCCAGGATCATGCCATGTGGCTGATGGATGATCCTGCTGAACGAATCGCGGATCCGGGCCGGCATGCCCAGCTTGTCCAGCCCCAGTATCGCCTTGGACTGGTACAACAGACGCATGACGACGGTCTCATGATGCAGCAGCGGCATCGTCGACAGACGCACATCGAGCTGCTGGTTCAGGATATGGATCTTGAAGCGGCCGTCCTGGGGCAGGCGTTTCTCCGAGATATCAAGCTCGGACATCAGTTTCAGGCGTGAGATCAGTGCCGGGACCAGCTGTGCGGGGATGACGTTCTTGATCACCAGGATGCCGTCGACGCGAAAGCGTATCCGCAGTTCTTCATCGTGTGGTTCCAGGTGTATGTCCGAGGCCTGTGCCTTGACGGCATCCTCGAGGATGTCGGTCAGCAGCTTGTTGACGGGTGTCAGTTCGTCTGTCTTGGGCTGCGCCTGCTCCGGCATGGGTGTTGCGCGTTTCAGATCATTGATCTGCTGCGTCAGCGCGGCCGTGGCGCTGCTGTGGCGGTAGATGTTATCAAAGACCTGCAGCAGCGCATGTTCACTGACCAAGGTGATCTGCAGCGTTTGTTTTAGCAGCAGCCTGATCTCGTCGCAAGCAAGGACATCGGTCGGATCCGACATACCGACCAGGATGTCTTTCCCTTTCCTGTCGATGGCAATGGCGCGGTAGCGGCGTGCCTGGACCTCCGGGATCAGGTGACTGACGTCGGGTTTGATCGGATATTGCTGCAGATCGGTGTAGGGTATGCCCAGCTGACTGGCGGTCGTTTCAAGGATCGTCTGCTCGTCGATCGCACCCATGTTGATCAGGATCTGGCCGATCTTTTCCTGTCCGGATTGATGCGCCAGCGCATAGTTGAGCTGATCGGCAGTGATCAGCCCTTTTTGCAGCAGGAGATCGCCGATACGTATTTTTTGAATTTTATGTTGTGCGGCCATACCTGGGTCAAGGAGTAATCAGGGTTACACAGCGGTTAGCGACTTTCTGCAATAAAACTTTATTATCTGGAATGTTGGAGCGGGTGGCGCGTCGCCCGTAAGGTCAAGGCACGGCGGACCGGGTCGATAAGGATTGCAGGGTTTGCCGGGGCAATAGCATGGTGGTGATTGAGTATGAGTAATACGGTATTGATCGTTGATGATTCTACGGTGGCGCGCAAGATGATGATCAAGGCGCTGCCGGAGGGTTTTCAGTGTGCGGTGACCGAGGCTGCAGATGGCCAGAAGGCGCTGGAGTTGTGTCGGCAGCAGCATTTTGACGTGATCTTTCTCGACCTGACGATGCCGGTGCTGGATGGCTATGCCACGCTCAGGGCGTTACAGGAGGCTGGATATCAGTCCTTTATCTGTGTGGTGTCGGCAGATGTCCAGCCGCAGGCCCGCGACAGTGTATTGGCGCTGGGTGCCCGTGCCTTTCTGAAAAAGCCGGTATGGACCGAGGAGCTGGCGACGGTGCTGCGTGAAAACGGCTTCATGTAGAGATGATTTTTTACCGGGATGATATGTAATGTTAATAAAGACTGTTTTGTGACTTCTGAGGCAGATCGCCTGTTCAGGCCGAGGCCGGTGCTGGATGACGAGGCGCAGTCGCTGTTGCGTGAGCTGGCAAACATGGCGGTGGGGACGGGTGTGGCCGAGCTGGCCAGACGTTCCTTGACATTCATTTGTCTTGGTGTGCCGCATCTGAAGATTATGCCTTCGGCTGAGGTGTCGGACTGGCTGGGGCGTTTCGATGAACAGGGGCGTCATATGGCCATGTGCCGGGTATTTCTCGATCCGGTCATCTGTGAGGCATGGGTAACACTGGATGACGGATTTTGCCGCGAGGTCAACCGCGAATCGCCGGCAACGGATGGCAGCGGGCAGCCCGCAGATGCCATGGCCCACGAGTTGCTGCAGCGCTTTCTGGTCGTGATCCGCAATCTGCTGGAAACAGGGCACACTATCGATGACGACCATGCGCTGGAGACTGAGACGGTCTTGTCCGGGCTGTCATCACCGTTGCTGAAATCCTGGGGTCAGGTGGTGGCGGTGGAGATGAGCTTCAAGATATCCGCGATAGGATGTGGCGGACGGTTTGTCATGGCCTTTTCTGGCCAGGGCGGGGTCAGCCTGTCCGAGGTCGGCAGAAAGCGCCTGATTGGTTGATTTTCAGTCCCCCGTTACCCTGCATTGCCGGCAGTCTTGTCGTTCTTTCCACCGGGCCTGGCCACGGACCCCATCGCATCGCCTTACCCTGCCGATCGCCGGTTGGCGGGCAGAAATTGCCATTGCATTGGCAGCCGGAAAACAGTGAGAATTGGCCTTTTTACCCCGAGACATGCAACTATGAAGATTGAGAAGGGCAAGGTGGTGACCATGCATTATTGTTTAAGTGAGCCGGGTCAGCAGGTCATCGAGGATTCGCGTCAGCAGCAGCCGGTGGTCTACCTGCATGGCTATCATGGCATGCTGGAGGGCCTGGAGCAGGCGCTGGAAGGCAAGCAGGCTGGGGATACCCTGTCGGTGACGCTGAGTCCGGAGCAGGCCTATGGCCAGCGCTCGGATCAGGCCCTGCTGCGCGTGTCCAAGAGCCACATCATGGGTGGGCGGGGCAGCAAGCAGGTGTTCAAGCCCGGCATGGTGGTGCAGATCAATACCAGCGATGGGCCACGGACCGTGATGGTGCTGAAGGTGGGGTTGAAGTCGCTGGATGTCGATGCCAACCATCCGCTGGCCGGTCGTACGGTGCAGTTTGATATCGAGGTGGTGGCGCTGCGCGATGCCAGCGCCGAAGAGCTGGAGCATCAGCATGTGCATGGCGACGGTGGCCATCATCACTGAGCGGGCTGCTGCGTGCATCTGCTGACCTTTGCCGAGGGTGGTCGGACACGGATCGGCGTGCTGGATCGGCCGCGGGGCGAGGTGGTCGACCTGCAACAGGTCGACCCGGAGTTGCCGCAGACGATGCTGGGGCTGATTGCATCGGGTGCCCCGGCACTGCAGGCCGTGACGACGGCCGTGTCCTCCGGGCAGGGCAGGGTGCCGCTTGAGGCGCTCACGCTGCTGGCGCCGATCCCGCGCCCACCCCGCAACATCTTTTGTGTCGGCAAGAATTTTCGTGACCATGCGCGCGAGGTGCGCTCCTTGATTGCCTCCGGCACTGGGGCGGATGTCGAGCCGCCTTCGCCTATCATCTTTACCAAGGCCACCTCGGCGGTCATCGGGCCGGGGGCGGCGATCCCGGCCAGCCTGGACCCGACGCAGTCCGTGGATTATGAAGGCGAGCTGGCGGTCGTCATCGGCTGCGGCGGCCGCGGCATTGCCGGTGATCAGGCGCTGTCTCATGTGTTCGGCTACACCCTTATCAACGATGTGACGTCACGGCGCCTGCAGCAGCGTCATCAGCAATGGTTCCTCGGCAAGAGCCTGGATGGCTTCTGCCCGATGGGGCCGTGTCTAGTGACGCGCGATGAGCTGCCCGATGTCCGTCAGCTGCGGATCCAGACCCGCGTCAATGGCGAGCTGCGGCAGGACGGCTGCATCGCCGACCTGATCTTTGATATCCCGACGTTGATCGAGACGCTGTCGCGGACGATGACACTGGAGTGCGGAGACATCATCGCCACCGGGACACCGGCCGGGGTTGGTATGGCCATGACGCCGCCACGATTTCTGCAGCGCGGCGACCGGGTTACGATCACCTTCGAGCCGATCGGGCGGCTGGAGAATCCGGTGGACTGAAGCCGGGTTGTTTCCGCACGCCCTAGCGCAGCATCAGCAGGCCGAGCAAGGTGGCCGCCAGCCCCAAGGCCAGCACCAGCCAGTCACTGTGCTGGCCAGGCTCCAGCGTTGCTTGCTCCGGCCGGGCCGGATCGAAGTAGACCACGACCACGGCACCATCGGGATATTTCTTCAGGTAGCTGGCAGTGAGCTCCGGGCTCGGGCAGGTGCCGGACGGGAACTCCAGCCGCCGCTGGTAGTCACAGCCGTTGACGCGATAACTGAACAGGATGTCCGGCAGCAGGTCATCGCGGGCCTGTTCCTGTTCGGGCGAGGTGTGGCCGATGATGCACCCCGGGGTGCGCTGCCAGCGACGGCGCGCCCTGGATTGGGCCAGGATGGTCCAGCCCCAGACGGTGGTTGCCAGGCCGCCGACGATGAACAGCGCAATGATGATGCCATAGCCGAGATACATGGCCGGGCATTATTGCAGAAAGTCGCCGGGGCGGGGAGGGCGGTCGCCGCGATGGCCGGGGCGGCTCGGCACAGTATTTTTTCACCCATGCATCAAGCGCTTTGGGGCAGCGGTCGTTATTTGTAGACCTTGCTCAGGGATGCCGGGAGTCCCGATGGCTGGACAACAGGATCGGGTCTCGGGCATAATTGGATGTTTCATAAGGTTTTTAGCCAGGTTCAGGGGGTTTACATGTCTTGGGATAATACGAAAGACGGTGGTGACAGCTGGGGCGTGCCGGGTGGCATGGACCCGATGAAGGTGATGCAGGTTGCATCGTCCTACTGGCACTCCTGTGTACTGCATGCAGGCAATCGCCTCGACCTGTTCAATCTGATGGATGGCAAGGGCAAGGATCTGGATACGCTGGTCAAGGAGACCGGGGCCGATCGCCGCTGCCTCGATACGCTGCTGAGCGCGCTGGTATCGATCGGTTTTCTCGAGCGTGACGGCGACCGGTTCTGGAACAGCCCGCTGAGTCAGACCTTTCTGACGACGTCGAGCAAGTATTACCAGGGTGGCATCGTCTACATGTTCGAGAACTGGTACAAGGCCTGGGGCGGTCTGTACGAGACCGTCAAGACCGGCAAGCCGACGGCCTTGATGCACAAGGAATACTCCGACCAGGAGACCCGCGACTACATGATGGGCATGCACAACCGCGCACTGTCACAGGCGGATGTCTTGACCAGCATGTTCAACCTGACGGGCAAGAAGCAGTTGATGGATGTCGGCTGTGGCCCGTCAACCTTTGCCGTCAAGTTCTGTGAGGCCTATCCGGGCCTGAACGCGGTCGCGATGGACCGCGAGCAGAACCTGAAGATCGCCAAGGAGATCGTTGATATGTATGGCATGCAGAGCCGCGTCAAGCTGCAGCCGGGCGACTACAACACCGACAGCCTCGGCACGGGCAACGATGCGATGCTGCTGTCATCGATGACCAACCAGGAGTCGCCGGACAATGTCCGCAAGCTGCTGAAGAAGTGTTATGACTCGATGAACAAGGACGGCGTCATCATGATCCAGGAGCAGCTGCTGCACGCCGACAAGAAGGGTCCGCAGCTGGCGGCGATGATCGGTGTCAACCAGATCATCAACACCACGCTCGGCAAGTCGTATTCGACCGCCGAGATGGAATCGATCCTGCGCGATGTCGGTTTCGTCGACGTCAGCTCCAAGCAGATGGAGCCGCCGAGCCCGTTCATCATGGTCAGCGGTTACAAGCGTTAACAGCGCGTCACCAAGACCCCTTCCGCCTGCCGGCGGGAGGGGTTTTGTCTTTTTGGGTTATGGTGGTTTGGCCCGGTGATTTGATGCACGAAGGCGGCAGCATATGACGACACAACCTCTGGACCCCAAAGGCATCTCAGCATTTGCGATCGGGCGTTTGCCGCGGATCGAGTTTGGCCGTGGCAGTTTTGCCCGGCTGGCACCGCTGGTGGCGCATTACGGGCGGCGGGTACTGCTGGTTACCGGCCGGCATTCGTTTCCGTCCTCACCCTATTTTCAGCAACTGCTGGCGGCCTTTGATCACCACGGCCTCAGCCATCTGCATGTCACCATCGACGGTGAGCCCTCGCCGCAGCTTATCGACGCGCTGGTGATGCGCCATGCCGAGTCGGGCATCGAGGTCGTCGTCGGGATCGGCGGTGGCAGTGCGCTGGATGCGGCGAAGGCACTGGCCGGGCTGTTGCCGCTGCGCCAGTCGGTGATGGATTTTCTCGAAGGCGTCGGCCCCGAGCTGGCCTATCCCGGGCCGGCGCTGCCGCTGATCGCGGTGCCGACGACGGCCGGCACCGGCAGTGAGGTGACCCGGAACGCCGTGCTCAGCGTGTTTGGTCCCAACGGTTTCAAAAAATCATTTCGTGATGAACAACTGGTCGCCGAGGTCGCGATCATCGATCCGGCGCTGCTGGCCAGTTGTCCGCCGGCGGTGATCGCCGCCAATGGCATGGACGCATTGACCCAGTTGCTGGAATCTTATGTATCGACCCGGGGCAATCCGCTGATCGACGCGCTGGCGCTGAGTGGGCTGCAGGCGGTCGGCGGCAGTCTGCTGGACTGGTACCGCGATGGCGAGCAGGCCACGGCGGCGCAGCAGCAGATGGCCTATGCCGCCATGCTGTCCGGCATCACGCTGTCGCAGGTCGGGCTCGGCAGTGTCCACGGGCTGGCGGCACCGCTCGGTGCCTTCTGCCCGATCCCGCATGGTGTGGCCTGCGGCACGCTGGTCGCGGCGGCGACCCGGGTCAATATCGAGGCCCTGAAGGCGCGGCTGCCGGACAGCCCGGCCTTGCCACGGTATGCACAGGCGGCCAGGGTGTTGAGCGGCCAGTCCCTGGTCAGCGCTGAACAGGCGCGCACGGTACTGATAGAGTTGCTCGCCGACTGGCGGCAGCAGCTGCAGCTGCCGGGGCTGTCTGACTACGGCGTCCGCCGTGAACATCTTGATCACATCGTTGCCCATGCCCGCGGCAACAGCATGAAGACCAATCCGGTCCATTTGCTGGACGACGAACTTCGCGTGATACTTGAGCAGTGCCTGTGAATGACATGGTTGTCAGGAGGGGGCGGTGAAACAACCGGCGGTCCATATCCTGTATGCCGAGCTGACGCTGCAGCTGCCGGCCGCTCATTCATTGAAGGACAAGCGCCGTGTGCTGGCCAGCCTCAAGGACCGGGTGGCCAATCATTACAATGTCTCGCTGGCCGAGATCGCCAGCCACGACGACTGGCAGCAGGCCGTGCTGGGTCTGGTGATGATCAACAACAGCCGGCCGCACCTGAGTCAGGTGCTGGAGGCGCTGCACGGCCAGTTGCAAGCGCTCGGTGATATCCGGGTGCTGTCGCTGACCCAGCAGTGGCTGTGACATAAATTTATTGCAAGTCATAAGGATAAATATTACTGCTGAGGGTCAGCATCAGCTGCTGGAAGGCAGGCCGGGGCATGATGTTTGGCCCGCAATTGTGTACCATAGGCGGACTTATCAGACAGCAGGGGGCAGAGATGGCATCGGCAAAAGATGACGTGATCGATGTACCGAAGTGGGATGTGGCGCTGGAGTCGCTGGTCGGCGATGAATACCGCAGCAAGGGCAGCGACCTGCTGATCGATGACTTCAACCGTTTGGCCCAGGTCCATGCGATCCGTTTTGATGACATCATGGAGACGGTGTTCAAGCTGTGCATCTACGGCCGCTGGCAATATCGTGATACCGCAGGCCGGTTGACGCCGATCACGCAGCAGACCGTCGATGAGCTGTACGTCAATGCGCGGCTGCAGGGCAAGGACCTGCGCCATTTCACCGGCGGCTGGCGTCCGCAGAAATAAAGGGGCAGGCATGAGCGCATTGATGCACGACACCCGCAGTTTCGAGTCCTCGGCCCAGGCGCTGGTGCGCGTCGGTCAGCAGGCCTTTGCCCAGGGCTGGGTCCCGGCGACCAGCGGCAACTTCTCGTGCCGGCTCGACGACGAGACGGTTGCGATCACCGTCTCCGGCAAGCACAAGGGTTTTCTGACGCTCGACGACATCATGCTCGTCGATTACAGCGGGCGTTCGCTCGATGGCAAGCGGCCATCGGCCGAGACCTTGCTGCACCTGCACCTGTACCGCCGTGAGCCGAAGATCGGTGCAGTGCTGCACACCCATTCGATCAGTTCGACGGTGTTGTCGCGTGCCGCCGCCGATCATCTGGTGCTCGATGGCCTTGAGGTGCTGAAGGCCTTCGATGGCATCGATAGCCATGAATCGCAGCTGACGGTGCCGGTGTTTGCCAATGACCAGGACATCGCGCGCATGGCCAGCATGGTCGATGACTATATGGACAAACACCCGCCGATCGCCGGTTATCTGATCGCCGGCCACGGCCTGTATACCTGGGGACGCAGCGTCAATGATACGCTGCGTCATCTCGAGGCATTCGAATTTCTGTTCCAGTGTGAACTCGAATTCAGGAGGATCAAGGCGTCATGAGTGAATTGAGGATCTATGCCGACGGCAGCGCACAGCTGTTGCAGCGCGTCACCGACGGCCAGACGATTGCCGCCAGTCTGGCTGCGATCAACGTCACGTTCGAGCGCTGGCAGGCCGATCGCAAGCTCGATGCGACGACCAGTAACGATGACATCATCGCCGCCTACCGGCCATCGGTCGATCGTTTGATGAAGCAGTATGCGTTCCAGTCGGTCGATGTGATCAGCCTGCGGCCCGATCATCCAGAGCGCGAGATGCTGCGCAACAAGTTCCTCAGCGAGCATACCCACAGCGATTTCGAGGTGCGGTTCTTCGTCGACGGCCGCGGCCTGTTCTTCATCCATGACCAGGGCAAGGTCTACGGCCTGCTGTGCGAGGCCGGTGACCTGATCAGCGTGCCGGCCCATGTCCGTCACTGGTTCGACATGGGTGCGCGTCCGGATTTCAAGTGCATCCGCTTGTTCACGACGCCGGAAGGCTGGGTGGCCAACTATACCGGCGACGACATCGCCAAACGCTTCCCGCGCTTCGACGATTATCTCGCCAGCCACGCCGCATGATCCGCGCCATCGTCACCGATATCGAGGGCACGACCTCGTCGCTGTCCTTTGTCAAGGATGTGCTGTTTCCATATGCGCGCCAGCACATCGGCAGCTTTGTTCGCGATCACGCGACGCAGCATGATGTGGCGCCGTTGCTCGGTGATGTCGCCGCGCTGGCCGGGCGGCCATTGTCGATCGCCGACACCGTCGCCCAGCTCGAGCGCTGGATCGACGAGGACCGCAAGGTGACACCGCTGAAGACGCTGCAGGGCATGTTATGGGCGCGTGGTTACCGTGACGGCGCGTTTCAGGGTCATGTCTATGACGATGCCGTGGTTGCATTGCAGGCCTGGCGTGATGCCGGCATCCGCTTATATGTCTATTCGTCGGGGTCGGTGCAGGCGCAGAAGCTGCTGTTCGCCCACACCGGTCGCGGCGATCTGACGCCGTTGTTCAGCGGCTATTTCGATACCCATATCGGCGCCAAGACCGAGGCCGAATCGTATCACCGCATCGCACTGGCGGTCGGGCTGCCGCCGGTGCAGCTGCTGTTTCTGTCGGATATTGGCCCGGAGCTGGATGCGGCGCGCAGCGCCGGCCTGCACACGGTGTGGCTGGTGCGCGGCGCCGTGCCCGACCCGTCGGCGGTGCATCGCCAGGTCAACTCTTTTGCGGAGGTTGAGCTGCAATGAACCCCGGCCGCTGGTTCAGACCTGTCATCGGCGTGCTGCTGGCTGGCCTGCTGGCGGCCTGCGGCAGGGCGCCGGACGCACCGCCATGGCTGCTCGGCAGCTGGACACTGACCCATAACCCGAACCACGATGACAATGACTCGTTGAGCTTTTTGCCACATGGCAAGGTGCAGATCAGGACCGAGGACGGCCGGACGCTGGACGGCGTCTATCAGCTCAGTGACCAGGCGCTGGTCATCAGCATCATGAACGGCCAGCGACCGGTCGAGGCGCGCTTCACTGTCTCCTCCGATCATGCCCGGCTGCAGTACAGCAACGGTGCCTATTACACCCGTCAGGGTAAGTAAGGAATAGCTGATTCATTTGTATGATCGTCATTCCCGCGCAAGCGGGAATCCAGCAGGGCACTGAACTGAAGACCCTGGATTCCGGGTCGCAGCTTACGCTACGCCCGGAATGACATATTGTTTGGCTGCTGCGCCCGTTTTAACGGTCTGCTGATTTTTATTAACAGGATGTTGAAAAAGGCCGTCCATGGCCTCCTCAACCCGCACAGCAAAAAATGTGATTTTTGCTGTGCGCCATTTTTCAAGCTGATAAACCCGGCTTGAAAAATGGCGGCGCATCCATGCGCCGCACACAGGCTGTTTTTCAACAGCCTGTTAACTGCTATGGCAGCATCGCATCATGTGGCGTTGCGACCCGTCTGGAGAGTTGCAGCGCATGGTCGTCGTTCCCGTACGACCATGTCACCTCGACCCCGAGCTGGCGGGCATCGGGTAGCGCCGCATCGCTTGTGACCGTCCACTGCCGGGTATAGCGCACACCATTTTCATCGGCCTGGTCACTGCCGGGCATCAACTGATCGATGCCGCCGGTGGCGGTCTGTTGTTGCAGCAGCTCGATCTGCTGCTGCGCCAGGTTCAGCGCGGCGCCCTGTTGGCGGCTGTATTGCAGCTGCAGCCGGCTGTCGATGACCAGCGACAGCAAGGCCAGCAGGCCGATGGTCATGATCAGCATCGTCACCAGCGCCTCGATCAGGGTAAAGCCGTTGCGCATCATGGTCAGAAATCCCGCCAGGTACCCGGCAGCTGCGACACCTGCCAGCGGCCGTTGTACGGCGTTCGATACAGATACTGCTGTTGTATCATGACACCCTCATCGACCGTCAGCGGTGATTGTACGCTGACCAGCAGATAATCCGGGTAGCGGCGGTCGCGCGTCAGCTGCAGCGTTGCCCCGGCAGATGGGGCAGGGATCATGGCCTGCTGGGCGTAGCTGTCGATGTCCAGCCAGACCGGATCATTCATGCGCAGCCATTGCACCGCATACTCAAACGCCGAGTCGGCCGCGGCCTGTGCCCGACGCAGCTGATGTTCATTACCCTGCATCCGTGTCGTCGCCAGCGTGTTGCTGGCAACGACCTGGACCAGCAGCCCGGCGGCGAGCAGCATCAGCAGTGCGATGACCAGCGTTGTGCCGCCATGCTGGCGGTGGTGGCGATCAGAGGCGACTGAGCAGTGGATTGCGCACATGGATCTGTTCCTGCAGCGTATGACGGGTATGCGGCTGACCCTGCAGCTGGCCAGCGAGCGTGATGCCGATCAGCATGTCACCGACGCATGCTGCGCCCGTGCTGCAAGGCGAGCTCGTTGCCATCGCGTGATGGACGGTGTCGAGTGTGAATTGCAGCGTGGTGATCTCGATACCGGCCGTCGTGATGTCCTGCCACTGGCCGCTGCTGCAGGCGGCGGCGCTCGCACTGCTGCGGGTCTCCAGTGCGCCGCTGCGCTGCCGGTACCCGAACAGTTCCAGGCTGCCATCGTTGACGAGGCCGTCACCGTCGAGGTCATAACTGAACGTGATGCAGGAATCGGCCGCCTCGCTGACGGTGGCGCGCGCCAGCCGCGGCCGGGTGGCGGGCTGCAGAAACGGGTTGTCATACAGTGACGCGGCGGAGCCCGGTTGCCAGTGCCAGTAACCGGCGCGGCGCAGGTCACGGGTCATCAACAACACGGTGCTGCGCAGTTCATGTTCAAGGCGTAACTGGCCCAGCTGCCGCTGACTGCTTGCGGCAAGCTGCAGCCAGGCATTGAGCAGCGTGGCGAGCAGCAGCAGGCCGAGCAGGCTGCCGAGCAGCAGTTCAATCAGCGTCATCCCGCGTTGCCGGGTCAACATAGCGGATAGCCATTGAATAATGACGTGCTGGCCGGATTGCAGATGCGCACCCGACCCGGCAGGCTGACGCGCACCTGCAGGCTGTCGGCATATTGATTTTTCAATACCACGGTGCCAAAGCCGGCGGTAGCGCGCAGCGGTGCAAACGTCGTGTAACGCTGGGTGCCAAAGCGGGCCTGCGGCATCGCGATGCCGGGGTAGTCGGCGGCCTGGCCGGTCATCATTTCCACCGTGCCATGGCGCTGCAGCTGGCAACGATTGCTCAGTGCGCCAGCGCTGCAATCACAGTCCGGCAGCTCGCCGATGCCATAGCACCACGGCCCGGTATCGCCGGGGCGAAAGCTGACATGCAAGGCTTGATTGCGCCGCAGCGCCTCGGAGCGGGTGAACTGCAGTGTGCGGGTGATGTCCTGCGCCGCCGCGGCCAGCCGCTGGCGGCCGACCAGCCGGCCATAGGCCTCACCGCCAGCCAGCGTCAGCACGGCGAGCACGATCAAGACCAGCAGCAGTTCGGCGAATGTGACGCCGCGTTGTACATCCTGGTACATATAAGGCGCGCCTCCATGCGCGAAGAAACAAAAATACGCCGATCCTGCGTTGCCGGCAAGTGCCGGATGGTCTGTTATACTGCGTCGACTACGGAGAATCCTGATGGCGCAGCTGCATATCGTAATGTCGGACCTGCTCGGCAGCTGGCCGGCGCCACAGTTAAAGGCGGCGAGCGCCGGGCTCGACGTGTCGTTGCTCGAGCGTGTATTGTCGCGCGCCGTTTGTCATGAAATCTCCGGCCCACCGGCTCACCTGCCGTTGCTGACGAGGCTGTTTGACTGGCCAGCTGATCAAGACGTGCCGGTCGCGGCACTGACATCCTTGATCGACCGGCCCGGACACAAGGCCGCTTATACGTTGCGCGCCGATCCGGTGCATCTGAAGGCTGACCGTGACCGCGTCGTGTTGTACCGGGCGCGCGATCTCGCGGTCACTGACACAGAGGCGCAGCAGCTCGTGACCGACATCAACACGCAGCTGGCCGAACCCGGCTGGCAGCTCAGCGCAGATCATCCGTCACGCTGGTATGTCGATGTGGTTGCACCGCCGGAGGGCCTGATTACGCAGCCGCCCGATGCGGCGCTGGGCCAGGACATCTTCCCATGCCAGCCGTCCGGGGCATCCGGCGGCCTGTGGCGCCGCCGCATCAACGAGATCCAGATGCTGCTGCATGAGCATCCGCTTAACGTTGCGCGTGCCGCTCACGGCCAGCATGAGATCAACAGCCTGTGGCTGTGGGGCGGCGGAGTATTACCAGAGTCCGCACCGCGATTGGCGTGGCACCAGGTTTTCACGGCTGATCCGCTGGCCGCGGGCCTGGCGCGATGTTGTAACATCCGCTTGATCGATCAAGCCATGACTGCCGAGCAGTTGTTGTCACATCTGCAACCCGGCGCGCCGCAGTTGCTGATCATTGAACGCGGGCCCGAGGCGATCGCACTCGGCGACGGAGTGTCGTGGCGGCAGCGGCTGGAACAATGGACCAACGACTGGCTGTCACCGTTACTGAAGGCGATGACGCATGGCGAGATCGAAGAATTAATCCTCTATCCCGGCAATGGCCGCAGCTACCAACTGACCCGCTGGCGCTGGCGGCTCGGTTGGCGGCCGCGGCCGCTGGCGGGGTTTGCAGCGGGTTGAACCCGGTTACTGATTGCAGTCACAGGTATATTATAGAAAATTTTTCTATGATCCCGGTTTTGTTTTTTTATTTCTCGGCTTCTTCCGTGGCGTTCTTACTGTAAGCTGATCATTTGATGACTCTTGGTGGGCCAGAAAGATTGAATCCACTAGTCGACTGCAGCTTGAAGTAACGCGAGCGAGCACTTTTATTTGTTCCCTGCATGACAAGCTATCAGCCTTTAGAGGGTAGTTAATTTGATGGTCAACTTCACCCCATACCTCTTCCATGAGCGTGCGTACCTGTATCTCGCAGGTCAGCTCAGTTCTGGTATTGGGCTGTACCACGTAGTGTACGCTGGTGTACATAGTTTTAGAATCTTCAGTAGCAACTCCGATTTTGGAAAAGTATTCGCGAGATTCATCGTCCCAGGTTCGTGCGCATGGCCCCTCTATTATCAGCCATCTCTGTTCATTAAAGATCTCCAAAAGCACGGAATTAATATCTTCAATTTGCTTTGTGTGAAGGTGAAGAATTCTAAAGCCAGCTAAATCGTTAATTTCTTTGAATAGATTTTCGAGAGTGTAAGGGAATTCTGTAGATTTAGTCTTTGCTTCTAGTCCTTTGCGAATCAATTTTTCGCGAAGATGTTCAGGATCTTTGACTCTCCCTTTCACGGAGTGAGCAAGTTTCTTCAGCTTCGTGGAAGTTTCGACGTAGCCCGCCAGCTGGGATAGCAACAAAGTAAAGCTTGGCTGGTTATCAACATAATGTTGCACCAATCTGTCTATCAGTTTCAATTCAGCTGCGCGAAGCTTGGATGGCATCATGAGTCCGTCGGGATGATCTCTGTGCGCTGGATGATGTGTTTGGCGATACGTTCGAATTCTGCTTTTGCTTCCGTTTTCTGCGCTTGGGTTCCGCCATTCACCAATGCAAAAGGCTGCCCCTGTTCTTGTGCAAGGGTTGCTAATCCTCCAAAATCCTTTACTTGACCGAGTTTATTCTGGCTAAAAGATGCGCTTGCCAAGTCTTTATCAATTCGGCGAAGAACGGTAGCAATCTCGCTGTTGGCAGTTTTCTCCAGTTTTGCAACATATGGCGCAAAACTTCCGGAGATCGCTCCTCCATACATGCGGAACTTTTGCAGTATATAGCCCATAAATTTTGGTCTCCCTGGCAGTAGCATCATTCCGTCAGGCGCTAGCTGAGAAATCACCTGCCAATCTTTAATCCATGACGAGAGAGAGTGCCCAAGTGTGCTAAGCGCTCTGGTCGAAAAAAGGTCGCATGCAGCCGGGACGATGAAATAGTCGCAATCAAGCAGTACCACGCGATTTAGGGCGCCAATATTCGGGCCGACATCGTAGAAAACGAAGTCAGCTTTGATTTGTGTCGCAACTATATTTACTACTTCGCTTATTGCAGATGCGCCACGAAAGCCGCGCATCTTTCTTTGCAAACATTCAGTCCAAATTAGCTGCAAGTCTTGTTCAAATTCTGAGAGGCGAATATCTCCAGGTATTAGAAATATATTCTTTAGGCGTTCAGGAGGCTTTACTTCGCGAACTTCTCCCGTCGATTCTGCGATAGGCTTGATTGAAGACCAAATGGTGACTCCAGTTTCCGAATCCGAATTATCGAGCCAGTCATCAACCACGCCTGGTTCGACTAGATATGAAGTGAGATTACATTGAGGATCTGCGTCAACTAGTAGGACACGCTTTCCAATATCTGCGAGGGCTGAAGCAATGTTAACAGTTAGCGTAGTTTTACCTACGCCGCCCTTATGGTTGTATAGGGCCAATCGTATAGATGGGTGACGAGAATCTCGAAGGGATTTACGCGCCATTATTCATTTGCGCTCTTGAGCGTTTTTGTTTGGGGTTTGCGCGACTTTCGCTTTTTGCGTATTCCTTCGGTGCCGGACTTCGCGGCATCGCGGTCGGGTAGATGTTGTATGTAGAGTTCTCCAGCCGCGCTTATTTGCTTGTTACCCTTAACCGCTTGAACAAGTAGCCCGGCCTTGGCGGCATTGTCAACAGCAATCGACGCATTTGAAAATTTAGGTTGAGCAGCCTCAGTATTTAAGGTGCTTATATCCAAGGTTTTAAAGTAAGGGGTTTCACGATAATGCGTGAGATAGTATGCAAGGCAAGTAACTCTTTCCACATCAGTGCGAGGAGCTTTTTCGCGCATAAAATCCTTCGGCGAGACAGTTCTATCTTCAGAGAAAGTTGAACTGTTAAAAGGAGAGCTTATAACTGATGAGGAGGGTGAGGCCGTCCTAGATGGGCTATGATTTCCCTGCAGAGAGAGATCGAGGAACGTTGCCACAGCTTGTAAAGTTCTCTGTTGGTCTTCCTTGCTCAGCTTTTTTAGAGCAGCAATTATCTCAGTCAATATATCGAAATCATTAGGGGAGACTGGGTCCATATTTTTGCCTCATTAAAGAGTGATTTTTGTATATGCTTCAAAACTACCTGATTATATTATATATATCAATACGACAATGAAGAAGTAGCGGAAATTATCCGGGACAGCCCCTCTTTGTTTTGTGAGCGATTGCATGAGAATCCGTGTCAGAGAGGATTTTTTCGTATTAGCAATATTTGTTTTCTGTCCTGGTTTTTTTGCACAAAAAATACAAGTTCTACTTCGTGCTGACCGGCTTGCGGAACTTGAACAAGAACTTGTCGGTCTTGCCGCGGATCGCCGGGTCGAACACCTTGGCGCTATGGTCGTCGTCGGCGTTAAGCAGCGCATCGGACTGGCCGGCCAGTTCAAAGCCGGCGGCCAGCACCTCGGCCTTCACGGTCGCGGCATCGATGCGGTGCAGTGTCTCGGTGTCGCGCAGGCCTGAGCCTGGCGCGGCGGCGTGGTCGACGATGACATACAGCCCGCCGGGTTTCAGCGCATCGAAGATCGCCTTGTTGACCTTTGCCAGATCGGCCGGGCCGAAGAAGCTGTCATGCAGGTCATGGTAGTTCATCGAGGTCCAGACCACGTCGAGTGTTTCGGGTGCCTTGAAGGCATTGACCGCTGGCTTGATGACGGTGACATTCGCATAGTGCGGGTCGGCGGCGATGGCGGCGACGGCCGCATCGGCGTTCTTCCGCATCCCGAACAGCTCTTCGGGCACCACGGCATACACATGACCATGTTGGCCGACGATGGTTGAAAACAGCCGCGTGACGTAGCCACCACCCGGGATGAAATCCGCCACCCGGTCACCCGGCTTGATGCCGGTGAACGTCAACACCGCTAGCGGTTTGCGCTCGGCATCCTGTGCACGGTCGGTGTCCGGCCGCGCGGGATCGGCGATCGCCGCGGCGATCTGGTCCTGCGCGCTCGCCGCCGAGCCGGCCAGCGCCAGCGGAGACAAGAGTGAAAGCAGCACGGCAGTGAACAATAAAGCTCTGGATGTATTGTTAATCATCGATTCCTCCTTGGGGTGCGCGGGATGGCGGTACACATGGACGCCCGGCCTATCACTTTCAACTGCGATCGAGTGTGCCATGAGCAGGCTGCTTTTGCAAAAAACCGGCTCAGGGCCAATCCGTTGCAAATGAAGGTTTTTTAACCTGACCGCGGCGCAGAAAACCGCCTATAATGCCAGCATGAGGTCACAACCATGACAACGACCCGAACCATCATCCGCCGTGACGCAGCTGATGCCGGTCTGCCGTGGCCGGATGATGCGCTGCACCCGGTGCTGGCGCGCGTTTACCGGCAGCGCGGCATCGAGTCGCCGCAGCAGCTGGAGCGTTCGCTGGATCGCTTGCTGCCGTATCAGTTGCTCGGTGGTCTGAATGAGGCGACGGCGCTGCTGTATCAGGCGCTGGTCGAACACTGGCGGGTCATCGTCATCGGTGATTTCGATGCCGACGGCGCGACCAGCACCGCGGTCGCGGTGCGTGCGTTGCGGATGATGGGCGCGGCCGATGTTGATTTCCTGGTGCCGAACCGCTTTCGTTTTGGTTACGGGCTGACGCCGGAGATCGTCGAGGTCGCGGCGCAGCGCCGACCGCAGCTGATTATCACCGTCGACAACGGCATCGCCAGCCACGCCGGTGTGGCGGCCGCCAATGCGCTGGGCATTCGCGTGCTGGTCACCGATCACCACCTGCCGGCCGACACGCTGCCGGCGGCCGAGGCGATCGTCAATCCGAACCTGCCCGGCGATCCATTTCCGAGCAAACACCTGGCCGGTGTCGGCGTGATCTTCTATGTGATGCTGGCCTTGCGTGCCTTGCTGCGCAGCACTGGCTGGTTCGCCGCGCGCGGCCTGGCCGATCCGAACCTGGCGCAGTTGCTCGACCTGGTCGCGCTCGGCACCGTCGCCGATGTCGTGCCGCTCGATCAGAATAACCGCATCCTGGTCGGCCAGGGGCTGGCGCGCATCCGCGGTGGCCAGGCCTGCGCCGGCGTGCGCGCCTTGATCCGGATTGCCGGTCGCGATGCGAGCCGGCTCAGCGCCGCGGACCTGGGGTTCGCGCTCGGGCCGCGGCTCAATGCCGCCGGCCGGCTTGAAGACATGTCGCTGGGGATCGCCTGTCTGCTGTGCGACGATGAACCGCGCGCGCTGGGCATGGCCGGGCAGCTCGATGTGCTGAATGTCGAACGGCGCCGCATCGAGCAGGACATGAAGGACGAGGCGCTGGCCGGCCTCGCCGGCTTGCAACTGGACGACGCGGAGCTGCCGTATGGGCTATGCCTGTACGATCCGGCCTGGCATCAGGGCGTCATCGGCATCCTGGCCTCGCGGATCAAGGAGCGCTTTCACCGCCCGACGGTGGTGTTTGCCAATGGCGATGACGGTGAGATCAAGGGTTCGGCGCGCTCGATCCCGGGGCTGCCGATCCGCGATGTGCTGGAGGCGGTCGCGACCCGCCATCCGGGGCTGCTGAGCAAGTTCGGCGGTCACAGCATGGCGGCCGGGCTGACATTGCCGGTTGCGCGTTATGACGATTTCTGTCAGGCCTTTGAGCACGAGGTGCGGCAGCGGCTGACGGCCGCCGACCTGCAGCCGGTGGTGCACAGCGACGGCGAGCTGGCGCCCGACGAGCTGACGCTGGACCTGGCCGAGCTGCTGCGCAGCGCCGGGCCGTGGGGTCAGGGCTTTCCGGAGCCGACCTTTGACGGCCGGTTCGAGGTGCTGGAGCGGCGGGTGCTCAACGAGCGCCACCTCAAATTACGGGTGCGGCCGCAGGGCGGCGGTCAGGCGCTCGATGCGCTGGCCTTCAACGCCGATGCCCGCGATCTGCTCGGCGGTGACCAGCCGGCGCTGCGGCTGGCCTACCGGCTGGATGTCAATGAATACCGCGGCCAGCGCAGCGTACAGCTGATCGTTGAGCACCTCGAGGCGGTGTGAGCGTGTTGCACAAAAAGATGTTGGGCTTCATGCATTCTGCCCAACCTACGGTATGACGAAATGAGGTGTAGGTTGGGCTGAACGTGTGAAGCCCAACGTCCTGACCCGTCAAGCCATCCCCGGATTGCGAAATCACATCGGATGCGGGTTAACTTGCTGCCACCCAGCTCCAGGCGCAACGTTTCGCCGCGCGCCGGGATGGAGTAGAATGCGGACTTTTCCCGGGATCCATCATCATGCTCGAACTGAACCTGCACTTTCAGCACCTCAAGGACATGCAAGGGCGCCTCGACACCCTTAGGGGGTATCTTTGACGTCGAGGTCAAGCAGGAACGGCTGACCGAGGTCGAGCGCGAGCTGGAAAATCCCAACGTCTGGAACAATGCCGAGAACGCCCAGGCGCTGGGCCGTGAACGTGCCGCGCTGAAGGATGTTGTCGACACCTTCGCGCAGCTGCAGGCCGGCATCAGCGAAGAGGAAGAGCTGCTGCAGCTCGCCGATGAAGAGAACGATGCCGCCACTGCGCAGGCGGTGCTCGGCGATATCGAAAAGATTGAAAAGCGGCTGGCCGAACTCGAATTCCGCCGCATGTTCTCCGGCGAGATGGATCCCAACAACGCCTTCCTCGACATCCAGGCCGGCTCCGGCGGCACCGAGGCCCAGGACTGGTCCGAGATGCTGTTGCGCATGTATCTGCGCTGGGCTGAACGCCGCGGCTTCGAGACCGAGCTGGTCGAGGCCTCGGCCGGTGAAGTCGCCGGCATCAAGAGCGCCACCGTCAAGATCACCGGCCCCTATGCCTTTGGCTGGCTGCGCACCGAGACCGGCGTGCACCGGCTGGTGCGCAAGTCGCCGTTTGATTCCGGCAATCGCCGCCATACCTCGTTCGCCGCGGTGTTCGTGTCGCCGGAGATCGATGACAACATCGACATCGAGATCAATCCGGCCGACCTGCGCGTCGATGTCTACCGCGCCAGCGGCGCCGGCGGCCAGCACGTCAACAAGACCGAATCGGCGATCCGCATCACCCATGAACCGAGCGGCATCGTCGTACAGTGCCAGAGCGACCGCTCGCAGCACAAGAACCGTTCCACCGCGATGAAGCAGTTGCGCGCCAAGCTGTATGAGATGGAGATCCAGAAGCGCAATGCGTCGCAGCAGGTGATCGAGGACAACAAGGCCGACATCGGCTGGGGCAGCCAGATCCGCTCCTATGTGCTCGACCAGTCGCGGATCAAGGATCTGCGCACCGGCGTCGAGAAGGCCAATACCCAGGCGGTGCTCGACGGTGATCTCGACGACTTCATCGAGGCCAGCTTGAAGAGCGGCCAGTAATCAACAGGATCATTTCCATGAGTGAACAGAAGGCCGATGCCGGCACAGCCGCCGAGACAGTACTGGACGAGAATGAACAGATCGCGCAACGCCGCGCCAAGCTGCAGCAGCTGCGTGAGCAGGGCAATCCATTCCCGACCGATTTCCGCCGCAACGTCATCACCGGCGAGCTGCATGCGCGCTACAGCGCGCTGAACAACGAACAGCTCGAGGCCGACCCGGTGCGCGTCAGCATCGCCGGGCGGATGATGACGCGGCGGCTGATGGGCAAGGCCAGCTTCGTCCATCTGCAGGACATGTCGGGGCAGATGCAGGTCTATATCCAGCGTGACGGTATCGGTGAGGCGGCCTATGAAGACTTCAAGCGCTGGGACATCGGCGACATCATCGGCGTCGATGGCATGATGTTTCGCACCAGGACCGGCGAGCTGTCGGTCAAGGCCGACAAGATCCGGCTGCTGACCAAGGCGTTGCGGCCGTTGCCGGCCAAGTTCCACGGCCTGACCGATCAGGAGGCGCGCTACCGCCAGCGTTACCTCGATCTGATCATGAGCGAGGTCACGCGCAACACCTTCCGCACCCGCACCGCGATCATCGCCTACATCCGCCATTTCCTCATCGATCGCGGCTTCCTCGAGGTCGAGACGCCGATGATGCAGGCGATCCCCGGTGGCGCAACGGCGCGGCCGTTTGCGACCCATCATAATGCGCTGGACATGCAGCTGTTCCTGCGCATCGCGCCCGAGCTGTATCTGAAGCGGCTGGTGGTCGGCGGATTTGAGCGCGTGTTCGAGATCAACCGCAATTTCCGCAATGAAGGGCTGTCGACACGCCACAACCCTGAATTCACGATGCTGGAGTTCTATCAGGCCTACGCCGACTATCATGACCTGATGGACCTGACCGAAGAGATGCTGCGCGGATTGGCGCAGCAGGTGCTGGGCACCACGACGGTCGAGTATCAGGGCCAGCAGTTCCATTTCGGCCAGCCATTCACCCGGCTGACGATGAAGCAGGCGATATTAAAGTTCAATCCATCCGTGCAGGCCGGCGATCTGGATCGACTCGACAGTGCGCGCAGGGTCGCGGACGCGCTCGGCATCCACATCGACAAGGCCTATGGCATCGGCAAGGTGCAGCTGGAGATCTTCGAGAAGACCGTCGAGTCGCGGCTGATCGATCCGACCTTCATCACTGCTTATCCGACCGAGGTGTCGCCGCTGGCGCGGCGCAGCGATGCCGATCCGTCATTGACCGACCGTTTCGAGATGTTCATCGGCGGCCGCGAGATCGCCAATGGCTTTACCGAGCTCAACGATGCCGAGGACCAGGCCGAACGCTTCCGCAGTCAGGTCGAGGCCAAGGAGGCCGGCGACGCCGAGGCGATGCACTTTGATGCCGATTATATCCGCGCGCTGGAGCACGGCATGCCGCCGACGGCCGGCGAGGGCATCGGCATCGACCGGCTGGTGATGCTGTTCACCGATGCGCCGTCGATCCGCGATGTGCTGCTGTTCCCGCACATGCGCCCCGAGGGCTGAGGCCGCCGGCCGCCATTATCTACCCTTCGATACGCGCTGCGCGCTACTCAGGACAGGCCCTTCGATACGCGGCTGGCGCCGCTACTCAGGGCGAACGTTTTCCCTGTCAGTTCCATGGCATCGGCGGACCGTTCGCTCTGCGTAGCGCTGTGCAGCAGCGCGTACCGCGTATCGAAGGGCACCTGCTTACCACATTCGGTCTCTATCCCGAATGGCACTTACTTAAGGAACCTCTGATCAATTCAGAGGTTCCTGCGGCACAGGGATGTGCCGCCACTACAATGACAGCAGGTCATGGTAGTGAAGGAAAGTGAAAACCACGTTTTCCGCTTTCCGTGCTCTGAGAATTCCAGGATGGAATTATTCAGAGCTTCCTTAAGTGCCATTCGTCTCTATCCCCGCTCGTCCTGAGTAGCGATGCGGAGCATTGCGTATCGAAGGATCGAAGGGGCCTGAGTAACGGCGTAGCCGCGTAGCGAAGGAATCAGCCCTTGAACAGCTGCTGGATCTGCACCAGTTCTTCGCGGGCCTCGCGGATGCTGGCGATGGTCTCTTCCGGCATCAGGTTCAGGCGCCGGAAGGACGGGATATTCGCCCAATCGACGGGGGGCTGCGGACGGTGCTGGCGGCGGTTGAGCAGGCTGCTCAGCAGGTTGGCGGTGATGACCAGGTCGGTGTAATTGGCGGTGATGCCGACCGGGTTATACGCCTTCAACTCGTGGTCGGCCACGGCCGAGACCAGGGCCGGGGCAAACTCCCATGTCCTCAGGATCATCTCGCCGACGCGGGGATGCAAGGTCATGATCACCTGATGCAGCAGCGTGTCGTCTTTCAGCAGCTCCGGATACAACTCGGCGTATTCAAGGATCGGCAAGGTGCCAATGTCGTGGATCAGGCCGGCGAGCATTGCTTCATCCGGGTTCAGCAGGCCGGTCTTGCGTGCCAGGAAATAGGCGATCGACGCCACGACCAGGCTGTGTTCCCAGGATTCGACCAGCAGCTTCCTGATCTGCGGTGGCAGGCTGCATTGATAGAGTGTCTGCATCGCCAGGTTGGTGACGATATGACGCACCGTCAGATTGCCGAGGCGCGTCACCGCCGTCCGGACGTCGTCGATGTGTGAGCTGCCGCGGTACAGCGGGCTGTTGGCGACGCGGATCAGCCGCGTCGTCAGCACCGCGTCGGCGCTGATCGCCCGCGCGACCATATTGGCGTTGGTATTCTGGTTGTCGAGCAGCTTGCGGGTCTTTAGCGTGATCTCCGGCAGCGACGGCAGCGCGATCCGGTTCTTGCGGATGTCCTCGGACAGGTCTTGCCAGAATTCCTCGATAAAGTTTGCGTCCATTACTTCCTTTGTAATCGCTCAGCGCTGGACTGGCTCAATCCATGCGATGGTTATAACGTGACAGTGTGCGGCTGGCAATCTGTAATATCGCCTTGCTACGGGGCAATCTTAAGGGATTTTACTTGGGCAGTGTCAGAAATTATTGCTGACCAGCTCGCCATACCGGGAGCGGTGAAGAAATAATCCATGGCCTCCGCAAGCGCGGGGCTGGGCGAACGAGTTAAGGAGGCTCTGATTAACAGGATGTTGAAAAAGGCCGTCCATGCCCTTTTTCAACCCGCAAAGCAAAAAATGTGATTTTTGCTTTGCTCCATTTTTCAAGCAGATAAACTCGGCTTGAAAAATGGCGGCGCGTCCTTGCGCCGCACACAGGTTGTTTTTCAACAACCTGTTAATTCGTATTGTCGTCATGCCCGCCCCCGATCGGGGGCGAGGGCAGGCTCCAGCGGGCATCCATGAATGCCTGTAATACCTGGATTCCCGCTTTCGCGGGAATGACGGTCGTGGTAATTTTCGAATTAATCAGAGTTTCCTTAATCCTTGGCGAGCGGGGCGAAGGCATAGGGTGGCGGCATAAGCTGCAAGGCATTGCCGTCAGGGCCACCATGACACAGCGGCTGATCGCTGTGCTCGACGGTGACGACGGCCAGGGCCTCGAAGCCGCCGTCCGGCGCGGCGGCGACACTGACCAGGTGGCCGCTGGCTTGGGCCTCACCGCAGACATGGACCGGGTCGCCGGCGTCGGGCGGCGTCGTGGCGTTGATCCGGGCATGGTACATCCGGCGCTTCAACGTCCCACGGTATTGCAGCCGGGCGACGATCTCCTGACCGGTATAGCAGCCCTTGCGGAAGTTGATCGCGTCAAGCTCGCGCAGGTTCAGCATCTGCGGGATGAACTGGTTCGAGGTCGCCAGCACCACCTCGGGCTGGCCGGCGCGGATATCGAGCAGCCGCCAGGCCTCCGCCCCGACCGGTGCGCCATGGGCGGCCAGCCGGTCCCACAGAGGGTGCACGGCATCGAACGGGCCGCTGATCAGGAAACGCGGCGGGTCGCCGGCCAGGCGCAGCACGGTCAGTGATGCGTGGCGGCACACCTCGCCCGCTGTCGCGGGTAGCGAGGGCAGCTGCCCGGCCAGCACCCGGGCCAGCTGCGGACCCGAGACACCGATGTGCACCGTGTCATCACTGCGGTCGCTGAGCGTGACCTTCGAGCGCAGCACAAACATCCGCAAGCGGCCCAGCATCGGCAGCAGCAGATCCGCCGGCAGCAGCAGGTGATAGCCATCGGCATCGGCGAGGATACGGAACAAGGCCAGCAGCCGTCCCTGGGGATTGCAAAAGCCGCTGAGCTGACTGTGTGTGGCGCTGACCGCGTGGATATCATTGGTCAGCTGACCCTGCAGGAAGGTCGCGGCATCGTCACCGCTGACCAGCAGGTCTGCGAGGTGGCTGAGATCGGTCAGCACATCCGCGGAGCCGGCCAGCTGGCGTTCGGCCTGAGGATTGCCGAAATGCTGCAGCCGGCCGCCCTCGATGACAGCCCCGTTTTCAATAAGGAAATCCTGCCATTGTTTGTGCATCGTCGGTCCGGTTCGCTGGTGTCGGATGAAGATAGTATATTATTTGACGATTGGACAGGGTACGTTACACTAACAGCTTGTTGAAAAACGCATGGGTATGGCACTGAATAATAATAACAGGCCTGTCTTTCTGGACCTGACCCGGATCCATCTGCCGGTGACGGCAGTCCTGTCCATCGCCCATCGCCTGGCCGGTGTGCTGCTGTTTCTGTTCATCCCGCTGTCGATCTATCTGCTGCAGCGGTCGTTGCGCGATGCACAGGGCTTTCAGTCGGTCGTCGCCACCCTCGGCCATCCTGGCTGGCGTGCGCTGCTGATCATGCTGATCTGGGCCTTTGCCCACCACCTGTTTGCCGGCCTGCGTTTCCTGTTGCTGGATATCGAGGTCGGTGTCGATCGTGACCGCAGCCGCCACAGCGCATGGCTGGTGATCATCGCCGGTATTGCCATGACATTGTTTGCCTCGGTGTGTCTGGTATGAGCCGCCAGCTGTCAGGGCTGAAGGCCTGGTTATGGCAACGCCTGACCGCAGTCTATATGGCGCTGTTCACCGGCTATTTCCTGCTGACGCTGGCCACGCTGCCGGCACCGCTGCACTATTACCATTGGCATGACTGGTTGTCGGCCACCGGGCCGGCGGTGGCGCTGGCGCTGTTTTATGTGGCGCTGCTGTTGCACGCCTGGGTCGGTATCCGCGATGTGGTCCTCGATTATGTCCATAATGCCGCGCTGCGTGCTGCGCTGCTGGGTCTGCTGGTCATCGCGCTGTTTGCTGCGGGCCTGTGGGTGGTGAAGATTCTGTTGATGGTGGTGTGATGACCGGGATAGTCAAACAGATTGAACGGCGGCGCTTTGATGCGCTGGTGATCGGCGCCGGCGGTGGCGGGCTGCGCGCCGCGCTGCAACTGGCGCAGGCCGAGGCCGATGTCGCCGTGGTGTCCAAGGTGTTCCCGACCCGCTCCCACACCGTGGCGGCGCAGGGCGGCATCAATGCCGCACTGGCCAACGTCCGTCCCGACAACTGGCACTGGCATATGTACGACACCGTCAAGGGCAGCGATTACCTCGGTGACCAGGATGCGATCGAATACATGTGCCGGGCCGCCTCACGGCTGGTCTATGAACTTGAGCATTTTGGCGTGCCGTTTTCGCGCCTCGACAACGGCAAGATCTACCAGCGGCCATTTGGCGGCCAGAGCCAGAACTTCGGCGGCGAGCAGGCAGCGCGCACCTGCGCCGCGGCCGATCGCACCGGTCACGCGATCCTACATTCGCTGTATCAGCAGAACATCCGCGCCAAGACCCATTTCTTCGACGAATATTTTGCCATCGACCTGCTCAGCGATCCGGAAGGGTATGTGCAGGGCGCGCTGGTGCTGTGCATCGAGACCGGCGAGCCGCTGATCATCGAGGCCAAGACCACGCTGCTGGCGACCGGCGGCGCCGGTCAGATCTACCGCACCAACACCAATGCCAGGATCAACACCGGTGATGGCATGGCGATGGCGCTGCGTGCCGGCATCCCGCTGCAGGATATGGAGTTCTTCCAGTTTCATCCCACCGGTATCGCTGGCAAGGGCATGCTGATCACTGAAGGGTCACGTGGTGAAGGTGGCTATCTGGTCAACAAGGATGGCGAGCGCTTCATGGAGCGTTATGCGCCGACCGCCAAGGATCTGGCGAGCCGCGATGTGGTCAGCCGCTCTATTTTTACCGAGGTCAAGGAGGGGCGCGGCTGCGGTCCCAATGGCGATCATGTGCTGCTGAAGGTGGATCACCTCGGTGCTGATGTCATCAAGAGCCGCTTGCCGGGTATCCGTGACATGGTGCGGACCTTTCTGCATATCGATCCGATCGACAGCCCGATCCCGGTATATCCGACCGCCCACTATACGATGGGCGGCATCCCGACCAACCGTTTCGGCCAGGTCGTGGCCCCTGAACATCACGGTGCTGAAGAGCCGGTGCCGGGTCTGTATGCGGTCGGTGAATGTGCCTGTGTGTCGGTGCACGGCGCCAACCGCCTCGGTGGCAACTCGCTGCTCGACATCGTGGTGTTCGGCCGTGCCGCCGGTAACCACATCATCGAGGTGCTGAAGGAGAGTCGCTATCACCGTCCGCTGGATCAGGCCAGCCTTGACCGCGCGCTGGCGCATCTGGCGCGCTGGGAGCGCACCGGTGGCAGCGAGACCGTCGACAGCCTGCGCACTGACCTGCAGCGCACGATGGAGGACTACTGCGGTGTGTTCCGGACCCAGGATGTGCTCGATGAGGGGGTACGCAAGGTCAGGGACATCGAGCGGCGGCTGGCCGATGTGACGCTGCAGGATCACAGCCGGGTGTTCAATACCGCGCGTATCGAGGCCTTCGAACTGGAGAATCTGGTCGATGTCGCACTGGCGGCGGTGACCTCGGCGGCGGCGCGCCACGAGAGCCGTGGTGCCCATTCGCGCATTGATCATCCCACGCGCGATGATGAACACTGGCTGAAGCATTCGCTGTATTTCCGTGACGGTGGCCAGCTCGACTACAAGCCGGTGCGGACCAGGCCGCTGACCGTCGACTCATTCCCACCGAAGGCGAGGGTGTACTGATGGCCACGGTCAAGTTCTCGATCTACCGCTACAACCCCGAACAGGGCGGGGCGCCGGTGATGCAGCAGTACACGCTGGACCAGATCGAGCCCGGCATGATGGTGCTCGACGCCTTGAAGCGGATCAAGGTGCTGGACGAGTCGCTGAGCTTTCGCTACTCGTGCGGCGAGGGGGTGTGCGGCTCGGATGGACTCAATATCAACGGCATCAACCGGCTGTCGTGCATCACCCAGCTCGACGGGCTGGGCGGCCGGGTCGAGATCCGGCCGTTGCCGGGCCTGCCGGTGATTCGTGACCTGGTCATCGATCTGAGCCTGTTCTACCAGCAATACCGCGCCGTCAAACCCTATCTGGTGCGCACCGATCCTGAACCCGAGGTCGAGGTGCTGCAGAGTCCGCAGCAGCGCGGCAAGCTCGATGGCCTGTATGAGTGTGTGTTGTGCGGGTGCTGTTCGACCGCCTGCCCGTCGTTCTGGTGGAACCCGGACAAGTTCCGCGGACCAGCCGCGCTGTTGCAGTCCTACCGTTTCCTGGCCGACAGCCGTGATCAGATCACCGAACAGCGGCTCGATGAGCTCGAGGATTCCTACAAGCTGTTTCGCTGTCATAGCATCATGAACTGTGCCCAGGTCTGTCCGAAGGGGTTGAACCCGACCGAGGCGATTGGCCGCATCAAGCAGATGATGCTCGGCAAGATGATCTGAGGGTGTGATGAGCGATCCCGATACCGTCCATGCCGTGGCCTTGCGTCGCCTGCAGTGGAAGTGCCGGCGCGGCATGCGCGAGCTCGATGAGTTATTGCAGGGATATCTGCAGCAGCACGGTGCCGGACTGACGCCGGATGCGCTGCAGACGTTTGATCAGTTGCTGGAGTATTCCGACCAGCAGTTGCTGGAGATCCTGATGGGACGTGAGGTCCCCGAGCGCCAGGGATTGGCCGATGTCGTCGAGCGTATACGCGCAGCCGCTTGAGCTGTCTCCGGGGCGATCAAGGTTGCTGCAGCTCTATCTGCTGGCGAGCCATGGCGGTGCCTTGGCACTGCTGCTGGTGCTGGATATCAGCGTCATCTACCGCATGTTACTGGTGCTGCTGATCGTCTGCAGCCTGGCCGTGTTGTATCGGAACCAGCAGTTAAGGCTGGGGCGGCGCGTGATCCATCAGGTGCTGTGGCGGCCGGATGGCAGTTGGCGGCTGGACATCGGTGGCAGCGTGATCGAGGGGGCCGTATTGTGTCCGGACACCTTTGTCCATCCGTGGCTGATCGTGCTGCGCTTCGCCGCCAGGCGGCGCGGCTACACGCTGGTGCTGTTGCCGGACATGCTGGACCCGCAGACCTTGCGCAGATTACGGGTCAGATTGCGGCATCAGGCCCGGTGTGGTGCCGATAAAGAGAAATAATGTCCTCCGCCGGGTGTCCACTGTGCTAGAATAGCCCCTCAATTCACAGCCTCTTCTTGCAGCAACGCTGCCCCCGAGCCCATGTCCAATACTGAAAATACTACACCGGGTTTTGCCGACCTGGCCCTCAGCCCGCAGGTGTTGTCGGCGCTGCAGCGCGTCGGTTATGAAACACCGTCGCCGATCCAGCAGCAGATGATCCCGTTGATCCTGGCCGGCCATGATGTCATCGGCCAGGCCCAGACCGGTACCGGCAAGACTGCGGCCTTTGCGTTGCCGTTGCTGTCTCAGATCAATCTTGCCGAACGCCGGCCACAGGTGATGGTGCTGGTGCCGACTCGCGAACTGGCCTTGCAGGTGGCAGAGGCCTTTCAGAAATACGCTGCAGACATGCCGGGTTTTCATGTATTGCCGATCTATGGCGGACAGGGCTATCGCCAGCAGTTGCAGCCGCTGGAGCGTGGCGTTCATGTGGTGGTTGGCACACCGGGGCGGTTGATCGATCACCTGAAGCGTGGCACCTTGCAGACCGATTCGTTGCGGGCGCTGGTGCTCGATGAGGCCGACGAGATGCTGCGCATGGGGTTCATCGATGACGTGCAGTGGGTCATCGAGCAGTTGCCGGAGCAGCGCCAGATCGCGCTGTTCTCGGCCACGATGCCCAAGGTGATCCGCGACATCGCCCATCGCCATCTGAACCAGCCGCGTGAGGTGGCGATCCGCTCCAAGGCCACGACCGGGGATAACATCCGGCAGCGGGTGTGGCAGGTGCAGGGTATGGACAAGCTCGATGCCTTGACCCGGTTGCTGGAGGCCGAGCCCTTTGATGCGATGCTGATCTTTGTCCGTACCAAGACCGCGACGGTTGAGCTGGCTGAAAAACTCGAGGCACGCGGCTTTGCCGCCTCGGCGCTGAACGGTGATATCGTCCAGGCACAGCGCGAGCGCATCGTTGACCAGTTGCGCAAGGGACGGCTCGATATCGTCGTCGCCACCGATGTGGCGGCGCGCGGCCTCGATGTTGAACGCATCAGCCATGTCGTCAATTTTGATATCCCGTATGACACCGAGGCCTATGTGCACCGCATCGGCCGTACCGGCCGGGCCGGCCGTCGTGGTGATGCGATCCTGTTTGTGGCACCCCGCGAGCGGCGGCTGCTGATGGCGATCGAGAAGGCCACGCGCCAGACCCTGGAGCCGCTGGTGCTGCCGACCGTCGATGATGTCAACGATCAGCGGGTGGCCCGCTTCAAGCAGCGGATCATCGAGTCGCTGAACGTCGAGGGTCTGGAGATGTATCAGCGGATCATTGCCCAGATCCAGCAGGAGCAGGGCATGGAGGCCGAGACCATCGCCGCCGCACTGGCGCGCATGGTGCAGGGTGACAAGCCGCTGCTGCTGGAAAAGAAGGCGCGGCGCGAGGCGGCTCGCGACCAGGCGCCGGTCCCATCCGCCAGACATCAGGAAGGAAAGGGCCGGCCGCGTGACAGCGGCGGGATGGATGCCCCGCGGCGCAAGCGTCCTGAACGCGGCGATGGCGACACCCGTCCAGCGCGTGAGGCGGTCCGCAGCCGTCCGTTTGAGGACCAGGGCGAGCGTAACAAGCCGTTGCGCAAGTCCGAGCGTCCGACACTGTCAGTCAAGGGTGCGGCGCGCGGCGGCCCAGCGCGCCGTGACATCGAGATGGAGCGCTACCGGATCGAGATCGGCAAGGTGCATGGTGTCAAACCGGGGCAGATCGTCGGTGCGATCGCCAACGAGGCCGGGCTCGACGGCGCCCACATCGGCCGCATCGAGATCCATGATGAATACAGCACGATTGATCTGCCGCAGGGCATGCCCAAGGATATCTTTCAGCAGTTGAAAAAGACCTGGGTCGCCGGCCGCAAGCTGATGCTGACCAAGGAGCCGGGCAACAAGTCAGACTGATCCGGTCTTGCGGCCGGGTGACAGCGGTGTCAGGCCGGGCGACAGGATGGTGTTGTGCGGTGGCCGGCTGTCGTCGCTCTGCGGATAATCCCTGATGTAATGCAGGCCACGGCTCTCGCGCCGCAGCAAGGCCGAACGGATGATCAGGTCGGCGACCAGCACCAGGTTGCGCAGTTCGATCAGGTCGGCGGTGATGCGGAAGTTGCCGTAATATTCCATGATCTCCTGCGTCAGCAACTCGGTACGGTGTTGTGCACGTTGCAAGCGCTTGTCGGTGCGGACGATGCCAACATAGTCCCACATGAAGCGGCGCAGCTCATCCCAGTTGTGCGACACGACGATCTCTTCATCCGAGTCGGTGACCCGGCTTTCATCCCAGTCTGGCAACTTGCCGGGCAGCGGGGTCTGCGCGTGCTGCGACTGGATATCCTGGGCCAGTGCCTGGGCAAACACTACACATTCCAGCAGCGAATTGCTCGCCATGCGGTTGGCGCCGTGAACCCCGGTATGCGCGGTCTCGCCGACGGCGTACAGACCGGGCAGATCGGTGCGGCCGCGCAGGTCGGTCATGATGCCGCCGCACAGGTAATGCGCTGCCGGCACCACCGGGATCGGCTGGCGGGTGATGTCGATAGCGAATTCCAGGCAGGTGGCATGGATGGTCGGGAAATGCTCGCGGATGAACCCGGCGGGTTTGTGACTGATGTCCAGATAGACACAGTCGATACCGAGGCGTTTCATCTCATGGTCGATGGCGCGGGCCACGATGTCACGCGGCGCCAGTTCACCGCGGGCATCGAAACGCGCCATGAAGCGGGTGCCGTCCGGCAGCAACAGCTTGCCGCCCTCGCCGCGGATCGCCTCGGTGATCAGGAACGACTTGGCATGCGGATGATACAAACAGGTGGGGTGGAACTGGATGAATTCCATATCGGCGACGCGGCAGCCGGCGCGCCAGCCCATCGCGATGCCGTCGCCGGTCGCGGTGTCGGGGTTGGTGGTATACAGGTAGACCTTGCCGCTGCCGCCGGTCGCCAGCACGGTGTGGCGGGCGGCAAAGACGTGGACCCGATGTCTGCGGTTGTCCAGCACATGGGCACCGAGGCAGCGATTGTGGGCCAGGCCGAGCTTGGCGCCGGTGATCAGGTCGACGGCGATATGGTTCTCGAAGATGTCGATGTTCGGGTGACGGCGGACCTGGGCCTCCAGCGTCAGTTCGATCTCGCGCCCGGTGGCGTCGGCGGCGTGGATGACACGGCGATGGCTGTGGCCGCCTTCACGGGTCAGATGAAAGTCACTGGAGCCGTCAGCGCGCTGTTCACGGGTGAAGGACACGCCCTGATTGACCAGCCAGTCCACGGCCTCGCGGGCCTGATGGACGATGTATTCGACGGCCTTGCGGTTGCACAGACCGGCGCCAGCATTCAGCGTGTCCTCGATGTGTGATTCGGCGGAGTCGTTCTTGTCGTGGACCGCGGAGATCCCGCCCTGGGCGTAGAGCGTGGACCCTTCAGTAAGATTCTTTTTTGATATCAGGGCAATACGGTTATGCTCGGCCAGCCGTAATGCCAGTGCGAGGCCGGCGGCGCCGCTGCCGATGATCAGGATGTCATGCTGGTATTGGGTGCTCACCGGGTCAGCTTAAACCTATTAGTGAAATCTACAACTTATTATATATAATGGAGTTTGTTTATGTGAAAGATATTTATTGCCAGGGTGGAACTTCACCACCGGGGCGCGGTCTACTGGTTCATAAAAGGGTAACCCCGTTGGAAGAAGGTACGGCCCAGGCGGGCGACAGGCAGGCTGACCAACAACTGGTCGAGCGTGTGCAGCAGGGTGATAAACGGGCCTTTGACCTGTTGGTGATCAAGTACCAGCATCGTGTGGTCAAGCTGGTGATGCGCTATGTTGGCGACCGCGACGAGGCGCAGGATATCGCGCAGGATGCCTTCATCAAGGCATACCGGGCGTTGCCGGGGTTTCGGGGTGAGAGTGCGTTTTATACCTGGCTGTACCGGATTGCGATCAATACGGCCAAGAACTGGCTGGTGACGCAGGGCAGGCGACCGAACAATATCGACATCGACGAGCTCGAAGAGCTCGGGGGTGCCGCGGAATTGCGGGACCTGGCGACGCCGGAGACCCAGTTTCAGAGGAATGAAGTACAGCAGGCGGTTGTGGCAGCCTTTGAGGCCCTGACCGAGGATCTGCGTCAGGCGATCGTGTTGCGCGAGTTGCAGGGGCTCAGCTACGAGGAGATTGCCGAGCAGTTGCAGTGTCCGATCGGGACGGTGAGGTCACGGATCTTCCGGGCCCGTGAGTCGATCAACAAGGCGCTGGAGCCTTATGTGTAGCGGTATGGTGTGAATATCTGAAGATGATTTCGCGTGGTTAAC
Source organism: Gammaproteobacteria bacterium (assembly GCA_016218365.1). Classification (GTDB taxonomy): domain Bacteria; phylum Pseudomonadota; class Gammaproteobacteria; order SZUA-140; family SZUA-140; genus JACREF01. The sequence continues at coordinate 62,108 of JACREF010000011.1, forward strand.
TTGGATTATGGCGTCAGGCAGCAAACAGGAGCTTGTATAGATGGCAACTGAAAAGTTCGAAACCTTGTCTCGGTTCATGGATAACGATGTCAGCGGTCAGGATGCCGATCTGTTGTTGGGTAAACTGTCCGGTGATCGCGAGCTGCAGCAGCGTTGGGCCCGTTATCACCTGATCGGCGACGCATTGCGCAACGAGCTGCCGGCGGCGATGCCGTCAGCGGCATTTAATACCCGGCTGCAGCAGGCACTGCAGCAGGAGCCGGTCCATTTCCATCCGGCGCGGCGCCGGACGGGCGGGCAGCGTGAATGGGTGGGGTTTGCGATGGCGGCCTCGATCACCGCGGTGGCAGTGGTTGCAATGTTGAAGATGAATGACGTGGATCAGGGCGCCGGGCCTGCCTCGCAGACGCTGGCAGCCGCCATGCCGGCGGCGATCGATGATGCCCGGCCGGTGGCCCAGCTGGCGGCGCGTGTCACCACGGCCGCCAAGGTCGACTTTGTTGCCAGTCACCAGCAGGGCAGCGATACACCGCTGATCCAGATGGCCTCGGCCGGTGAGATGGTCAATATGCAGGCCGAACATAGCCGTGCCGTCAATTTCGAGACGTCGATGTATGACTATCTGGTCGATTACACCCGCTATGCCGTTGCGACACCGCTGGAGGGTGCCAGCATCGTAGGTTACTACTCACAGAAATGATCGCGGCAGTTGTTTCCGCAGGCAGAAGGCCGTTCGTTGTAACGGCCTTTTGCATGATAAGATACCGGGCAGCGGACAGGAGTGGCCTGCATGGTTGAAGAACAGGCGACAATCATTGATATCGAAGACGGTTATGCCTGGGTGCAGACCCGGCGCGTCTCGGCGTGCACGGCCTGTTCTGCCAACAAGGGTTGCGGGACCGGCACCATCGCCAGGATCTTTCCCGAGCGTGTGGCACGGATGCAGGTGCTGAATCCGCTGCAGGCCGGCATTGGCAGTGAGGTGGTGGTGGGGCTGGATGAGCAGATGCTGATCCGGGGATCACTGGCAGCGTATGGTGTGCCTTTGCTGGCAATGCTGGCCTCTGGCATGGTTGGTCATCAGCTGGCGCTGAGCCGGTTCCCGGGCCACGAAGAACCCGCGAGCATCATCGCGGCACTGGCAGGACTGGGACTGGGGTTGCTGTGGCTGAGTTATTTTACCCGCCGTATCCGCGGTGACCGGCGTTACCAGCCGGTGATCCTGCGTGTGGTTGAGCCACCGCAGGGACAGATCATGCGACGATTTTGAACAGGCAGGGAGACTGATAATGGTGGCAGGTATGGGTATCGTGGTGGCGGGATGGGGGCAACGCATCGGGGCGGGCATCATCGCACTGGGTTTGATGATGTCGGGAGCGGATGCGCTGGCGGCAGCACGTGAACTGCCGGATTTCACCAAGCTGGTTGAGCAGCATAGTGCGGCAGTGGTGAATATCAGCACCACCCAGAAACACCGTGCCCAGGGGCCGTCCTCTGACGAGGCCCCAGCGCCACCACGCAACCTGCCGCCGGGTGTGCCTTTTGATGACTTCCTGCGCCGTTTCTTTGGTGATGGCCATGGCGGAGGTGGTCACGGTGGCGGTCGCGACGGCGGTCCGGATTTTGACAGTGAGTCATTGGGCTCCGGTGTCGTCATCTCCAGGGAAGGTTACATCCTGACCAATCGCCACGTCATCGATGAGGCCGACGAGATCGTGGTGCGGCTCAGTGATCGCCGCGAGTTTCTCGCGACCGTGGTCGGTTCCGACAAGCGCAGTGATGTGGCGCTGCTGAAGATCAAGGCCGACAATCTGCCGGTGGCGAAGATCGGCCAGTCGCGCAACCTGAAGGTCGGTGAGTGGGTGCTGGCGATCGGCTCGCCGTTCGGCTTCGATCATACGGTCACGGCCGGTATCGTCAGTGCGATCGGCCGCAGCCTGCCGAACGAGAATTATGTGCCGTTCATCCAGACCGACGTGGCGATCAATCCGGGTAATTCCGGCGGGCCGTTGTATAACCTGGACGGTGAGGTGATCGGGATCAATTCCCAGATCTATAGCCGTACCGGTGGTTTCATGGGCCTGTCGTTTGCGATCCCGATCGACATGGCGATGAATGTCGTCGATCAGTTGAAATCCTCCGGGCACGTCAAGCGCGGCTGGCTCGGCATCCTGATCCAGGATGTGACGCGGGAGCTGGCCGAATCATTTGGCATGGCCAAGCCCAGCGGGGCGCTGGTGGCCAAGATCCTGCCCAACAGCCCGGCCGGCAAGGCCGGCCTGCAGGTGGGTGACGTGGTGGTGGAGTTCGATGGCCATGAGGTGGGAAGTTCCTCGGAACTGCCGCCGCTGGTCGGTGGCAGCCGGATCGGCGCCTCGTTGCCGGTCAAGATCATCCGTAATGGCAAGCCGCTGACGCTCAGCATCGTCATCAACGAACTGCCGGAAAATGATGATATCGAGCTCAGCGACGATGGCCGGCGCGAGCTGAAGCTGCCGCGGCTGGATATCGCCATCGCTGACATGACCAGTGAGCAGCAGGCCGAATATGAAGACCTGCAGCAGGGCGTATTCGTCACCCAGGTCGATAACGGGGCCGGGGCGCATGCCGGGCTGCGCCGGGGGGATGTCATCGTCAAGCTGAACAACGTCGATGTCAAGGACGCCCAGCAGCTGAAAAAGATCGTCGATGAATTGCCTGCCGGCAAGTCAGTCCCTATACTTGTGATGCGCCGCAGCGGGCCGGTATTCCTGGCGATCCGGATCCCGAAGAACTGACAGACCAGGTAGTGAAGGTTATCGAAAGGGGGCCCTGGCCCCCTTTCTTGGTATTGGCGGGCCCGATGAAGCAGATACGTAATTTTTCAATCATTGCCCATATTGACCACGGCAAATCGACGCTCTCTGATCGCCTGATCCAGTTGTGCGGCGGCCTCAGCGCCCGTGAGATGTCGGAGCAGGTGCTCGACTCGATGGATCTGGAGCGCGAACGCGGCATCACCATCAAGGCGCAGAGCGTGGCGCTGGAATACAAGGCCCGTGACGGTCAGGTCTATCAGCTGAACTTCATCGATACCCCGGGACATGTCGATTTTGCCTATGAGGTGTCGCGCTCGCTGGCGGCCTGTGAAGGGGCGCTGCTGGTGGTCGATGCCTCGCAGGGGGTTGAGGCCCAGACCGTCGCCAACTGTTATACCGCACTCAACCAGAAGCTGGAGGTGGTGCCGGTGCTGAACAAGATCGACCTGCCGACCGCCGATCCCGAGCGGGTGATCCAGGAGATCGAGGACATCATCGGCATCGAGGCCAGTGATGCGGTGCGGATCTCGGCCAAGACCGGCGAGGGTGTCATTGATCTGCTGGAACAGCTGGTTGAACGTATCCCGTCACCGCGAGGCGATGCCGCGGCGCCGCTGCAGGCGCTGATCATCGATTCGTGGTTTGATAATTATATGGGCGTCATCTCGCTGGTGCGTGTTGTCAACGGCACGCTGGAGACCGGACAGGCGGTGACGGTGATGTCGACCGGGACCAGTCATCTGGTGACGCAGCTCGGGGTATTCACGCCCAAGGCGCAAAAGCGGCCACGGCTCAGCGCCGGTGATGTCGGTTTCATCATCGCCGGCATCAAGGAGGTCGACGGCGCGCCGGTCGGCGACACGCTGACGACGACGCGTAATCCGGCCAGCACTGCACTGCCGGGGTTCCAGACCGTCAAGCCGCAGGTATTCGCCGGGCTGTTTCCGATCAATGCCGAGAATTACGAGGATCTGCGCGAGGCGCTGGGCAAGCTGCGGCTCAACGATGCCTCGCTGTTCTACGAGCCGGAGACCTCGCAGGCGCTGGGGTTCGGCTTCCGCTGCGGTTTCCTTGGCATGCTGCACATGGAGATCATCCAGGAACGGCTGGAGCGGGAATATGATCTGGACCTGATCACCACGGCGCCGACGGTGATCTACGAGGTGCTGACCACCTCTGGCGAGGTGATGCAGGTCGACAACCCGTCGCGGCTGCCCGATCCGGCGCGCATCGCCGAGATCCGTGAACCGATCATCCAGGCCGACATCCTGGTGCCGCAGGAATATCTCGGTGCCGTGATCACGTTGTGTATCGAGAAACGCGGCCGTCAGGTCAAGATGCTGTATCACGGCAAGCAGGTGGCGCTCAGTTATGAACTGCCGCTCAGTGAAGTAGTGATGGATTTTCATGACCGGCTGAAATCGGTGAGCCGCGGTTTCGCCTCGATGGATTATAACTTTCTGCGCTTCACTGCCGCCGATCTGGTCAAGGTGGATATCCTGATCAATGGCGAGAAGGTCGATGCGCTGTCACTGATCGTGCACCGCGAGCGCTCGTTGTCGCGTGGCCGCGAACTGGCAGACAAGATGCGCGAGCTGATCCCGCGCCAGATGTTTGATGTCGCGATCCAGGCCGCGATCGGCTCCCATGTCATTGCGCGCGAGACCGTCAAGGCGCTGCGCAAGAACGTGACCGCCAAATGTTACGGCGGAGACATGACGCGCAAGCGCAAGCTGCTGGAGAAACAGAAGGAAGGGAAGAAGCGCATGAAACAGGTGGGACGGGTGGAGATCCCGCAGGATGCGTTTCTGGCAATATTACAAACAGGAAAGAAATGATGAATCTCGATTTTCAGGCGCTGATGGCGCTGGTATTGCTGGTGACGGGTGTGATCTGGGGACTGGATGCCTGGCTGTGGGCGCCGAGGCGCCGTGCCGCAGCGGCCGCGCTGCAACAGCAGCAGCTCGGTGAAGACGTGGTGCAGAAGGCGATACGTGTGCCGGTGTATGTCGAGTGGTCGCGGTCGTTCTTCCCGATCATCCTGGTGGTGCTGGCCTTGCGTTCGTTTGTCGTCGAGCCGTTCCGCATCCCGTCGGCGTCGATGATGCCGAGTCTGCTGGTGGGGGATTTCATCCTGGTGAACAAATATGCCTACGGGCTGCGCCTGCCGGTGACCGAGACCAGGATCCTGGAGACCGGCGAGCCGCAGCGTGGTGATGTCATCGTATTCCGCTATCCGGAAAACCCGTCGCTCGATTACATCAAGCGCGTGGTCGGGTTGCCAGGTGACCGGATCAGCTACTACAACAGGGTGCTGTATGTGAACGGCGAGCCGATGCCGCAGCAGGTGATCGGAGAGTATGTCGGCATCGGTGCCGGCGCTAATGCCACCGGCTGGAGCCATCGCCGCGAGAACCTTGGCGGCGTCGAGCATCAGATCCTGCTGCGTCCCGGCCGTTCGATGCTCGAGGGTGACTATATCGTTCCGGAAGGAAACTATTTCGTCATGGGCGACAACCGTGACAACAGCAATGACAGTCGGGTCTGGGGCACGGTACCGGAGGCCAATCTGGTCGGGCGCGCCTTCATGATCTGGATGAACTGGGATGCGGCCGGCGGCGGCGTGGACTGGGGCCGGCTCGGCACCATGATTCACTAACGAACACGGGAGGTGCTGCTATCATGACATCAATGATGATGCGACAGCGCGGACTCAGCGCGATCACGCAGATCGTGATGCTGTTTCTGGTTGGCATCTTTATCTATGTGGTGATCAAGACCGTCCCCCATTATTACGAAGACTCGCTGATCGCAGTGGCGGTCGAGAAGGTCGAGACCGACTACCAGGCCGGCACGCTGCAGGCCAGTGAGATCCACTCGCGGCTGCTGAAGAATTTCCAGATGAATAATATCAATGTGATCACTGCCGACGATATCAGGATTGCACGTGGCGACAAGGGGACCGAGCTGATCATCGACTATCGGGTGGAGGAACCAGTGATGGGCAATCTGCTGCTGGTGCAGGTGTTCTCCCATCATGTAACCTTGCTCGAAACCGAGAAACCTTGAAGCCATCTGCCGACAAGCTGTGTCGGGTGCTTGACTACCGCTTTGCCGAGCCATTGCTGCTGCAACAGGCGCTGACCCATCGCAGTGCCGATGCTGTCAACAATGAGCGGCTGGAATTTCTCGGCGATGCGATCCTGGGGCTTGTCATTGCCGACCTGCTATATCAGCGGTTTCCGGACATTGGCGAGGGCATGTTGAGCCGGGCGCGCGCCACCCTGGTCAAGGGCGAGACACTGGCCATGCTGGCACGGCAGCTGGCACTGGGCGATTATATGATCCTGGGCAGCGGCGAGCTGAAGAGCGGTGGTCATCGCCGCGATTCGATCCTGGCGGGGATGCTGGAGGCGATCATTGGTGCCATCTATATCGATGGCGGGATCGAGCCGGCACGTCATGTCATCGGCGGGCTGTACCGCGTCACGCTGCAGGATTTTTCCGCCGATGATATCACCAAGGATCCGAAGACCCGGCTGCAGGAATACCTGCAGGCCCGGCAGCTGCCGCTGCCCCAGTATGAGGTGACGGCGATCAGCGGTTATGAACATGAGCAGATGTTCTCGGTGCAGTGCCGGATTGCCGGTATTGCTGGTGCCGGTGCCGGACAGGGCGGTAACCGGCGTCGCGCCGAACAGCAGGCGGCGCAACAGATGCTGGAGATTCTTATGCAACAACAGAATGGTGGCTGAGATGTCAGTGCAGCATTGCGGCTATGTCGCGATCATCGGCCGGCCGAACGTCGGCAAGTCGACGTTATTGAACCGTATCCTCGGTCAGAAGATCGCGATCACCTCACGCAAGGCCCAGACCACCCGCCACCGTATCCTCGGCATCAAGACCCACGACCACGTGCAGGCGATCTATGTCGACACCCCGGGCATCCATCAGGCAGGCAAGAAGGTCATGAACCGGCTGCTCAACAAGGCAGCCCTCGACAGTCTGCATGATGTCGATCTGGTGGTGTTCGTCGTTGATGGTACCCGTTGGCTCGATGAAGACCAGTACATCCTTGATAAGCTGGGCAAGTTCAAACAGCCGATCCTGCTCGCCGTTAACAAGATCGATCAGATCGATGATCGCGAGGTCTTGCTGCCGCACCTGGAGTTTCTGTCCAGCCAGTGCAACTTTGCCGCGATCGTACCGATCTCGGCGCAAAAGGGCGAGAATCTGGCGGCGCTGGAGCGCGAGGTCGAGGCCCGGTTGCCGGCATCGCCGGCGTATTTTCCCGAGGATCAGATCACTGATCGCAGTCAGCGTTTCCTGACTGCCGAGTTGATCCGGGAGAAACTGACCCGCAATCTGGGTCAGGAGCTGCCGTATTCATTGACAGTGGAGATCGAAAAATATGACGATCAGGGCGAGCTGGTCAGCATCTATGCGCTGATCTGGCTGGAGCGCGAATCGCAGAAGGCCATCGTCATCGGCAAGAATGGCCAGCTGCTGAAAAAGGTTGGAACCCAGGTGCGGCTGGAGCTGGAGCGCAACCTGGAGCGCAAGGTCTATCTGCAGCTGTGGGTCCGGGTCAAGGACAGCTGGGCCGATGATGAGCGCGCATTGCGGGATTTTGGTTACGAGTAATGGCGGCGCTGCATCATTCCGCCCAGCCGTATCCGGGCCGCATCAGGCGCGAGGGGGTGTGATGGGGGCGACACAGATCAGTCTACAACCCGCGTTCATGCTGCACGGCAGGCCCTATCGTGACACCAGCCTGTTGCTTGATATCCTGACGCCTGATCATGGCCGCGTCAGCCTGGTGGCGCGCGGCGTGCGCCGGCCGCGCTCGGCCTTGCCGGCCTTGCTGCAACCGTTTACGCCGCTGTTGATGTCATGGACCGGTCGTCATGAGCTGAAGACGATGATCTCCGCCGAGCGTGACGGCGCGCCGTGGCGTTTGGCCGGGCGGCAGATGGCCAGCGGCTTCTATGCCAATGAATTGCTGCTGCGGCTGCTCGGCCACGAGGATCCGCATCCCCGGCTGTTTGACCATTATGGCCGGTTGCTCGGACGTCTGCTGCAATCGCCACAACTGGCCGCAGACCCGGCGGCGCTGCTGCGCCATGAAGAGCAGGCGCTGCGCGTGTTCGAGAAGTATCTGCTCGATGAACTCGGTTATGGCCTGCAGCTGGAGCGGGATGCGGTCAGCGGCATGCCGTTGCAGCCCGGTCAGCATTATAATTACCATCTGGACCATGGGCCGGTGATCCTGGGCGGTGCCGATCCGCTTGGCAATGAGCCGTCGATCGCGATCAGCGGCGCCGCGTTGCGGGCGCTGGCTATGGATACCGTGCTGGAGCCGCAATGCTTGCAGCAATGCAAGCAGCTGATGCGCATGGTGCTGAAGCCGCTGCTCGGCGAGCGGCCGTTGTACAGCCGCCAGTTGTTCCGCGGCCTGCACACGCCGGTGGAGCCGGCGACAAACAGTGAACAACACCCATCAACGATTGAGGCATGATACGTAATGGCTGAAGGCATCCTGCTCGGCGTCAATATCGACCATATCGCCACCTTGCGTCAGGCGCGCGGCACCCGTTATCCGGATCCGGTGCAGGCTGCCTTCGAGGCCGAACAGGCCGGGGCCGACAGCATCACGCTGCACCTGCGCGAAGATCGCCGTCACATCCAGCAACGCGATGTCGAGGTCATGAAGGGTACGCTGCAGACCCGGATGAACCTGGAGATGGCGGTCACCGACGAGATGCTACGCATCGCCGCACAGCTTCGGCCCGAGAACTGCTGTCTGGTGCCGGAGCGGCGCGCCGAACTGACCACCGAAGGGGGGCTCGATGTGCGCGGCCAGCAGACCCGGCTGCGTGAGGCCTGCCAGCGGCTGCATGACGCCGGCATCATCGTGTCGCTGTTCATCGATGCCGACCTGGAGCAGATCGATGCGGCGTTGCGCTGCGGGGCGCCGGCGATCGAGATCCACACCGGTCAGTATGCCGAAGGCGTGACGCCGCAGGCCCGCCAGGCCGAGCTGCAGCGCATCACCGCGGCCGTGGCCCATGGCCGTGCCGCCGGCCTGCAGGTCAATGCCGGACACGGACTCAATTACACCAATGTCGAGGCGGTGGCGGCGATCCCCGGCATCGCCGAGCTGAACATCGGTCATGCGATCATCGCCCGGGCCTTGTTCACCGGCCTGCAGCCGGCGGTTGCCGAGATGAAGCGGCTGATGCGCGAGGCACGGCGTTGATCCACGGCATCGGCACCGACATCGTCGCCGTCAGCCGGCTGCAGCACGGGCTGAAGCGGTTTGGTGAACGGTTTGCACAGCGCCTGCTGACGCCCGGTGAGTGGCAGACCTATCAGCGTCAGGCGCATCCGGCGCGCTTTCTGGCCAAGCGTTTTGCCGCCAAGGAGGCCTGCGCCAAGGCGATGGGGCTGGGTTTCCGTGATGGTATGAGTCTACGTGACATCGCAGTGATTAATGATCCGCTGGGGCGGCCGCAGCTGCAGTTCAGCGGCCGGGCCGCCGAGTTGCGGGTGCAGCTTGGGATCGGCGATGCACATCTCAGTTTGTCTGATGAGCAGGAGTATGCAATTGCATTTGTTACACTGCTGAAGTCCGGGTGCTGCGCCTGATTGCACCTTGCAAGCCCGTGACCGGGCTGGTATAGTGCGCACGCAATCGACGCGGGGTGGAGCAGCCTGGTAGCTCGTCGGGCTCATAACCCGAAGGTCGTAGGTTCAAATCCTACCCCCGCTACCACATCTTTTTGCATAATCCGCTTCACAATCTGTTTCTAAATTTATGATCGGTCTAGACCTGTTCGGACACATCCCTGTGGTCGTGGCCGGTCTGTGTCTGCTTGATCTTCAGGTATGACACGATCTCGTCGATGGTCTCGGCATCGAGCAACTCGACATAAGGCGCTACTTTATTAAGCAGATGCAGCGTTTGCAGCGGCTGGCCGTGGGTCTGGCCGGTCAGGAAATAGTGTTCGTCGCAGCCGGTCAGCCGGCAGACCCGGGTGATGTAGCGATGCGGCAGCAGCGAGCGGTTTTCGTATTTCGGGTAGGTTGTGGCCGGTATCCCCAGGGCCTTGGCAAAGTCGGTCATCCGCTCGTAGCCGGCCTTCAGCCGCAGTTCCTTCAGACGGCTGCAGACGGATTCCTTGAACTGTCCCGGTGTGATCTCCAGTGACATGGCAGGCCCTCCGTGCGCATGGACTGACACTATTATCGGCTATTCGCACTGCTCCGGACATTCCCTCTTGGCAATATGTCTCGATGTAGCCGGTGGCGCAAGGGATTTTTTGCCGCTGGACCGGGTTTACAAGGCATGGATTTTGAAGGTGAAACTGTATGTTGCAGAATTATTGAATCACTCATATAATAAGGCCCGGTTGTTCTGGGGTCTGCTGGTCGCCGAAGTACCTCCGTCAGGGGGTTTTTTTTCGCGGCCGTTCCAGAGCGGTGAATGTGGTTTTTCAAGATGGGCCTAGGGCCCATTTTTTGTTTCGAGTACCTGGGAAATGGAACGTCAGCTGCACGAGCATCTGCAGCAGTTGCTGGAACCGGCGGCCGCGGCCGTGGGTTGCGAACTGCTCGGTATTGAGTTCCAGATCCAGGGACACCGTCCGGTGTTGCGGCTGTTCATCGACCGGGACGAAGGGATTACGCTGGAGGATTGCGAGCGCGTCAGTCACCAGGCCAGCGGGGTGCTGGATGTCGAGGACCCGATCCGCAGCCACTATGCGCTGGAGGTGTCGTCGCCGGGGCTGGATCGCCCGCTGTTCAAAGAGGCGCATTTTGCCCGCTTTACCGGTCAGCTGGCCAGGGTGAAGCTGCTGAAGGCGATTGCCGGGCGGCGCAATTTCACCGGCCGTTTGCGCGGCGTGCACGACGGCAAGGTGCGCATGGAAGTGGAAGAAGAGATTGTGGAGTTCGAGGTCGATCAGATCGACAAGGCCAGACTGGTACCGGAATTATAGGTTTAGCTGCGGATAGTTTAAGGGCGTACGGACATGAGCAAAGAGATTCTGATGGTGGTGGATGCGGTCTCCAACGAGCGTGGGCTCGACAAGGGGACCATCGTCAGTGCGATCGAGGCGGCGCTGGCGGCAGCCACCAAGAAAAAACATGGCGGCGAGATCGAGGTGCGGGTCGCGATCAATCGCAGCACCGGCGATTACGACACCTTCCGGGTCTGGCACGTGGTGCCTGATGAGGAATATGACATGGGTGTCGAGCCGGGTTATGACGATTCACATATGACCGTTGAGCAGGCGCAGGCGATCCGCAGTGATGCTCAGGTCGGCGAGGTCGTCGAGCAGCAGATCGAATCGATGGCATTCGGCCGTATCGCAGCCCAGACCGCCAAACAGGTCATCATCCAGAAGGTGCGCGAGGCCGAGCGTGCGCTGGTGGTGCAGCAGTATCAGGATCGGGTCGGTGAGCTGGTGACCGGCATCGTCAAGCGGGTCGAGCGCGGCAACATCATCGTCGATCTCGGTGGCAATGCCGAGGCGATGATCCCGCGTGAGGACATGATCCCGCGTGAGGCGATCCGGACCGGCGACCGGGTACGTGGCTACCTGTACCAGGTGCGCAGCGAGAGCCGCGGCCCGCAGCTGATGATCAGCCGCACGGCGCCGGAACTGCTGATCGAATTGTTCAAGCTTGAAGTGCCGGAGGTCGGTGATGGTCTGATCGAGATCGTCAGCGCCGCCCGTGATCCGGGTTCACGCGCCAAGATCGCCGTCAAGACTAACGACTCGCGCATCGATCCGGTCGGCGCCTGCGTCGGCATGCGCGGTTCCCGGGTACAGAGCGTTTCCAACGAGCTGGCCGGTGAACGCATCGACATCATCCTGTGGAATGATAACCCGGCACAGTTCGTCATCAACGCGATGTCACCGGCCGAGGTGGCCTCGATCGTTGTCGACGAGGAACGCCAGAGCATGGACCTGGCCGTGGCGGATGAATACCTGTCGCAGGCGATCGGCCGCGGCGGTCAGAACGTGCGCCTGGCCAGTGAACTGACCGGCTGGGAGCTGAATGTGATGACGATCACCCAGGCCGAGGAAAAGAGCGAGGCCGAGACCCAGACGCTGCAGCAGATGTTCATGACCGAGCTTGGCGTCGACGAAGACATCGCATCGATCTTCGTCCAGGAAGGATTCTCCAGCATCGAGGAGATCGCCTATGTGCCGACCGAGGAGCTGTTGTCGATCGAGGAATTTGACGAGACGCTGGTGCAGGAACTGCGCGAACGTGCCCGCGACATCCTGCTGACCCGTGCCATCAGTGGCAGCGGTGAGGCCAGCCAGGATGGTCCGGCCGAGGACCTGCTGGCGCTCGACGGCATGGACCCGGCGCTGGCCAGGTCGCTGGCGGCCATCGGCATCCGCACCCAGGAAGAGCTGGCTGAACAGGCCGTCGATGATCTGATGGTGGTGGATGGGCTGGACAAGCAACGTGCAAGCAAGTTGATCATGGCGGCACGTGCACCATGGTTTGAGGCAGTGGAACAGCAAGGATAGGCGACTCTGGAATCATTATGGCAGAAGTGACAGTAAAACAGCTTGCAGGCGTGGTCGGTATCCCGGTGGACCGTCTGCTGACCCAGCTCGCCGAGGCCGGGGTCAAGGTCAGTGACGCGAACGAGCCGATCAGTGACAAGGACAAGATGATCCTGCTGTCCCATCTGCAGAACAGCAAGGGCAAGGTCAAGGCGCCGGCCGGTGACAGCCCTGCCGACAGCGGCGATGCCGGCCCGAAAAAGATCACGCTGCGTCGCAAGACCGTCAGTGAACTGAAGCAGACTGGTTCCGCCTCCAAGGCGACCAAGAAGGTCAATGTCGAGTTCCGCAGCAAACGTACCTATGCGATGCGTCGCGAGGTGGTCGCGGACGAGGCTGCCGAGATCGGCAAGAAGCTGGCCGACAAGGCGGCGGAAGAGGCACGACTGGCCGAAGAGACCGCGCGCCGCAATGAAGAACGCCGCCGTCGCGAGGAAGAGGAACAGGCCCGCCGCAAGGCCGAGGAAGATCAGCGTACGATTGAGAAGACCCAGAGTGGTGACAACGGCCGTCCCGTGCCCGCGGCGACGACCGCTGTAGCCGCCGTGACCGATAGCAAGCCTAAACCCGCGGCCACCGATGAGGCCGGCAAGAAGGGCAAGCACAAGGGCGAGCGTGACGAGCGCAAGGGGACGAAGTTCGAGCGCGAGGAATTGCATGTTGCCGCCAATGCGCTGCGGCGCAAGAAGGGCGGCAAGGCCAAGCATCATGCCCAGGTGGCCGTGGCCGGCAAGTATGCCTTCGAGAAACCCACCGCGCCGATCGTCCATGAAGTGGCGATCCCCGAGACCATCACGGTGGCCGAGCTGGCCCAGAAGATGTCGATCAAGGCTGCCGAGGTCATCAAGACCATGATGACGATGGGCAGCATGGTGACGATCAATCAGGTGCTCGACCAGCAGACGGCGGCCGTGGTTGTCGAGGAGATGGGACACAAGGCCAAACTGTTGCAGGAAAATCTGCTCGAAGAGGATCTGTATCGCGGCCAGGAAGGTGGCGAGCTGACGACGCGGCCACCGGTGGTCACGATCATGGGTCACGTCGACCATGGCAAGACCTCGTTACTGGACTATATCCGTCGTACCCGTGTGGCCGCCGGTGAGGCCGGTGGCATTACCCAGCACATCGGTGCCTACCATGTCGACACCCATCGTGGTACGGTGACCTTCCTCGATACCCCGGGTCACGCGGCGTTCACCGCCATGCGTGCCCGTGGCGCCCAGGTTACTGATATCGTGGTGCTGATTGTTGCCGCCGATGACGGCGTCAAGCCGCAGACCATCGAGGCGATCCAGCATGCCAAGGCAGCCGGTGTACCGATCGTGGTCGCAATCAACAAGGTCGACAAGCCGGATGCCGAGCCGGATCGCGTCAAGCAGGAACTGATGAAGTATGAGGTGATCTCCGAGGACTGGGGCGGTGACACGATCTTCGTCAATGTGTCGGCCAAGACCGGTGCCGGTGTCGACACCCTGCTCGAGTCACTGCTGCTGCAGGCCGAGGTCATGGAGCTGAAGGCGGTACACGACGGTCCGGCCAAGGGACGTGTCATTGAATCAAGCCTCGACAAGGGCCGCGGCCCGGTGGCGACGGTACTGGTCCAGACCGGCACCCTGAAGAAGGGTGATGTGGTACTGGTTGGCAAGGAGTTTGGCCGCGTGCGCGCCCTGCTCGACGAGGCCGGTCGCGGTATCGATGCTGCTGGTCCGTCGATGCCGGTGGTGATCCTCGGCCTGTCCGGCGTGGCGGCATCGGGGGATGACATGATCGTGGTGCCGGAGGAACGCAAGGCACGCGAGATCGCCCTGTTCCGTCAGGGCAAGCATCGTGAGGTGCAGATGGCGCAGCAGCGCAAGTCAACCAAGCTCGAAGATGTGTTCTCGCAGCTCGACAAGGACAAGCAGGTGATGCTGAACATCGTGCTCAAGGCCGATGTGCAGGGTTCTGCCGAGGCCTTGCGTGATGCCTTGAGCGCGCTGTCGACCGGTGAGGTTGCCGTCAAGATCGTCGCCAGCGGCGTCGGCGGCATTACCGAGTCAGACGTCAATCTGGCCCTGGCCTCCTCGGCGATCGTCATTGGTTTCAACGTGCGTGCCGATGCCGTGGCGCGGCGCATCATTGAGGAAAACAGCATCGACCTGCGCTATTACAGCGTGATCTATGATGCGATCGACCATGTGAAGAATGCGCTGACCGGCATGTTGAAGCCGGAGTTCCGCGAACAGATCCTGGGTAACGCCGAGGTGCGCGACGTATTCCGTTCACCGAAGTTCGGCGCCATCGCCGGTTGCATGGTGACCGAGGGTGTGGTGCGGCGCAACTGTCCGATTCGCGTATTGCGCGACAATGTCGTGATCTACGAAGGTGAGCTTGAATCCCTGCGCCGTTTCAAGGATGACGCCAGCGAGGTCAAGCAGGGCATGGAGTGCGGTATCGGGGTCAAGAACTACAACGACGTCAAACCCGGCGACCAGATCGAAGTCTACGAGCGTGTCGAGGTCAAGCGTACGCTCTGATCCTGTTTTTTCCTAAGGATCAGTTGCGACGCAACAGGGTAATATGGCCAAGGAATTCAGCCGAACGTTGCGGATCGCCGAGCACATCAAACGCCAGCTTGCCGGGTTGATCCGTGATGAGATCAAGGACCCGCGGGTCGGCCGGGTGACGGTCTCCGATGTCGAGGTCAGTCGTGATCTGGCGCATGCCAAGGTCTATGTGACGGTGCTGGGCTTGGAGGCCGAGGCTGCGCAGTCGACCATCGAGGCGCTCAATCATGCCGCCGGATTTCTGCGCCGCGAACTTGGTCAGCAGCTCAACACCCGTACCGTACCGGCCTTGCGCTTTTTCTATGATGCAGTCCAGGAAGAAGGCAATCGAATCGAGGCGCTGATCGACAAGGCGATGGCCAGTCATCGTGATGGAACGGCGGGCGGTCAGTGACATGTCGCGACGCGCCTCGGCCCGTAATGTTCACGGCATCCTGCTGCTCGACAAGCCGCAGGGCCTGACCTCCAACCGGGCGCTGCAGCGCGTCAGGGGGCTGTTTCAGGCCCGCAAGGCCGGTCACACCGGCAGCCTCGATCCGCTGGCGACCGGCATGTTGCCGATCTGTCTCGGTGAGGCGACCAAGGTCTCGGGTTTTCTGCTCGATGCCGACAAGGAGTATCAGGTCAGCATCCGGCTCGGCCAGACCACCACCACCGGCGATGCCGAGGGCGAGACAGTCTCTATCCGCCCGCTCCCCGATCTTTCAATGACCGGGCTCACACAGACGCTGCAGCGCTTTGTCGGGGGCATCGATCAGATACCGCCGATGTACTCGGCCTTGAAGCGTGATGGCCAGCCCTTGTACCGGCTGGCGCGGCAGGGCATCGCGGTCGAACGGGCGCCGCGCCGGGTGATCATCGAGTCTGTAGTCTTGCACCGTTTCGATGGTCAGGAGTTGGCGCTGACGGTACGCTGTTCCAAGGGGACCTATATCCGCAGCCTGGCGGTGGATATCGGTGAGCTACTGGGCTGTGGCGCCCATGTCACGGTGCTGCGCCGCAGCGCCGTGGCCGGGTTTGACGGGGCGAGCATGGTCACGCTTGAGCAGTTAGAGCAGCAGGCCGCCAGCGGCGGCCTGGACGCGCTGGACCGATGGCTGCTGCCGATGGACAGCGGTCTGGCGCACTGGCCGGATATCCATCTGTCCGCTGAGGGTTCATTCATAGTCCGGCGCGGTCAGGCGGTGCTGGCCATGGCCAGCCCGGTCCCGGGACCGGGCTGGGTCAGGTTGTATGGCGCGGAGGCCGGGTTTCTGGGTCTGGGACAGATGCTGGGCGATGGCCGGGTGGCCCCTAAACGTCTGTTCAATCTTTGATAGGGAGAAAATTCCCGGATTTCGCATTCTTAGCTTGTCATGAGGCCGGCCCGCCGTATAGAATATGGCGGATTTTAAAGAGACCGATTCGTAGGTGGAAAATACACACATGTCACTTGATAGCACAGCTAAATCAGATATCTACAGCAAGTACCAGCGCGGCCCGAAAGACACCGGCTCGCCCGAGGTACAGATCGCCCTGTTGTCGGCGCGGATCCAGCAGTTGACCGAACATTTCAAGGCGCACGTCCATGATCATCATTCCAGACAGGGTCTGTTGAGGATGGTCAGCAACCGCAGAAAGCTGCTTGATTACCTGCGTCACAAGAATCCTGCCCGTTATCAGCAAGTGATCTCTGATCTCGGGTTGCGCAAGTAAGCGGTACGCACCGGAACCTTGGGTGCAGAATCATCAGACAAACGGGTTTCCAGTGTGACGCAGATGATGCGTTGGGCTGGAAGCCCGTTTGTATTTATCATCCCTGTCCGCGCAGGACAGCTCATTTAAGGAAATGACCAGTGACGCCTATCAAAAAAGTTGTCCAGTACGGTGACCACACCCTTACACTCGAAACCGGCGAGATCGCCCGCCAAGCCAGCGGCTCGGTGCTGGTCAGCCTTGGTGATACCACGGTGCTGGTCACGGTGGTAGCCGAGAAGGAGGCGCGACAGGCCCGTGATTTCTTCCCGCTGACGGTGAATTACCAGGAAAAGACCTATGCCGGCGGCCGGATCCCCGGTGGTTTCTTCAAGCGTGAGGGCCGTCCCAGCGAGAAGGAGACCCTGGCCAGCCGCTTGATCGACCGCCCGCTGCGCCCGTTGTTCCCGGAAGGTTTTATCAACGAGGTGCAGATCATCGCCACTGTGGTGTCGATCGACAAGGAGATCGATTCCGAGATCCCGGCCATCATCGGTGCGTCGGCCGCCGTGGCCCTGGCCGGTATCCCGTTCAATGGCCCGATCGCTGCGGCCCGTGTCGGTTATCTGGATGGCAAGTTCATCCTGAACCCGAGCGCGACCCAGCTGGCCGAATCCAACCTGGATCTGGTCGTCGCCGGCACTGAACACGCCGTGCTGATGGTCGAGTCCGAGGCCCATGAGCTGTCGGAGGCCGTGATGCTGGATGCGGTGATGTTTGGTCACCAGCACCAGCAGGTCGTCATCAAGGCGATCCGTGAACTGGTGGCACAGGCCGGCGTCAAGCCATGGGCCTGGACCGCACCGGCCACCAACACGCGTATTGCATCGGCCGTCGAGGCGGCAGGTGCCGCTCCAATTGCCGAGGCCTATCGGATCTCGGACAAACAGGCGCGTTATGCCCGCTTGTCCGAGATCCGCAGCAACCTGAAGACCCAGTTGGCGCCGGCCGCTGAAAATCCGCAATGGACCGCTGAAGAGCTGAAGGGCGCGATCGAAAACCTGGAATCGAAGATCGTGCGTCAGCGCATCATCAGTGGCGAGAGCCGCATCGATGGCCGTAACACCACGACGGTACGGCCGATCAAGATCCGCGTCGGTGTACTGCCGCGCACCCATGGTTCAGCGCTGTTCACCCGCGGCGAGACCCAGGCGCTGGTGGTGACGACGCTGGGCACCGAGCGCGAGGCGCAGATCATCGATGCGATCGAAGGCGAGCGCCGCGAACCGTTCATGTTTCATTACAACTTCCCTCCGTACTCGGTGGGTGAGGTCGGTTTCATCGGCAGCCCGAAGCGCCGCGAGATCGGTCATGGCCGTCTGGCCAAGCGCGGGGTGGTCGCGATGATGCCGGGCATGGAAAAATTCCCGTACGTGATCCGCGTGGTATCCGAGATCACTGAATCCAATGGCTCGAGCTCGATGGCCTCGGTGTGCGGCGCCAGCCTGTCGATGATGGATGCCGGGGTGCCGATCAAGGCGCCGGTGGCCGGGATCGCCATGGGCCTGGTCAAGGAAGGTGACCGCTTCGTGGTGTTGAGTGACATCCTCGGTGATGAAGATCACCTCGGTGACATGGACTTCAAGGTGGCCGGCAGCCGTGACGGTGTCACCGCACTGCAGATGGACATCAAGATCGATGGCATCACCCGCGAGATCATGGAGACCGCGCTGGCCCAGGCCCGCGAAGGCCGCTTGCACATCCTCGGTGAGATGATCAAGGTGATCTCGTCACCGCGTACCGACATCTCGGCCCATGCGCCACGTATCCTGACCATCAAGATCAATCCGGACAAGATCCGTGACGTCATCGGCAAGGGCGGCGCGACGATCCGTGCACTGACCGAAGAGACGGGCACTACCATCGATATCGATGATGATGGCACGATCCGCATTGCATCAGTCGAGGGTGCGGCGGCCGACGAGGCCGCACGGCGCATCGCCCAGCTGACCGCCGAGGTCGAGGTCGGCAGGATCTATGAAGGCCGGGTCGTCAAGCTGATGGATTTCGGCGCCTTCGTCACCGTGTTACCGGGTCGTGACGGGCTGGTCCATGTGTCGCAGATCTCCGAGGAGCGGGTCGAGAACGTCGGTGACAAGCTGCGTGAGGGTGATGTGGTCAAGGTCAAGGTGCTGGAGATCGACAAGCAGGGTCGCATCCGTCTCAGTATCAAGGCCGTCACCGCCGAGGAACTGGCATCTTGAGCCAGCGATTGCCGGAGCACGGGCCGGAGTAACAACAGAAAAGGGGCCGCTGGCCCGGGGTATAGTGTAAGGGAATTTAGTTCCGTTTTCTGACCACACCCTGGCTAGGCCCTCAAAAAAGCCGCCACCCACCCCGGGTGGCGGCTTTTTTGTCATAAGACATACAGAACATTATTCCTGACGGCTTACTGCGTTGCGTCACATGTTAATTGTCACGCCGTAGTACGGTTTTGGCTGCGCAATGTGCTCGGGCCAGGAGCCGACCCAAAACGGTCATTACCCAAAATAATTAGCCCCCCCATAGCATGGATGACTGGGGAAACGCTGAGTTATATACTCCACTGATATGTCTCGTTTTGCTTCGGTTTATAATGAGACAAGCGCATACCAATTCTATATAAAACAATGTAATACATAACTATGTTAGAATTCCACGGAGTAAACTATACAGATCGGAGTGTGCATATAGTGACTGTTAGGCGTCAATATCCATGATCGACGATCTACTTAAATCCGCTAAGGAATCAATCTCTGAGCGTTTGGGAAATCCATTACTCGGTAGCTTCTCAGTTGCATGGTGTCTCTGGAACTACAAGTTTCTTGTAATTCTGTTCTCCGCCGCGAGCGTGTCACGGACATTCAATCTCATTGAAACGGTGGCATTTCCGGATGCATGGTCTATTTTCACGCGAGGCGTCGGCTTCCCGCTAGTTACCGCGCTTCTTTATGTATTTGTATATCCATATCCGGCTCGCTACGTGTATGCCTTCACTCTAAAACGCCAAAGAGAAATCAATCAAATAAAGCGTCAGATCGAAGAGGAGACGCCTCTCACCCTCGAAGAATCCAAGAGGATTCGAGCAGGATACGTTCAGTTGGAGCGCAAGAACCAAGAGACCATCGATCGCCTTAACGAGGAAGTGGCACGTCTCAAGGCCGCACTAGACCAAATACAAAAAATTGAGTCAGATAGTCCCAAGCTTGCGCTGTCAGAGAAACTATATGGGCAGCTTGAGCCCACGCAGCTAGATTTGCTCAAAACCCTTGAAGAGAGCGGTGGAAGGGTCGCTCTGTCTCAGCTGTTAAATCGTTCTTCAGAGTCTAAAATTAAAACGGAGTTCGATATTGGGGAGCTTGAGAGAAGAGAATTAATTCATAAGAGTTTCGATAGGGATATCGAGGAAAATGTGTTCGCATTCACTCATGAAGGGCGAAGAGTGCTTCTCAATGAAGGCAAGCTTGGAGCCTAACAGTTATTATATGGACCGGATCGAGTCCTAATCATGAATGGCTTCCGCTCCATGTTTTTTACTCTCAATGTACTACCTTAAATGCCCTGAGAGTTTGGTAGTTAACCCTCAGAGCTATCAGTTTTCCTTCTGGAATACAAAAAAGCCGCCACCCGGGATGGGTGGCAGCTGCTTTGAGGGCCTAGCTGGGGTGTGGTCAGAAAGCGGAACTAAATTCCCTTACATTATACCCCGGGCCGCTGGCCCCTTTTTTTGTGTTGCAACTGCTGGATCAGTGCATCAGGCCTCGGTGGTGACGCCGTCGAACTCGTCAAGGAACTTGCGCATCGCCAGGAAGAAGAACGAATTGCTGCTGCCATTGCTGCGGCTGAATTCGATGCCGAGCGCGAACTTGCTGCGTGCTGCGGTGCTGGTGCACCACATGACGGTGCCGTCGATATCAAGCTTGAAGTCACCTTCGGTGTAGTGCAGGACGACGGCTGTGCCTTGTTTCAGCGGCTGATCCATCTCCAGGCCGGCACCGGACACCGAGACATCACGGATCGCGGTGATCGGAAAATCCTGCTGCCCCGCCGACATCGTGAACAGGTGTTCGCGGCCATCGATCTGGACGCCATGGCGTGCGCTTTGACGCTGATCGGCCTTGGTTTGCGCGGTATTCTTTTTCATTACTAACCTCCGAAAGGTCTGCGTGGTTCAGATAGTTGTTGATCTATTTATTGCGCTCACGATATTGTCAGCGTCATTTGTATATTTCATGCTCACATTGCCTATCGGCCCCCGGTGAGCGGTTCTTGAGTCGGGTTACTGACGCCTGCCCCAAGTGATGCAAGGATCGGGCCTACTTTTTGTGGTATTAGCTGATTTCCGGGTCCGCCGCTGGGAGTATGGACCTGCCACTAAACTCTGCTAGTATATGGCGTTGTCCCGAGGCCATCATTTCTGGAAGCACGCTGTGATAGAAGATTTCCCGCGAATCAAGCGGTTGCCGCCCTATGTATTCAATATCGTCAATGAGCTGAAGGCCAAGGCCAGGGCCAGGGGCGAAGACATCATCGATTTCGGCATGGGTAACCCGGACCAGCCGACGCCGCAGCATATTGTCGACAAATTACACGAGGCTGCCGAGCGCGGCGACACCCATCGCTATTCGTTGTCCAAGGGTGTGCCGAGGCTGCGCCGGGCGATCTGCCGCTGGTACAAGGGTCGCTATGATGTTGACCTCGATCAGGATACCGAGACCATCGTAACCATCGGCTCCAAGGAGGGTCTGGCCCACCTGGCGCTGGCAACCACCGGTCCCGGCGATGCGGTGCTGGTGCCGAACCCGACCTATCCGATCCACCCCTACGGTTTTGTCATCGCCGGTGCCGACATCCGCCACGTGCCGCTGGTCCCCGGGGTCGATTTCTTTGCCGAGCTCGAAAAGGCGATCAAGGATTCGTGGCCGAAACCCAAGATGCTGGTGCTCAATTTTCCCGGCAATCCGAGCACGATGTGTGTCGACCTCGACTTCTTCGAGAAGGTCGTCGCCGTGGCCCGTGAATACGGTATCTGGGTGATTCACGACCTGGCCTACGCCGACATCGTGTTCGATGGTTATGTTGCGCCATCGATCCTGCAGGTCAAGGGTGCCAAGGATGTCGCAGTTGAATTCTTCACCTTGTCCAAGAGCTACAACATGCCGGGCTGGCGTGTCGGTTTCATGTGCGGCAACAAGGTGCTGGTGGCCGCGCTGGCACGCATCAAGTCCTATCTCGATTATGGCATGTTCACGCCGATCCAGATTGCGGCCATCACTGCGCTGGAGGGTCCACAGGACTGTGTGCGCGAGATCAGCGAGATCTATCGGGTGCGTCGCGATGTGTTGTGTGACGGCTTGAATTCAATCGGCTGGCAGGTCGAGCGGCCGAAGGCGACGATGTTTGTCTGGGCACAGATCCCGGAGCAGTATCGTCACCTCGGGTCACTGGAGTTTTCCAAGAAGCTGTTGCAGGAGGCCAAGGTTGCGGTATCACCCGGTATCGGCTTTGGCAGCTACGGCGATGATCATGTCCGTTTTGGTCTGATCGAGAACGAACACCGCACCCGGCAGGCAATCCGCGGTCTGAAGCAGATGTTCAAAAATGATGGCAAGAAGATCGTAGGAGCCTGAGTGTGCTGAAACCTGTCAGAGTTGGATTGTTGGGGTTGGGGACCGTGGGCGGCGGGGTCGCCAATGTGCTGGCACGCAATGCCGAAGAGATCCAGCGCCGCGCCGGGCGCGGCATCACACTGGTGCAGGCGGCCGATCGGGCCACGGAGTTTCCCGGCGTCACAATCGCCGGCGTCAAGATCACCGCTGATGCCTTCGAGGTCGTCAACAATCCCGATATCGACATCGTCGTCGAGCTGTTCGGTGGCTATGAGCCGGCGCGTCAGCTGGTGTTGCAGGCGATCGCCAATGGCAAACACGTCGTCACTGCCAACAAGGCGCTGATCGCCAAACACGGCAATGAAATATTCGCTGCGGCGCGCGCCCAGGGTGTGGTGGTGGCCTTCGAGGCTGCCGTGGCCGGCGGCATCCCGGTCATCAAGGCGATCCGTGAAGGGCTGGCGGCCAACCGCATCAACTGGCTGGCCGGCATCATCAACGGTACCGGCAACTTCATCCTGACCGAGATGCGCGACAAGGGCCGTGATTTTGCCGATGTGTTGCGCGAGGCGCAGGCGCTCGGTTATGCCGAGGCCGATCCGACCTTCGATGTCGAGGGCATCGATGCCGCGCACAAGCTGACGATCCTGGCGTCGATTGCCTTTGGCATCCCGCTGCAGTTTGACAAGGTCTATACCGAGGGCATCAGTTCGATCACCCGTGAGGATGTCGCCTACGCCGAGCAGCTGGGTTACCGGATCAAGCATCTGGGTGTCAGCCGCCGCACCGAGCGTGGCATCGAGATGCGGGTGCATCCGACGCTGATCCCGGAGCGACGGTTGATCGCCAATGTCGACGGCGTCATGAATGCCGTGCTGGTCAACGGTGATGCCGTCGGTTCGACGCTGTATTACGGCGCCGGTGCCGGCCGTGAACCGACCGCCTCGGCGGTGATCGCCGATCTGGTCGATGTCACCCGTGCATTGACCTCCGATCCTGGCAACCGGGTGCCGCACCTGGCCTTCCAGGCCGATGCGATGGCCAATATCCCGATCCTGCCGATGACCGAGGTCGAGACCGCCTATTATCTGCGGATGCTGGCCCAGGATCGTCCCGGGGTGCTGGCCGATGTCACCCGTATCCTCGGCGATCAGCAGATCAGCATCGAGGCCATCATCCAGAAGGAACCGCAACCCGAGGCCACCGCCGTGCAGGTCATCATGCTGACGCATCGCGTCCATGAGCGGCAGATGAACGAGGCGATCCGCGGCATCGAGGCGCTGGATGGCATCTCGGGCAAGGTCACGCGCATCCGCATGGAGACACTGCGCTGATAACGTGCCGTGATCACTGCCCGGCGCTCATTGAGACAGTTATAGTAAAGAGGTAGATTGCATGTCCGCACGTCGTCATTACACCGGCCTGATCGAGCATTACCGGGACCGCCTGCCGGTGACGGCCAGTACCCGGATCATCAGTCTCGGCGAGGGCAACACGCCGCTGATCAAGCTCAACAACATCCCGCGCCTGACCGGACACACGGTTGAGCTGTACGTCAAATATGAGGGGCTGAACCCGACCGGTTCGTTCAAGGATCGCGGCATGACGATGGCGGTGACCCAGGCCGTCAATGAAGGCAGCCGCGCGATCATCTGTGCATCGACCGGCAACACCTCGGCCGCCGCCGCGGCCTATGCCGCGCGCGCCGGCATCACCGCTTTTGTCATCATCCCGGAGGGCAAGATCGCGCTGGGCAAGCTGGCGCAGGCGATGATGCATGGTTCGATCGTGTTGCAGATCAAGGGCAATTTCGACGCCGGCATGGAGCTGGTCAAGCAGGTCGGCGGGCAGGCGCCGGTGACCATCGTCAATTCGATCAACCCGTACCGGCTGCAGGGCCAGAAGACCGCGGCATTCGAGATCGTCGACGAACTCGGCGATGCGCCGGACTATCATTGCCTGCCGGTGGGTAACGCCGGCAACATCTCGGCCTACTGGATGGGTTACAGCGAATATCACAGCGATGGCGTCGCCAGGCAGCGGCCGAAGATGCTCGGTTATCAGGCGTCAGGCGCCGCGCCGTTTCTGCGTGGCACGATGGTCGATCATCCGGAGACCGTCGCCACCGCGATCCGTATCGGCCACCCGCAGAGCTGGGACAAGGCCTGGGCGGCGCAGCAGGAGTCCGGCGGCTGGTTCGATGAATTCTCCGACGGCGAGATCCTGGCAGCACAGAAGCTGCTGGCCGAACAGGAAGGCATCTTCTGCGAACCGGCCTCGGCGATCTCGCTGGCCGGCGCATTGCGTGATATCGCCAATGGCAAGATTCGCGACGGCAGCCGGGTGGTGTGCACGCTGACCGGGCATGGTCTGAAGGATCCCGACACCGCGATCCAGCAGGTCACGCGGCCGGTGCTCAGTGTCGATGGTACGCTGGCGGCGGTCAAGCGTGCTATTGTGGAAAATATGAAATAGCGATTTGACGGTCTGCGGAGGCGGCAATGCGCGGCAAGCGGTTTGCTATCCCGATATTGATGGTTGGCTGTGTGCTGCTGTCGGCCTGCGCAACCAGCAGCAGGACCGCGCTGTACGGTGACGGTGACGTCTATTTCAAGCTGCAACGCTATGTCACCGCTGCCGACATCTACCGCCGTCAGGCCGAGCTCGGTGATCTGCAGGCGGCACGCAAGCTGGCCTGGATGTATGAACAGGGCAAGCTCGGCGGCAAGGATTTTCGCCAGGCGGCCTACTGGTACCAGCAGCTGGCGGATCAGGGTGATGCCGAGGCGCTGTATCACATCGCCGTGATCTATGAATACGGCCTCGGCAATGTCGAGGCCGATCCTGCCCGCGCCATCGAGCTGTATACCCGGGCCGCGAACGCCAATCATGTGTATTCACAATATCGCCTCGGGGCGCTCTACACCCAGGGTCTGGCGGTCCCCCCCGACTATGTGACGGCCTATATGTGGTTGCTGCTGGCCGAGCGGCATGCCCGGGGCTGCGCCGCCCGTGACGCGTTGTGCGATGTCGCATTGCATGACGGGTTTGGCTATCGCTGGCGCTTGCGGCAGTTGCTGACGACTGACCAGCTGAGGACTGCGCAGCAACGTGTTTCGCACTGGGCGCCGCAGCGCGGCTGACTGGCGGTTACCAGGTCGTCATGACGCGGTTTTTGCCGGCACGTTTGCCGGCATACAGTGCCTCGTCGGCCGATTGCAGGCAGTCGCTGAGCGGCGTGGCGTGTACAATGTGATGGACCCCGAAGGTTATGGTGACGGGATTGTTCTCTTCCGGCCGTATGGCCACGGACTGTTCGATCGAGCTGCGCAGCCGTTCGACGATGGTTGTCGCCTCATCGCGATTGGTATTGGCGAGCAGGATGATGAACTCCTCGCCGCCCCAGCGACCGATCGCGTCCTGTCTGCGCAACTGTTCCTTCATGATGGAGGCGGCCTTGCCCAGCACCTTGTCGCCCACCATATGCCCATAGTGATCATTGATGCTCTTGAAGTTGTCGATGTCGCACATGATGACCGCATGGCCGTCTGTCGGTATCTCGCCTTCGATGTTGCGTCGCAGGACGTCAAGCATGGCGCGGCGGTTGTAGAGCTGGGTCAGCTTGTCGGTATTGGCGTCGAGGACGGCGGCATCGCGCGATCGGCTCAGTTCAACCTCGAATCGCGCCACGGACGTGGCATAATAATGGGCCGAGAATGCCATGATGGTGACGACCACCGCCAGCGATCCAAAATGCACGGTATGGACAATCTGCGGATTGATCTGGATGGTTCCGTACAGTATGTCATGATAGCCGAGAAACATGACGGACATGATCAGCCCTGCAGTCGCGACCATGATGACCTTGATTTTCATGTCCAGCTGGGTGTTCAGAAACACTACCGGGATTGATAACAGCGCAAACATGTGAAAGCCGCTTTCCCATCCCAGGTAATAACAGCCCACATAGGCAAACAGCATCATTTCACTGATCACCAGTATCAGCGCCATGGTCGATAAATTGTAGCGATTCAGTGCAGTAGCGATGATAAAGATCAAGGCGCTGCCGAGGTTCAGATATACCACCTGAGGGATCTCCACGGCGATAAACAGCAGCATCATGACGGTATGTACGACGGCGCCGAGCGGGTACAGCACGTTAGTGACCATGATGAAACGCTTGTCATAGCCGATCTGCGCGGTGGTCATTGATTGTTTGAGTGTTTCCAATGGCGTGACCCGGTTACGATTTCCGATGGTATGAACAGTTATTGAGTAGTATTCACGGTGAATATCGACCCTGCGGCGCAGCGCTTGAGGTTGGTCCAGTTTCTGGTCGGTTGTGGCTTGCTGCCAGGCCGGGCGCAGGGGGCCCGGCAGGGAAGGTTTTGCTCGCAATCTGTTGTATTGGAAATGAATTTTATATTGATCCATGATAATATAGCCAGCTCTGTGAGCGGGAACCCGATCTATGACAAACGCGCCATCTCAATTCACCAGGCTGCTCGGCGAGCGTATCCTGATCCTCGACGGGGCGATGGGGACGATGATCCAGGGCTATCGGCTCGACGAGGCCGATTACCGCGGCCAGCGTTTTGCCGGCCATGGTCATGACCTGAAGGGAAACAATGACCTGCTGGCGATCACGCGCCCCGACATCATCGGCGCGATCCATGCCGCCTACCTCGAGGCCGGTGCCGACATCCTCGAGACCAACACCTTCAATGCCACCTCTATTGCCCAGGCCGATTATGCACTGGAAGACATCGTCTATGAGCTGAACGTCGCCGGGGCCCGGGTCGCCCGTCAGGCCGCCGATGCGATGATGGCGCGGACCCCGGAGCGGCCGCGTTTTGTTGCCGGCGTACTGGGGCCGACCAACCGCACCGCCTCGATCTCACCGGACGTCAATAACCCTGGCTTTCGTAATGTCTCATTTGACCAGCTGGTTGAGGCCTATCATGAGGCGGTGCGTGGTCTGATTGATGGCGGCGCCGATCTGCTGCTGGTCGAGACCGTGTTCGATACGCTGAATGCCAAGGCGGCGTTGTTTGCGATCGAAAAGTATTTTGACGAGCAGCAGGTTCGGCTGCCGGTGATGATCTCCGGCACCATCACCGATGCCAGTGGCCGCACCTTGTCCGGGCAGACCGCCGCGGCGTTCTGGAACGCGCTACGCCATGTGCGGCCGGTCAGCATCGGGCTGAACTGTGCGCTCGGCGCCCGCGAGCTGCGCCAGTACATCGAGGAGTTGTCGACGATCGCTGACACCCATGTCAGCGCCCATCCGAACGCCGGCTTGCCGAATGCCTTCGGCGGTTATGATGAAACCCCGCAGATGATGGCCAACGAGATCGCCGAATGGGCGCGTAGCGGTTTTCTGAACATCGTCGGTGGTTGCTGCGGCACGTCGCCGGAACACATTCGCGCGATCGCCGCCGCCGTTGCCAATATTCCACCGCGCCGTGTGCCACAGCTCGAGGTGCAATGCCGGCTGAGCGGCCTGGAGCCGCTGAATATTGCCAAGGATTCATTGTTCGTCAATGTCGGTGAGCGCACCAACGTCACCGGCTCGGCACGTTTCAAGCGACTGATCCTCGATGGTCGCTACGACGAGGCGCTCGAGGTCGCGCGCCAGCAGGTCGACAGCGGCGCGCAGATCATCGACATCAACATGGATGAGGGCATGCTCGATGCCGAGCGGGCGATGGTGACCTTCCTCAGTCTGATCGCAGCCGAGCCCGATATCTCGCGGGTGCCGGTGATGATCGATTCATCGAAATGGTCGGTCATCGAGGCCGGCCTCAAATGCATCCAGGGCAAGGGCATCGTCAACTCGATCAGCCTGAAGGAAGGCGAGCCGGCCTTCATCGCCCACGCCCGCTTGCTGCGGCGCTATGGCGCCGCAGTCGTCGTCATGGCCTTCGATGAGGCCGGCCAGGCCGACAGCCGCGCGCGCAAGGTCGAGATCTGCACCCGTGCCTACCGGATATTGACCGAACAGGTCGGCTTTCCGGCCGAGGACATCATCTTCGATCCGAACATCTTTGCCGTCGCCACCGGCATCGACGAACACAACAACTATGCCGTCGATTTCATCGAGGCAATCCGTGACATCAAGCGTACGCTGCCGCATGCGCTGATCTCCGGCGGGGTGTCGAATGTGTCGTTCTCATTCCGCGGCAATGACACGGTGCGCGAGGCCATCCATTCGGTGTTCCTGTATCACGCGATCAAAGCCGGCATGGACATGGGCATCGTCAATGCCGGGCAGCTGGCGGTGTATGACGAGCTGCCGGCCGAGCTGCGCGAACGGGTCGAGGACGTGATCCTGAACCGCCGCAGTGATGCGACCGAGCGGCTGCTGGAGATCGCCGACCGTTACAAGGGCGGCGCCAGCGCCGACAGCGGACCCAAACAGGACCTGGCGTGGCGTGACTGGCCGGTGGTCAAACGGCTGGAGCATGCACTGGTCAAGGGCGTCGATCACTATGTCGAGCAGGATACCGAGGAGGCGCGGCAACAATTCAAGCGCCCGATCGAGGTCATCGAAGGACCGTTGATGGACGGCATGAACGTCGTCGGTGACCTGTTCGGCGCCGGCAAGATGTTCCTGCCGCAGGTGGTCAAGAGTGCACGGGTGATGAAAAAGGCCGTGGCCTATCTGATGCCCTATATCGAGGCCGAGAAATCGGCCGGTGCGCGGGCGCAGGGCAAGGTACTGATGGCCACCGTCAAGGGCGATGTCCATGACATCGGCAAGAACATCGTCGGCGTGGTGTTGCAGTGCAACAACTTCGAGGTCATCGACCTCGGCGTCATGGTGCCGGCGAGCCGGATTCTGGATGAGGCACGGGCCCATCAGGTCGATGTCATCGGCCTCAGCGGCCTGATCACGCCGTCGCTCGATGAGATGGTGCATGTCGCGAAAGAGATGCAGCGCCTCGGCTTCACGGTGCCGCTGCTGATCGGCGGCGCGACCACCTCGCGTGCCCACACCGCCGCGCGCATCGCGCCCGCGTATCAACAGCCGGTGGTCTGGGTCAAGGATGCCTCGCGCGCCGTCGGCGTCGTGCAGGCCCTGATCAGCGACACGCAGCGCGCGGACTTCGTCGCCCGCACCGCTGAAGATTATGCCCAGCTGCGCGCCAGTCTCGAACACCGTCAGTCGCACAGTCAGACCCTGAGCTTGTCGCAGGCGCGCGCCAACCGCGTCGCCATCGACTGGCAGGCCCAGCCACCGGTCAGACCGGCATTCACCGGCATCAGGGTGTTCGATGATTATCCGCTGGCCGAGTTGCGCGCCTACATCGACTGGACGCCATTCTTCCACACCTGGGAGATGAAGGGCAGTTATCCCGGCATCCTCAATGATCCGGTCAAGGGCACTGAGGCACGCAAGCTGTATGCCGATGCCAATACCATGCTCGACCAGATCATCGCCGGCCACTGGATCAGCGCGCGGGCGGTGATCGGGCTGTTCCCGGCCCAGCGCGTCCATGACGATGACATCGAGGTCTATCAGGACGAGGCGCGCAGCACGGTGCTGATGACATTGCACCATCTGCGTCAGCAGCAGCAACGGCCCGATGGCAAGCCGAATCAGTGTCTCAGCGATTTCGTCGCCCCGCGTGACAGCGGCGTCGCCGATTATATCGGTGCCTTTGCGGTGACCGCCGGTATCGGTGTCGAGCAGCGGGCGCGGGCCTTTGAACAGCAGCACGACGATTACAGCGCAATCATGCTGAAGGCGCTGGCCGACCGCCTGGCCGAGGCCTTCGCCGAGCGCATGCATCAGCGGGTGCGTACCGAGTTTTGGGCCTATGCCTCAGATGAGGGGCTGGATAACACGGCCTTGATCAACGAGCAGTACCGCGGCATCCGCCCGGCGCCCGGTTACCCGGCCTGTCCCGAACACACCGAGAAGGGATTGCTGTGGCAGCTGCTCGATGCCGAGCGCAACAGCGGCATCCAGCTGACCGAGAGTTATGCGATGTGGCCGGCCGCCGCCGTCAGCGGCTGGTATTTTGCCCACCCGCAGGCGCAGTATTTTGCCGTCGGCAAGATCAATCGCGATCAGGTCGAGGATTATGCGCGGCGCAAGGGCATGACGATCGCCGAAGCCGAGCACTGGCTGGCGCCAAACCTGAATTACGAGCCCTGATATAAACGGTCGCTGAGGGTCGTGGCAAGGGGCCAGAGATGCTGGGCTATATCCTTTCGTCATTCCGGGCGCAGCGCAGCGTAGACCCGGAATCCAGAGTCTTTCAGTTCAGTATCTTGCTGGCCATCGGGGAGGATGACGGCACCGACGATGCTACGGGCGCAGCCCGTCACATACTGTTCGGCGTATTCTTCTTGCACATGCTGGTGAAGCCGTCAGAGGCCATGCCGACCAGGATCGGCGGTTGCTGGGCATTGTCAGTCAGCATGTCGACCATATACAGCTCATTGACCCCGGGTTCCGACAGCTCGGTGATCCGGGCCTTGGCGGCGTCCTTTGACGTATACGAGCCGGCCAGGTAGACCTTGTGCTCAGGTTCGCTGTGATTGATCATGACGACGACCCAGGTTTTCATGCGATGACTCCTGCGCTGTATGTAGGGAAGAATCTCGGTTGATTATAGGGGAAAGCGGGCGTATCTTCATCATTCTGGTGAAGGCTCCTTCGATACGCACTGCTACGCAGCGCTACTCAGAACAGGCCCCTTCGATCCTTCGATACGCGATGCTACGCATCGCTACTCAGGACGAACGGTGTGGGGGAAGGCCGTTCGTGGTGAGTAGGTGCGCAGCACCGTATCGAACCATACGCGGCTTGCGCCGCTACTCAGGACAGGCCCTTCGGTATGCGCTACGCGCTACTCAGGACAGGGTCCGTTATTTTTTCAGCGCCTTGCTGATGCGCTCCATGCCTTTCTGCAGGTTGTCCATACTGGTCGCAAACGAGATCCGCATATAACCCGGCGCGCCAAAGGCCGAACCGGGCACCAGCGCGACGCCGGCCTCATTGATCAGGTATTCACCGAAGGCGACATCATCCGTCATGCCAAGCGTGTCCATCGCCTGCTGCATCAGCGGGAAGGCATAGAATGCGCCCTGGGCATGCAGGCAGCGCACGCCGGGCATCGCGTTCAGCGTCTTGACCACATATTCATGACGGCTGCGGAAGGCCTGGTTCATCTGGTCGATGCACTCGGTGCCGCCGTTCAGCGCCGCCACCGCCGCGACCTGCGAGATCGAGGTCGGGTTTGACGTGCTCTGCGATTGCACGTTCTCCATCGCGCTGATCAGGTCCTGCGGTCCGGCGGCATAACCGATGCGCCAGCCGGTCATCGAATAGGCCTTCGAGACCCCGTTCAGGATCACCGCACGGTCGTACAATTCCGGCACCGCCATCAGGATGTTGCAGAACGGCTGGCCGTCGAGGTTGATGTGTTCATAGATGTCATCGCTGGCAACGATGAGCTGCGGGTGCTGCTTCAGCACGGCACCGAGTGCGACCAGCTCAGCGCGGCTGTAGCTGACGCCGGTCGGGTTCGACGGGCTGTTCAGCACCACCAGCCGGGTACGCGGCGTGATCGCCTGTTCGAGCTGCTGCGGCGTGATCTTGAACGACTGGTCGATGCCGGCGCTGACGATGACCGGGATGCCGTCGGCCAGCAGCACCATGTCCGGGTACGACACCCAGTACGGGGCCGGGATGATGACCTCATCCCCGGGGCTCAGCAGCGCCTGGACCATATTATAGAAACTTTGTTTGCCGCCGCACGAGACCAGGATCTGATTCGGCGTATACTGGAAACCGTTGTCGCGCTTGAACTTGGCGGCCACCGCCTGGCGCAGCTCGACGGTGCCGGCCACCGCGGTGTACTTGGTGAAGCCGCTTTCGATGGCCTTGATCGCCGCCTGTTTGATGTGGTCCGGGGTGTCGAAATCGGGCTCACCGGCGCCAAAGCCGATGATGTCCTTGCCCTCGGCGCGCAGCCGGGCGGCGCGGGCGGTGATGGCCAGGGTCGGGGAGGGCTTGATGCGTTGGACGCGCTGCGACAATTCCATGATAGTGATCCGTGGTAACAATAGTTGGCCTTTGGGCGTGTAATGATACTGCAAGTTTAGCCTGCCATGAACAGAAGATTCGAACTCGGCACCCCCTTTGCCCCGGCCGGCGACCAGCCGACCGCGATCGCCCAGCTGGTCGGGGGGCTCAATGACGGCCTGGCCCACCAGACCCTGCTCGGGGTCACCGGCTCGGGCAAGACCTTCACGATGGCCAACGTCATCCAGCAGACCCAGCGCCCGACCATCATCCTGGCCCCGAACAAGACGCTGGCGGCCCAGCTGTATGGCGAGATGAAGGAGTTCTTTCCGCACAATGCGGTCGAGTATTTCGTCTCCTATTATGACTATTACCAGCCCGAGGCCTATGTGCCGGCCTCCGACACCTTCATCGAGAAGGACTCGGCGATCAACGACCAGATCGAGCAGATGCGGCTGTCGGCGACCAAGGCGCTGCTGGAGCGCCCGGATGCGATCATCGTCGCCTCGGTGTCGGCGATCTACGGTCTCGGTGATCCGCGCGCCTACCTGAACATGGTGCTGCACCTGGTGCGCGGTGAGCGCATCGACCAGCGGGCGCTGTTGCACCGGCTGGCCGAGCTGCAATACAAGCGCAATGACGTCGAACTGTCACGCGGCAGCTACCGGGTGCGTGGCGATGTCATCGACGTGTTCCCGGCCGAGTCCGATTGCGAGGCGCTGCGGCTCGAGCTGTTCGACGAGGAGCTGGAGGGGCTGGCCTATTTCGACCCGCTGACCGGTGAGATCACGCAACGGCTGTCGCGCGCCACCGTTTATCCGAAGACCCATTATGTGACGCCGCGCGAGACGCTGGTCAATGCCGTCGAGCTGATCAAGGAGGAGCTGCGCGGGCGGCTCACTGAGCTGCGTGCCGCCAACAAACTGGTCGAGGAGCAGCGGCTGGAGCAGCGCACCCGTTTTGACCTGGAGATGATCCTCGAACTCGGCTATTGCTCCGGCATCGAGAACTATTCGCGCTATCTGTCGGGCCGCGGCGCCGGTGAACCGCCGCCGACGCTGTTCGATTACCTGCCGCCCGGCGCGCTGCTATTCATCGATGAAAGCCATGTCACCGTGCCGCAGATCGGCGCGATGTACAAGGGCGACCGCTCGCGCAAGGTAACCTTGGTCGACTACGGTTTCCGCCTGCCGTCGGCGCTCGACAACCGGCCGCTGCGTTTCGAGGAGTTCGAGGCGCTGGCGCCGCAGACGGTGTATGTCTCGGCCACGCCGGGGCCGTATGAGCTGGAAAAGTCAGGGCAGGTTGCCGAGCAGCTGGTGCGGCCGACCGGCCTAGTCGATCCCGAGGTCGAGATCCGGCCGGTCGCGACCCAGGTCGATGACCTGTTGTCGGAATGCCGGCTGCGCGCCGCCCGCAACGAGCGGGTGCTGGTGACGACACTGACCAAGAAGATGTCGGAGAACCTGACCGAATACCTGACCGAGCACAGTGTCCGCGTCCGCTACCTGCATTCGGACATCGACACCGTCGAGCGCATCGAGATCCTGCGCGACCTGCGGCTCGGCGAGTTCGACGTGCTGGTCGGCATCAACCTGCTGCGTGAGGGCCTGGACATCCCCGAGGTGTCGCTGGTCGCGATCCTCGACGCCGACAAGGAGGGCTTCCTGCGCTCCGAGCGTTCGCTGATCCAGACCATCGGCCGCGCCGCGCGCAACCTGCACGGCAGGGCGATCCTGTATGCCGACCGGATCACCGGCTCGATGCAGCGGGCCTTGGGCGAGACCGAACGGCGCCGCAGCAAGCAGCTGGCCTTCAATGAACAGCACGGCATCACCCCGAAGGGGGTCGAGAAGCGCATCGCCGACATTATGCAAGGGGTGCCGGGACGCAAGGTGACCTCCGAGCGTGGCAGCCGGGTCGCCGAGGCCGACGTCGTCGAATATGGCGCGCTGACGCCGAAACAGCTGGCGGCCCGGGTCGCCGGGCTGGAACGGCAGATGATCCAGCACGCCCAGGACCTGGAGTTCGAGCAGGCGGCTCAACTTCGCGACCAGATTCGTCGTATCAAGGAGGCCAACCTCGGCCTGATCGGTGCCGAATGATCGACAAACCGCCAGCCCGGAAGGGCTTGCCAGCATCGGGGTTTCCCGGTATCTTATGCCGCTCTTCAATGACGACGATTTAGGCGCGTAGCTCAGTTGGTTAGAGCACCACCTTGACATGGTGGGGGTCGATGGTTCGAGTCCATTCGCGCCTACCAGTTTCGTCTCTCCATGCCGTTTTTTTCATCTCTGCCACAGGGCTTCATTGCTGCGATCGGCTTGATCCGCAGCCGCTGCAGGCCTGGAAGGGCGCTCTTCCGCTGATTTTTCGTCTGCCTGATGTAACATTGACGTCGATTGGGTGTCTAGACAGCACGGTAAGCTGAGAAGTTTTCAGCGGCTGCCGGCTTACTCTGTTATGCGAGGTAGCGCCATGCTGATCAAGATCAAAGGTCCGGGTGAGGTCACCGAGTCTGAGGTCACGTCGCAGGATCTGTACCTGGATCGGCGCCGGTTTCTGCGGCTGGGGGCCGGCTCTCTACTCACTGCGGCAGCCCTGTCCAATGAGATCTGGCAACCGGCGCTGGCGGGTAACAAGTTAGCGCATGTCATCAAGGGGCCTTATACGGTCGACGAGCCGTTGACGCCTTATGAATCGGTGACTACTTATAATAATTTCTATGAGTTCGGCACCGACAAGGAAGATCCATCCCGACTGGCAGCTAGCCTCAAGGCTCGGCCATGGAAGGTCATCATTGACGGTGAGGTGGCCAGGCCGGGCAGCTATGACATTGACGACTTGATCAAACCCCATACCCTGCAGGAACGGGTCTATCGGCTGCGTTGCGTCGAGGCCTGGTCGATGGTGATCCCCTGGGTGGGCG
The DNA here is from genome assembly GCA_016218365.1 of Gammaproteobacteria bacterium. Classification (GTDB taxonomy): domain Bacteria; phylum Pseudomonadota; class Gammaproteobacteria; order SZUA-140; family SZUA-140; genus JACREF01. The sequence goes on from JACREF010000011.1 coordinate 97,332, forward strand.
TTCCACTGGCCGATTTGCTCAAGCGGTTTACGCCGAACTCGCGCGCCAAATTTGTGCGCTTTGAAACGCTCTATGACCCCAAGCAGTTCCCCGGGCAACGGCGTTCGGTGCTGGACTGGCCGTATATCGAAGGTCTGCGTATCGATGAGGCCATGCATCCGTTGACACTGATGGCGGTCGGGCTCTACGGCGAGGTATTGCCGAACCAGAATGGGGCGCCACTGCGGCTGGTGGTGCCGTGGAAATACGGCTTCAAGAGTATCAAATCCATAGTCAGGATCACCCTGACAGAACAGATGCCGGTGAATACCTGGGCCAGGTCGGCGCCTGACGAATATGGTTTTTATGCCAACGTCAATCCGCAGGTCGATCATCCGCGCTGGAGCCAGGCCAAGGAGCGGCGCATCGGCGATTATTTCAAACGCGAGACCTTGATGTTTAATGGCTATGGTGCAGAGGTCGCACCGTTGTACAGCGGCATGAACCTGAGGAAGTCCTTCTGAGGTCATGGACGGCGGTGCAGTGGACGACGCGGGTGATCAAGCCTGTGGCCTTCATGTTGTGTCTGCTGCCACTGTTATGGTTGCTGGCAGACGGACTGCAGCATCATCTCGGTGCCAACCCGGTCGAGAAGATCAGTCACCGGACCGGCGACTGGACATTGCGCCTGGTGTTGCTGACACTGATGATCACGCCACTGCGCCGCCTGACCGGCTGGAATGTGCTGATCCGTCTGCGCAGGATGCTCGGTTTGTACAGTTTCTTCTATGCCTGTCTGCACTTTCTGAGCTGGCTGGTGTTCGATCATTTCTTTGACCTGCATGAGATCGTCAAGGACATCATCAAGCGGCCGTATATCACGGTCGGCTTTGCGGCATTCGTGCTGTTGATCCCGTTGGCCGTCACCTCGACCAATCGCTGGATCAAGCGTCTTGGTTCGCGTTGGGTGCAGTTGCACCAGCTGGTGTATGTGATTGCAACCGGCGGGGTGCTGCACTATCTGTGGCTGGTGAAGGCCGATGTGCGCAGGCCGGTGATCTATGCGCTGCTCCTGGCGGTATTGCTGGCTTATCGGGCCTGGGTGCGGCGGCGTACCAATTCGACGGCAGTGCCCCGGCCGATGACCCAATCTAAAGCTGCTTAACCAGCGTCACTTGAGGGCGGCGTCACTGCAGCCGGCCATTGAGTGAGGTGAATCTGTGGTATCCCATTGATACGCTAATCTAATGCCATTCCATCGCCGGGCGATACTGTTTAGACTATGGCACCGCCACGTTTCTGACGGACGGTGTCTTTTTATATCTGCGAATGCTAGGGGCCTGCGATGCCAACGATTACCCTGCCCGACGGTACCACCCGATCCTTTGACCGGCCGGTCACGGTCATGGAGCTGGCCCAGTCCATCGGCCCCGGCCTGGCCAAGGCCACGCTGGCCGGGCGGGTCGACGACGTCCTGGTCGATGCCTCACACCTGCTGGAGCACGATGCCGCCGTCAAGCTGGTCACCGACCGCGATGCCGACGGGCTGGAGATCCTGCGCCATTCCTGTGCCCACCTGATGGCGCAGGCCGTCAAGGCCTTGTACCCCGAGGCCCAGGTGACGATCGGCCCGGTGATCGAGGACGGCTTCTATTACGACTTTGCCTACACGCGCCAGTTCACCCCCGATGATCTGGTCGCGATCGAACAGAAGATGGAGCAGCTGGCGGCGCAGGACCAACAGGTGACACGCAGCGTCATGGTGCGTGAAGAGGCGATCGGCTTCTTCCGGCGCATGGGTGAAGACTACAAGGCGCAGATCATCGAGGACATCCCGGCCCATGAACCGCTGTCGCTGTACCAGCAGGGCGAGTTCATCGACCTGTGCCGTGGCCCGCATGTGCCGGCCACCGGCAAGCTGAAGGGTGGTTTCAAGCTGATGAAGCTGGCCGGTGCCTATTGGCGCGGCGATTCACGCAACGCGATGCTGCAGCGCATCTATGGCACCTGCTGGGCCAACAAGAAGGATCTGGCCGCTTACCTGCACCGCCTCGAGGAGGCCGAGAAGCGCGATCACCGCCGCATCGGCAAGCAGCTCGGGCTGTTCCATACCCAGGAGGAGGCACCGGGCATGGTGTTTTGGCACGACCACGGCTGGCGCATCTACCAGCAGGTCGAGCAGTACATCCGCCAGGTGCTGCGCGAGCACGATTACCAGGAGGTGCGCACGCCGCAGGTCGTCGACCGCTCGCTGTGGGAGCGCTCCGGCCACTGGGAAAAGTTCTCGCACATGATGTTCACCACCGAGTCGGAGAGCCGCAACTACGCGGTCAAGCCGATGAATTGCCCGTGCCATGTGCAGATCTTCAACCAGGGTCTGAAAAGCTACCGCGACCTGCCGCTGCGCATCGCCGAGTTCGGTTCCTGTCACCGTAACGAGCCCTCCGGCACCTTGCACGGTCTGATGCGGGTGCGCAGCTTCACGCAGGACGATGCCCACATCTTCTGCACCGAGGACCAGATCCAGGCCGAGGTCGCGCAGTTCATCGAGCTGCTGTATGGGGTATACCGTGACTTTGGCTTCACCGAGGTGCTGATCAAGCTGTCGACGCGGCCGGCGCAGCGCGTCGGCTCCGACGAGATCTGGGACAAGGCCGAACATGCGCTGGAGCAGGCGCTGAACACCAAGGGTCTGCCGTGGGATCTGCAGCCCGGCGAGGGGGCGTTCTACGGCCCGAAGATCGAGTTTTCACTGAAGGACTGCATCGGCCGGGTCTGGCAGTGCGGCACGATCCAGGTCGACTTCAACATGCCGGGCCGGCTCGGGGCCAGCTATATCGCCGAAGATGGCAGCAAGAAGACCCCGGTAATGCTGCACCGGGCGATCCTCGGTTCACTGGAGCGTTTCATCGGCATCCTGATCGAGGAGTACGCCGGGCGCTTCCCGCTGTGGCTGGCCCCGGTGCAGGCCGTGGTGCTGAACATCACCGAGCGTCAGGCCGGCTATATCGAGGCGGTGGCGGAATCTTTGAGAAAACAAGGGCTCAGGGTCAACTTTGACTTGAGAAATGAGAAAATAAGCTTTAAAATCCGCGAGCACACTTTGGCGCGGGTCCCGTATCTACTGGTCGCCGGCGACCGCGAGGTGTCAGAGAATACTGTGGCCGTGCGCACGCAGGCCGGCGCGGATCTGGGGAGCATGTCAATCGATGCCTTCGCAGAGCGGATCCGTGCCGAGATTGCGGGCCGCGGCCGGTCCGTTTTGGAGGAATAGAATATCGCTGCAGAAAAGACACTGCGCCTGAACGAAGAGATCAGGACGCCACAGGTTCGCGTCATCGGCGCGAATGGGGAGCAGTTGGGAGTGATCTCCAGTATGGAGGCCCAACGGCTGGCCGAAGAGGCCGAACTGGATCTGGTGGAGATCGTGCCGAATGCCGATCCGCCGGTGTGCCGAATCATGAATTTCGGCAAATTCCAGTTTGAAGAGACCAAGAAGAAGCAGGCTGCGAAGAAAAAGCAGAAGCAGATTCAGGTCAAGGAAGTGAAGTTTCGTCCAGGGACGGAAGAAGGGGATTATCAGGTAAAGCTTCGCAACCTGATACGTTTCCTGAATGAAGGGGACAAGGCCAAGGTCACGCTGCGCTTTCGCGGTCGTGAGATGGTCCATCAGGAACTGGGACGTACTCTGCTCGAACGGCTGCAGCAGGATTTGATTGAAGTCGGTCTGGTCGAACAGTTTCCCAAGATGGAAGGCCGTCAGATGGTGATGGTCTTTGGTCCCCTGAAGAAAAAATGATCGCGGGCCGGTTGGGTCCGTAATAGGTAAACAATGAGAAAATGCGGAGATTGAAGCAATGCCGAAACTTAAAAATCACAGTGGCGCGTCCAAGCGATTTAAAAAGACCGCTTCGGGACGCTACAAGCGCAAGCAGGCGCATCGCAGTCACATCCTGACGAAGAAGAGCACCAAGCGCAAGCGTCATCTGCGCAGCCCTAGCATGGTTCACCCCAGCGACATGGGCCTGGTCAACCAGATGCTACCTACATAACGTTACGGATGGAGATTGAGAGATGCCTAGAGTAAAACGTGGTGTCACGGCGCGCGCCCGACACAAAAAGGTCATTGCGAGGGCCAAGGGCTACCAGGGCCGTCGCAAGAATGTATACCGTGTTGCCGTTCAGGCGGTAACCAAGGCCGGCCAGTACGCCTACCGCGACCGCCGTCAGAAGAAGCGTCAGTTCCGCAGCCTGTGGATCGTCCGCATCAATGCGGCGGCCCATGAGTGCGGTCTGTCGTACAGTCGTCTGATCAACGGTCTGAAGAAGGCGGCGATCGAGATCGATCGCAAGGTGCTGGCGGAGCTGGCGGTCAACGACAAGGTGGCGTTTGCCGCCATTGCCGAGCAGGCCAAGGCCAGCCTGGCCGCATAACGCAGTACGAGCCGATCCCGGTGATGCCGGGGTCACTCATCCAAAGGGGACCGGGCCATACAGCTCATCCCCTTTTTTATTCATTTTGCCGAGGACAGCATGACGCAGGAGACTGCCCCGAATATTGATCAGCTGGTCAGCGCGGCGCAGCAGCGGATCCAGGCCGCGGCCGATCAGTCGGCGCTGGAACAGCTGCGGGTCGAGTTTCTCGGCAAGAAGGGCTCGATCACCGAGCTGATGAAGCAGCTCAAGGACATCGCGCCCGAACAGCGGCCGCTGTTCGGCCAGCAGGTCAATGATGCCAAGCAGTCCGTGCAGCAACTGATCGAATCGCGTGTGGCGCTGCTGCAGGCGGCGGCGCTGCAGCAGCGGCTGGCCAGCGAGGCCGTCGACGTCACCCAGCCGGGTCGCGGTCAGGGCAGCGGCGGCAGCCATCCGGTGACGCTGACGCTGGAACGCATCGAGGCGCTGTTTGCGCAGGCCGGTTTCGAGGTTGCCGAGGGCCCGGAGATCGAACAGGATTATTACAATTTTACCGCCCTGAACATCCCGGAAGACCATCCGGCACGGGCGATGCACGATACCTTTTATTTCGATCAACGCACGGTGCTGCGCACCCACACCTCGCCGGTGCAGATCCGCGTCATGCAGCAGCGCCAGCCGCCACTGCGCGTCATCGCACCGGGCCGGGTCTATCGCTGTGATTCCGATGTCACCCACACGCCGATGTTCCATCAGGTCGAGGGGTTCATCGTCGATCGCGACATCAGCTTTGCCGACCTGAAGGGCCTGCTCGGCGATTTCCTGCGCGGCTTTTTCGAACGCGAGTTGCAGGTGCGCTTCCGGCCGTCGTATTTCCCGTTTACCGAGCCGTCGGCCGAGGTCGATATCCAGTGTGTGATCTGCGGTGGCGGCGGCTGCCGGGTGTGCAAACACACCGGCTGGCTCGAGGTCATGGGCTGCGGCATGATCCACCCGCAGGTGTTTGCCAATGTCGGCATCGACAATGAACAGTACACCGGTCTGGCCTTCGGCATGGGTGTCGAGCGTATGGCGATGCTGCGTTACGGCGTCAATGACCTGAGATTGTTTTTCGAGAACGACCTGCGTTTTCTGCAGCAGTTTAACTGATAGGGACGCCCTGAATAATCGTGTTGTCGTCATGCCCGCGCAAGCGGGCATCCAGTGATGACAGAGATGTGCCGCAGGATGCGCTGCATAGACAGAGTTTGTAGCTAGATAATAACAAGGCAGTGGCGGTGACCACTGTAGATGGGGATTATGAAATTCAGCGAACACTGGTTGCGCGAGTGGGTCGATCCACCGATCTCGACCGCGCAGTTATCCGCTCAGCTGACGATGGCCGGACTCGAGGTCGATGCGGTCACGCCGGTGGCGGCCGCCTTCAATAATGTCGTCGTCGGCCAGGTCGTGTCGGTCGGGCCGCACCCCGAGGCCGACCGCTTGCAGATCTGCCGCGTCGATGTCGGCCGTGGCGAGGCGCTGCAGATCGTCTGCGGTGCCAAGAATGTCCGTGCCGGCATGAAGGTGCCGGCGGCGTTGATCGGCGCGGTGCTGCCGGGTGATCTGACGATCAAACCGGCGAAGCTGCGCGGCGTCGAGTCCTCCGGCATGTTGTGTTCGGCCAAGGAGCTGGGCCTGGCCGAGCAGTCGGACGGGCTGCTGCCGCTCTCCGATGATGCGCCGGTCGGTGACGACATCCGCCGCCATCTGCAGCTCGACGATGTCAGCCTTGAACTGGGCCTGACACCGAATCGCAGTGACTGCCTGAGCGTGGCCGGCATCGCCCGCGAGGTCGGGGCGCTGAACCGCAGTATGGTGCAGGGGCCCGCGATCAGCGCGGTGGTGCCGCAGTGCGATCAGACACTTCCATTGCGCATCGAGGCCCCGCAGGCCTGCCCGCGCTATCTGGGTCGAGTGATCCGCGGCATCCGCCGTGATGTGCAGAGCCCGCTGTGGCTGCGCGAACGCTTGCGTCGCAGCGGGCTGCGCAGCATCGACCCGGTCGTCGACGTGACCAATTATGTATTGCTCGAGCTCGGCCAGCCGATGCATGCCTTTGACCTGGCTATGTTGCAGGACGGCATCGTCGTGCGGATGGCGCGGCCGGGCGAGACGCTGACGCTGCTTGATGGCCAGACGCTCACATTGCGTGATGACACACTGGTCATCGCCGATGGCCGCGGCCCGCTGGCGCTGGCCGGCATCATGGGCGGTCAGGCGAGCGCGGTCAGCGACAGTACCGACAGCATTTTCCTCGAGAGCGCATTTTTCGCCCCGGCGGCACTGGCTGGCAAGGCCCGCAGCTATGGCCTACATACCGATTCCTCGCACCGCTTTGAGCGCGGTGTCGACCCTGAGTTGCCGCGGCGCGCGCTGGAGCGCGCGACCCGGCTGCTGTGTGATATCACCGGTGGCCAGCCCGGCCCGGTCATCGAGCAGCTGGAGCCGACGGCCCTGCCGCAACGTGCGGCCATCGGTCTGCGTGCGGCCCGGCTCAAGCGGCTGCTCGGCATTGAGCTGCCTGGTGCTGAGGTCAGCGGAATCTTTGAGCGCCTCGGTCTGACAGTGCTAGAGCAGGATGCAGAAGGCTGGCGGGTGGTGCCGCCGTCGTTTCGTTTTGACCTGGCGATCGAGGCCGACCTGATCGAGGAGGTCGCGCGCATCCATGGCTATCACCAGGTCCCCGAGACCCGCGCCCGCGGCGAGGTGCAGCTCGATGCCGCCCGCAACCTTCAGCGTGAGCAGCAGCGGCGGGTACGTCAATGTCTGGTCGACCGTGGCTATCAGGAGGTCGTGACCTACAGCTTTGTTGATCCGGTGCTGCAGGGCCGGCTGGTGCCGGGGGTGGATTCGATTGCACTGGCCAATCCGATCTCTGCCGACATGGCGGTGATGCGGACCTCGTTGTGGCCTGGTCTGGTGCAGGCGCTGCTCTATAACCTGAACCGCCAGCAGGGGCGCATCAGATTTTTCGAGATTGGGGTTAAGTTTTTGCGCCAAAGAGCTGATATCCATGCTGATATCAGCGAGGAAAAGGTGCTGGCCGGACTGGTGCGGGGTGCCCGGATGCCCGAGCAGTGGGGCAGCGGCCACGACGACAGTGACTTTTTTGACGTCAAGGGTGACATCGAGGCGCTGCTGACACTGACCGGAAACAGCGCACAGTTTCGCTTTGAACGGGCCGAACATCCGGTGCTGCATCCGGGCCTGAGTGCGCGGATCACCATCGAGGGCCGGGACGTCGGCTGGTGCGGCGCGCTGCATCCGCAACAGGCCGCCGAGCTGGATGTCGACGGCAACGTCTGGCTGTTTGAGCTTGTGATGACGGGCTTGCAGCAACAGGCCGTGCCACGGTTTGCCGAGCTGTCGCGCTTTCCGGCGATCCGCCGCGATCTGGCCTTGATCGTCGCCGAGGCAGTGACGGCGCAGCAGATCGAGGACTGCGTCCGTGCGGTGGCCGGTGAGCGGCTGCGCGACTACCGCTTGTTTGATGTCTACCGGGGCAAGGGCATAGAGAATGGTAGAAAAAGCCTGGCTATAGGCTTGACCTTACAGGATGTTTCACGCACCCTTACCGATGCTGACGTTGAGTCTATTGTTGGCAGGGTGCTGGAAGCTATGCAGGATCGATTTGGGGCAACGTTGAGAGAGTAAAATTATGGCTCTGACTAAGGCAGAAATGGCCGAGCGTCTGTTTGAGGAATTCGGCCTGAACAAGCGTGAGGCAAAAGAACTGGTCGAGATGTTTTTTGAAGAGATTCGGGGGGCCCTGGAAGGGGGGCGCCAGGTGAAACTGTCCGGTTTTGGCAATTTCAACCTGCGCGAGAAGAATGAACGGCCGGGCCGCAACCCGAAGACCGGCGAGGAGATTCCCATCACCGCCCGTCGTGTAGTAACATTTCATCCGGGACAGAAACTGAAGGCGCGTGTGGAGGCCCATGCTGGAACCCAGCAGCAACAGTGAACTGCCCGCGATCCCGGGCAAGCGCTACTTCACCATCGGTGAGGTCAGCGAACTGTGTACGGTCAAACCCCATGTGCTGCGTTACTGGGAGCAGGAATTCCCGCAGATCAAGCCGGTCAAGCGCGCTGGCAACCGCCGTTATTACCTGCGGCAGGACGTGATGATGATCCGCCAGATCCGCTCCCTGCTCTATGATCAGGGTTACACGATCGGCGGGGCGCGTCAGCACCTGTCGGGTGATGAAGGCAAGAAGGATACCCGACGCAGCCGCCAGATCATTCACCAGTTGCGCAAGGAGCTGGAAGAGGTCATGGCGCTGCTCGAGCCTTGAAATCACTTCCCCATCTGTCGTAAGGTGGCGTCTCCGTCACGGCCAGAGATGGGCGTGATGGTTTTGTCGTTTTTTTCGGGGCGTAGCGCAGTCTGGTAGCGCACCGGCATGGGGTGCCGGTGGTCGGAGGTTCAAATCCTCTCGCCCCGACCAATCCCCGGCTTCATTGTCGACCACAGCATGATTATCTGGAGATCCTCTCCACCAGGATAGGGCAACGGTCGCATTGCAGCAGCTAATGAAGATGAGGTGCACGGTTCAATGGTGATCTGGCTGTGGACAGCATTCCTGTCATTCATCGCCTTGATGCTGGTGTTTGACCTCGGGGTGTTGAACCGCCAGTCGCGTATCATCACCTTCTATGAAGCCCTGGCCTGGACCGCGGTCTGGGTCATGCTGGCGCTGGGTTTTACCGCCGTGGTCTACTTCCTGTACCAGCACCAGGTATGGGGTATCAATGCCGGCGGCGTATTGAGCGGACAGGATGCCGCCTTGCAGTTTGTCACGGCCTATCTGATCGAGAAGTCACTGTCGATCGACAACATCTTCGTCATCGCGCTGGTGTTCGGCTATTTTCATGTGCCGCTTGAATACCAGCATCGGGTGCTGTTCTGGGGGGTGTTGACGGCGATCGTGCTGCGCGGCGCGATGATCTTTGGCGGGCTGGCGCTGCTGCATGCCTTCGAATGGATCACCTATATCTTTGGCGCCTTCCTGCTGTATACCGCGGTCAAGATGCTGGTGGCACAACACGATCAGCTCAGGCCGGAACATAACCCGCTGATCAGGGTGATGAGGCGCTGGTTGCCGGTGACGGCCGATTACCATGGCGAGCATTTTTTCATCCGTGATGAACAGCGCAAACGGGTGGCGACGCCATTGCTGCTGGCGCTGATCATGGTCGAGTCCGCCGACATCATCTTTGCCGTCGATTCGATCCCGGCGGTGATTGCCGTGACCCGCGACCCGTTCCTGGTATTCACGTCGAACATCTTCGCGATCCTCGGGCTGCGCTCGCTGTATTTCGCGCTGGCGACGATGATCCAGAAACTGCGCTATATCAAGATCAGCCTGGTGTTCCTGCTGGTATTTATCGGCCTGAAGATGCTGCTGGCCGGCGTTTATCAGGTGCCGACCGAGCTGTCACTGATCATCATTGTCGCGATCCTGGCGGTGGGGGTCATCGCCTCGGTGGCGGCGCGGCGCCAGCAGGCCGAGGAGTTTCTGTCGCCGATGGCCGATGAACTGCAGCGCATGTTCACGATGACCTATTACAATGCGCGGCGCGTCGTCATCCTGGTGACCGGCAGCACCGTGGTGCTGGCCGGGCTGGTGATGATCGTGGCGCCGGGACCGGCGATACTGGTGATCCCGCTTGGCCTCAGTATCCTCGCCACCGAGTTCATCTGGGCGCGCCATCTGCTGAACAAGTTCAAGGAGAATGCCGATCACGTCACCAAGCCGGTGCGCGGGTTTTTCAGCCGGCTGTTTCGGCGCGGGAAGTGAGGGCGTGGCTTGGCCAGGGATTAATCCTGTCTCTGCGTGATACCCTCTGAAAACCGTTTTTCACATATCATCAGGGGCAGTCTAATCTGGGCCGGGTATTTCATATGCAACTGGAGAGAGGTGGAAAGCGTGGTCTGACCCGAATGGTACTTACTTAAGGAGGTAGCCGGCGGGTAGCCTGGGTTGAGCGACAGCGAAACCCGGGTTTCACTCCGTTCAACCCAGGCTACCTCCTGATTCAACAACCTCCGCGACTAGGGCCTGTTAACACTAATTTTGATACACTGCGCGAATGGAAATCACATCAGCGTAATTCGAGTAATTAGCGGCGCAGGACTTTGACGAACCCCACGCTTTGGACAGATTTCAGCTTTGGCTTTGATGATGCTGCCGCAATCTGCGCGGGAAATAATAGGGGAGTGCGCCAGCACAAACTGGCAAGTGATAGTCGGCGAAAGTCCGATACAAGCAAGGAGTAGCGAACCGTCTTGACCCCGAGTCATGCGTTGCCCATTGCGAGGTGAGTAGCGAAGCGTTGACAGGTAGCCTGGGTTGAGCGACAGCGAAACCCGGGTTTCACTCCGTTCAACCCAGGCTACCTCCTCGTTTCGCCGTTCCGGCAAGTCTTGAGTCATGGCTTGCGGCTATAGATCTCTGTCAGCCATATAAATGTTGAGCTTTGTTCGCAGCGCGTCAGCGCCTGTTGCTGCAACCACGCCTCAACATCACCGGGGCGATGCAGGTAATTGCGGAACTCGATGCGCAGCAGCCGCATGACCATGCCGAGCAGTGTGATCCCCAGACGATTGAACAGATGATCGCGCGGATAGCTGAGCGCGAGCAGTGCCCCGGTCTTGCCGGCGGCGGCCTGCAGCACCGCGCGGGCATCCGGATAACAGCAGATGACCCGGTCGAGCAGCACGATGTCGGCACGCTCCAGCTCAGGTGCGAGGGCCGTGAACTCACCGAGCTGGTAGCGGCAGCGCTCTGCAAGATGATTGATTTCGGCCTGTTGCCGCGCCAGCGCCAGCATCTGCTCCGACAGATCGATGCCGACCGCCGAGGCCGCGCCTTGTTGCAACAAGGTGTGATGCAGATAGCCGACGCCGCAACCGATCTCCAGCAGACTGCGGCCGGTGATGCCGCCGTGGCGCTGCAGACCGTCAACAATTTGTCGCTGATTCGGGTCCAGACCGCGGCGCTGGTAGCGTTTGACATAGCGGTGGGCAAAACGCGAGAACAACCGGCCGGTGCTGCAGCTGTTGTAATGACAGCAATCCATGGGAACCTCCGGCGGGGCGGCGACGTCCTGTGACAGTCAATGTTCGAGTATAGAGACTGGGGGCCTTGCGTGACCAGTGACAGTGCGGCACGATAGCCGCGATTTTCAGCTAACGAGGGGGGAGAGATGCATAACTACTATAAGGGTGTCGTGGCAGCGGCGATGATGGCACCGGCACTGGTGCTGGCGGCACAGCCTTCGGCGATCCTGGGTCAGGAGCTGGCCGCGACCGCAGCCAAGGGTTCGGTCAATGTCGATTTCTACAATGTTATACCCAATATAAGCAATGCCAACTCGGCCGCCTATGGCGGCGGCAACAATCATCCGGCATTGCGTGTCGGTGCGCTTGACGGTGAGGTGTTCGTCACCAATCAGGTGCACAGCGATAGCTATCAGATCGGTTACAAGCGTGTGCTGAGCCAGGGCCCGCAGGGCAGGCAGAAGGGCGCTGCCCCGGTCAATGTCGCCTTGTATGGCGGCCTCGGTGTCGACACACCACCGAATCCGTCTACCAATGACAAGACGGTGCTGACGCTGGGTGCGGCCATCGATTATCGCGCCACGCCGTGGCTGCTGAACATGAACCCGCGCATCGAGGACGATGGCACCGACAGCTGGACGGATATCGTGCTTGGCGCCTTCTACACGGTGGCCAACAGCGGTGCCAGCAAGGCGCTGCTGCTGGGTGCCGAGGTTGATCTGGCCGTCGATACCCCGGCCGGGATCAAGAAGGAAAACATCTCGCGTCTCGGCGTGCGCTGGGTGCCGACCGACAATGTGACGTTTGACTTTGTCGTCTATGATTCGAGCAGCGGCTTGCAGGTGCCGGGTCTGATGCGGGTCAATATCGGCTTCTGACCGTTTTTGCAGGGTACACTTCAAAGGCCGGCTTGACCGGCCTTTGTCATTTTCACCGCCCTCAAATTCCTTGAGGCCGGTGATGGCTCATGGCAGTATCGTTGTGTTGAATAGTTAGCACAGGGACAGAGATGAAATTCACCTTCTGGCGCCGCAACAAAATGGCTGCATCCTCGCCGACGCTGGAGGGTGAAAACGAACTGGCCCCGCTACCGCCGTGGTGGCGCTCGTTCAAGGTGTGGGGGATTGGCTTTGCCGCAATACTGGCAGGCGGGTGGTTGCTGCTGCCTGGCCAACAAGGCTCGGCTGATGTGCAATACCGTCTGGAGCCGATACAGAAAGGCAATCTGACCGTCACCGTGACGGCCACCGGCGTGTTGCAGCCGATGAATCAGGTCGATGTCGGCACCGAGATCTCCGGTACTGTCAAACAGGTTGCGGTGGATTTCAATGACCATGTCAAGGCCGGGCAGCTGTTGGCGCGTCTCGATACCGATCAGCTGCAGGCGCGTTATCGGCAATCACGCGCCGCCTTGCAACTGGCCCAGGCCAGGGTCAAGGATGCCGAGGCCACGCTGACCGAGATGCGCGGCAAGCTGCAGCGTGCGCAGGAGATGGAAAGGCGCGAGCTGTGTGCCCAGGAGGAATGCGACAGCATCCGGGCCTCGGCGATGCGTGCCGAGGCCGGACTGGCCAGCGCCCGGGCGCAGGTGGTCCAGAGCCAGGCTGAACTCGATGCCAATCAGACCGCGCTGGCCAAGGCCGACATCATGTCTCCGATCAACGGCATTGTGCTGAAGCGCCAGATCGAACCGGGGCAGACCGTGGCCGCCTCGTTGCAGACTCCGGTATTGTTCACGCTGGCCGAGAGTCTGGCGCAGATGGAATTGCATGTCGCGATCGATGAGGCAGATATTGGTCAGATTGCAGAGGATCAACAGGCCGTATTCACGGTCGACGCCTATCCGGCGCGCAGCTTCGCGGCCCGAATCAAGCAGGTGCGTTATGCGCCGCAGACCGTTGACGGTGTCGTGACCTATGAGACGGTGCTGACGGTCGACAACACCGATCTGGCCTTGCGCCCCGGCATGACGGCAACGGCCGATATCACCGTCAGCAGACTGCAGGATGTGTTGCTGGTGCCGAATACCGCGTTGCGCTTCACGCCGCCGCGCCCGAGTGGGGCGCAAACCAGCGGTGGCCTGTTGCAGCGGCTGATCGTCGGTGGCCGTCCACGCCGTGATGATCAGGCCAGCCGGCGCAAGGCGGTCAACGGTCATGGCCGACCACAGCAGGTCTGGGTGCTGAAGGATGGTCAGCCGGTGGCGGTAACGATCACGACCGGTGTCAGCGACGGCAGGATGACCGAGGTCATCGATGCGCCGCTGCCGGTCGGCAGTCAGGTGGTGGTTGATGCGACGACAGGCGCGTCGCGATGAGCGAACCCGCACTGGTGGCGCTGCGCGCCGTTACCAAGGTCTATGGCCGCGGTGCGGCGGCGATGCAGGCCCTGCGAGGCATCGATCTGGTCATTAATGCCGGTGATTTCGTTGCCATGATGGGGCCCAGTGGCTCCGGCAAATCGACCTGCATGAATATCCTCGGCTGTCTGGACACGCCGACCCGCGGCAGCTATCTGTTCCGCGGTCGCGATGTCAGCGGGATGTCACGTGATCAGCTGGCCTGGTTACGACGCTTTCATATCGGTTTTGTGTTCCAGGGTTTCAATCTGCTGGCGCGCACCTCGGCACTGGAGAACGTCGAGTTGCCGCTGATCTACCGCGGTCTGCCGGCGGTGCGGCGTCGGGCGCTGGCGCGTCAGGCGCTGGCCGCTGTCGGACTGACCGACTGGGAGGATCACACCCCGAGCGAGTTGTCCGGTGGCCAGCAGCAGCGCGTCGCCATTGCCCGGGCCATCGTTACCGAACCTGCTGTGCTGCTGGCCGATGAACCGACCGGCAATCTGGACAGCGAACGCAGCCGCGAGATCATGGGGTTGCTGACGCAGTTTAATCAGGAGCGCCAGTTGACGGTGATCATGGTCACCCACGAGGCCGAGATGGCGGCCTATGCGCGGCGTATCATCCGTTTCAGTGACGGCCTGATCAGCCCGATCCAGGATCATGCGGGGGCACACTGATGTTCTGGAATGCCTGGCTGCTGGCCTTGCGCGCGATCCGGCGCAATGTGCTGCGTTCGTCGCTGACGATGCTGGGCATTGTCATTGGTGTGGCCGCGGTGATCACCATGGTCAATCTCGGCCAGGGGGCGACGGCCCAGGTCACGGCGCAGATCGCCAGCCTCGGTAGCAACCTGCTGATCCTGCGCCCCGGCCAGCGCTTCGGGCCGGGTCAGCGTAATACCGCGCCGCCGTTCAGGATCGATGACGCGACCGCAGTGGCAACCCAGATTGGTTCGTTGGCCGCCGCCGCGCCCACCGCCGCCCAGCAAACCATCGCGGTCTATGGCAATGAGAACTGGTCGACCAGTGTGACCGGCACCACGCCGGAGTATTTTCAGGTACGGAACTGGGCAGCGGCCAGCGGGCGGACCTTCACCGCCAGCGAGTTGCGGGCCGGCAAGGCGGTGTGTCTGATCGGCGCCACGCTGGTCCGGGAGCTGTATCGTGGGCAGGATCCACTCGACAGCGCATTGCGCCTGAAGAAAGTGTCATGCCAGGTGATCGGTGTGCTGGCCGCCAAGGGCCAGAGTGCGATGGGCAGCGATCAGGATGATGTTGTCATCATGCCGCTGCGCACCTTCTGGCGCCGCATCGCCGGCAATCAGGATGTCAACCTGATCCATGTCTCGGCACGTGATGGCGTGGCGACGCAGCAGGTCAAGCGTGATATCGAACTGCTGATGCGTGAACGGCGTCATATCTCGCCGGCTGAGGACGACAACTTTTCGGTGATGGACATGCAGGAGATCGCCGCCACGCTGGCGGACACCACCAAGATCCTGACCATGCTGCTAGGCACGGTCGCTGCGGTCAGTCTGCTGGTCGGCGGTATCGGCATCATGAACATCATGCTGGTGTCGGTGACCGAGCGCACCCGCGAGATCGGCATCCGGCTGGCGATCGGTGCCCTGGAGCGCGAGGTCATGATGCAGTTTCTGGTCGAGGCCGTGGTGTTGTCGTCGCTGGGTGGTGTGGTCGGCGTGGTGCTGGCGCTGGCGGCGACCTTTGGCCTGTCCGGCGTGCTCGGTGTGCCGTTTGTATTCAGCGGCGGGATCGTGGTGATCGCCGTGGTGTTTGCCGCGGCTGTCGGGGTGGTGTTCGGCTATTTTCCGGCCTTGACCGCGGCGCGGCTCAATCCGATCGAGGCCTTGCGCCATGAGTGATGCTATGCTGGCCGCATTTATTGAGAAGCGATAATGTCTACCAGTCTGTTTCTGTACTGCCGCCCCGGCTTCGAGGGGGAATGCGCCGCCGAGATCCAGCAGCGCGCCCAATATCAGGGTAGCGACGGTTATTGCCGCGCCAAGCCCGATTCCGGATATGTGGTGTTTGTTCCCCACGACGTCACGCAGCTCAGGAGGTTGACGTTGTCAGTGCGACTCACGGACCTGGTCTTCGCGCGCCAGTGGTTCGAGCTGATCGAGCTGTGCAAGGACCTGGCGGTCGATGACCGGGTAGCCGGGTTGATGCAGGCCATTGCCACGGCGCAGGTGACGATCGCCGAGCTGTTGATCGATACGCCCGATACCAACGAGGCCAAGGAGCTGCAGCCCTTGTGCCGGGCCTTGCAGCGTCCGCTGTCCACGGCGCTGGAGCGGGCCGGGATGCTCGATGCGGCCGGCTGGCGGCTGCACGTCTGCTTCATCGCCACCCATGTCGCCTACGTCGGGATCTCACCGCTGGCTGCCAGCAGTCCGTGGGCGATGGGCATCCGGCGGCTGAAGTTTCCGGCCGGCGCACCGAGCCGCTCGACGCTGAAGCTCGAGGAGGCGCTGCTGACCCTGCTCAGCGACGATGAACGGCAGCGGCTGCTGCGCAGCAACCAGACCGCGGTGGACCTCGGGGCGGCGCCCGGCGGCTGGACCTGGCAGCTGGTCAGGCGCGGGCTGCATGTCACGGCCGTCGACAACGGGGCGCTGGCTCCGGCCTTGCTGGCCTCGGGACAGGTCGAGCATCTGCGTGCCGACGGTTTTCATTATCGCCCGGCATCCCCCGTCGACTGGATGGTCTGCGACATGGTCGAGCAGCCGGCGCGCATCGCCGAGCTGGTGGTGCGCTGGATCACCCAGCGCTGGTGCCGGCATACCGTCTTCAACCTGAAACTGCCGATGAAAAAACGCTATGCCGAGGTGCAGCAGTGCCGGCAGCAGATCGAGGATGGCCTGCGGGACACCGACTACCGCTTGCGCTGCAAACAGCTGTACCATGATCGCGAAGAGGTGACCTGTTATCTGGGGCTGCGCGAGTGACCAGGCCTGGTCCTGTCGGACAGTTGGGTGGGCCACGGCAGGGGGTGCCCTCAATGATCTATGAATATGTCAATTATTTGGCTTATAATGGAGGCCTGTCCGCCCGTTGATATTCAACCCTGTGTGGGGCGGGTCAGGGGTTCCAGCCCGGGTCAAGGGCTGATTCCTGCAACATTTATGAACAAGTGCAAGAGATTGGCACCGTAATTGCTGTTATTATGATGTGGTGTGTCCCGGCTGGCGGTGTTGCCATGGCCAGGCCCCCGGGAAACCGACCGATCGGTCAAAGGAGTTCGACAATGAATCAGGTATCCGCCGCAGACCGTCGCGCCGAGTCGCAAGGGCTGATCGACAAGCTGGTCCGTGAACGCACGGCGATGTTGTCGCTGTACGGGGACCTGGCCGCCCATCATCCATATACCGAGATTACTTCGGTCTCTGATCTGCTGGAGCGTTTCTGTGAGGCCCTGATCGACTATACTGCCGACGCCCATTTCCGGCTGTACCGCTTCATCGACGAGGGGCGCGAGCGTCGCAAGGAGGTCATGGACGTGGCCAACAAGGTCTATGGCCGGATCGCCGCGACCACCCAGTCGATCCTTGATTTCAATGACCGCTATGACGAATCAGCCCATGCGCTGAATATCGATCGGCTGGATGAGGACCTGTCCCGGCTCGGCGAGGAACTGGCCGAGCGCATCGAACTCGAGGACCAGGTCATCCGGGCCATGAGCCGCAAGAAGCACTAATCCTCTCGATATCTCCCGCACACATTGCCACTGGCTTGGCCGCTACAACCGGTCCTTGTCAGCATATCCCAGTGGCAGACTCAGTCTACCCCGATTGTTGTCGAGTTTCCTGCGCCTGCTGCATATGATCCAGGGAATTAGAAAAGTTGCGGACAATGTATTAACATAGCAGCCTGTTTTGCCAGACCACCCGCAGACAGGGATCGCTCGGGTCTGAGGTAACACTATGACCCTGGCCAGTGCTGCGACAGATGGAAACCTAATGAGAAAAAACAGCTTCTCGCGTGATGAATTGCTTGAGTGTGGACATGGCCGGATGTTTGGGCCGGGCAACGCCCAGTTACCGTTGCCACCGATGCTGATGTTTGATCGCATCGCCCATATCAGCGATAGCGGCGGCCGTCATGGCAAGGGCGAGATCATTGCCGAGCTCGATATCCGGCCCGATCTGTGGTTCTTTGGCTGTCATTTCGAGAATGATCCGGTGATGCCGGGTTGTCTGGGGCTGGATGCCATGTGGCAGCTGATTGGCTTCCATCTCGGCTGGATGGGTGGGCCGGGGCGCGGCCGCGCGCTCGGTTGTGGCGAGGTGAAATTCACCGGTCAGGTGACGCCGGACAAGAAGCTGGTCCGTTATCATATCGATCTGAAGCGGGTCATCATGCGCAAACTGTTCATGGGCATCGGTGATGCCCGCCTCGAAGTGGACGGTCAGACCATCTATACCGCAGCTGAGTTGCGGGTCGGGCTGTTCACATCGACGGATGGTTTTTGAGAGGGCCGCTGTGATGCGTCGTGTCGTAATAACCGGTGTCGGCATCGTCTCCAGCATCGGCAACAATGCCGGGGAGGTCACGACCTCCTTGCGTGATGGCCGGTCCGGCATCGAGTTCTGCGAGGAGTATGCCCGTCTCGGTTTCCGTTCCCATGTCCACGGGCCGATCCGCATCGACACCGCCGCGCTGATCGACCGCAAGCTGCTGCGTTTCATGGGCGACGCCGCGGCCTATTGCTATCTGGCAATGCGTGAGGCCATTGAGGATGCCGGTCTCACCGGGCAGCAGGTCTCCGATCCGCGTACCGGGCTGATTGCCGGCTCCGGCGGGGCGTCGAACAAGAATTTTCTGCAGGCAGTAGAGATACTGCGCGACAAGGGCGCCAAGCGCGTCGGCCCGTACATGGTGCCGCGGACCATGGGCAGCACGGTGTCGGCAAACCTGTGCACCGCCTACGGCATCAAGGGCATCAATTATTCGATCAGCTCCGCCTGTTCGACCAGCGCCCATTGCATCGGCAACGCGGTGGAACAGATCCAGTTCGGCAAACAGGACGTCATGTTTGCCGGCGGTGGTGAAGAGGTCGACTGGACGATGACGATGCTGTTTGACGGCATGGGCGCCTTGTCGTCGGCCTATAACGACCGTCCGGCGGTGGCCTCGCGGGCCTATGATGCCAAGCGTGACGGCTTTGTCATCTCCGGCGGCGGCGGCATCGTGGTGCTCGAGGAGCTGGAGCATGCGCAGGCGCGCGGCGCCAGGATCTATGGCGAGGTCGTCGGCTATGGCGCCAACTCCGATGGTCACGACATGGTGCAGCCGTCCGGCGAGGGCGCGGTCCGCTGCATGCGCCAGGCGCTGGCGACGGTCCGGCAGCCGATCGATTACATCAACACCCACGGCACCAGCACACCGATCGGTGACGTCAAGGAGGTCGAGGCCTTGCGTGAGGTGTTTGGCGCCCGGGTGCCGCCGTTCTCGTCGACCAAGTCCTTGACCGGTCACGCGCTCGGTGGCGCCGGTGTCAATGAGACGATCTATTCGCTGCTGATGATGGAGCACGATTTCATTGCGGCCTCGGCCCATGTCGAGACGCCGGACCCGGCGGTCGAGGGCCTGCCGCTGGTCCGGACGCGGCGCGACGCGGCCGGTCTGCAGTGCGTGATGTCGAACAGCTTTGGGTTTGGCGGCACCAATGCAACACTGGTGTTTGCCAAGTTTGGTGGATAATCACGCGGCGCGCCGGCGCTGTCGTACTATCCGCACGATCTTCCACGCGATCAGCAGCAGCGGCGCGGCATGCAGCAACAGGTCGACGATGTCGGCGGTCTGGTTCAGCTCGCCGCTGCCGAGCAGCTTCAACTGCTGCCACAGATGGGGTTCAGGGAAGAACGGCGCCAGGATCAATACGCTGCAGAGCAGCGTCAGCCACAGCAACGAGATCGAATCCAGCCACTTCATGATGTCCATGCCCCCGGGTTGGTCGCAGTCAACGGCGCGGCGTTATTGTGCCACAAATCACCTGTTGTCACACCGGGCCGGGGCATGAGCCTGCTGGCCGATGAAGCCGTGGACATCGAGTACAGCGTCCGGGTATCGCCGCGCGCCCGGCGCTTGTTGCTGAAGGTCAGCCGGCGTGGTGAGGTCGAGGTGGTGCTGCCACGCGGTGTCGCGCGACGTGAGGCGGCGGCGTTTGTCGCGGCCCACCGCGCCTGGGTCATCGAGCAGCGTCAGTATTATCTGCAGCAGCATGGTCCTGCTGCATCGGCAGCACGCCCACCCACTATCGAGTTTGCCGCCACCGCGCAGTGCTGGCGCATCGACTATCGCGCCTCGCCGCGCGGCCGTGTGGTTGCGACGCTGCAGGATCAGCAGCCGGCATTGCTTGTTTATGCGGCTGATGATGCCGCGGTGGGCCGGACGCTACAACGCTGGCTGCAGGGCCAGGCACGCCATCATCTGCTACCGTGGTTGCAGCAGGTCAGTCAGGAAACGGGTTTGCGCTATCGCAGCGCAACAGTGCGCGGCCAGAAGACGCGCTGGGGCAGTTGCACGCGTGACGGTGACATCAGCCTGAACCGCAGCCTGCTGTTTCTGGCGCCGGAGCTAGTGCATTACCTGTTCATCCATGAGCTATGCCACACCCGCGTCATGAGTCATTCGGCGCGCTACTGGCGCGAGGTGGCACGGTTTGCACCGGATTACCGTGACCGTGAGCGGGCGTTGCACCATGCGGTGGACCAGGTGCCGCTGTGGGCCAGCAGCGGCAGCTGAGCGCAGCTGCAGGTCGCAACGCTGATGTGCTCTCTGCCGTGGCCCCGTTCGCCCTGAGTAGCGGCGATGACCGCGTATCGAAGGACGCCTACTCACCACGAACGGCATATGTTAGGGCCTGCCCTGAGTAGCGGCGCAGCCGCATACCGAAGGACGCCTGCTCACCACGAACGGTCCTTCGGCCTCCGATCACCGCGGTACTCTGCGTCTACTCACCACCGCCTCCGTTCGCCCTGAGTAGCGGCGACAGCCGCGTATCGAAGGGGTAGACCCGTGACAATATGATTGAACACGCGCAATATACCATCAGCCAGGGTCGGCCGGAGATCCGCGACCGGCGTTGTCAACCTGATCATCAGGGGCCATTCGATGCTTGAAGATTTCATCCATGAACCGCGCGTCGCCTATTTCTCGATGGAGATCGCGCTGCGCAATGACATCCCCACCTACAGCGGCGGTCTCGGTGTGCTGGCCGGCGATACCTTGCGCTCGGCGGCGGACCTTGAGTTGCCGATGGTGGCGGTCACGCTGGTCAGCCGCATGGGCTATTTTCGTCAGCAGCTCGATGGGCAGGGTCACCAGCTTGAGGCACCCGATCCATGGGATCCGGCCAGCGCGGCATCCGCGCTCGATGCGATGATCGCCGTCGTCATCGACGGCCGGCCGGTATGGATCCGCGGCTGGCTGTATATCATGACCGGTTACCAGAACGGCCGGCAGCCGGTGATCCTGCTTGATACCGACCTGGATCACAACAGCAGCGATGATCGCCAGCTGACGCATTATCTGTACGGCGGCGACATCAGCTACCGGCTGAAGCAGGAGATCGTGCTCGGTATCGGCGGGGTGCGGCTGTTGCAGGCGCTGGGTTTCAACATCCGGCAATATCATATGAACGAGGGCCACTCGGCGCTGCTGGCAGTCGAGCTGTTGCGGCGTTTCTCCTTTGCTAAAGAGGACCTGCGGCCCGGTGAGCCCTTGTATGACATGCCGCGCATCCGCGAGATGTGCAATTTCACCACCCATACCCCGGTCGAGGCCGGCCAGGATCGCTTCCCGTATCCGCTGCTGCAACGGGTGCTGCAGGATGGCATCGATATGGCGACGCTGAAGCATTTGGCTGGCGACGATGATCTGAACATGACGCGGCTGGCGCTGAACCTCAGTGATTTCGTCAACGGCGTCGCCAAGCGCCATGCCGAGCTGTCGCGGACGCTGTTTCCCGGTTATCAGGTGCATGCAATCACCAACGGCGTGCATCCGCAGACCTGGGTCTGCCCGAGTTTTGCCGCGCTGTATGACCGCTTCCTGCACGGCTGGCGCCATGAGCCGGAGCTGCTGATGCGTGCCGAGTGTTGCATCCCGGATGACGACGTGTTGCAGGCCCATGTGCTGGCGAAGCAGGCCTTGATCGCCCGGGTCAGGGCGCTGACCTCGGTGGAGCTCGATCCGCAGTTGCCGATCCTGGGCTTTGCCCGGCGCATGACGGCCTACAAACGTGCCGACCTGTTGTTTCATGACCTCGAGCGGCTGGCCGCCATTGCGCAACAGCAGCCGTTGCAGATCGTGCTGGCCGGCAAGGCCCATCCACAGGATGGCGGCGGCAAGAAGATGATCGAGATACTGCATGCGGCGATACGGACACTGCGTGGCCGTATCACCATCGCCTATCTGCCGAACTATGACATGGAGATCGCGCTGGCGATGGTGTCCGGTGCCGACCTGTGGCTGAACACACCGCTGCGGCCACTTGAGGCCTCCGGTACCAGCGGCATGAAGGCCGCCTTCAACGGTGTGCCCAGCCTCAGCGTGCTCGATGGCTGGTGGATCGAAGGCTGTATCGAGGGCATCACCGGCTGGGCCATCGGCAGTAGTACCAGTGAATCGGCCAATGGCAATGATGCGCTGTCCCTGTACGACAAGCTCGAACATGTGGTGCTGCCGCTGTATTACCACAATCGCAGCAAGTGGTTGATGGTCATGAAGGGCGCGATCAGCAAGAATGCCTCGTTCTTCAACAGTCACCGCATGATGCGGCGCTATGCCACCGAGGCCTATATCCGCTAGAATGCAGCCATGATCTTGGTCGCGTGGACATATGCCGGCGCGTAATCTGACGACATAAATAATGGAGTGCAGCAATGAAACTGTTTGAACCCGTGACCGTCGGCAACATCACGCTCGGCAACCGCATCGTCATGGCGCCGATGACGCGCTGCCGTGCCACCGGCAATGTCCCGAATGAACTGCATGTCCAGTATTACGGTCAGCGCGCCGACGCCGGTCTGCTGATCACCGAGGGCACCTCGCCGTCGCCCAATGGCCTGGGGTATGCGCGTATCCCCGGACTTTATAATCAGCAACAGGTGGCGGGCTGGCGCAAGGTGACCCGGGCCGTGCATGACCGCAAGGGCAGGATCTTCCTGCAGATCATGCACACCGGCCGGGTGTCGCATCCGGCCAATATGCCGGAGGGCGCGCGGATGCTGGCGCCGTCGGCGATCAAGATCTCCGGCCAGATGTGGACCGACCGTCAAGGGATGCAGGATCACCCTGTCGCGCAGGCGATGACCGAGGCCGACATCCGCAGCACGATCGCCGAATATGCCAGCTGCGCCGAGCTGGCGATCGAGGCTGGTTTTGATGGCGTCGAGCTGCATGGCGCCAACGGTTATCTGATCGAACAGTTTTTAAATCCACTCGCCAATCAGCGCAGCGATGGTTATGGTGGTGCCGCCGCGGGCCGGATGCGCTTTGCACTGGAAGTCACCAAGGCCGTCGTCGACCGCATCGGTGGTGAACGCACCGGCATCCGTGTGTCACCGTATGGCGTGTTCAATGACACTGGGGCCTTTGATGGTATCGACGAGTTTTATGCCGAACTGAGCCACACGCTGGCGGCGCTCAAGCTGGCCTATATCCATGTCGTCGATCACAGTGCAATGGGTGCGCCAGCGGTCAGCCCGCAGGTCAAACAGCTGATCAGGACAAACTTTACCGGCGCCTATATCCTGTCCGGCGGCTATGATGGCGAGCGCGCCGAGCACGATCTGCAGGCCGGCCGTGGTGATCTGGTCGCCTTCGGCCGGCCGTTCATCTCCAATCCGGATCTGGTCAACAAGCTGCGCAACCATGCCGCACTGACGCCACCGAACGCCGACACGTTTTATACGCCGGGGCCGGCGGGTTATACCGATTATTGAATGGTGACGGTGGCCGCCGTCACCGGAGCGCCTGCAGCAGGGAAGATGCTGCGTTGGGGTATGACAGACCGGCAATGTGATGTCCTTTTGTTTGGATCAGAAAGGGATCAATCATGAAGTTCATGCGATCTACCAGTCCACTCTGCATCGGATTGCTGTTGAGCAGCCTCTGTGATGCGGAGGCGCTGACGCTGGATGCCTACCTGTCCGAGGTTGGCAGCGCCAACCCCTCGCTCCAGTCAGCGCAACTGCGCACCACGGCGTTCGAGGATCGCATCAAGCCGGCGGGGGCACTGGACGACCCCTTCATTGCACTGGGTGTTGATGAGATCCCGTTCGGTGGTGGATCGGATTATGTGACGCGCTATCAGATCAGTCAGGCTTTCCCGTTTCCGGGCAAGCGGTCGGCAAGATCGGACGCGGCCACAAGCAAGGCGAGTTCCGCCCGCAGCGATGCAGAAACCCTGGACAGGGAGCTGGCCGTGCTCGCAACCCAAGCCTTTTATCGCGCCTATTTCAACCAGCAGGCCATCGCATTAAACAGCGAGCTGAAAAACGTTGTTACGGGTACGGTTGCCAGTACCCGGTCACGGTATGAACCGGGGGGCGGGGGGCACCATGAACTGCTGCTGGCACAGATTGAGCTGTTTGCGCTCGATGTGGATGGACTGAAACTGGCAAGGGAGCAGAACATCCTCCAGGCCGTGGTCAATGAACTCAGAAACAAGCCGGCGGAGACGCCGCTGGGCGACTTGTCCGTCACATTTTCCGACGGGGATCTGGCCGGTGGCGAGCCGCTAACGCTACAGAATCAGCCCGAGCTCAAATCGCTGGATTCCTTCGTGACGCAGACTGAAAAGGAAGAAACCCTCGCCAGGCTGGCCTCATACCCTGATTTCGTCATTCAGGGGATGGCGATGGACCCCGGTTCCGGCATGGGCACTGCCAATTGGGGAATCATGATAGGGGCCAATATCCCGCTGTATGCCGGGAATAAACAAGCCAGGCTGTTGACGGCCAGCAAGAGTGACAAACAGGCTGCCATGCTGGAGCGCAGCAGTCTGGAAAACCGCCTGAACACCGAGCGGGTGGCGGCGCAGCAACAGTTCAAAACCGCCAACGACATTGTCGATCTGTATAAAAATACCGTAATACCAACGACGACGCTGGCGGTTAAAAACGCCCGGTCAAGTTATAGCGCCGGCCGGCTGCCGATGACTGAATATCTGGATACGCTGAAGGTCCAGCGCGCGCAACAACTGGAATATCTGGCGGCGCAGATTGATGTCGCACTGGCCAGAACCAGGATGAAAGAACTTCTTTCCGCCCCGCCCGTTCTACGGCTGGCACCCAGTAAGCCGAGTCTTTTTGGCGGCCGCATCATGGGCGACGGCATGGGCTCTGATACCGTGGACATGGGGGGTGGCATGAGTGGCCCGACGCGCAGGCCCAAGGCATCTCCCAGGTCAGGCGACAGCGCTGGTTCCGGCATGGGAGGGATGTAATGAGAATACTGTTTACCTGCCTGGCGCTGTACTGCAGCGCCGCCATTTCCGCCCCGCCGCATGGCGGGCATGACATGGATAGCGCGCCACCGCTGCAAGAAATCCAGGCAGCGGGCGGCAAGGCCGCAGCGAAAACGGAAGCACCGCGCGTGCCGATTGAAGTGCCCGTTGCCAAACAGGCCAGGATCGGACTGAAGGTGATCAAGGCGGAAAGGAAAAAGGTTGAACATACCATCCGCACCGTCGGCACCGTCACGGCCGATCAGACCAGGGAGGCGCACGTGCATACCAAGATCAACGGCTGGATCGAGCGGGTGTACGCGGACTACGTCGGACGGCCGGTGCATATCGGTCAGCCGCTGTTCGATCTTTACAGTCCCGATCTGGTCGCCACAGAGGAAGAATATCTGGCGGCGCGCCAGCAGGGCGCCATCGGCAGCGAAATTGCTGCCAGTGCACGTGACCGGCTGCGCCTGTGGGGCATCCCGCAGGCGGAGTTTGCCAGGCTGGAGAAGAGCGGACGATCCAATCGTGCCGTGACCTTCACGTCTCCTGCCGAGGGGTTCATCATCGAAAAGATGGCGGTGCATGGCATGTACATCACGCCGGAGATGGAGCTCTACCGTATCACCGACCTGTCGCGGCTGTGGATCATCGCCACCCTGTATGAATATGATATCGCGGTCATTGCCACAGGCGATGAGGTGGACATCAGCTTTCCTTATGATCCAGGTCCAGCCATCAGCGCCAGGATCAGCTATATCTATCCGCAGGTCGAGCAAGAGACGCGCACCGCCAAGGCCCGCATCGAGGTCGACAACCTCGATCAGCGCCTGAAGCCGGGGATGTTTGCCAACATCGAACTCAAGAAGGATCTGGGCGCATCGATAGTCGTTCCTGACGACGCCGTGATCGATACCGGCGCACGAAGCATTGTGTTCGTCAAGACCAGTGCGCTGCGCTTTGAACCGCGCGAGGTCAAGGTGGGTCCCCGGGTCGAAAATGCCTTCATTATCCTCTCCGGACTGGCAGGCGGGGAGGAGGTCGTCGTCAGCGCCCATTTCCTGATCGACGCCGAAAGCAAGTTTCAGGCCGCGATGCAGAAGGGGGCCCCTGCCCAGGCGGGTCATGGCGGACATGGCGAGCAATGAACGAAGATGATCGGTAACATTATTGCGTGGTGCGGCAGCAACCCGCGGATCACCTTCGTGCTCTCCGCGCTGCTGGGGCTGTGGGGGATGTTTTGCCTGAAGAACATCCAGGTGGATGCCATCCCCGACCTGTCGGAAACCCAGGTGGTCATCTTTACCGAGTGGATGGGCAGAAGTCCCGATCTGATCGAGAACCAGATCAGTTACCCGCTGATAGCGGCGATGCTGTCTGCCCCCAAGGTATCGGTGGTACGCGGCTTCTCGATGTTTGGCATGTCCTTTGTCTATGTCATCTTCGAGGACGGGACCGATATTTACTGGGCGCGGTCGCGGGTTGTCGAGTATCTGTCGAAGCTGGCGGGGCAGTTGCCGCAGGGCGCGACACCGTCGATCGGTCCGGACGCCACCGGTGTCGGCTGGGTATTTCAATATGTATTGACCGACCCGACCGGAAAATATGACCTGTCAGAGATCAAGACCTTCCAGGACTGGTATCTGAAATACTGGCTGGCGTCGGTTCCCGGCGTCGCGGAGGTCACCAGCATCGGCGGTTTTGAAAAGCAGTACCAGGTTGAGGTCGACCCCAACAAACTGGCTGCACTGAAGATCCCGATCCAGCATGTCATCAGCGCGATCCGTGACAGCAACAAGGATGTCGGCGGGCGAACCCTGGAGGTTTCAGAGCGGGAGTATTATGTGCGGGGGCCGGGTTATATCAAGGATCCCACGGAGATCGAGAATATTTCGATCGGCATCGGTCCCGACAATACGCCGATCCGGGTGGGCAACGTCGGCACGGTGAACCTTGGCCCCAATATACGGCGCGGCCTGGCGGACTTTAACGGCCACGGTGATAGCGTGGGCGGGCTGGTCGTGATGCGGCAGGGCGAAGATGTGTCCCGTGTTATCGCAGCGGTGAAGAAAAAGATCGAGGACGTCAAAGGCGCATTTCCGCCTGGTCTGGAACTGAAGATCGTCTATGACCGATCGTCGCTGATCGAGGAGGCCATGGCGACGCTACGCGATGCAATCTTCGAGGAGATCGCCCTGGTCTGCCTGGTCATCCTGATCTTTCTGTTTCACATCCGCAGCGTGCTGGTCATTGTCATCACGCTGCCGCTCTCAGTGCTTATCTCGATGATCCCGCTGTACTACCTCGACATCAGCCTCAATATCATGTCGATGGGCGGCATCATCCTGGCGGTGGGCGATATCGTCGATGGGGTCGTGGTCTTTATCGAGAACACGCACAAGAAGATTGCGGCGGCGCAGGGGGCAGGTTCATCCCGGGCGCTGGCGATCGAGGCCTGTCAGGAGCTCGGGCCCTCGATCTTCAGCGCGTTGCTGATTATCGGCGTGTCCTTTCTGCCGATCTTCGCGCTGCAGGCGCAGGAAGGAAAGTTGTTCCATCCGCTGGCCTACACCAAGACCTTTGCAATGATGGCCGCGGCGCTGGTGTCGATTACCGTGACGCCGCCACTGATCGCCTATTTTGTCAAAGGCAGGATCAGAAGCGAGCAGGAAAATCCCGTCAACCGCTGGCTGCAGGCCTGTTACCGGCCGATCCTGCACTGGTGTTTGCAAAAGACTGGCCTTGTCCTGGCGGCGATGGTGGCACTGATCGTGGTCTGTGGCGTCGCTTTTACCCGTCTCGGTTCGGAATTCATGCCGCCACTCTGGGAGGGGGATCTGCTGTATATGCCGGTGACGGTGCCGGGGATTTCAGTCACCGCCGCCTCTGATCTTTTGACCCGGCAGAGCGCCGCCATCAAGGCCTATCCCGAGGTGGAGACCGTTTTTGCAAAGGCCGGACGATTTGACACCGCCACCGATCCGGCGCCGCTGTCGATGTTTGAATACACGATACGCCTGAAGCCGCGCAGCCAGTGGCGTAAGGGTTTGACGGATGAGGCCTTGATTGCCGGGCTTGACGAGGCGGTGGCGGTGCCGGGTTTGAACCGGGCGTGGACCAAGCCGGTCCGTGGCCGGATTGACATGCTGTCGACCGGCATCCGGACGCCGGTCGGGATCAAGATATTTGGCAAGGATCTGCAGGTCATCGAGGGTATCGGCCAGCAGCTGGAGCGGACCTTGAACACCGTGCGCGGTACGCGCAGCGTCTATGCGGAACGGATAGTCGGCGGATATTATCTGGACTTTGAGCCGGACCGCGCTGCGATGCAGCGTTATGGCCTGAATGTCGGTGATGCCCAGATGGTCGTGGAGACCGCCATCGGCGGCATGGAGATTTCGCAGACCGTCGAAGGCCGGGAGCGCTATACGATCAGCGTCCGCTATCCGAGAGAGCTCAGGGATAACATCGACAAGCTGAGCCGCATCCTGGTGGCGACGCCCACCGGCGTGCAGGTGCCGCTGGGCCAGCTGGGAAGACTGGTCACGCGGATGGGACCGCCGATGGTGCTCGATGAAAATGGTTCGCTGGCGGGCTACGTCTACATCGACCTGAAAGACCGCGATCCCGGTGGTTATGTCAACGATGCCAAGGAGGCGGTCAAGCGGGACATCCAGCTGCCGCCCGGCTATTTTATCAGCTGGACCGGGCAGTACGAGTATCTGGAGCGCATGCAGGACCGGATGAAGATCGTCCTGCCGCTGACACTGGCGTTGATCTTCGCGGCGCTCTACTTCAGCATGAGATCGGTCGCCAAGACCGTCATGATCATGGTAGCGGTGCCGCTGTCGCTGATCGGCGGCATCCTGCTGATGTGGACGCTGAAATATAACACCAGCGTTGCGGTCTGGGCGGGGGCGATCGCCCTGATCGGCGTCGCGGTTGAAACGACATCGATCATGATCGTCTTTCTCGACCAGGCATGGAAGAAACGCAGGCAGGAAGACCGCCTGAAGGATGCCGGCGATGCCATCGCCGCGACGCTTGAGGGCGCCCAGAAAAGTCTGAGATCAGTGTTGATGGCGGTGAGCATGAACATCTTTGGCCTGCTGCCGGTGATGACCGCGACCGGCCTGGGCGCCGATGTGATGAAAAGGCTGGCATCACCGATGTTTGGCGGACTCGTTTCGCTGATACTGCTGACGCTGCTGGTCATTCCGGTCATTTATAAGATGCGCGAACAGCGCATGATGCCAGGCAAGCCTTGATGGAGTGATCAAGGTTTCGCTGCGAGGAACCGCCTCATGATCAATACACCGTGGGCAGATGCTGCTGAAGAGGTGCTGGCGATATTGAATGTCAGCCCTGATACGGGCTTGTCGATGGCAGAAGCCCATGCACGTCTGATGCGCCATGGCCGGAACATCCTGACGTCCGAGGCGCGGGTCACGCCGCTGCGCCGCCTGCTGTCCCAATTTAAAAGTCCGGTGGTCATTACGCTGCTGGTGGCCACGGTTATCTCGGCGCTGCTGGGGGAAACCAGAGACGCCATCGCGATTGCTGCCATCGTCGTTATCAATGCCATCATCGGCTATGTCCAGGAGGCGAAGGCCGAAGCCGCCGTCGCGGCGTTAAAAAAACTTTCGGCGCCCAGGGCGAGGGTCTTGCGAGACGGGAATATCCTGGAGGTCGTAGCACCGGAGATATGTCCCGGCGATATCCTGGTGCTGGAAGCAGGCGATTATGTGCCGGCAGATTGCCGGATCATTTTGGCCAGCCAGCTGGCGGTGGATGAGGCGATACTGACCGGCGAATCACTGCCGGTGACCAAGGATTCAAGCCCGGTAGCTGGCAGTGCAATC
The DNA here is from genome assembly GCA_016218365.1 of Gammaproteobacteria bacterium. Classification (GTDB taxonomy): domain Bacteria; phylum Pseudomonadota; class Gammaproteobacteria; order SZUA-140; family SZUA-140; genus JACREF01. The sequence goes on from JACREF010000011.1 coordinate 127,513, forward strand.
CTGGCGGAACGGAGAAATATGTTGTTTGGCAGTACTGCCGTGGTGACAGGGTCGGCACGGGCCGTGGTGACAGCGGTGGGCATGGACACGCAAATAGGCCATATCGCGGGATTGCTGGCAACCGTCAGCATCGCAAAAACCCCGCTGCAGCAGATGCTTGAGAAGGTCAGCAGCAAGCTGCTGGTATTTTGCGCTGTCATTGTATTGATGGTAGCCGTGCTGGGAATTCTCCATGGAGAAAAATGGCTGGATGTATTGATGACGGCCATCAGTCTTGCCGTCGCCGCCATCCCCGAAGGGCTGCCTACGGTTGTCACCTTGGCGCTGGCGTTGGCCATTCGGCGCATGACGAAAAGGAATGCCATCGTCAGGCATATGCCGGCGGTCGAGACGCTGGGCTCGACGAATGTCATCTGTACCGACAAGACGGGGACGCTAACGACCGGAAAGATGAGGGTGCGCGAAACTTTTACCGTGTCTCAGGGGATAGTGCGAGCAGGCGGTTCAGCGCGCAATGATTCCGCGGAGGGTGAGGCGCTTGTCGTCAGTGGCGTATTATGTTCCAACGCCGCTGTTAATGATGCAGCGGCGGCAACGGGGGACCCTACCGAGGTCGCCCTGTTATACCTTGCCCAGGACCATCATCATAGTGCCAGGGCGCTCAATGCCAGATACCCGCGACTTGCTGAATGGAGTTTTGACAGCAACAGAAAACGGATGAGCGTCGCGGTGCAGGCCGATGGAAAGGTGGTTATCCATTGCAAGGGTGCTCCGGAATCAGTGCTGCCGCTGTGCCTGATCAGTGAACAGGACAAGGCCGAGATTGACAAGGCTGTTATAGCCTTATCCTCGCAAGGCCGCAGGTTGCTGGCGATAGCGCAACACACACTCCCGCTGGCTGCCACGGATTTTAATCCCGCCACCTTCAGCGATCATGCTAGCGTCGAACACAACCTGACCTTCCTCGGCCTGGTGGCGATCGCCGATCCGCCACGGCAGGAAAGTATCCCGGCCATTCAGGCCTGCAAGGCGGCGGGAATAAAAGTCGTCATGATCACCGGCGACCATCCTGTCACGGCCTGGGCCATCGCCGGTGAACTTGGCATTGTGGAAGATGGAAGATTCGATCAGGTGCTTACCGGGGCAGAACTTGAAAAGATGACGGCTGGTGAGCTGTCAGCAAGGGTTGAACAGGTGGCAGTCTATGCCCGGGTATCGCCGGAGCATAAATTAAAGATTGTCCAGGCGTGGCAAGGCAGGGGAAATATTGTCGCCATGACCGGTGATGGCGTCAACGATGCACCGGCGCTGAAGCAGGCTTCGATAGGTATCGCGATGGGCAAGGGTGGTACCGAGGTTGCCAGGCAGGCATCCTCGATGATCCTGACGGATGATAATTTTTCCACCATCGTTGCAGCCGTCGAGGAAGGCCGGTCGATTTATGGTAATATCCGCCGGACCATTCAGTATTTATTGTCGGGTAATCTCAGCGAAATCCTTGTCATGCTCGGGGCGGCGGTGGCCGGCCTGCCTGCCCCCTTGGCGCCGATCCATCTGCTGTGGATCAATCTGGTGACCGATGGCCTGCCGTCATTGGCACTGGCGGCCGAGCCTGTGCCAAAAAATGTGCTGGCGACAACGAAACGGCCCTCACCGGGCAGCTTTTTTGACAGGGGCTTCTATGTCGAGATGGCCTTTATCGGCATCATTACCTCAACCATGGCGCTTGCTGTCTATATCTATAGCCTGCGCACCTGGGATGAGATCACTGCCAGAACCCATGTATTCTCGTTCCTGGTGTTCGCCGAGCTGTTCAGATCGTTTGCGTGCCGAAGCGAGCACAAGACGATCTTTCAGATGGGACCTGCATCCAATCTATTCCATTTGGCGGCGGTTGCGATTCCTGTCACATTTCAAATCATGCTGCACCATACAGGATCGTTCGATGATGTGTTTAAAGTCAAGGCAATCAGTTTGGAGGAATGCCTGATATTGATTTCGCTGACGCTGGTGCCGGTTACTGCCGTGGAAATCAGGAAATGGCTGAAGCAAAAAATTAACATGGCGGGAGGTTCTGAAAGATGAAGCCAGCCGGTGTCCGCCAGTCCAGCGGCGGATGAACGCGCCATAGACTCGGCTGCGGCGTCATGGCCAGACATGTTGATATATTCCAGGGTTTGTAGCAGAATCCGGCAATGGTGGATCTCCAGAGGGGCGGGTAGTCGCTGATGTTGCAGCGCTGCAGAAAACGGCCATTGGTGCGCAGCGTCATGGCCATGTCGTTGATGGCGTGGCTGATGATGCTGGGTCAGTCGTGTGTCATGGCAATGACCGCGGCAGCGGAACCGCCCGCCGTCGCCGCTGGCCAGATGGCCATGGATTGTCACGGCACAGAACAGATGCCCGATTCCCGGCACGGTGATGATGAATGCCAGTTGCCGGCATGTCATGTGCTGGAGGCGCTGGGACAGCCACGGCTGGATCAGGCCTTGGCCTCTGCCCCGGACAACTATGCATTATTGTCACCATTGCTAATGGTAGTGAACGCTGTCCCGCTACGGCCGCCACGGTACCGTATACCACCCGATCCTTTATTGTTCGTCTCCGCTGTGCCCCTCATGGTGCGGTATTGCACCTTTCTGATTTGATCTTCCAGCCACGCCTGCAGTAGCACGGGTGTCATCATCAGCCGGGCCCATCGTTGAGATGGCGGCGCTGTGATCAGAGGATGGTCGATGGGCAATAAAAAGATGTTTTTTATCATGGTGGCACTGTTCGCCATGCCGTGTTATCGCGGCGTCAGCGCAGCTGTTGCGGAGACTGTTGCGCCGTTGACGGCGCAGGCGGCCGTGGCGCAGGCCGTGGCCGCGAATCCGCGGCTGGCGCAACGCCGCGCCGAGGCCGAGGCGCGTACCGCCATCCCTGCGCAAGCCGGCACCTTGCCCGATCCCACCCTGACGCTGGAGCCGGGCCGCGCCGCGATGAATCAATTCAAGGTCGGGATCGTTCAGCCACTGCCCTACCCCGGCAAGCTCGATCTGCAGCGCGAGATCGCCCGACATGAGGCCGAGGCCGCGACGCTGGAGGCGGGCGAGACGCTGTTGCAACTCACCGCACAGGTGCGGCAGGCCTGGTGGCAACTGTTTTACCTGGACCGGGCATTGCAGACGCTGCACCACAGCAAGGATTTGCTGCGCCAGCTGGTGAACGTCGCCGAGAGCCGCTATCGCGTCGGGGCAGGGTTGCAGCAGGATGTGCTGCGGGCCCAGTTAGGACTGTCCAGATTATTGGCGGAGGAGGTCGAATTGGTCGGTCAGCGGCGCAGTGCCGAGGCGCGGCTTGATGCCTTGCTGTACTGGCCGGTGACCACGGCCGTGATATTACCCGCGGAGGTTGCTGAAACGCTGCCGGAGCTGCCTGCCGAGGCCGAGCTGCAGGGCCGGGCCGCGCAGCGCCCGATGCTGCTGGCGCGACAACGGGATATTGAAGCGGCCCGCAGCCAGCGGGCACTGGCGCGCACCGATTATCGCCCTGACTTCATGGTGGGCGCCAATTATGAGTGGCGCAATGGCGAGCCGGACATGCAGGGCGTGATGTTTTCAATGACCTTGCCGCTGCATACCGCGACGCGCCAGGACCGGGCGGTGGATCAGCGCGATGCGGAGCTGATGGCGCAGCGCCTTGCGTTGCAACAAGCTCAGATGCAGGTGGCGGCCGAGGTGGCGGCGGCAGCGGCCGATTATCAACGCAGCCGCGAGCAGGCGCGCTTGCTGAAGAATGCCGTCATCCCCCAGGCCACGCAGACGGTGACCTCGATGAGGGTGGGCTATCAGGTGGGCAAGGTGGATTTCTTCAACCTCAGCGATGCCCAGATGATGCTGTACGATTATCAGACCCGTTACTGGCGGGCAGTGAGCGAGGCAGGCAGCGCATGGGCGCAGCTGGTGGCGGCGGTGGGACAGGAGGTGGTCGATGAATAGCCGGATGCTCGTTGTGGCACTGGTCGCGCTGGTGCTGGGCGCGGGTGGCGGATACTGGTGGGCGCACCGCGCTGTTCCCGCTGCGGTGGCGCCGCAGACAGCGCTGCCCGCAGCGCGCACGCCGCTTTATTACCGTCACCCGATGAATCCGGCGGCAACATCGCCGCTGCCGAAAAAGGACGAGATGGGCATGGACTATGTGCCGGTCTATGCAGAGGCCGGCGCGGGGCCGGCCGGGACGGTCAGCATCGATCCGGTCACCGTGCAGAATATCGGTGTGCGCAGCGTGCGCGCCGAGCGCCGTGTACTGGCCCGCACCATTGATGCCGTCGGCCGGGTCGATTACAACGAAGAGCATCTGGCGCGCCTCAATCCTCGGATCGAGGGCTGGGTGGAGTCGCTCAAGGTCTCGGTCACCGGCGGGCGCGTCACCAAGGGTGCCGTGCTGTTGAGCCTGTATTCACCGCAGCTGGTGACGGCGCAGCAGGAGTATCTGCTGGCATTGCAGAATCTGGCGGCGCTGCAGGACAGTCCCTATGCGGACATGCGCAACGGCGCCGAGCAACTGGTCGGCGCAGCGCGCGCCCGTCTCGAGTTGCTGGAGGTACCGGCCCATCAGATCGAGGCGCTGGAGGCCACGCATCAGGTCAGCAAGAATATCCATATCCACTCGCCGTTCGACGGCGTCGTCGTCGACATCGGCGTGCGCCCTGGCCAATACGTCACCCCGGATACCGAGCTGTACAAGATCGCCGATCTCAGCAAGCTGTGGGCCTATGTGGATGTCTATGAGAATGAGCTGCCGTGGGTGAAGGTCGGCGACCGCGCCGAGATGCGCAGCGCCGCCGCGCCAGGACGGCTGTTCAGCGGCCGGGTGACGTATATCTACCCCTCGGTCGACGCCAAGACCCGCACCGCGCGGCTGCGGCTGGAATTCGACAACCGCGGTGGCGTGCTGAAGCCGGAGATGTTTGTCCAGGTGACGCTGCGTAGCGGCCGGCGGCTGGAGGTGGTGGCGGTGCCGAGCGAGGCGGTGATCCGGTCCGGCGAGCGCGAGCAGGTGTTCGTGGTGCGCGCACCGGGCCGCTTCGAGCCGCGCGAGGTCGAACTCGGGCTCAGCGCCGAAGGCTGGACCGAGATCAGCAAGGGTGTGCAGGCCGGCGACGAGGTGGTGAGCTCGGCGCAGTTTCTGATCGACTCGGAATCCAAGCTGCGCGAGGCCACGGCCAAGATGTCCGGGGTGACGGCGCCCGCGGCGGCGCCGACGACCGATGATCTCGATATGTCGGGCATGGCGATGCCTGCGCCCGGCAACGGGCAGAAGGCTGCGCCGCCATCCGCCGGGGCGCACCGCCATGATTGACGCCGTCATCGCCGCGGCGCTGCGCAACAAGTTCCAGGTCGCGCTGGCGACCGTGCTGCTGATTGCGGCGGGCCTGTGGGCGCTGCGCACCACGCCGCTGGATGCGATCCCCGATCTGTCCGACGTGCAGGTGATCGTGTTCACCGACTATCCCGGCCAGGCGCCGCAGGTGGTCGAGGACCAGGTCACCTATCCGCTGACCACGGCGCTGCTCGCCGTGCCGCACGCCCGGGTGGTGCGCGGTTATTCGCTGTTCGGCATGTCCTTCGTCTATCTGATCTTCGATGACGGCACCGATCTGTACTGGGCGCGCACGCGGGTGCTGGAATATCTGAACTATGTGCGCGAACGGCTGCCGGCCGGGGTCAACCCGACGCTGGGCCCCGATGCCACCGGCGTGGGCTGGGTGTATGAATATGCGCTGGTGGACAGAACAGGTCGCCATGATCTGGCGCAATTACGCGCGATCCAGGACTGGTTTCTGCGTTATCAGCTGCAGACCGTGCCCGGTGTCGCCGAGGTGGCGGCGATCGGCGGTTATGTCAAGCAATACCAGGTCGAGGTGGACCCGCGTGCGCTGGCCGCCTACAACATCCCGCTGGCGCGGGTGCGCGAGGCCATCGAGCGCTCCAACAGCGATGTTGGCGGCGGCGTGGTCGAACTGGCCGAGACCGAATATGTGGTACGCGGCCGTGGCTACCTGCACTCTATTGACGACATCGAGGGCATACCGGTCGATGTCGACGTGCGCGGCGTGCCGGTCCGTATCAAGGATATCTCCCAGGTGCACCTTGGGCCGGAACTGCGGCGCGGCATCGCGGAACTCGACGGCGACGGCGAGGTGGCGGGCGGCGTGGTGGTGATGCGCCATGGCGGCAATGCACTCGCCGTCATCGAGCAGCTGCGCGCCCGGCTGGCAGAGTTGAAGAAGAGTTTGCCGGAAGGCGTGGAGATCGTGCCGGTCTATGATCGCGGCGCGTTGATCGAGCGCGCGGTCGCGACACTGAAACGCGCGCTCGGCGAAGAGTCGCTGGTGGTTGCGCTGGTGTGCATGCTGTTCCTGTTACATGCCCGCTCGGCGCTGGTGGCCATCGTGACCTTGCCGCTGGGGATCCTCGCCGCGGTGCTGGTCATGCGCTGGCAAGGTATCAACGCCAACATCATGTCGCTGGGCGGCATCGCCATCGCCATCGGCGCGATGGTCGACGGCGCGATCGTCATGATCGAGAACGCGCACAAGCATCTGGAGCGTGCGGTCGCGGAAAAAGGGCGCGCGTTGAGCGATGGCGAACGCTGGCAGGCGTGCAGTGCCGCAGCACGTGAGGTCGGGCCCGCACTGTTCTTTTCGCTGCTGATCATCACGGTGTCGTTTCTGCCGGTGTTCACGCTGCAGGCGCAGGAGGGCCGGCTGTTCGCGCCGCTCGCCTTTACCAAGAGCTATGCAATGGCCGCGGCGGCGCTGCTGGCGGTGACGTTGGTGCCGGTGCTGATGGGCTATCTGATCCGCGGCAAGATCCTGCCCGAGACGCGCAATCCGGTCAACCGCCTGCTGCGTGCCTGGCACATGCCGGCACTGGCACTGGCGATGCGCCGGCGCCGGCTGACGCTGGGCATCGCCGCGGCGCTGCTCGCGGTCACGCTCTATCCGGTGTTGAAGCTGGGCACGGAATTCATGCCGCCGCTCGATGAAGGCGACATCCTGTACATGCCGACGATGTATCCCGGCGTGTCGATCACCAAGGCGCGCGAGTTCACCCAGCAGACCGACAAGATCCTGCACAGTTTCCCCGAGGTGCAATCGGTGTTCGGTAAGGCGGGCCGCGCGGAGACCGCCACCGACATGGCGCCGTTGTCGATGCTGGAGACGACGGTACGGCTGAAGCCGCGGGCGCTGTGGCCCGAGCCTGCCAAGCCCACGTCGCAGCTGATCCAGCAGATGGATGCGGCGATCAGGTTTCCCGGTGTCGCCAATGTGTGGACGCTGCCGATCAAGAACCGCATCGACATGCTGGCCACCGGCATCAAGACGCCGGTGGGGATCAAGGTCAGCGGCCCCGATCTCACGGTGCTGCAGCAACTGGTGACACAGCTGGAGCGTACGTTGAAACGCCTGCCGCAGACCCGCTCGGCCTTCGGCGACCGCGCAATGGGCGGCTATTACCTGGATTTTGATATCCGGCGCGAGCAGGCGGCGCGCTATGGCCTGGCCGTCGGCGAGGTGCAGGATGTCATCCAGACCGCCATCGGTGGCATCAACGTGACGCAGACCATCGAAGGGCTGGAGCGTTATCCGGTCAGCCTGCGTTATCCGCGCGAATTGCGCGACAACCTCGAGCAATTGAACCGGGTGCTGATCCCGACGCCGAGCGGCGCGCAGATCCCGCTGGCGCTGGTGGCGGACGTAAAATTGCGGCGCGGCCCGCCGGACATCAAGAGCGAGAACGCCCGCCCCAATGCATGGGTGTATGTGGACATCAATACCGCGGACATCGGCGGTTATGTGACGCAGGCCAAGGCGGCGGTGGCGCGTGAGGTGCAACTGCCGTCCGGTTACACGCTCGCCTGGTCGGGGCAATATGAATACATCGAGCGCGCCGCGGCGCGGCTGCGGATCGTCGTGCCGGCGACGCTGCTGATCATCTTCGTGCTGCTGTACTGGAACTTCAGGAATGTCACCGCGCCGCTGGTGGTGATGCTGTCGATCCCCCTCGGCCTGATCGGCGGCGTGTGGCTGGTGTATCTGCTGGGCTATAACCTGTCGGTGGCGGTGATGGTGGGCTTCATTGCGCTGGCCGGTGTCGCCGCCGAGATCGGTGTGCTGGTGCTGACCTTCATCGATCAGGAGGTGGCGCGCCGCCGTGCCTCCGGTGTGCAGTTGACCGCGGCGGAACTGCTGCAGGCCGCCGAGGCCGGCGCCGCCGAGCGCGTGCGGCCGATCGCGATGACGGCCACCGCCATCATCGCCGGGCTGCTGCCGATCATGTGGAGCAGCGGCACCGGCTCCGAGGTCATGCGGCGCATCGCCGCACCGATGGTCGGCGGCATGGCGAGTGTCACCGTGCTGAGCCTGATCGTGCTGCCGGTGATCTATGGCTGGGTGCTGCAGATCAGCGAGAAGAGATAGTGTAGCGATGATGCTGAAAACCGCAGTTGCCACCCCGCTCATGCCCTTCGACATAGCTCAGGACAGGCATCGATACACCTTGCTACGCAAAGTACTCAGCACGAACGGGGTGGTCACCAATCTGGTGAGAGGCCGTTCGCCCTGAGTAGCCCGCACAGCGGACGTATCGAAGGGTTGTCATCGTTAAACCATATTGACAGGAGGATTAAAAATGAAATTTACTGCTTTGGTGCTCGCTGCTGTATCCAATCTGTTCCTTGCGAACATCGTGGCCGCCGGTACGGTACTGGAAGAAAAACAGCTCATCGATGGTTACACTGTGAGCTTCCGGATTGCCCCGGCAAAAGCGGGGGCGGAGATGGGTGGCAGCCACGACGTCTTGGTGAAGATTGACAAGAATGGCAAGGCCGTGACCGATGCCCAGGTGAACTCCAAGGCCGTCCATCCTGATGGCAACGAAGAGAGCAGGATGATGATGGCGATGGGTGACGGGTATATGGCCGGCTATGACCTGGGTCATGCCGGCCGGCATCAGATGATGATCCTGTTCAAGACCGCCGATGGCGCCAGACACCGCGGCGGGGTGTGGTATAACGGTCGCTAGGCCTCCATGCTGATCTGACAAGGAGATCATATGCCCGACATCATCCCGAACTGGCACCCGGTCTTCGTGCATTTCACCGTCGCGCTGTGTTCGCTCGCGGCGGGGCTGTTTGCCATCACCCCCTTCGTCAAACCGCCGTTGCAGCAACAATGGCAGATCGTGGCGCGCTGGGCGTTGTGGTTTGGCGGCGGATTCACGATCATCACTGGCCTGACCGGGCTCTATGCCTATAACACTGTGACCCATGATACCCCCTCCCATGTCGCAATGACCGATCACCGCAACTGGGCGCTCGCGACCATCACGCTGTTTGTGGCGCTCGCCGTTTGGTCGATGGTCCGGGTGCGCCGCAACCAGGCGCTTGGTACGGTATTTATTGCGGTGATGATCATTGCCGGCGGCGTGCTGGCCGCAACCGCATGGCGCGGGGCGGAGGTGGTATTTCGCTATGGCGTGGGGGTGATGTCCTTGCCCAGGCCGGAAGGCGCGGGCCATGTGCATGAACATGCCAGTGCAGATCAGCCCCCTGGGAATGAGGTTGATAATGCAGAACAACAGGATCATCATGATGACGATGATGCCCATGATCACTGACCGGCTTCATTATCCAGGCAGATAAACCCGGCGTGAAAAATGGCGGGCCTCGCTGCACCGCGCCCGGACAGTCTTCAACACGCTGCAACAGCTTGATACCCCAAGGAGGGATGCCATGAAAAGACTCACTCAACTGACAGCAATCGTGTTGTTGTTGGTTCAGTCCTATGTACAGGCCGATGACAGCCATCATCCGCCGCCGGCATCACCGGCGGCGATGAGCACGCCCGCAACTTCATCTTCGCCGGGCATGGGCATGATGGACATGGATCGCATGCAGCAGATGCACCAGACGATGGAGCGTATCCACAAGACAGCGGATGCCCGGGAACGCATGCGGCTGATGCAGCAGCATATACAGCAGATGCACGAGATGATGGGCGACATGCACGGCATGATCGGCGACGACAAGGGCAGGGAAATGCCGCAGCGTCAGCAGATGATGGAGCGCCGCCTGGACATGATGCAGGGCATGATGGAACAGATGATGGAACACATGATAGCGATGGATCACCTCCGGCAATAGCAGCCTGTTGCAGCAGGCTGACAGGGGGTGTGAGATGGTGTTCGCGACGTCGTCGCGGTATCCGGCTGTCGCGCCGGGCAGCGCTGACATACACGGGGCCTGTTCATGAGCAAAGGGCGGAAAACGGTTCGCGATCCGGTCTGCGGCATGGCGGTGGCGCCGGGTCAGCATGCGCTGGTCCACCTGCAGATGGAGTTTGCCTTCTGTTCCGAACACTGCCGTGCGCATTTTCTCGCCCATCCGCATCTGTACATCGGCTATCCGGGGGTGCCGGCGGCAAGGCAGCAGGGGAAGAGCGTTCTCAAGCGGCGGCGTTTGCAGCTGTCCCGGCCGTTGTCGGCAGAGGGTGCGTCCATTGTCGAAGCGGTGCTGCGTGAGTTGATGGGTGTTGTGCAGGTGTCTGTCGCAGGCGAGGTGATCGAGATCAGCTATGACTTGTTGCAGGTGAGTGCCGACGACATCGAGGTCGCCCTCACTGCGGCGGGTGTGCGGCTGGGTCAAGGGTGGACGGAACGGCTGCAGCGTGCCTGTACGCATCAGGTCGAGGAGTGGGAGATCGAGGGCCTGGAGGTCATCCCGCCGCGCCGTTCTGACCGACGGTGAGTTAAATCAATGGAAGGAGTCAACCATGAGCAAAATACTTGTTCTCTATTACAGCATGTATGGGCATGTCGAAGTCATGGCGCAGGCGGTGGCCGAAGGCGCGCGCGAGGTGGCGGGAGCGGATGTCGTCGTCAAGCGCGTGCCGGAAACCATTCCCGAGGGCCAGGCGCGGGCGATAGGCGTGAAGATCGATCAATCCGCCCCGCTTGCCACCACCGAGGAACTTGCCGGCTATGATGCGATCATCTTCGGCACGCCGACCCGGTTCGGCAACATGACCGCGCAGATGCGCAATTTCCTCGATCAGACCGGCGGATTGTGGATGAAGGGTGCGCTGATCGGCAAGGTCGGCAGCGTGTTCACGTCCAGTGCCACGCAGCACGGCGGACAGGAAAGCACCATCCTCTCGTTCCATACCACGCTGCTGCACCAGGGCATGGTCATCGTCGGTGTGCCGTATTCCTGCGCCGACCAGATGCGCACCGATGAGATCACCGGCGGTTCGCCCTATGGCGCCAGCACCATCACCGGTGGCGACGGCAAGCGCATGCCCTCGGCCAATGAACTTGGCATTGCGCGTTTTCAGGGCAGGCATGTCGCAGAGATCACAAGGCGCATGACGGCACACTGACGGCAGGTTGCCACGCCCGGGGTGACGCAAGCGCACGGCACTTCAACTCCCTTCCATTGAAGTATTTTTGTTGCGGGGGCGGGACACATGGACAGCAAAGGCTATATCGCCTATTTCACCATGGAGGTCGGCCTGGCGGAGGCCATGCCCACCTATGCCGGCGGCTTGGGGATACTGGCCGGGGATACGGTGCGATCCGCAGCGGATCTGGAAATCCCCATGGTCGCGGTGACGCTGCTGCACCGCCGGGGTTATTTTCGCCAACGACTCGATGCCGCCGGCACGCAGAGCGAAGAACCCGTGTCATGGCCGGTAGCCGAGTTGTTGTTCGAAATGGGGCCGCGCTGCACGGTGGAGATCGAGGGACGCATCGTCGCGTTGCGGGCGTGGCGGCATCAGGTCAGCGGCGTCAACGGCTATGTGGTGCCGGTTTATTTTCTGGATGCCGCGCTGCCGGAAAATTCGGAGTGGGACCGTGCACTGACCGATCATCTCTATGGCGGGGATGAACACTACCGGCTGTGCCAGGAGATCATCCTCGGGATAGGCGGGGTGAGAATGCTGCGCGCCCTCGGCTATCGTGATATCAAGCGCTACCACATGAACGAAGGCCATGCCGCCCTGCTGACGCTGGAGCTTGCTTATGAGCTTGCGCGCCAGGCATGGGAACTGGCTTATGAACCGATCACGCAGGTCGTGACGCCGGAACTGGTCCATCTGATCAAGCCGCTGTGCGCCTTCACCACCCACACCCCGGTGCCGGCCGGGCACGACAAATTTCCTGTGGAGCTGGTGCATCGCGTCCTCACCGATTACCACGGCGCCTTTGCCGGGCGCGAAAAGGAGTTTTGTCCTGACGGGGTGCTGAATCTGACCGCACTCGCCCTGGATAACAGTCACTACATCAACGGCGTCGCCAAGCGGCACGGCAAGGTCACGCAACAGATGTTTCAGGACTACAAGATCGATTCCATCACCAATGGCGTACATGCCGCCACCTGGGCAGCGCCGCCGATGGCCGGGCTCTTTGACCGGCGCATCCCGGGCTGGCGCGAAGACAATACCAGCCTGCGCTATGCGCTGAAGATTCCCGTCCGCGAGATCTGGGAGGCGCATCGCCAGGCCAAGCGCGAGTTGATTGCGCGGGCCAACAGCGTTGACGCCGCCGGCATGGACCCCGACGTCTTCACCATCGGTTTTGCCCGGCGCGTGACCGCCTATAAACGCGCCGATCTGTTGTTTGTCGACAGCGCCAGGCTCGTGGACATCACCGCACGATCAGGCCCGTTCCAGATCATCTACGCCGGCAAGGCCCATCCCCGCGACCCAGCCGGCAAGGACATCATCAAACACCTCTATCAAATAAAAGAGGCGCTGAAAGGCAGGATCAGGATCGTCTATCTCGAAGACTATGACATCGATCTGGCCCGGGCACTGGTCGCCGGTGTGGATCTGTGGCTGAATACGCCGCAGCCGCCGCTCGAGGCCTCCGGGACCAGCGGCATGAAGGCCGCCCTCAATGGCGTGCCCTCGCTCAGCGGGCTGGACGGCTGGTGGGTGGAAGGGTGTATCGAGGGCGTGACCGGGTGGTCCATCGGTCAGGACGATGGCGGACTGGAAAACCATGATCGCCGCGCCGCGGATGCCCAGTCTCTTTACAACACGCTCGAGACGCTCATTCTGCCGCTGTTCAACCACGAAGAAGGACGTTACGCAGAGGTGATGCGCAACGCAATCGCACTCAATGGCTCGTTCTTCAACACCGAACGCATGCTGAACCAGTACATCGCCAAGGCGTATTTCAAATGAATGTCCCGCAGCCGGGCGGGCAATGATAGTGTCGGGCAAGGCATGGCGATGGAGACGACGATGGAGGAAGTAAAAAAGCCGGCGCGCATTGGTGTGGTGCTCAGCTCCGGCGGTGGTCGAGGGGTCTACGCGCACACCGGTTTCCTGCTGGCCTTGCGCCAGCTGGGCATCGAGGTCAGTGCCATCGCCGGTTGCAGTGCCGGCGCGCTGGTCGGCGGCATCGCCGCCAGCGGTGCTGATCTGCAGCAGTGGTCGCAGGTGATCGCCAGCGTTCGGACCCGGGAATACTGGACACCGGACCCCTGGCTGCAGTTTGTCTGGCGGCTGGCCGTCAACAAGGGCCGCGGCTACACCGGGCTGTCTGACACGGCGGCGGCGATTGCCTTTTGTCGCCGCAACCTGGCGGTACAGACCTTCGAGGAGTGCCGGGTGCCATTCTACAGCCTGGCGATGGATCTGGGCCGTGGCGCCAAGGTGCTGTTTGCGGCCGGGGAGCTGGCGCCGCGCATGATGGCCAGCGCCGCGATGCCGCTGCTGTACCGGCCAGTGGAGATCGCCGGGAGCTTGTATACCGATGGCGCCGTCATCGAACTGGCGCCGACCGAGGCGATCTGTTGCAAACACAACCTGGACGCGCTGATCGTCCATCACACCTCGGTGCATCGCGAAGGTGGCGAAGGCATGGCATGGGCGGTGCGGCAACCGTGGTCGTTGATAGAAATCCTGAATCTGCTGCTGTACCGTCACCGTCCGTGGTATCTGTCCGATCAGCCGCTGGCCTTTCAGCGTTGTCCGCACGGTTGCGGTACGCCGCTTATCGTGCTGGAGTGTGACCTGCCGGAGCTGGTCTGGCCGCTGAATAGCGGCGGTCCCCGGGTGCAGGCCGCCGCGCTGTCGCAGTCCTTGGCGAGCTTGCAACCCTATGCCGGGATATTGATGAGCGATCCGCACCGCCTGCCGCTGCCGCGCGTCAGCGCGGGGCAGGCCGCGACACCGGCAGCGCGCTGCAACACCGCTCCGGAACCGGAAGACGGGGAACATTATCCTGAATAATAGGAACAAGGTCAGTTAGGCGCAATAAGATTGCGTCCTACAGGGCTGTCAGGTCATCGCTGGCGGCCAGTTGTGGGCCTCGTCCTGGCAATGCTGGCACCATGCATACAGCGCGTCGTACATCACCAGGCCATGTCGTAGCATCTCGTGGTCATCAGTGAAGTGTTGCGACAGGCCGAGTGACAGCGCATACAGCCCGGCCGATTGCGGTGTCAGATCGAGGCGCGAGGTATCGGCGCCGCGCACGATGGCTGCGAGCTGCTGTAAGGCCGGATTGTTCAAGTGGTATTTTTTCAGAAATGCATCGAAGCTGCACAGTTCGCCGACGTGCGACAGCTCGACGCCGGGGATGTCATACGGGATCGCCTCGGTTTGCCGGGCAAGGCGTAACACCTCCCCGGCCGGGACATAGAGAAATTCCGGTGTCTCATCGATGAAGCGGGCGATCAGCCACGGACAGGCGATGCGGTCGATCTTCGGACGTTCACGGGTAATCCATTTCATGACAAGCTCACAATATCAGTGTCTTCAGCAGCAGGCCGATGACCGCGCAGCCGGCGATGACCTGCATGACGTTCAGTTTGAAACGCAGCAGTGCGACGGCCGCGGCCAGTGCGATCACGGCCGACGGCCAGTCGAAGGCCGCGCCAAAACCCTGCGGCCACACGACATGATAGCCGAAGAACAGCGCCAGGTTCAGCACCACACCGACCACGGCGGCGGTGATCGCCGTCAGCGGTGCGGTGAATTTCAGATCGTTGTGCGTGCTCTCGACCAGCGGACCGCCGGCGAGGATGAAGATGAACGACGGCAGGAACGTGAACCATGTCACCAGTGATGCCGCGACAGCGCCGGCCAAGAGCAGCTGGTCGGGCCCGAACAGCGCCTTGATATAGCCGCCGACGAAACCGACGAAGGCCACGACCATGATCAGCGGTCCCGGCGTGGTCTCGCCGAGCGCCAGGCCGTCGATCATCTGCGTTGGTGTCAGCCAGCCGTAGTGGCCGACCGCGCCCTGATAGACATATGGCAGCACCGCATAGGCGCCACCGAAGGTCAGCAATGCGGCCTTGGTGAAGAACCAGGCCATCTGCGTCAGCGTGTGATTCCAGCCGTAGATCATCGTCAGCAGCAGCATCGGGATCAGCCACAACAACCCGCCGATGACGGCGACGCGCAGCAGTGCCGGCCAGCGGAAACGCGCATGCTCCGGTGGCGGCGTGTCATCGTCGATCAGTGCCGCGCCATAGGATGTGCCGGCCTTGCCATGGCCGCCACCGGCCTTGAAGCTGTCCGGTGACCAGCGGCCGCCCAGATAACCGATCAATGCGGCGCAAGCGATGATGGCCGGGAACGGTACGTTCAGCGCAAAGATCGCAACGAACGAGGCGGCGGCGATCGCCCACAGGAGATTATTCTTCAGCGCGCGGCTGCCGATGCGGTGCGCGGCCTGCACGACGATCGCCGTCACCGCCGGCTTGATGCCGTAGAACAACCCGGCGACCAGCGGCACATCACCCAAGGCGATGTACAGCCACGACAGCAGGATCAGGATCAGCAGCGACGGCAGCACGAACAGCGCACCGGCGACGATGCCGCCCCAGCTGCGATGCATCAGCCAGCCGATATAGGTCGCGAGCTGCTGCGCCTCCGGTCCCGGCAGCACCATGCAATAGTTCAGCGCATGCAGGAAGCGCCGCTCGCTGATCCAGCGCCGCCGTTCGACCAGCTCCTGATGCATGATCGCGATCTGACCGGCCGGGCCGCCAAAGCTGATGAAGCCGAGCTTGAGCCAGAACAGCAAGGCCTGCCAGAAACTGATGGCCGGCGGCGGTTCAGCGTGCTGGCGGGTCGCGGTGGCATCGGTTGGTGTGGGGCTCATGGGCTGGGGGGGTTCCGTGTCGAAGGCTGCAGGCCGGCCGCCTGTAATAGCAGAATAGCAGCCATGTCATCGGACAGAGAGTACTACAGCACTGTGCTGGCCACAATGTAAGCAGATGTCAGCGGCAATGCGCTGTTGCAGCGGGTCGAGTGGCAGGGAGCGTGACGTGCGAGGAAGAATGGGGGTATATTGACTGTTCTCAGGCCCGAATGGCACTTACATAAGCGGTTTCATAAGCAATGTAGCGTGGGTTAACAGTCTGGCAAAGATGCTGTATGTGGAGTGCGGCGACACGTCACCACACTCCACAACACAGGCAGGCCCGCAGCGTGCACGCTTATTGCCTCTGCATTTTGGCTTAAGGTAGCCGGCGGGTAGCCTGGGTTGAGCGACAGCGAAACCCGGGTTTCACTCCGTTCAACCCAGGCTACCTCCTATCAAAAACGCTTAAGTTAAGTGCCATTCTTCTCCGACCCCGTTCTTCAGGAGGACCCGCATGGCCCCGAGAAGATGTCTGTTGTGTTTGGTGCTGTGGCTGTCAATCCCGGTGGTCCTGCCGGTCTGGGCGCAGGATCATGCCCAAGAGCCGCCGTGGCGGGCGGTCGTCGACGCGGATGGCAGGCAGCGGGTGCAGATGGTGGGCGGCAGTTACTTCTTCAAACCCAGCCACATCATCGTCAAGGCGAATCTGCCGGTAGTATTATCGGTCAGGCTGGAACCGGGGATCATCCCGCATACGCTGGTCATCAAGGCGCCCGAGGCCGGGGTGGTCATCGACGAGTTGTTGAGCACGGAGGCGAAGACCTTCGTTTTTACCTTCAGCGCCACCGGCACGTATCCGTTTTATTGCCGCAACAAATTGCTGTTCTTCAAAAGCCATCGGGCCAAAGGGATGGAAGGCGTGTTCGAGGTGGTTGAATAACGGATGCTCGGAGGATCGTTACTGGCGCTGCTTATCCTTGCCGATACCATCGATCCGCTGCAGACGGCGATCGACCATTACCAGGGTGTCGCGGCCTATCAGGTCGTCGTGACATCAACGCGCGGTGATCGCAGCGAGACGCTGCGCTATTACTTTCGCAAGCCCGGTCAGGTGCGCATCGAATTCGTGCAACCCTTCCGCGGTGCGGTGTTGATCTATGATCCAGCGACGCAGCGCGCCCGGTTATGGCCGTTCGGCTACCGGACGTTCCCGGCGCTGACCTTGCGGCCCGGGAGCCCGCTGATCCGCAGTGCCACCGGGCAGCGGATCGACCGCTCGGATGTCGGGGCACTGTATGACAACATGCAGCGGTTGCAGCAACACGGCAGCACCGCGGTCTCCCGCAGCGAGGTCATCGCCGGCAAGGACACGCTGCAGCTCAGCGTCGACGGTGAGCAAGGTTTTTCGGTCGGGGCGGTGCACCGTTATCAGCTGTGGCTGGATCCGCAGAGCGGTTTTCCGGTGAAGGTGATCAGCCATGATGTGGCGGGGCGCTTGATCGAGGTGGTCGAGCTGAATGAGCTGCAGATCAACCCCGTCTTCCCCGATGGATTTTTCAACCCCTAGTGTAGTGTGCGCCATGGCAGAATTCTGTTTCGTCACGTTATGGCGCATCGAGGCGCCGCTGGCCCAGGTGTGCGAGGCCATTTCGCAGTGCGCGCGCTGGCCGGAATGGTGGCCGGGCGTCGAGAAGGTCGAGGAGATCGAGCCCGGTGCCGCCGATGGCATCGGCAGCCTGCGGCGCTTCACGTGGAAGGGCCGGCTGCTGTACCGGCTGACCTTCGATATCCGCATCACCCGGGTGGTGCCGCTGCAGCTGCTCGAGGGCCGGGCGAGTGGCGAGGTCGAGGGCATCGGCTGCTGGTACTTTTCCTGCGAAGGCGCGGTGACCATCGTGCGCTATGAATGGCAGGTGCGCACCACCCGCGGGTGGATGAATGTGCTGGCGCCGCTGGCGCGACCGCTGTTCAAATGGAACCACGACCAGGTGATGCGGCAAGGGGCGGCAGGGCTGACGCGGCTGTTGCAGCGATGAACTGGACGGCGGCCGTATGGTCCGGGGTCATCGCCGGCATTGTTGCGACCGCCGTGCAACTGGCGCTGTGGTCGGCCGGCCCCGATGTGCTGCCGGAGATCCTGTACCGGGACGCCCGGCTGACCGCGGCGATCGTGCTCGGGCGCAGCGTGCTGCCGCCACCGGCCACGCTGGCATGGGGGGTGATGGCGG
Organism: Gammaproteobacteria bacterium; assembly: GCA_016218365.1. Lineage (GTDB taxonomy): Bacteria > Pseudomonadota > Gammaproteobacteria > SZUA-140 > SZUA-140 > JACREF01. Next base: position 145,892 of record JACREF010000011.1, read on the forward strand.
TTGCGACGCTGATTCATTTTGCATTGAGCATTATCTATAGCATGATACTGGCGGGGTTCATCGCCCGCTTGGCCGTGTTGCCCGCATTGCTGGTCGGGACCGGCTATGGCGTGGCGCTGTATGTCATCAACCTGTACGGTTTCACGGTGATCTTTCCATGGTTTGCGGCGAGCCGTGACGGCATCACGCTGCTCAGCCATGCGGTGCTGGGTGTGATCATGGCCGGGGCATATAAACTGTGGACCCGGCAGCGGCTTGATTGACGACGATGCAGGATAACGATATGAAATCCCTTGCCACTGCCTGCCAAACCACGGCTGCCCCCTGAGATAGATGCGCGACCCGACCGCCAAATACCGCTTTGCCTGGCGACCCGGCAATCACTTCGAGCTGCTGGTCGACGGCCGGCAGTTCTTTCCAGCCATGCTCGCCGCCATCGAGCAGGCACAGTCGCAGGTCTGGCTGGAGATGTATCTGGTCGAGTCCGGTGTTGTCGCCGATCATTTTATCGTAGCGTTGTGTCATGCGGCGCGGCGCGGCCTCGATGTCCGGGTGCTGGTCGATGATTATGGCGCAAGCGGCTTGCAGCAGGTCGATCGGCAGCGGCTGCAACAGGCCGGTGTGCAGCTGGCGCTGTACAACCCGCTGCACTGGCGCAAATGGCTGCGCAACCTGCTGCGCGATCACCGCAAGCTGCTGATCGTCGATGGCCGCATCGGCTATGTTGGCGGCGCCGGCCTCAGCGATGACTTTGACCACCCGCGCCGGCCACAGCGCAGCTGGCGCGAACACATGCTGAGCATCGAAGGCGCAGTGCTGGCCGACTGGCAGGCGCTGTTCATGCAGGTGTGGCGCGAGCAGCACCGCAGCCCGATCGAGGCGCTGGGCGCCGCTATCGATGCCACCGCTGTCACCGGTGGCGTCAACGGCCGCGTCGCGCCGGCGGTCGCGTTGCGGGTGCAGGACATCCGCCGTTCATTGTACTACCGGCTGCAAGGCGCCGAGCGCCGCATCTGGCTGATGACCGCCTATTTCGTGCCATCCCGCCGCACGCTGCGCGCATTGCGGCAGGCGGCACAGCGCGGTGTCGATGTCCGGTTGCTGCTGCCCGGCCCGGTCAGCGACCACCCGGCGATCGCCCATGCCGGCCGGCGCTTCTACAGCCCGCTGCTGCGCGCCGGCGTGCGGGTGTTTGAATACCAGCCACGGTTTATGCATGCCAAGGCAGTGATCTGCGATGGCTGGGTGTCGATCGGCTCCAGCAACTTCGACCGCTGGAACCTGCACTGGAACCTCGAGGCCAATCAGGAGATCGATGATCAGCCGTTCGCCGACCGGCTGTGTGCGGTCATCGTGAGTGATCTGCATGACTGCATCGAGATCCGCTATCCAGACTGGCATCAGCGCGGGCTGCGCGCGCGGCTGCGCGAACACCTGTGGGGCCGCATCGACCGTCTGCTGGAAGGGCTGGGCCGGCTGCGACGGGACCGCTAAAGGGCAGGCCCTTCGAAGGGTTCCGTTCGTGGTGAGTAGCGGCGGCCGCCGCGTATCGAACCATAACGGCCCTTCGATACGCGGCTGACGCCGCAACTCAGGGCAGGCTCTTCGATACGCTTTTCCTCTGGAGGTCTCCCCGTTGGCGGGGCTTGAGTGGCAGTCTCGTGCTGACTTCAAAGCCGGCCCGCCGGGTTGACTATAATTTACACAGAGACCGCTCAAAGACCCGGGCAGGGTAAACCCAGCGCCATTGACTCACCCTCATGATTCGTGTCTAATCTCCCTCGTTCAGCCGTTGAACAATGGAGAGACTCGGCTTGCATCTTAATGATGAAACCCATTACAAGCTGCTGAAGTTACTGGAACAAAATCCCGAACTCAGTCAGCGTGAGTTGGCCAAGGAACTGGGCATCAGTCTTGGCAAGGCCAACTATTGCCTGCAGGCCGTCATCGAGCGGGGCTGGGTCAAGGCCAAAAACTTTACCCACAGTTCCAACAAGCGTGCCTATGCCTACATCCTGACCCCCACGGGCATCGAACACAAGGCCAAGGTCACGCTGCGCTTTCTAAAGCACAAGGTTGCCGAATACGATGCCCTGCAGAAATATATCGAGCAGCTGCGGCAAGAGGTTGACGACATGGAAACGGGTCTGCAGCCAACGCCACTGATCAATGTCGATCAGACTGAGCAACGTTAGTATCGATAGTTACGAAAAATATGGATACTCACGTGCTTGAATCAATACAGCAGCCATTGACGCATCACCATCAGAAAGATCATTCCGGGGCATGGTATGCGATTCAGACCAAACCCAGGCAGGAACGCCGTGCGCTGGAGCATCTCCAGAATCAGGGCTATGAGTGTCTGCTATTGCAGTGCCAGCGCGAGAGGGTGCGACAGGGTGCGCGAGCGCTCCTCGATGAGCCGTTGTTTCCGCGTTACCTGTTTATTCGCCTAAACTCGGTAGACAGCAACTGGGGGCCGATTCGCAGCACCCGAGGCGTCATCGGACTGGTCTGTTTTGGCGGGATCCCGGCTGTGTTGCCAGATGGTGTGGTCGAGGGGCTGGCGCAGCGCATGATCGTCAAGGAACATCTGTTTTGCGCCGGCGATCGGGTGCGGATCAGCGATGGACCGTTTGCCGGGCTGGAAGGGATCTTTGCCCAGGAGGATGGTATGGCCAGGGTGGTGATTCTGCTGGAGTTCATGCAACAACAGCAGCGACTGAGCATGCCGGTGGCAAATATCAGGCGGCTGGGGTGAGCTAGGCTTACCGATTGGCTGACTGCATCAATGTTTGTGGGTGCAAGTTAAACACATGTACTTACGTTTTTTGGAAATCAACGACTAATCCAAGGGCGGTAGCGTGTTCACAATCTGTTCAAAGCTATGGCGGCCACGGACTAGCTTTGACAGATTTATAGTATTAGATGGGAATGGCACTTACTTAAGCGTTTTTGATAGGAGGTAGCCTGGGTTGAACGGAGTGAAACCCGGGTTTCGCTGTCGCTCAACCCAGGCTACTCGCCGGCTACCTCCTTAAGTAAGTGCCATTCGTATTAGATGGTTTTAACCCAAGCACTCTTGTATCTTCGCGTAACGTAGCAAGCAACGATTTTGATAAACTCTAGCACATCCTCTGACGGCCTCTATACCTTGCTGGCTCAGCTTTTTCGGCACATCAATCGTCGCCGTCGTTATCAATTCATGCTTTTGCTCGGTTTGACACTGGCCAGTTCTTTTGCGGAGGTTGTCAGTCTTGGTGCCGTGGTGCCCTTCATCGGCATTCTTACTCAGCCGGAAAAAGTGTTTAACGCCCCGTTAATGTTGGGAATTGTTCAAGGACTGGATGTCACATCGGCAGCGGATTTGGTGTTGCCCATTATCGTAGCGTTTTCCGCGGCTGCGCTTGTTGCTGGTGGATTACGCCTATTGTTACTGTGGGCCAGTATCCGGCTTGCAAATGCCACTGGTACTGATTTTAGTGTTGAAGTCTATCGCCGAACTCTATTTCAACCCTATCACGTACATGTAGCCCGCAGCAGCAGCGAAATCATCAGTGGAACGACACAAAAGGTGGGAACTGCCACAAGCGTGTTGACCTCTTTAGTAACCGTAGTCACGTCAGCAATCTTGTTTGCAGCAATTTTAGCGACATTAATTTTGATTAACCCCATCATAGCAATAATAGCTGTGATCAGTTTTGGAGTCGGCTATGGTTTAATTGCATGGAAGACACGTCGCCGGTTAAAAAACAATAGCCAGTGTATTGCGCAACAACAAACCCAGGTAGTTAAGTCTCTACAGGAGGGGCTAGGGGCTATCCGAGATGTTCTACTAGATGGTACCCAGGAAATTTACTGCGACGCATATAAAAAAGCCGTTCAGCAGTTACAGAGGGCGACTGGAGAAAATCAATACATTACCCTAGCTCCTCGATATGTCATGGAGGCCTTGGGTATGATATTAATTGCCACTTTCGCCTACGCCCTGAGCCACCAACCGGGTGGTATTGGAGCCGCGCTCCCGGTATTAGGGGCACTGGCCTTGGGGGCGCAACGGCTGATTCCTCTTTTGCAGCAACTCTATAGTAACTGGACATTTGTAGTCGGTAGCCAAGCTACACTGAGCGACGTGCTTAACTTGCTTGAACAACCTCTGCCAGACGATGCCTACACATCATTACCCACACCGCTTATGTTTCAGAACACAATTTGTTTCGAAAATTTGCGCTTCCAATATGGTAGCGACGGTCCTTGGGTATTGGATGGTATCAACCTGACCATATCTAAAGGAGCACGAATCGGCTTCGTCGGCAGCACTGGTAGCGGTAAAAGCACAGCGCTGGATCTGCTGATGTCCCTGCTTGAACCGACTCAGGGAAGAATTCTTGTAGATGGACAGCCAATCAGTGGCAAACATAGACGAGCATGGCAGCGCACCATTGCCCACGTACCGCAAAGCATCTATCTTGCCGATGCCACTATCGCCGAGAACATTGCCTTTGGTGTGCCGTCAGATCAGATTGATCTTGATCTTGTCCGGCGTGTCGCCAAGCAGGCACAGATTGCCGAATTCATAGAAAGCCGCCTTGAGGGTTATGGTGCTTTCGTGGGCGAACGTGGTATCCGTCTCAGCGGTGGTCAGCGTCAGCGTATTGGCATCGCTAGGGCGCTCTATAAGCAGGCAACAGTGATCATATTTGACGAAGCCACGAGTGCGCTGGACAGCTCCACTGAAAAGGCGGTTATGAGCGCCATAGAAAATCTCGACCGTACGCTCACTATTCTAATCATTGCGCATCGAATAACCACTCTTCAGAATTGCGATATGATTGTACAGTTGGAGCATGGGCAAGTGGTGTCGCAAGACTCGTATGATCATTTTATGAAGATCAACCCTGGCTTCCAGGGCTTGAGGAAGGTCGAGGCGTGATGATTCAGCTACTATCGCTGCTGGGTTGCGCTAACGACTTAATTTGCCTTGGTTGCAATTTTTGAAGATGCATGAAGAAGGTGGTTTATCCATACTGATTGATGGATCATTTTTTATCGAAATAGACAGCGTAAGAATATGGCACTGAATACAAGTCTAGTGATTGGCCTCATTCCAGCACGTGGTGGCTCAAAGGGCGTGCCGAGAAAGAATATGAGAGTGATAGCGGGGAAACCGCTTGTTGATTTTAGTATTCTGGCTGCACAGCAATCAAGCTACATCGATAGCGTGTATGTGTCATCGGATGATCAAGAGATTCTGCAGCACGCACATACCATGGGTGCAACAAGTGTTGTGAGACCGGATGAGTTTGCTTCAGATACGTCTTCTGCTGTTGAAGTGGTTAACCATTTTATTGGCATGCTGCCGAACGCCTTGCTTCAGGAAGATCCGTATATTGTTTACTTGCAGCCCACTTCGCCGTTTCGCACCGCCCGCCATATCGATGATGCACTGGAGCAGATGCTGGCCGCAAATGCACAATCGCTCGTGAGTGTGACGAAAACGGAGAAATCCCCATTCAAAATGTTTACCCTGGATGCAGAGGGATGTCTTCAGTCATTATTTGATGAAAAACTGTCAAATGCCCGGCGTCAGGACTTGCCTGCCGTGTTTGCCCCGAATGGGGCGATCTATGTATTTCAAGTGTCAGAATTCAAAGCGAGAAGAGGCTTTCCATCAAATGGGAGCCTCCCTTTTATAATGAACCAAGAAGATGGTATGGATATTGATACTGAAGATGATGTCCGTCATGCAGAAATGATTTTTGGAGTTAAGTAATGGCTGAATTCAAAATTTCAGATCGATTGATTGGCGACAATCATCCCCCAGTGGTTATCGCAGAAATCGGTATCAACCATGAAGGATCGCTTGAGACAGCGATCCGGATGGTTGATGCTGCTATCGATGCCGGTGCTGAGATCATCAAGCATCAAACACACATTGTTGAAGACGAGATGTCTGATGAAGCAAAAGGTGTGATTCCTGGAAATGCCGATGTTTCAATCTACGAGATCATGGCTCGCTGTGCTCTATCCGAGGCAGATGAGCGATCACTGATGAAGCATGTTCAACGACGTGGTGCGATTTTTATCAGCACACCATTCTCTCGTGCTGCGGTAGACAGACTGGTGGAATTTGATATTCCCGCCTTCAAGGTGGGATCCGGGGAGTGCAATAACTATCCGTTGATAAAACATATCGCGCGATTTTGGAAGCCTGTCATCATCAGCACGGGCATGAATTCGATTGAATCAGTCAGGCCTTCGGTCGAAATTTTGCGCAAGGCAAAAATTCCGTATGCGCTGATGCACTGTACAAATGTATATCCAACTCCGCCGGAACTGGTGCGGCTGGGAGCCATGTCCCAGCTCAAGGAAGCATTTCCGGATGCGGTAATCGGTTTATCAGATCACACTGCTTCAAATTATCCATGTCTGGGTTCGGTGGCACTTGGCGCATCCATACTGGAGCGCCACTTTACAGATCGGATGGATAGACCTGGCCCAGACATTGTCTGTTCAATGGATCCCGCGGCATTAAAGGAATTGATCAAAGGTTCAAAAATCATCTTCGCTGCACGGGGCGGAGAAAAAGGCCCCGTTGAGGCCGAGGCGCCGACAATCGCCTTTGCGTTTGCGTCGGTTGTGGCCATTCGCGACATTGCACCCGGACAGAAGCTGAGCGAAGAAAACATCTGGGTCAAACGTCCGGGTGGTGGCGATTTTACGGTGCTGGACTACGAGGCGCTGCTCGGAAAAGTTGCAAGGAACCCCATTCATCGAGGCTTTCAGATAAAGAAATCAGATGTCCTTGGGTAAAAATCATTGAGAGTCGTTGTTACAGGAGCATCAGGATTTGTTGGAAGTCGAGTCTTGCGATTGCTTTGTGAATGTTCACAGGTTGAACTAGTGCCAGTGACAAGGCAACAAATGCCTGATTGGTGCTGCGTCACTGATTATGCGCAATCACCATCCGGAGATGTGCTCATACATTTGGCCGAGAATTGTGATCGGGGACACGTTGCAAATCTCGGTACTGCATACGAAGAGAGTATCAGTGCATCACTCTCTGCACTGTTGGCGAAGGGCTATCATCGAATAGTTTATGCATCTTCAGCCGTTCTTTATGGCGATGAAGACACGCGCCCTCATTTGACAAGTGACCGTGTTGTGATAACGGATGCATATGCGCGAGTTAAATATCAATCGGAACTTGCTGTATTGGGCTTGCAGGGCGGAACAGTAGTACGCCTGGCCAATGTGTACGGGTACGGAATGTCCGAGAATAACGTAGTAAGCGCCATTCTTCGGCAGATACCTGGCACGGGAGCGCTGAAAGTTATGGATACGAGCCCGGTTCGCGACTTTATAAGTATTGATGATGTAGCTGAAGGTATTGTGGCGCTTGCACTTAGGCACAACCAAAATGGCAATACAGGTGGCCTGTATAATCTTAGCACTGGAATTGGTACATCCATCGGGGAACTGGCCAGCATAGCATTGGAGATAGCAGAACAATCCGATCGGCGAGTCGAAACAAAGTCAAACACAAACAAGCAATCGAGTCTGGTACTTGAATATAGCCAAACCACACTTGACTGTGGGTGGAAGCCGAAGATAACGTTACATCAAGGGCTTACTGATCTGTTGCAAAAAAGGAAAGAACACGCATTATGAAGCAACGCACAATCGCCGTATTTACAGGCAACCGGGCTGAATATGGCCTGCAGTATCCAATACTACGGGCTATAGATCGCCATCCGGATTTGGATTACCGCTTATTGGTATCCGGAGCACATTTGGATCCAAATTATGGGAGGACTTTGGACGAAATCAGGGCGGACGGTTTCCATATTGATGCAGAAGTAATAATAGAAATGGATGCTGCATCACTTTACGGCACTGCGCAAGCGATTGGTTCAGGGATTTTGTCTATCAGTCGTGTATTAAATGAGTTGAAGCCAGACATGATGGTGGTCTATGCAGATCGTTTCGAGGGTTTGGCTGCTGTCATTGCTGCAAGCCAGATGAATATACCTACTGCACACATAGAGGGTGGCGACCTAACCGAAGGTGGAGCGCTAGATGACTCGGTGCGGCATGCTATGACTAAACTTTCTCATCTTCACTTTACAACAAACCACCAGGCGACCAACCGCATCCTAGGGATGGGTGAAGAGTCTTGGAGAGTGCATACAGTGGGGTTCCCTGCGATTGATCTGATATCTGAGGGTCGATTTGCTAAGGAGGTAGAAATTGTCGAAAAATTGGGTCTGGATGTATCACGTCCTATCATGCTATTTACCCAACATTCGGTGAGTACCGAATTTGATCAGGCAAGATTGCAACTGGTTCCTTCATTGGAAGCTATAGAGAAATTGGCAGCAGAGGGTGTGCAGACACTTCTTACCTATCCTAACAATGATGCCGGAGGGCAGGCAATCATTGAAAGTCTAGAGGTGTTTAGGGCAAGGTGTATTCCCGGCACACAAATTCGGCCTTCTCTTGGTCGACATTTGTATCACGGTGTACTGGCACTCGCGCGCAATCAGTCAATAAGGGTAGCTTGTATAGGTAATTCATCTTCAGGTTTAAAAGAAACGCCTGCATTTGGGTGTCCTACGGTGAATATCGGCTCACGCCAAGAAGGGAGATTGCGCGGACAGAATGTCGTTGATGCAGGCTATGATGCTGACGCTATCACGAAGGCGATGAAAAAATGCCTATTTGACGACAGTTTCAGATTGGTCTGCCGTGATGCAGAAAACCCATATTGGCTTGGAGATGCAGGCCCCAAGATTGCAGACGTATTGGCAACTGTTTCTCTGGATTCTCAAATCATTCGCAAACGCATGACGCTAAGAGGGGAAACCATGGATGGTTGGTTTAGATGATAGAGAAACCGCTTCGACCGGAAGCAAAACTGATAGACGCTGTTCGCGCTATTGAGATCAGCCGCAGGCGTATGGCGGTGGTTGTTGACGCAGACAATCGTCTGGTGGGAACACTTACAGATGGCGATATCCGTCGCCATTTACTTGCCGGAGGCAGTTTGGATGCGCAAGTAGCCAAGGCTATGAACCCCAATCCGCTTTCAGCTCAGGAGGGGTCTTCAGATGGATATATCAAGGACTTGATGCGCCATAAGAATGTGGTAGCCATCCCGCTGTTGGATCAGGATGGCAAGTATCTTCGATTGGTTCATTTGATGGACCTTGAGCAAGATGAAGGCGTATCCGACAAAGCAGTAGGGTTCAGCTTTTCGGTAATCATGGCGGGTGGCGAGGGCACAAGGCTGAGACCTCTGACGGAGACGATACCAAAGCCTATGGTTGAGATTGGCGGCGTTCCCTTGCTCGAGCGTCAGATCCAAAGGCTGGTTAAGATCGGAATACCGCGTGTTTATATTTCCGTCAATTATTTGGGTCATATTATTGAAGAATATTTCGGTAATGGGGATGGGTTCGGAATCGAAGTTTGCTATTTAAGAGAACAAGAAAAGCTGGGAACTGGCGGAGCACTTACGCTTTTACCGGAACAGCCTACCGAACCAATCATCGTGATGAACGGGGACATTCTGACCAACTCGGATCTTGATGGTTTCTATCGCTTTCACCAAGCGCATGATGCCTATATTACTGTGGCTGCAATAGATCATCGGGTTCATATTCCCTATGGAGTAATTCGCGCTGAAGGGCCATTTATTACTGGGCTGATTGAAAAGCCTTCTGAGCGATTTTTGTGCAATGCAGGTATTTATGCACTTTCACCTCAAGTGTTGAATTACATGCCGAAGAACGCACATAGCAATATGACAGATCTTGTTGAAATTTGTCTTTCTAAGCAATTGCCCATTGCCGTGTTTCCAGTGCACGAATATTGGAATGACATTGGCACACCTGATGATTTAGAAAAAGCCCGCGCTCATTTCTCAAAAATGGAGATCAATAAATGAGTGAATCACTCAAAGGAAAAAATGTTTTCGTTACAGGCGCAGACGGATTTATCGGCAGTCACCTAGTAGAGATATTAGTGAATGCCGGGGCAAAAGTTCGAGCTTTGGTTTACTACAACTCGTGGAATGCTAGCGGTTGGCTGAAAGACGCACCCGAATCAACTCTTAACCAGGTCGAATTGTATATTGGCGATATTCGTGATTCAGAACGCATGCGCCAAGGCGTGAAAGGATGTGATTATGTATTTCATTTATCTAGCCTCATTGCCATTCCTTACAGCTATGATGCGCCGAGATCGTATGTGGAAACCAATGTAGTAGGTGCGCTGAATATTCTTAACGCATGCAGAGAGAGTGATACTCTTACCCGATTAGTGCATGTATCCACTTCTGAAGTATATGGCTCTGCGCAAACGGTTCCGATTTCGGAAGAGCACCCGTTGGTTGGCCAATCGCCATATTCTGCGAGCAAGATTGCTGCTGACAAGATGGCTGAGAGCTTCTACCTGTCATTCGGCTTGCCAGTCGTGACCGCCAGACCATTTAATACCTTTGGTCCACGCCAAACTGCGCGTGCAGTCATACCAACCTTAGCCAGCCAGTTGATTGCGGGAAAACAGCAGCTCAAGCTGGGATCGCTGCATCCGACGCGCGACTTCAACTTTGCTACGGACACTGCGCGTGGCATGGTGGCATTGGCACTTTGTGCTGCTGCGGAGGGGCAGGTGGTAAACATCGGCTCCGGTGAAGAATGGTCAATTGCGAAAACTCTGGAAATGCTTTGTGAGATAATAGGGCGCAATCCGAGCTTCATCACTGATGATGAGCGCATCCGCCCAGAAAAAAGTGAAGTGAATCGACTGCTGGCGGATAACTCCAAGATTCATCAATTAACGGGATGGAAGAGTGAGGTGCCCTTTCGGGAGGGTCTTGAGAAGACCGTTCGCTGGATTGAGAAAAATATGGATTACTTCGATGTGGATCGCTATACAAAATGAGAGTGATTGCACGGCTTGATGTTAAAAATCAGTTTGTCATCAAGGGAATCCATTTAGAAGGATTGCGCAAAGTTGGCGATCCCAACCAATTAGCTAAAGCCTATTACGAGGCAGGAATCGATGAAATAGTGTTCATTGATGCTGTTGCTAGTTTATATAACCGGAATAATTTATTCTCGGTGATTCAAAAGGCGTCAGAAGAGGTGTTCGTGCCGATCACCATCGGAGGGGGGCTGCGCAGTCTGTCCGATGTTGAACAAGCCTTGGATGCTGGTGCAGATAAGGTTGCACTAAATACAGCTGTAATTCGTGAACCCGGATTGATTGAGAACGTGGCAAAACAATATGGTAGCCAATGTGTTGTAGCTTCCGTGCAAGCCAAGCGCACAGCAAATGGGTGGGAGGCATACATGGAGACTGGGCGAGAAAGGACGGGGGTACAAGTTTTGGATTGGGTCCGTCGCTTGCAAGACCTGGGTGCAGGTGAATTGCTCCTTACGTCGGTGGATCAGGAGGGGACTAAAACTGGTTTTGATGTTCCTTTGGTGCAAGCAGTGAACAATGCGATATCGATCCCGGTCATAGTCAGCGGTGGTTATGGGCAACCGAAACACATCGCGGAGCTTCTTGAAGTTACGGAGCCAAGCGGATTATGTTTTGCTTCGGTATTGCATTACAAGACAGCCACCGTGGATGAATTGCGACAAATGATAGCTCTTGCAGGAACGACCGGAATTAAATGAAGAAGATCGTCGTTCTGAGTTATGGGCTTGGCAATGTGCGTAGCGTAGGCAATGCATTACGCGCGATTGGCGCTCATGTAGAAGTTTCGCATGCTGAACACAGCATCATGCAGGCTGACGGCCTTATCATTCCTGGCGTTGGGGCATTCCCGCATGGGATGGCAAACCTAGTTGAGTCAGGCTTGGTTGATGTGATACGAAAATACATTGCTTTCGGCCGCCCGGTATTGGGAATTTGTTTGGGCATGCAGTTGCTGTTCGACAAAGGCACGGAGTTTGTTCCAACTGATGGGTTGGGCTTGATTACAGGCTCGGTCGATATCATTCCAGTTTCAACAGAGGTGGGCCGATTACCTCACATAGCATGGTCTACGATTTGTCAAACTGAGCAAGGGCGGCAAAAAATGTTTGCTGGACTGACCGATAGCGAGATGCGTTTCTATTTTGTGCATAGTTACGCTGCAATGGGCGTTAAGCCGGATAACATCAGCGCAACAGTAACTTATCTTGGTAACACCATCGTTGCAGCTGTGCAAAGCTGTAATGTATGGGGTACTCAATTTCATCCGGAGAAAAGTGGCCCAAGTGGACTGCATTTCTTAAGAAATTTCGTTAATAATTGTTAAGTATTGGGGATGGCAATGAGCAAGGCCTATTTTGGACTGCCTGAAGAAGTGGTTTTTTGTAAACACTGCGTTATTTCAAATCAACGACCAAGTTCATCTGTTGAATTTAAGCACAAGCACGATGAGAAGAAGGCAACGATAGGTTTTGACGCTCAAGGTGTATGCGATGCCTGCCGGTACCATGAAACAAAGGACAAACAGATCAGTTGGGAAAAGCGCGAACAGGCGCTGATCAAATTGCTTGATCAACATCGTCGCAATGATGGTGGCTATGATGTGATTATTCCTGGTAGTGGGGGAAAGGACAGTGCCTACACCTCTCACATACTCAAATACAAATATGGCATGAACCCGCTTACAGTCACTTGGGCGCCACATAAATACACCGAGATCGGCTGGAAGAATTTTGAGAGCTGGGTTCACATAGGCGGGCTGGATAACATCCTGTTTACACCAAACGGAAAGCTTCATCGCTATTTGACACAGCAAGCCTTCTTAAACTTGCTCCATCCTTTCCAACCTTTCATCGTTGGCCAGCGCATTATCGGTCCGGCGATGGCGGCGAAATTTGGTGTCAAGCTGGTTATGTATGGTGAAAATCAGGCAGAGTATGGCAACAACCCTGATGACAACTATGTTCCAACCATGGATCGTAAGTTCTTCTCTGTGGGCGATCCGGAAGAGATGATACTGGGTGGAAAGACTGTTAAGGAAATTATTTCTGAAGGGAAATTCAAACTCAATGATTTCGCACCCTACATCCCGCCGAGTGCAGGTTTTCTTGAGAGAAAAGGCGTTGAGGTGCACTACCTTGGTTACTACCTTAAATGGGATCCGCAGGAGTGCTACTACTATGCAGTCGAAAATACCGGCTTCCAGGCGAACAGTGAGAGAACAGAAGGGACGTACTCCAAATACAGCAGCATTGACGACCAGATAGACATGTTTCACTACTTCACAACGCTTATCAAATTTGGTATCGGCCGTGCCACATATGATGCGGCACAAGAAATTAGAAACGGAAAGATCACGCGCGAGGAAGGCGTGCATCTAGTGCACAAATATGACCAGGAATTCCCGCAGAAATATTTCAAAGAGTTTCTGGAATACATCGATATATCGGAAAAAATATTCTTTGAGATAGTGGACCGTTTTCGTTCACCGCATCTATGGGCGCATGTGGACGGGAAATGGGTGCTGAGGCGCAGGGTAGAATGAGCATCAGGAATATCGCGGCGAATGTCTTTACAGGCAAACTTGAGAAGTTCAGTAATCGCCACGAAGGTGAGACCTGTTACATATTCGGTGACGGCCCATCGATCAAGTGGTTTGACTTTAGCGAATTCAGCAATCATCCAGCTATTTGTTGCGGAATGATTCCATTTCATAAAGACTTCGACAAACTGGACGTCAGATATATCGCGCTGGTTGAGCCTTGGTTGTTTGTGCCCAAGATTTTTCAGCCAAAGATATTGCATTGCTTAAGGCAGATAGCAGCCGAATATAAATGCCGTATCGCCAGCCTGCCTGACAAAGAGTTCTTTGTTAGTCTGTCTAACCTGTTCTCTCTTTCAGGGAAAAACATCAACTACGTTTATCGGAACTTACCAAATTCCAGAAATCAGACTGATATGGATCTCAATCAGTTTGATTGCTTTGGAGGATCATTTCATGCTTCGCTTTCTTTGGCGTATTACATGGGCTTTAAGAAGATATATCTTGTTGGTTTTGACGCATGGACTATCCAACCGGCACGCACATTGCGGTGGTATGAATTGGGAGACGGAGAATATTTCAATCCCACCAACTTTGCGCTGGAATATCTAAAGGTACTTAAACAAGAGATCGACATTTATACAATTTCAAAAGATGGCAAATCATGCAATGTGAAAAATATTAGTTATGCGTCTTTCACTGGCAAGCAACCAGAATACACAGAAAATTACGAGCTGCTCAGCGGGCATATGCTAAAGGTGCTTGGCACTTGTCATGAGTACAAAATTATCTCCACTGGCAATTGATAAATATATGGAGAGGCGAATGAAGAAGGATTCCGTACTTCTGCCTTCAGTGATGCCGGTTGACAGAGAACAATGGGGGCAGCAATTACACCTGTGCAATTTCGTCAATGCCTACTACCAATACGAAGATATTCAAAGCTGCGGCAACGTAAAAAAGATATTGATAATTGGGCCCGGTCAGGGACTGGATACAAACATATTCAAGTGGAGGGGATTTGAAGTCACGACGTTCGACATCGACGAGACTTTTAGACCGGATGTCATTGGCAGCGCACATGACCTGAGCATGTTCGGGGAAAAAAATTTCGATGTGATCATTGCATCGCATGTTCTGGAACACCTTCCCATTCCATATCTGGATCAATGTTTGGCTGAGTTTGCTAGGGTGAGTGCGTACTCGATCATCTATCTTCCGGTGGCAGGCAGACATTTTCAATTCCAAATCAAGCTGGACGTCAAAGGAATTACCCTGTCGTTCATGTTCGACCTGTTCAATTTTCTGCATAAGCCGGATGGTGTGACGGCACGTTATTGCCAGGGAATGCATTATTGGGAAATGGGGATGAGGGGCTTTACCTCGGGCGCCTTGGCGAGAAGATTTTCGAATCATTTTAGTATCGTAAAGAATTATAGAAATAAAGACTGGAATCCCAGCTATAACTGGATTCTAAAATCAAAAGCCTGATTGCTTTGGTCGAAAATTAAAGAATATCAATGAAGATAATCTATTCATTCGGGAAGGTCGGTTTTGAGGCCGATTATTGGGGGCGCGAGATTGCAGCTGCCTCCACTTCTGAATATACATTCATGCCGTTCAACCATGCTGGATATGAAAAATCCAGCTCATTTACGCGCGCCCAATTGCTGGACAATCTCTACTTTCAGAATAATGCCGGTCTGGCGCGGCTGTATGCGGATATAGAAGTCAAGATTCGGACAGAGCAGGCCGACGTATTGATGGTAGATACATACAATCCTTACCATCCGGACTATCTTCGCAAGCTGGGTATCTACAAAGTGCTGCGGATAAACGATGGGCCTATGGCGGCCTATGACCGTGACTTTGCCTATCTGCATGCTTTCGACCATGTGCTATACCATTCTCCTGCGTACAGCAAAGATATGCAGATCGATGAAAAGCTGCGCTATTGCGGGGCGAAGCGAATCGATTTTTGGCCGCTCGGGTCGTTTGATGCGCTATGTGATCGCAGCATGACGGAAGATGACATCAAATTAAGGAGTAGAGATATCGATATCGCATTCGTTGGTGCACTTGCGCCGAATAAGATGCCTGTCATCGCAGCGGTAAAGAGGGCGTTTGGACCACGGATGAAATTGTATGGTTTGACTAACCTGAAACGGAACGTGTATTTCAATATGAAATTCGGCTTTCCGGGATGGGTAAAATCGCTTCCATTTGAACAATACGTTCCGCTCTATCAGAGAACGAAAATCGGGATCAATGTGCACAATCGAGGTGACTATACAGTGGGTGGTTATCGATTGTTTGATCTACCCGCAAACGGTGTGATGCAAATATCAGACGGTGGCCCCTACTTGGAGAGTTTCTTTGAAGTCGGAAAAGAGGTTGAATTATACAGAAATACTGACGAGCTTATAGACAAGATCAAGTATTACTTAGCACACGAGGCCGAACGCAAGCAGATCGCGCTCAATGGCTACAAGCGAGTGAATAGGGATTATCGGATGGCGCACTTGCTACAAAAGTCTGGGGCGCTGATTAAGGAAGGATTTTATGATAAGCACTGAGCGATAACTAATGTATACCATTTTGTTCCTTTCCGCAGTAATTATCGCCTTAGTTTATTTGATATATATGCAGCCAGCTAGCCACAGAACCATATTTGAGCCAGGCGTTATTATTCTCGGGCTATTTTCACTTTGTTATCTTGCGCCGGCTCTCGCAATTCACATCGGTGCAAATATTCTATCTGTTGACGATATTGAGAATGTCGAATCTATCTCACTATATGGTTTATTGTTCGTGGTTTCATTCGTATTTTTTTATATTGCAACTAAAATAGTTAGACGTGTTCGGGTGTTTCCAGAGGTGAATATAAGCATTGGTTGGTCTCCTGGTAAATGTTTTATTGGAGTTATTTCTACATTTTTGATAATTAAAACTATATTTCTGTATTATGGGGTGGGCGACTCTGGTGATTATGCTGGGCAATATTTTGAAAGAGCATCGATGCCGCAAGCGGTCAGGCAGGCTGTAAATATTTTGAGTGCAATACAGTGGGTTCTTGTATATTTGTTGTTAGCGACTAGCATTTCTTCATCGAATCTAAAATACGCCATGTTTTTTGTATGGGCAGCTTTTTTTGTTTATTTTGTTGATATGTGGATTACGAATTCACGCTCAATATTCGTTATGTATTCACTTGTATTCATAGTAACGTACATGTTTTACAACAGATCCATTGGATTAAGAAAGGAGATTATCTATGCTACATTATTTATAACCATAATGGGACTGTTTGCATATAAGCGTGCCAATTTTGATGGTGAGATTGATGTTAATGTTATAGATATTTTGATTCCATCAGAATTTATTGCTATTTATCAAAATGCACTACATTTGATGTCAATATCGGGCTCTTCTGATTTTGTTCAACCACCTGGTAGCTCTTATCTGCAATCCCTTATTGCATTTATTCCTAAGCAGATTAATGATGAAAAGTGGGATTTGGCAAGCTGGTATGTTGGAGAATATTTTCCTGGATATGCAGCGCAAGGCGGAGGGCTTGCTTTCGGTATTATTCCAGAGGCCTTGATAAATTGGGGTATAATCAGTATTGTATTTCAGGCGTTCATAGTTTCTGTTGTATTTAGAGTTTCATATGTGGCAGCTTGTAGAACGAGATCTCGCTCGCCAAATATCTGGCTATTGTTCTACCTGTTCTGTATTTCTAATATTTATAATGTAATTAGGTCTCATTCATTTTCCATCTTTAATGGTATAGCTCTTGGTTTTATTGTACCCTTCTTAATATTATTTCTGATTAGCCGAATTAGAGTTGCGCCACGTAAATTATAAAAATGGCTAAAATATTACATTTAATTCCTACCATGTCTTATGGTGGGGCAGAGCGACAATTGTCGATGCTTGCAACCGAGCAAGTTGGTCGTGGATGGGAGGTTCATGTCGGCATTCGGCGTGGAGGTGCATATAAAGATTCGCTTCAAAATAGTGATGTAATTGTTCATTCATTAGGTGACTATCGCGGACTTAATCCTTTGTTATTAATACGTATCAGTCGCCTGATTCGGGATATTGAGCCGGACATAGTTCAAACATGGCTTCCACAAATGGATATTATTGGCGGTATTGCTTCCTTGTTTAATTCGGCACCATGGGTAATTACTGAGCGTACGGGTGGTTTAGCTTACCAGAGTTATAAAATACAAAATACGGTCCGATGCTTTCTTGCTCGGTATGCAAACTCCGCAGTTGCAAATTCAGCACATGGAGCTGCATTTTTGCGTAGAATCCTGCCTACTGCATCTCATGTTTATCAGGTTGCTAATGCAGTGGACATAACAGCTATTCGTAGAGCCGTTTCTGGGTGCTGTGAGATGCCAAACCAAAGTGACAGCATGAAAAATATATTTGTCGTTGGAAGATTGGCTCCTGAAAAATCATTAGATGTTATTATTCGCGCAGTCACAATCCTGACAGTTAAGACGAATATTCACGTGTATATCATGGGAGAAGGTCCTTTACGTAATGAGATTGAAAGGTGGATCAGATCATCAAATCTTGTAAGTACCATCTCTCTTCTATCCTCGCGACAAGATTGGTGGGGGCTGCTGAGAAACGCCAGTGCATTGATTAGTATGAGTCGCTTCGAGGGACATCCAAATGTTGTCCTCGAAACAATGGCAGCAGGATGTCCGCTTATCGTGAGTGATATTCCAGCTCATCGAGAATTTTTGGATGAAGATACTGCCATTCTAGTGCCGCCAGATAACCCAGTTATGCTTGCTCAAGCCATTTGCTCTCTTGTGTTAGATCCACTATCTGCACAGCAACGAGCCGAATGTGCGGCTGAGCGAGTGGGTAGGTTGACGATTGGGTTGGCGGCAGATGCCTATGAATCCATATATGAAATGGTGCTAGAAAGGAAGAAGCAATCATGTGTGGAATTATAGGCATTGCCTCGTCTTCGCCAAACAAGGATCGTGACTGGCTAATTACAGGCCGTGATGCTATGGCGCATCGGGGCCCGGACGACGCGGGCTTATGGTGGTCAGCGGATAATCAGATTTGTTTGGGCCATCGACGGCTGGCGATTATTGATCTTTCACCTGCCGGGCATCAACCTATGCAGGATGCCGCGGGCTCATTTACCATTGTTTTCAATGGCGAGATTTATAACTACCGCGAGTTACGGCGAGAACTGATTGCGATGGGGCATACTTTTTGCTCACATAGCGATACGGAGGTAATCCTTGCGGCTTATCGAGAATGGGGAGTGGATTGTCTCACGCGGTTGAATGGTGTGTTTGCCTTTGCCTTGTACGATATTAGTCAGCAGACTCTATTTATTGCCCGTGACCGGGCGGGTGAGAAGCCGCTATTTTATTGGCTAGCTGGTGGTGAATTGCGCTTTGCATCGGAATTGAAGGGACTGATGGCTGACCCTACCTTTCCGCGACGCATCGATCCCGAGGCGCTTGATTTATACTTGTCTATGGGCTACGTGCCTGGCAACCGATGCATGATGCAGGGTGTGAAGAAGCTGCCACCTGCTCATGCTCTATTGTTCAATCTGACGAGTAGTTCTGTCAGAATATGGCGCTATTGGCAATTGCCAGAACCGCCATCACCTGGGAGGGCGGATAGGTGGGATGAACAGGGATTGCTGGATGAATTAGAAATTCTGCTTGAGGATGCGGTTCGTCTTCAGTTGGTAGCTGATGTGCCAGTAGGTGTGCTGTTGAGTGGTGGGGTGGACTCTAGCCTGATCACGGCTATGGCAGTGCGGGCTTCAAGCCAGGTGAGAACTTTTACTGTAGGCTTTCCCGGTTTTAGTAAATATGATGAGAGCGAACATGCTCGACTTATCGCCCGACATTTTGGTACAGATCATATCGAACTTAATGCAGGCGATGTTGCTCCTGATTTGTTACCGGTTTTGGCGCGTCAGTACGATGAGCCCATGGTAGATTCATCCATGATACCTACCTATTTAGTAAGTCAATTGGTACGGCAACATTGTACAGTGGCATTAGGTGGTGATGGTGGTGATGAACTTTTTGGTGGCTATGCTCATTACTCCCGTCTATTGTGGACAAATAAGCAGTTCGAATGGGTGCCATCCATATTAAGAAAATTTATTGCATATAGCGCAGGAGCTATTTTACCAGCAGGATTTAAAGGGCGAAATTGGTTGCAGTCATTGAGTTGTGATCTGAATCATAGTCTTCCAATGATTGCTGCATTTTTTGATGATGCAATGCGGCATAAACTTATGAGTAATGCAGTAGGTGGATCCTGGCCACTGGTTGCGGAAGGTGTCTGGGGTTCCCGAATTCCAGCGGTCGATAATCTATTGCAGCGTGCTACAAGGATGGAATTCGAGAACTATATGGCAGAAGATATTTTGGTGAAGGTCGATCGTGCCAGTATGCTAAATTCACTGGAGTTGCGCGCACCGATGTTAGATTACCGAATCATCGAATTTGCATTTGGTCAGGTCCCTTCTTCTCTGAAGACGACTGTAAGTAATCGTAAGATTCTATTAAAACGGTTGGCGGCGAGGTTACTGCCTCCTGAATTTGACCAGCAGCGCAAGCAGGGCTTTTCCATTCCGCTGGCCGAGTGGTTAAAAATTAGTCCTTGGAGAGATTATTTCCATGAGATATTACTCGATGAGCGATGCCTCTTTGATAAGAAAGCCATATATGGACTGATACGTGGACAAGACAAAGGAAGAAATAATCAAGAAAGATTGTTCGGTTTGGTCTTATTCGAACTTTGGCGACGGGAATATCAAGTGTCTTTGTAGGTAAATATTGTGCATATTGAATTATTGGAAATCCTCCGTTGCCCCCTTACAGGACAGCGTCTTGTATTAAAAGATCCTGTTTATCGAGATGGACAGGTTTACAGTGCTATACTTGTATCGGAAGATGGCGAATGCGGCTACTCGGTCCGAGATTTCATTCCGCGCTTTGTTCAAGAATCAAACTACGCTGATAACTTTGGGATGCAGTGGAATAGATTTCGCCAGACACAACTTGATAGCTATTCCGGACACCCTATTTCAGCAGATCGTTTCTGGAAGGCGACGGGTTGGAGGGCTGAAGATATCGCTGGTCATTGGGTTCTGGATGCAGGTTGTGGTGCTGGTCGATTTGCAGAGCCTGCACTGCAGGCTGGAGCGAAGGTCGTAGCTCTGGATTTTTCAGGCGCGGTTGATGCCTGTTTTGCCAATCTTAGGCATCATTCCAATCTGCATGTTGTGCAAGGGGACATTTATGCGCTGCCGTTACTGAAGAAGTTCTTTCCGTTTGTATATTCACTCGGTGTGTTACAGCATACCCCTAATGTGGCTAAAGCATTTGCTGCATTACCTGTTATGGTAGCAGAGGGAGGGAGACTTTGTGCCGATTTTTATTGGAGGCGTCTACAGAGTATGCTTCACACAAAATATTTGTTGCGACCAATTACCAAGCGATTACCACAACAATCATTGTTTAGCGTCCTGGAAAAAATCGTTCCCTCCTTGCTTAAAACAAGCCGATTTTTTGGTAGTGTTCCATTTGCGGGGCGATACTTGAAGAGATTGGTCCCGGTTGCAGATTATACGGGAATTTACCCGCTTGATATGCGTCAGTTAGAGGAGTGGGCTCTTTTGGATACTTTTGACATGCTTGGCCCACAATATGATACACCTCAGAGCGCCGACACAATAACAAACTGGATGATGAACGCAGGATTGAATAATGTTGAAGTATTGCAGGCGAATCTCTTGGTCGTAAGAGGTGTTAAAAGATGAGATATAAGTCAGAGTTTTTCAGTCGGACGATGTTTGTCACAGAATAGCGCACCAATTTGATAATTTGTGAAGAATATATTCAGATGATAATAATATATTCAGTAAAGTGAAAGTATTTCTCAATCTTCTTGCGGCAACAGCTGGCGGACAGTTGTCTCGGGCCCGGGCATTTTTGGATCGTTTTGATGATTGCGCCCACAATTCACAGCTTATCATCATTAAGGAAAAATCTGTTCTAACAGAGTATGTATCGACTGATAGAAGATTGGTAATTGATGTAGCTATTGGGTTGGGATGGATGAAGGCATTGCGTAGAACGTGGTGGGAAAATGTTGTTATGCCCGAAGTGATTCGTAGGCATAAGGCTGATGTTTATCTGACTTTTTCACACTATTTGCCACAACTTCGAAATATTGTTGTGCCGTCTGTCGTTGGGGTGTCAAATCTTGCGCCATTCTCTACAGAGGCTTGGGTTGAGGAGTTTTTTCTAGCTAAAATAAAAATGGCGGTATTGCGTAAAACAATTATTTCATCAGCGCGACGTGCGACTTGTGTTCTTGCGCTTTCAGAAACATGTCGTGATATTCTTATTCAACAAGGCATCCCGACGGAAAAGATTGTAGTCACGCCCAATGGGGTAGATGCTTATTGGGGGGGGGCTTTTCAATCGACCGGTTTTTTGACTGCATTAGGAGTTACGCGGCCGTTTTTATTATATGTATCGCATTTTTACCGCTACAAAAACCATGTACGCCTTATTGAGGCCTATGCACGTTTGCCAACAGATCTTAGATTGTCACATCAGCTCGTGTTGGTTGGAAAGCCATACAGTAAAGCCTGCTACGAAGAAACTCGGATGCTGATAGAACGTCTAGGGCTGTCTAGTGATGTGATATTAATTCCAGGCGAGGGTAGAGGCAGGCTAAGAGAGCTGTATCAAAGTGCAAAACTATTTGTATTTCCTTCTCTAATTGAAAATAGCCCGAATATCTTGCTTGAAGCGATGATGGCCGGATCGCCTGTAGCCACAAGTAGCCTTCGTCCCATGCCTGAATTCAGTGGTGATGCTGCCGAATATTTCGATGCTCTCGATATTTATGATATGTCAAAAAAGATGGAAAATCTATTATGCGATACGAGCCGTCTTACAGATTTAGGTAAGCGGGCTCATATCCGAGCTTGTAGATTTACATGGGATGATTTTGTTTTCAGGGTTGTGCGGCATCTTGAAATGGTGAAAGAGAATAGGGGTAATAAAGTTGGGTAATTTACTGAATTTTAGTTTCATGAGGTCATAATTAATGGTAATACTCGGCATCAATGCCTACCATGGTGATTCATCGGCTTGTTTAATCAAAGATGGTGTTCTGGTTGCTGCCGCCGAAGAAGAGCGGTTTCGCCGAATTAAACACTGGGCCGGATTTCCTGCTGATGCAATAAAATATTGCTTGACCGAGGCAGGTATTGACTTAAGTGAGGTGGAGCATGTGGCTATTAACCAGGATGCTAAGGCCAATCTATGGAAAAAAATCGTATTTACTCTGGCAAAGCGCCCTGACTTGAGCATGGTTATGGATCGAATTCGTAATAAACGAGAGCGAGCCAATGTCCGAGATGAGCTGGCCAATGTGGTTGCCATGGGCCACTTTTCTGGTGAGGTGCATGAGGTGGAGCATCATTTTGCGCATCTTTCTTCCGCTTTTCATGTGTCGCCTTTTGAGGAAGCTGTTGTGGTTTCTGTGGATGGATTTGGTGATTTTGCCAGCGCAGCATGGGGGGTCGGCCGTGACACTAAAATAACTGTAGAAGACAAGGTATATTTTCCACATTCGCTGGGAATATTTTATCAGGCGCTGACTCAGTTTATTGGCTTCCCGAATTACGGAGATGAATATAAAGTAATGGGGCTAGCACCATATGGTGAGGACACATTTTTGCCTGAGATGCGTAAAATTGTTTTCTTGCAACATGATGGCAGTTTTAGGCTTAATCTAGCGTATTTTAGCCATCATAATGAAAAAATCGAATATGAATGGGAAAATGGCTCTCCATCTGTTGGAAGGTTGTTTAGTCCGGCATTGGAGAAATTACTTGGCCCAGCACGTCGGGCGGATGAGACATTGGGGCAGCGTCACAAGGACGTGGCTCACTCGATACAGGCTATGTATGAGGAAGTATTTTTTCACTTACTGAATACACTTCATGCTCGACATGAGATTGATGCTATTGCTATTGCCGGTGGATGCGGCATGAATTCAGTTGCCAACGGAAAGATTACACTTAAAACGCCTTTTAAGAAAGTGTATGTGCAGTCAGCCGCCGGGGATGCGGGTGGTGCTATTGGTGCGGCTTATTCCGTTTGGCATCAACTAGGTGGGCAACGAGGGCCGCAGCACGATCATGCCTATTGGGGGCCGAGTTTCAGCAATAACCAAATTCGCGAAGTTCTGGATCAAAAGGTTGCTGAGCTTCATGATCAGGGTTGCAGAGTAGATCTTGTAGACGATGAAGATTCCCTGTGTCAACAAACCGCTATAGCGGTTTCAAACGGTTTGGTCGTCGGTTGGTTTCAGGGGCGTATGGAATGGGGGCCACGTGCGCTGGGTAACCGCTCTATCATAGGTGATCCGCGCCGTGCAGATATGAAGGATATTCTGAACCTGAAAATCAAACGCCGAGAGTCTTTCCGGCCCTTTGCGCCGTCTATTCTACGTGAAGCGGTATCCGATTGGTTCGAGACAGATGGAGACGTTCCTTTCATGATGCAGGTTTATCAAATCCGAGAGGAGCGGCGAGCGATCATACCTGCTGTTACACATGTAGATGGTTCAGGACGTTTACAAACCGTGTATGAGCATACAAATGCTCGCTACTACAGATTGATAAAAGCATTTTATGATTTAACTAACGTACCTATGGTTTTGAATACATCATTTAATGAAAACGAGCCAGTGGTCTGTACTCCACAGGAGGCGCTGAATTGTTTCATTAGAACAAAAATGGATATCCTGGTAATGGGGAATTGGTATATTCAGCGGGTTGATGTTTCAAATCGAAGCAATACATGATGAGCTTGAATTCAAGCAAGCGCAATGCTGTGCCTCAATCTTCTATACATGTGCTTCGGCCGCAGGCAATGTTGGCTGCTTTCTTGATTGGAACTACGATCGCTCTTGCTATTCTTGTCATATACTTCGGTGGAAAAAAGACTAATTTTGAGGATGCTGCTACCTTTGGTGCGCAAACAACTTCAGTTTTCGCAAAGGTTGGAGTATACCCCATTCACTGTGCGGACAGTCGAGATTTGGCAGCATGTCTTGCAGGGGCGAGAGATAGAAAGGCTGTACATTCTGTTTTATGGTTGGGTAACTCTCAGGTGCATGCAGTTAATCAACTGCAGAAGGGTGAAACCAACGCCGTGCCGATTCTTTTCGATGCACTAAGGCGCCGCGGTTTTGATCTACTGACTTTTAGCCAGCCCAATGCGAATTTACAAGAGCACTACGTGCTTTTTGAGTATCTGCGGAGGCAGTTGCCACTACGCGTTCTCGTTCTGCCAGTCGTGTTCGATGATCTTCGTGAGGAGGGTTTGCGAAACGAGATTGCAATACTTACGCGTGATGATGCAACCGTTTCAGCATTATCTGAAACAGAGATCGGTCGACGTCTTGTGACAGCCGTCCATACTGTTCCGCAAGATCAGGATACAGCCGGAATTGCAAAAACTATGCAGGAGAGAGTTGAGCGCTATATTAATCTTTGGCTTGAGAAGCATAGTTCTCTTTGGCAAGCACGGCCAGAAATACGGGGTCAGCTAATATATGGTGTCTTGTATAACTTGCGGAACACGTTGTTCGGAATCAAAGCTACAAGCAAGCGTAAGATGATGCCGGGCCGATATCTGGACAACATGGATGCTCTGGAAGAGATGCTCATTACAGCTAAACGAAATAATATTAGTGTAGTGTTGTATGTGGCGCCATTTCGAGGTGGTGTTGAAAATCCGTATATTGATACTGAATACGCTCGATTCAAATCAGATGTGAAAATATTGTCGAGGCGGTACGGTGCAGTCTATGAAAATATGGAAATGCTAGTCCCTGGCGATCTATGGGGAACCAAGGACGCTACTGCTTTGGGTGGTGAAGCGGAAGTGGACTTTATGCATTTCCAGTATGGCGGTCACAAGCTTTTAGCCGGGCGACTGGAAGGATTAGTCGTTGAAGCTATGGCGAGTCGGGAGAAGGAGCAGTGATTTTTAACTCAGTTACATACTTGCTGTTTTTATCCGCTACGGTTTTCTTATTCTGGCTTATGCCAAAGCGCCCAAGGCTTTGGATGATTTTTTTGTCCAGTTTAACCTTTTACGGGTTCTGGCGTCCCGAGTTTCTTGCCGTTATGCTGCTGTCGGCTGCGACAGACTACTTTGTCGCTATGCGTATAGAGGCAAGCGAGCATCTAAAGATGCGCAGGCTTTGGCTACTTGTCAGTCTTGCGGTCAATCTAGGCTTGCTCTTTTATTTTAAGTATTTGTTATTTGTCGTAGATAATGCAATTGTTATCATGCGTATTTTTGGTGTCGAGGTGCAGTCCCCTGTGCTGAATATCGTATTGCCATTGGGTATAAGCTTTTATACGTTCCAGACTATTAGTTACACGGTGGACGTCTACCGGAGATTTATCTTGGCTGAGCGTGACTTCTTGCTTTATGGATGTTTTGTGACCTTTTTCCCTCAGTTGGTTGCAGGGCCAATTCTTCGTGCAGGTGAACTCCTGCATCAGCTTGCCGCCAAGCCGACCTTCAGATTGGATACATTTGTCAGTGGCCTCCGGCGAATTTTATTCGGATTATTTCTCAAAGTTGTTATGGCAGACAATATTTCGCCTCTGGTTGATGCTGGATTCGAGCAGCCAGTTTTATCGATGAGTGCAATAGATGTTATTACGCTGGCATTTCTATTTGGCTTTCAAATATATTTCGATTTTTCGGCATATTCGCATATTGCGATCGGTTCTGCACGGTTGATGGGTATCTCATTTCCTGAAAATTTTAACTTTCCTTATATGGCTAGCTCGCCTCGTGAGTTCTGGCGGCGTTGGCATATCTCACTTTCAAGTTGGATTAGAGACTATCTGTATCTGCCACTGCTGCGAGTAAAAGTGCAGGATCGTTCCGTCGGCGGGCTTACAGCCGCCACTCAGAATTATGGGAAGGAGACATACCATTCGATCCTGGCGCTATTCCTCACATGGGCGATCATGGGGTTTTGGCACGGCGCAAACTGGACGTTTGTCATATGGGGTTTGTATCACGCATTTTTTATTGCGGCTTATCGTGGTGTGAGCGGACATACAGCGAAGTTTCCATCATATGTTCGGACTTGGGGTGGGTGGGCAATCACATTACCATTGGCGATGCTTGCTTGGATTCCGTTCCGTGCTAAGACGGTGAGCGATACGCTTGACATGTTTGCAAAGCTTGTTTCCCCGCGCGAGTATCTTTATTTTGGAATGAGAGAAAATACCTATCTTGTTGCCGCTGTAGTTCTCATTACATCTATTTTGGCATATGTTTTTCATGAGCGTGCCAATCAATGGTTTGGAAAAAGGTTGTTGTTAAATTTTGTCGCAGAAACTGCCTTGATGGGTGTGGTGGTTGCTTTAGTATTTGTATTTCTTCGTCCAATTAATCAATTTATCTATTTTCAGTTTTGATCATTACCGAAATAAGTTGTGATGCTAGCCATGTTGAAAAGATTGGCGCGAGATATCCAATGAATGAACAATTGATTCAGTCTCAAAAGGTATCGATCATCACAGTCTGTTTTAATAGTTCCAAGACGATACGCGATGCCATCGATTCAGTTCTGTCTCAGGATTACCCTGGCATCGAGTATATAATTATTGATGGTGGGTCTACTGACGGGACTGTAGAGATTGTTCAGCAATATAAAGAAAAGATAAGTCTCTTCGTTTCTGAGCCTGATCGTGGTATCTATGATGCAATGAATAAAGGCATTAATATGGCAACTGGTGACGTTGTCGGCATGCTAAACTCGGATGACTTTTATACTGATACTCATGTTATAAGAGATCTCGTTTTGGCTATGGATACTGCCAATGTCGATTCAGTATTTGCAGATCTGGTTTATGTGGATCAACTAGATACGGGCAGGATACTCCGATACTACGATTCAAGTCGTTGGAAACCGTGCCGTTTTCGCTTTGGATGGATGCCTGCGCATACGACATTTCTTATTAAGCGTGAATGGTATATGCGATATGGTCTCTTTTCACTTGATTATAGGATTGCTGCTGATTTTGAGATGCTTGTAAGGCTGCTTTATCGAGGCGCGGCTTCTTATATTCATGTTGCACGACCTGTCATAAAGATGCGCGTCGGCGGGATTAGTACTCGAGGATTGAGGCATAGCTGGGTGTTAAACTGCGAGATTGTGAGAGCATGTCGTGCAAATGGGGTATGGACGACGCTTCCACTTATTTTATTAAAAATCCCGATGAAGTTAATGGAGATAATAAGACGGAAGCGCACGAGTGAGTGAAGGCTCTATTGTATTGGTAACTGGTGTAAGCGGTTTCGTTGGCCAAATCCTGTGCAGGAAAGCATTGGATGTTGGTTATATTATTCGCGGGGCGGTTCGTGCAACTTCTAATATTATTTCCCCGCCTTACTCAACTCCCTTGTTGGAGGGGGTACATAATATTGTGGCGGGAGATATAGGTGCCGATACTGATTGGGCTCATGCATTAGCAGGCATTGATGTTGTGGTGCATCTGGCGGCACGGGTGCATGTCATGAATGACACGGTATCTGATCCCCTTGCAGAGTTTCGTAAGGTAAATGTTGCGGGTACGGAGCGATTGGCACGGTCTGCAGCGGCAGCAGGGGTGAGGCGATTTGTTTTTCTAAGTTCGATCAAGGTGAATGGCGAGGGGAGTGAAAGAGGCTTTTCTGACAATGATGCGCCAAACCCGCAGGATCCTTACGCTATCAGTAAATGGGAGGCTGAGCAGGTTTTACATCGGATTGCAATAGAGACAGGTTTGGAGGTTGTGATAATTCGTCCACCACTGGTGTATGGTCCCGGAGTTGGGGCGAATTTCTTGAGGTTGTTGCGGTGGGTTGATAAGGGGGTCCCGCTCCCTTTAGGGATGGTGCATAACCAGCGCAGCCTGATTTATATTGGTAATCTTGTTGACGCCATCTTTGAATGTATAAAAAACCCTGCTGCGGCTGGCAAGACGTACCTGGTCAGTGACGGTGCTGATGTATCGACACCCGAATTGATCAGAAAGCTTGCATCCGCCATGGGGCGGGACCCACATGTGTTGCCAATCCCGGAATCATTGCTGCGACTAACAGCCAAGTTGGTTGGAAGGTCATCAGAGGTAGATCGTTTGCTGGGTTCGCTTGCGATAGACAGTTCAAGGATACGCAGCGAGCTGGATTGGGTGCCACCATTCACGCTGGAGCAGGGTTTGCAGGATACTGTGCGGTGGTATAGAACGTTACATGCAAAATAGAATCCAATTTGGCATGAATCAGTCGTACTTTCTGTTACCAAGTGTGTAGGTGTATTGAAGGAGTCTCTGATTAATTCGAATTGTCGTCATGCCCGCGGTAGAGAGCACCCATAAATATTTTGTAATATCTGGATTCCCGCTGTCGCGGGAATGACGGCCATAGTAAAAAATGGTAGTGATGTCGAGTTGAGATCAAACTATATTTTATAACGAGAGTACGTAAGTGGTGGAATTATTATTTTTAGCGGTGGTATTTATTGCATCGTGGGCCTTGGTGGCGCGATTCCGGGCCTATGCCCTGGGGAAAGGTCTGCTGGACAATCCCAATGCGCGTTCCTCACATACCGTTGCTACGCCGCGCGGTGGCGGCATGGTGTTCGTGGCCGTATGGTCGGTCAGTGCCTTGGCGGTCATAGTGCTGGATATGTGGTCGTCAACGCAGGCCCTGGTGGTATTGCC
The DNA here is from genome assembly GCA_016218365.1 of Gammaproteobacteria bacterium. GTDB lineage: Bacteria > Pseudomonadota > Gammaproteobacteria > SZUA-140 > SZUA-140 > JACREF01. The sequence goes on from JACREF010000011.1 coordinate 175,261, forward strand.
GGCTGCCTTGCTGATTGCCGTGGTGGGCTATTGGGATGATCACCATCACCTGGCGGCGCGGTGGCGTGCCTTGACGCATTTCGTCGCGGCCAGTATCAGCATTATGGCCCTGGGTGGATTCAACATCATTGATCTTGGCGTGACCGCGCTGTCTTTGGGTGTGCTGGGTTCGTTGCTGGCCGTCATTGGCATCGTCTGGTCGGTGAACCTGTTCAATTTTATGGATGGCACCGACGGGATTGCGGGGGTCGAGGCCGTTTTTGTATTTGGCGTTGGTGGTCTCATGTTATGGCAGGCGGGCGGTGCGCCACTGGCGCTGATGGCCTGGGCCTTGATGGCTGCCGTTCTGGGTTTTCTGGTGTGGAACTGGCCGCGTGCCAGGATCTTCATGGGCGATGGCGGTAGTGGCTTTCTGGGCCTTGCCATTGCTGTTTTTGCCCTGGCGGGAGAGACATGGTTTGATGTGCCGGCCATGCTGTGGCTGATCCTGTATGGTGTATTCTGGTTTGACGCCACCGTGACATTGTTGCGGCGTGTCGCGCATGGCGAGCGGTGGTATGATGCCCATCGCTCGCATGCCTATCAGCGCCTGCATCATGGAATGGGCTGGTCGCATGCTCAGGTATTGGCGGGTGTGATTATTATAAACACACTGTTGGCGGCCATTGCGCTCTGGGCCGACAGCGATCGCGTGATGATCCCCTGGGCGCTGCTTATTGCCGTGATACTGCTCGCGACTGCCTACCTGGCGGTCGAACGTGGGGCGTCTATGTATGCTGATCCAGCGAGTTAGGCGCTCTTTGATGAGTGTAACTGTTCCATCAACCCCATCTTTTTTAGAATCAGTAATATATCAATGGAAATTCCGGAGTATATGCTAGGGAGTCTCTGATTAATTCGAATTGTCGTCATGCCCGCGAAAGCGGGCATCCATAAATAACTGTAATATCTGGATTCCCGCTTTCGCGGGAATGACGGCCGTGGTAATTTTTGAATTAATCAGAGTTTCCTTAAAACCCAGCACCGCTCAAATGGCTGTGAGCAATAAACACATGCAGACGTTGCTGGAGAAGTTGGCGGGTACCTGATTCCGCCCCGAGGATCGGGGACCGGGGGCGTTAACGATTCTTGATTGCCTGCCATGACAGGATTTGTATGCCGCTGCGCGTCATGGATTCCGTGCCACCATAGATCAATTGAGGGGGGAGCGCAGATTCTCCGGCAATCCCCATCCATTTATTCAGGCCGGACATGAACTGTGGTGCAAGGGTCTGTCCGGATTTAATCTCCACGGGTTGCAGTTTGCCGCCTTGTTCGATGATGACATCTATTTCGTCGCCGATGTTATTGCGCCAGAAGTAGAGGTTTGCTGATAGGCCGGCGTTGAAGCGCTGCTTCAGCAGTTCGCTGATAACGAAGTTTTCGAACATTGCACCGCGCGAGGCGTGAATGGAAAGATGTTCAGGGTCGCGGATGCCTAGTAAAAATGCGGCGAGCCCTGTGTCATGAAAATAGAGTTTGGGCGTTTTGACCAGACGTTTGCCGAAATTTTGATGATGCGGTTGCAGCAGAAACACGATGTACCCGGCCTCTAGTACGGAAAGCCATTTTCGGGCGGTGGTGTGCGATATGCCGCAATCATTTGATAGGCTGGAAAGGTTGAGCAATTGCCCGGTGCGTGCCGCACACATTTTTAGGAACCGTTGAAAAAGGCTTAGGTTTTGCACCTCAATGAGTTGTCGTACATCGCGCTCGACATAGGTCATGACGTAGTTGGAAAACCAGTGGGCGGGATCGAGGTCACGATCATAAAGGGGTGGGTACAAGCCTCGACAAAGCAGCTCGTCGAGTTGGTTTATGACAATCCCGGCGTGCTGCAATTCTGCCAATGAAAATGGCAGCACCTGTACCAGTCCGGCTCTGCCAGCCAGAGTCTGAGAGATGTTGGACACCAGGCCGAATTGCTGGGAACCGGTGATAACGAACTGCCCCATTTGTGGTTTGTTGTCTACCAGGGTTTGCAAATAAGAAAAAAGCGCCGGGCAGTGTTGGGCTTCATCCAGAATGGCGCCATCCGGAAATCTTGCCAAAAAACCGCGAGGGTCTTCGGTGGCAAACAGCCGCTCGTCCGGATCCTCAAGCGAGACATAACGTTTTTCGGCAAAGGTCGCTTTGGCCAAGGTGGTTTTACCGGACTGCCGCGGTCCGGTGATCGCCAGTATCGGGTAGCCTTGCGCTAGTTGCTGGAGCGTTTCAGTAGCGGTGCGCGGGATCATTGTTTTACAATCTGTAGTTAACTAATTCATATTGTAAGGATCGGCTTCGATTTGTCAAGCGATCAGCGGCCTGCGCCGCAAGGGGTAGGTGATTCCGCGGGAAGTCATGGGTGTTGCATCTGGAGTGCGGCGACGTGTCGCCGCTTTTCAGGCTGAGGTATACAAAGTGGTGACATGTCACCGCAGTCCAAAGGCGCCAGCACAGGTTACTGGATTCCGGGTCTACGCTGCGCTGCGCCCGGAATGACGCAGGGACGCAGGACATCATTGGCACAGTTTATAAACTGATTTGTAGCGGCACTGCATCTGGAGTGCGGCGACGTGTCGCCGCTTTTCAGGCTGGGGCATACAAAGCGGTGACATGTCACCGCAGTCCAAAGGCGCCAGCACAGGTTACTGGATTCCGGGTCTACGCTGCGCTGCGCCCGGAATGACGGATGAGGCAGGGCGCAGGGCATCATTCAGGAGTGGAGCGCCAAAGCACCCTGGCCGGATTCGAGGCAGGTCGAACAGGACCTGATCATCTGCCGTGCATTATGTGATCTATTCAATTCGCCGGCATTGGCGGTTTCTGCGAAGGTAGCCGACATGCGTCGCATTGATGATGTTGGTTAGCGGGCCGGGCCTTGATTTTCATTGTTTCACAGCGTAGCCTTCTCCAGAGTAATCCATGAGTTACAGTTTGGTGATTGTTGCGCATCTTTCGTGGGTATCGAGAGGATTGAATGAATGGCTGTGAGCAATAAACACATGCAGACGTTGCTGGAGAAGTTGGGTGAACTCGCCCCCGAGCGTGTGGCGGAGGTGGAAGATTTCATCGATTTCTTGAAGAGCCGCGATCAGGATCGCCAACTCACGCAGGTTGCGATGCAAACTGCGGAGAGAAGTTTTACCGGAGTGTGGGATAATCCCGACGATGCGGTCTATGACAGGCTTTGAGTTCGGCAATATCGTTCTGGTGCCGTTTCCGTTCACGGATCAGAGTGCCGCAAGAAACGTCCCGCCGTGGTTATTAGTTCTCTCGCCTATAATGCCGAACGGCCCGACCTTATTATTATGGCCGTGACCAGTCAGATCAAAGCTGCCAGCGCCCTCGGCGAGGTAGTTGTCAAGGATTGGCAGGTCGCCGGGTTGCTCAAACCCTCGGTTATCAAGCCGGTGATCACCACCATTGAGAAGAGCCTTGTGATTAAACCCCTGGGGCGGCTGAAGGACGATGATCTCAGGGTGTTGCGCGAAGCGATTGGCCATATCCTGGGATGAAGATCGGCGCTATGCAAAAAATGCGGATTGGCCAGATGCGTATTCCACGCCAAGCCTGCCACTGATTCCACGGGAAGTCATGGGTGCTGCATCTGGAGTGCGGCGACATGTCGCCGCTTTTCAGGCAGAGGCATACAAAGCGGTGATATGTCACCGCAAGTCCAAAGGCGGCAGCGTGGTTTACTGGATTCCGGGTCTACGCTGCGCTGCGCCCGGAATGACGGATGAGGCAGGGCATCATTGGCGCAGTTTATTCAGGGCGAACGGCCTCTCACTAAATTGGTGACCACCCCCATGCCTGGTTTAAATAATCAACGATCATTGAGTATTTGTTGCGTTGACGGCCAATATAAGGCAAAATTCAACGATCGTTTATCTTCGTTGGAGGGGGCATGGCGCGCGGGGACATTGCTATCTCTTCTGTCGCCGAGCTTGGGGCGATACTTCGAGCGGTCCGCAAGGAATCCGGGCTGACGCAGCGTGATGCCGCCGCGCTGTGCAATGTCAGTCTGCCATTTCTGAATGGCCTGGAACAAGGGAAATCGACTGCCCAGATCGGCAAGGTTTTGTCGGTCTGTCACCGCTTGGGCATCGATGTCAGGCTGAGGCCGCCGGGTGAAACGGCATGACTGGTTTGAACGTCTCGGCCAATGGGGTAGCGGTCGGAACCCTTGAGGTCGAGAACGGGCGGTGGACGTTTGGCTACACGACCGAGTGGAAAGACTATGCGCTTTCGCCCAGTTTCCCGCTGGATACCCGCGTGTTCGAAGACACCGCGAGTGCCAGGCCGGTCGAGTGGTTCTTCGAGAACCTGTTGCCTGAGGGCCGGCTGCGGGAGCTGATTGCTCGCCGTGACAGAATTGACCCGCAGGATACTTGGGCGCTGTTGATCCGGCATGGACAGGACACCGCCGGGGCGCTCTCGTTGATCCCCGAAGGGTTCGCGGCGGTGACAGAGGAAATCCTGGTGCCACTTGCGCGCGCGGCGCTTCAGCAAAAGATTGAGGCCTCCAGGACGCGCCATCTCCCGCTGATGGCGTCATGGGATAAGATCCGGATGTCGCTGGCGGGTGCCCAGGAAAAACTGGGGCTGCAGATTGATGCCGCTGGCGCACTGTTTCTTCCCGAAGGGTCGGCACCGTCGACCCATATTGTCAAACCGGAGAATGCCAGTGCGGACTTCCCGCACTGTCCTGCCAACGAATTTTTCTGCATGCGCCTCGCTGATGCGCTGAAGGTACCAGTGCCTGAGGTTGGGTTGCTGCATCTCCCTGAACCGCTTTATGTCGTCAAGCGCTTTGACCGTGAGCCCGCGGAACAGGGCGCCGGACAGCGTACTGGCCGGGCATTCAGGCGGCTCCACCAGATCGACCTGTGCCAGGCCCTGGGTGTGGCGCCTTCAAAAAAGTATGAGAGCGAGGGTGGGCTGGGTTTGCATGATCTGTTTGCGATGCTGCGAGGCACCTTCATCCAGCGCCCGATTGTAGCGGCCAACGCAATTGTCCAGTGGATTGCCTTCAACTATTTGATCGGCAATCTGGATGCTCACGCAAAAAATATTGCCTTTCTGATGCGTGGTCAAAAGGCGGTAGTGGCACCGTTTTACGACATGCTGTGTGTCGGCGCGTATCTGCCGGGGCAGGCCATGTCGATGGCCATTGCCGGAGAGAACAGGCCAGGCTGGGTGGAGGGGCCGCACTGGGATGCAATGGCCTATGAGGCCGGCGTGGCACCACGGCTCGTTCGCAGTGTCTTGTCGCGGATGAGCGCGGACTTGCCGGAGGCGATCGCCAGGGTGATCGGAGATGAACGGCTGTTGTTCGCTGAACGGGATTTTCTGCGACAGCACGTGTTGCCTGTCATTGAGGAGCGTAGAGGGTTCGTCGCCGATGCGCTGCAGTCGCGGCAGTCGACTCTGACAGAGCTGCTGACCCGGCGGGAATTCGATCCATCGGTAGTGGAGCGTTTGGCCAGGCTTTCCTGACCTTCAAGGCGGCCACCCTGAGAACAGCCTGCAGCAATACGTGTACCGCGGCGGTGTATGTGAAGGTAGTCGACGTGCGTCGCATTGATGATGTTGGTTAGCGGGCCGGGCCTTGATTTTCATTGTTTCACAGCGTAGCCTTCTCCAGAGTAATCCATGAGTTACAGTGCGGTCTATGACAGGCTTTGAGTTCGGCAATATCGTTCTGGTGCCGTTTCCGTTCACGGATCAGAGTGCCAGCAAGAAACGTCCCGCCGCAGTCCAAAGGCGCCAGCACAGGTTACTGGATTCCGGGTCTACGCTGCGCTGCGCCCGGAATGACGGATGATGCAGGGCGCAGGGCATCATTGGCACAGTTTATAAAGGATGCTCTGATTAATTCGTATTGTCGTCATGCCCGCGGAAGCGGGCATCCATAAATACCTGTAATACCTGGATTCCCGCTTTCGCGGGAATGACGGCCGTAGTAATTTTTGAATTAATCAGAGTTTCCTAAACTGATTTGTATGAGCAAGTTTCGGAACAAACCAACCCTGAAAACGACGTGGATGCCAGGCATCCAGTCAGGTATTATTACGTCAGGCGTTGCACTGCAAACTTGAAGCGGAGTGGCGGCTGGTTGAAACGGGGGAAAGCATGAGATTGACTCAGGAGCAGATTGCCGCCATACGCATCTCGGCCAACGAGGTGTTTGGATCGGGGGCGCAAGTGTGGCTTTTTGGCTCACGGGTGGATGACCGCAGGCGTGGCGGTGACATCGATCTTCTGGTTCGCCCGGCGGCGACACACAACATGCCGTCATTGGCCAGCAAGGTGCGCTTTCTCAATACACTGGAGAGACGAATCGGTGAGCGCAAGGTTGATGTTGTTGTCGAGGCGACCGATGACCCCCGTCCGATTGTGCGAGTGGCGCATGAAACAGGTGTGTTGCTGTGAAAAACATCCCTGAATGGCTGGCGCTTCAGCAGGCATATGCGGTGTGTCGGGTGCATGCGGAAGCTTTGCGCGACGCGATTGATGATCTTAAGCTGCGCAAGCTGGTTGCTGCTGATCTGGATACTTTGGGTAAGGCCGATCGTCATGGAACAGCTCGGTTGGCTGACTGATGCCGAGGAATGGGCCGAGCTCCGGCGCATCCGTAACGAGTTTGCGCACGACTATCCGGAATCGATGGGGGAGCGGTTCGAACGGCTGCAACTTGCCATTACTTCAGCGCAAACGGTGATGGAAATTTTCACTTCCATGAGCCACAAAATTCGTGAGCGTTTTCCCGGGATGGCGCCATAAACAAGCAACTGCCACTGATTCCACGGGAAGTCATGGGTGCTGCATCTGGACTGCGGCGACATGTCGCCGCAGTCCAAAGGCGCCAGCGCAGGTGACTGGATTCCGGGTCTACGCTGCGCTACGCCCGGAATGACGGATGGTGCAGGGCGCAGGGCATCATTGGCATAGTCGTCAATCCGGCTTTGTTGCGGACACCGGGGGGGATCCGGCGAGTTAGGTAACCTTATGTATATTAGCTGCCCACTGAAGCAGTGGTCAGGGATTAATCATTTACGTTTCATAAGTATATTGTTAAGATCTGGGCCATAACAATGAGATGATCCAGGATGGCCTCCACACCTCTATGAAGTTACCTCTGCGGCGCATATTGGCGGCCTTACATGACATGTCCATGGTCGTGGTGGCGTGGTGTCTGGCGTATCTGACCCGCTTCAATTTTACCTTTTCTGCAGTTGACTGGGGGGCGGTATGGCAGAACCTGCCCTATGTCTTCCTGATCCAGTCGCTGGTGTTGTGGCTGGCGGGTTGCTATCGCGGGCTGTGGCGTTTTGCCAGTCTGCCTGATCTGTGGAACATCGCCCGGGCAACGATATTGGGCATCTTTGCCATCGCGTTGACACTGGTCTTGCTGTCACGACTAGAGGGTGTGCCACGTACCGTGCTGGTGTTTTTCCCGCTGTGGCTGATGTTTCTGCTCAGCGGATCGCGCCTGACCTATCGCATCTGGAAGGAACATGGTCTCGGCCTTCAGCCTCTCACCGACCGGCGCCGGGTATTAATCCTCGGCGCCGGCCGCGCCGGGGAGATGTTGATTCGTGACCTGCGCCGAGACGCTGAATACCGGGTGGTGGGTATCCTCGACGACATGCCTGAACTGAAGGGGGCCCGGGTGCATGGCGTGCCGGTGCTGGGCCGGTTTGATGATATTGGCCGGGTGGCTGGTCAACACGCCATCGATATTGTCATCATTGCGATCCCGTCGGCGAGCCGTGAGCAGATGAAACGCGTCGTCAGTCTATGCGAAAGCGTGTCGTTGCCGTTTCGTACCGTGCCGCGCATCAATGATCTGGTGTCGGGCCGGTTTTCAATCAATGACCTGCGTGAGGTGGCAATCGAGGATTTGTTGGGACGGGAGCCGGTGACGCTGGACTGGGCGGCGATCGCCGAAGGCTTGTCTGGTAGATCTGTTTTAGTCAGCGGTGGCGGTGGATCGATCGGTTCCGAACTGTGCCGGCAGATCGCACGGCTGGCACCGGCCAAACTAGTGTTGATTGAAAACAGCGAGTATGCGCTGTATGAAATTGAACGGGAGCTGCGCAAGACATTCCCACAGCTGATGCTGGAACCGCTGCTCGGCGATGTGACCGACCGGGCGATGCTGGACCATGTATTCCAGCATCATCGTCCTCAGATTGTATTTCATGCCGCCGCCTACAAACATGTGCCGATCATCGAGCGCCAGGCGCGTGAGGGTGCCTACAACAATGTCCTCGGTACCTGCGAGATCGCACTGGCAGCTGATCGCCATGGTTGTGGCACCTTTGTCATGGTCTCCACCGACAAGGCGGTCAATCCGGAGAATGTCATGGGGGCGACCAAGCGGCTGGCCGAGATCTTCTGCCAGAATCTGAATCAGCGCTCCAAGACCCATTACATCACCGTGCGTTTTGGCAATGTGCTGGATTCGGCCGGCAGCGTGGTGCCGTTGTTCCGTGAACAGATTGCCGCTGGCGGTCCAGTGACGGTGACCCATCCCGAGATCACCCGCTTCTTCATGACGATACCCGAGGCCAGCCAGCTGATCCTGCAGGCGGCGGCAATGGGGCAGGGTGGCGAGATCTTTGTGCTGGACATGGGGGCCTCGATCAAGATTTGTGATCTGGCTGAGCAGATGATCCGCCTGGCCGGCAAGCAGCCGGGTGAGGATATCGAAATCATCTTTACCGGTCTGCGTCCCGGGGAAAAGCTGTATGAAGAATTGTTCCATGCCCAGGAAAATCTGAAGCCCACGAAGCATAACAAGATACTGCTGGCGCTCTGCAGGAACGTGGATTGGAAGGACTTGAACCAGGGCATTGATACCTTGGCGCAGTTATGTTCCCTGTATGATGATGAGGCGATCCGTGAGCAGCTGCGTCGTTTGGTCCCGGAGATGAATTCGAGCAGCAGGTTGGTAGCACAGAACAGCAACATCATAGACTTTGAAGTGATTCAAAGGTCATGAGATCCACAGTTAAGAAGGCTGTTTTTCCGGTCGCCGGGCTCGGCACTCGCTTCCTGCCCGCCACCAAGGCCAACCCGAAAGAGATGTTGCCGATCGTCGACAAACCGCTGATCCAGTATGCGGCCGAAGAGGCGATGGCAGCCGGCATCAAGGAGCTGATCTTCGTCACCAGCAGCAGCAAGCGGGCGATCGAGGATCATTTTGACCTGAACTATGAGCTCGAATCCGAACTGCGCAAGCGCGAGAAATTCGACCTGCTGAACATCGTCCGCAGCGTCGTGCCGGCGGATGTATCATGCGTCTACGTGCGCCAGCCCGAGGCGCTGGGTCTGGGGCATGCGGTGTTGTGCGCGCGGCCGGTGGTCGGTGATGAACCGTTTGCCGTGATCCTGGCGGATGACCTGATCGACGGTGGCAGCAAGTCATGTTTGACGCAGATGTGTGAATTGTTTGAGCAACATCATTGCAGTCTGCTGGGCGTCGAACAGATCCAGCGCAAGGATACCGACAAATATGGCATCGTCGGTGCCTCACCGTTGCAGGATGCGTTGTCTTGCGTCAACTCGATTGTTGAAAAGCCGAAACCAGAGGTCGCGCCGTCGACGCTGGCCGTCGTCGGCCGCTATATCCTGACGCCAGCCATTTTCAAGATCCTCGAGACGGTGCCGCGCGGCACCGGCGGCGAGGTTCAGCTGACCGACGGATTGGCCAGACTTCTGGACAGCGAGCAGATCCTGGCCTATGAATTTGCCGGTAAACGTTATGACTGCGGCAGCAAGCTCGGTTACCTGCAGGCCACGATCGAATACGGTCTGCAGCATCCAGAATTGCGCGATGAGTTCCGCCGCTATCTGCAGACCTTCTGCAAGGGCTGATGGGCAAGCGTATGACAGTGGCTATGCCAGGGAAATTGGCAGGGAAATTGGGGACAGACCCCCGTTTCACGACACGAAACTGGGGTCTGTCCCCAATTTTCCGGGTCCGAGATGTCATTTCCCACCATTGAATCCACGGTCGGCAATACCCCGTTGGTGCGGCTGCAGCGGCTGCCCGGTGCAGCCAGCAATGCCCTGCTGATCAAGCTCGAAGGTAACAATCCCGCCGGGTCGGTCAAGGACCGGCCGGCGCTGAACATGATCCGGCAGGCCGAGGCGCGCGGCACCATCAAACCCGGTGACACGCTGATTGAGCCGACCAGCGGCAACACCGGCATTGCATTGGCGATGGCGGCCGCGATCCGCGGCTACCGGATGATTTTAATCATGCCGGAGAACATGAGCAGCGAGCGCCGCGCGATCATGCAGGCCTATGGCGCCGAGCTCATGCTGACCTCGCGCCAGGGCGGTATGGAGGAGGCCATCGACCGGGCCCGTCAGCTGGTGGCCGAGGGCCGCGGCGTCATGCTGGACCAGTTCTCCAACCCCGATAACCCCGATGCCCACTATCGTACTACCGGCCCCGAGATCTGGCAGCAGACCGCTGGCCGGATTACCCATTTTGTCAGCGCGATGGGCACCACCGGCACCATCATGGGCACCTCACGCTATCTGAAAGAACAGAACCCGGTGATCCAGATCATCGGCGTGCAGCCGGAGGACGGCGCGTCGGTGCCCGGCATCCGCCGCTGGCCGAAAGAGTACCTGCCGAAGATCTATCATCCGGAGCAGGTCGATCGCATCATCGACGTATCGCAACGGGATGCGGAGGAGACGACATTGCAGCTGGCGGAGCAGGAGGGGATCTTCGTCGGCATCTCGGCCGGCGGCGCCGTCAGCGCTGCGCGCACGCTGTCTGCCGAGGTGCAGAATGCGGTGATCGTCGTCATTGCCCCGGATCGCGGCGATCGTTATTTATCGACGCCGCTGTTTCAATCGCCAGGGTGATAGTGGATCGAGTCATAAGCTGTTAACATATAATGAAAGTTATTCTTACAAATCAGTATCCAAGGCTAAAATAGTTAATGCATCCATTAAATAAAGAGCACGATAGCCATCCCGGCGCAGGGGGTGGATTGAGTGGCCAACTCCAATCAGGTGACGTCTATTCCCAGGATCAGGAGGTCAGCCTTGTTGACCTGTGGTTGGTATTGTCTAAACGCTGGCGGCTCTTTGCCATCGTATGGATGTTAGTTGGATTGGCAGGCCTGGGTTTCGCCATGATGCAGCATCGGAATTATACCTATTCCACCATTATCGAGCCCGCCAGGCAGATCACCGGTGGTATATACACTGCCGATGTGTTGTCCGTGAAATTCAAGGAATATTATATCCCGGCAGCGACCAGAGCACATTCGCAAAATACATCCGACAAAGAGAAGCGGATCAAGGCAGAGGTCAGGGTGCCGAAGAACAGCGATTTTATTGTTCTGGAGAGTGTCGGCCCTGAAAAGGATCAAGATGCTATTCGTGTGATGCATGAGTCTGTTGTCAGGATTATGACTGCTGACCAGAAGCAATTCATCGATACCATTCATGATGGGATGATTATGACGCTGGCCAAGGAGCAGTTGAGGCTGATGGAATTGCTGGGTCAGGAGATCACGCCGTTTGCAACCACCATGGGTGGGATGAGGCTGAAGCAAGGCGTAACCTCTGCGAAGCAAGATAAGCCGCCCATCGTCGGCGAGGTGGAGATCAATCTGAATAATAAAATCATGACCGACCATGAGCGGGAGATTGCGGCGCAGCGGCAACGGATCAATGAGATTGAACTGCAACTCAGGAGCTTGAGTCCCTCACACGCGGTAGAGCTGGCGGCCAAATCACCCGACCCCAAGGGGCCCGGGCGAAGAGTTATCGCAGGTGTAAGCATTATGGCAGGTCTGGTATTTGGTATATTTGCTGTATTTATTGCTGAGTTTCTGCTGAAGGTTAAGGCGAGGCGGGCAGAGTTAGTTGACTAGGGAAGCTCCGATTAATTCAAAAATTACCATAGCCGTCATTACCGCGAAAGCGCTAATCCAGGTGTTACAAGTATTTATGGATGCCCGCTTCCGCGGGCATGACGACAATTCGAATTAATTTAGAGCTTCCCTGGCGATGGTCTGCTGCACTATAAGATCAAGAATAAACGGCGAGTCGAGATCCTCAGTCAGGAAGGTATTGAGTCATGAATATCCTGGTCTTTGACATCGAAACCATCCCTGACGTCGCCAGTGGCCGGCAGCTGTATCAGCTCGATGGCCTGACGGACAAGGATGTCGCCGAGGTGATGTTCCACAAGCGGCGTCAGGAGACCGGCGACAGTGATTTTCTGCGGCTGCACCTGCACCGGGTGGTGGCGATCTCGGCGGTGTTGCGTTCCGGGGATATGTTCAAGGTCTGGTCGCTCGGTGAACCGGATTCTTCGGAGCGCGAGTTGGTGCAACGCTTCTTTGATGGCCTGGAGCGCTACACGCCGACCTTGGTGTCGTGGAACGGCGGCGGCTTTGACCTGCCGGTGCTGCATTACCGCGCGCTGCTGCATGGCATCAGTGCGCCGCGTTACTGGGAGACCGGTGATGAGGACAACAGCTTTCGCTGGAACAATTATCTGAGCCGCTACCACAATCGTCACACCGATCTGATGGATGTGCTGGCAGCCTATCAGCCGCGCGCCAATGCGCCGCTCGATGAGATCGCGACCATGCTCGGCCTGCCGGGCAAGATGGGCATGAGTGGCGCCAAGGTGTGGGACAGTTACCGCGACGGCGGCATCGATGACATCCGCAATTATTGCGAGACCGATGTGCTGAACACCTATATGGTCTACCTGCGTTTTGAGCTGATGCGCGGCAAGATGACGCGCGAGGCCTATCAGGCCGAATGCGCGCGGGTGCGCCAGGAGTTGCAGTCCTCGGGCCGGGCCCATCTGCAGGCCTTCGAGCAGGCCTGGCTTGCCGACACATTATAGATCCTGCACACTCCCGCCATGGCCCAAGAGATCGAACGCAAGTTCCTGCTGATCAATGATGACTGGCGCGCACAGGTCAGCCGCCAGTCGTATTATCGCCAGGGCTATCTGGCCGGCGGCGAGCGCAGCTCGATCCGCGTCCGCGTCGCCGATGGCCAGGCCTGGCTGAACATCAAGAGCGCCACCTTGGGTATCCAGCGCACCGAATTCGAATATCAGATCCCGCTCGCCGATGCCCAGCAGATGCTGGACCGTTTTTGCCTCGGTGCGGTGATCGAGAAGACCCGCTATTTTGTCACGGTTGCGGGCCATCTGTGGGAGATCGATGTGTTCGACGGCGCCAACGCCGGGCTGGTGGTCGCCGAGATCGAGCTTGATGATGAGCATGAGGCCTTCGTCAGGCCGGCCTGGCTCGGGGCGGAGGTGTCGGATGATCCGCGCTATTATAATGTCTGCCTGGTCGAACACCCGTACAGCCAGTGGAATCCATGAAAGGAAGATCTAGATGAAGGTCCTGGTCACCGGCGGTGCCGGGTATATCGGCAGTCATGTGGTGCGCCAGCTCGGCGAGGCCGGTCATCAGATCGTCGTCTATGACAACCTGTCGACTGGCCATGGCTGGGCGGTACTGGCTGGCGAGCTGGTGGTCGGTGAGCTGGCGGACCGCGCCAGGCTCGATGCACTGTTTGCCGCGCACCGTTTCGAGGCCGTGCTGCATTTTGCCGCGCACATCGTGGTGCCGGAGTCGGTCAGCGATCCGCTGAAATACTACCGCAACAATACCGCCAACACGCTGGGGCTGATCGAGACCTGCCACCGGCATCAGGTCAACCGTTTCGTCTTTTCCTCGACCGCTGCGGTCTACGGCATGCCGGACACGGGGCAGGTCAGCGAGGGTGATCCATTATTGCCGATCAATCCGTATGGCGCGTCAAAGATGATGAGCGAACGGATGCTGATGGACTATGCGGCGGCCTCGCAACTGCGCCATGTGATCCTGCGCTATTTCAATGTCGCCGGTGCCGCGCTCGATGGCCGGATCGGCCAGGCGACGCCGGAGGCCACCCATCTGATCAAGGTGGCCTGCGAGACCGCGTTGGGCAAACGGCCCAAAATGATGGTGTTCGGTAGCGATTATCCGACCCCGGACGGCACCTGTGTCCGCGACTACATCCATGTCGAGGACCTGGCCCGCGCCCATGTCGATGCGCTGGCCTATCTGGCGGCAGGGGGGGGCTCAACGGTACTGAACTGCGGCTATGGCCATGGTTACAGCGTGCGTGAGATCATCGACCGGGTGCAGGCGGTGTCGGGCGTGCCTTTTGTTGCCGAGGAGGTCGGGCGCCGTGCCGGCGATCCGCCCTTGCTGATCGCCGAAAGTAACAAGATCCGACAGGTGCTGGGCTGGAGCCCGCGCCATGACGATATAGACCTGATCATCAGGACGGCACTGGATTGGGAGCGGACGCTGGGTGAAAAATAGAATTAGACAACAAAAGGGGACAGATTTGAATGGTACTTACTTAAGGAGGTAGCCGGCGGGTAGCCTGGGTTGAGCGACAGCGAAACCCGGGTTTCACTCCGTTCAACCCAGGCTACCTCCTATCAAAAACGCTTAAGTAAGTACCATTCGGGACAGATTTATTTTCCGGAAAAATAAATCTGTCCCCTTTTGTACCGCGGGTGACGCCGTGTTTCATAACTGTCATTCCGGGCGAGCGTAGCGAGACCCGGAATCCAGGGTTTGAAGGGTGGATCGGTCGTAAAGGCTGGATTCCGGATCGCGGCTGCGCCGCGTCCGGAATGACAAGGGGGAGATGTTGTCGGCGTCCGGAATGACGGTGAAATGGAATTGTCATTCCGGGCCAGCACCATGCTACATAATTGACATTTCGGGCCAGCGCTATGCTGCATAATTGTCATTCCGGGCGAGCGCTATGCTACATAACTGTCATTCCGGGCGAGCGCAGCGAGACCCGGAATCCAGCATGATGCCGGGTGATGCCCCGGCCGGTCGGCCGTGGTGTTGTATGAATCATTTGTAAGGGTTGATTTTGAAAAGCCTGATCCGTACGTTACTGCTGGTCGTGATGATGCCGGTGGCACTAGGCCTGTCGTCCTGCGCCCGCCCGCACGATGCGACCATCCGCTTTGGCATGGCGCGGCTGCCGGTGACGCTGGACCCGCGTTTTGCCACCGATGCCGCCTCGTACCGCGTCAACCGGTTGCTCTACCGCCAGCTGGTCGATTTTGACGACAACAGCCGGGTGATCCCGGCGCTGGCACAGTGGCAGCTGCTGTCGCCGACCCGCTATCGTTTCACGCTGGGGGTGCAGGGCCGTGACTTCAGTGACGGCACGCATCTGACATCTGCTGATGTCAAGGCGACCTATGATTTCGTGCTCGACAAGGCCAAGGCGTCACCGCACCAGGTGTCGCTGGCGAATATCGAGCGCATCGAGACCCACGGTGTCGACCAGGTGGATTTCATGCTGCACCAGCCCGATGCCTTGTTCCCGGGCCGGCTGGTCATCGGCATCGTGCCGGCAGCGCGTATTGCATCAAACCATCCGCTGAACCGCGAGCCGATCGGCAGCGGACCGTTTCAGATGTTGTCATGGCAAGGGGAGAGCGCCTTACACCTGCAACGCCGCGCCGATGGCCAAAAGATATCGTTCATCGGCGTGCCGGACCCGACGGTGCGGGCGTTGAAGCTGCTGCGCGGCGAGATCGACCTGACGCAGAACGACCTGCCGCCGGAACTGGTCACGCATCTGAAAAGCCAGCCGGACCTCGAGGTACTGACGCGACCCGGCGCCAACTTTGCGTATCTGGGCTTCAACCTGCAGGACCCGGTGACCCGCAAGCTTGAGGTGCGGCAGGCGATCGCCCACGCGCTGAACCGCCCGGCGATCATCAAACATGTACTGGGCAACAGTGCCCGCCAGGCCGAGGCAATCCTGCCGCCGGACCATTGGGCCGGCGCGCCTGATCTGCTGCCGTATCCGTATGATCCGGCCTTATCGCGCGAATTGTTGAAGCAGGCCGGTTATGATGCACAGCACCCGCTGCATCTGGTGTACAAGACCTCCAGCGATCCGTTCCGGCTGCGGCTGGCGACGATCATGCAGCAGCAGCTGGCCGAGGTCGGCATCCACGTCGATCTGCGCAGTTATGACTGGGGGACGTTCTATGGCGACATCAAGGCCGGGCGTTTCCAGATGTTCAGCCTGATGTGGGTCGGCATCAAGCTGCCGGACATCTTCCATTACGCCTTTCACAGCGATGCCTTGCCGCCCGATGGCGCGAACCGTGGCCGGCTCGTTAACCCCGATATCGATCAGATGATCGAGGCGGCGGAGAAGATCCAGGACCTGCCGCAGCAGGCGGCCGCCTACCGGGCGCTGCAGGCGCGATTGCACGCGTTGCTGCCGTATGTGCCGCTGTGGTATGAAGATCACGTGCTGGTCAAGCGGCGAGATATCCAGGGCTATACGCTCGCGGCCGATGGCAATTTTGATGGCTTGATTGCAGTGACGCGCGGTAGCAGTGACCGTCGGTCGGGTCGCTGAGATGTCGACAGCCGAATCATTGTCATTCCGGATGGGCGTGGTTCTTCCACTGTCATTCCGGGCGAGCGCAGCGAGACCCGGAATCCAGTGGTTGTATAATGGATCGGTCGTAAAGGCTGGATTCCGGATCGCGGCTTTGCCGCGTCCGGAATGACGGGAGGGAGAGGTGTCGCGGCGTCCGGAATGACGGTGAAATGGAGTTGTCATTCCGGATGGGCGTGGTTCTTCCACTGTCATTCTGGGCGAGCGTGGTTCTTCCACTGTCATTCCGGGCGAGCGCAGCGAGACCCGGAATCCAGATATCATTCGACATTAGTATGTCAGGAGCAGGGACAGATGTTCAAAGAAATAGACAACATTCATATCGGCGTCATCGGACTCGGCTATGTCGGCCTGCCGCTGGCGGTGGAGTTTTCGCATCACTACCCGACTACAGGGTTTGACATCCATAGTGCACGGATTGATGAGCTGAAAAAAGGCCATGACCACACACTGGAGGTGTCGGACGCGGAGCTGCAGGCTGCGACCCGGATCTCTTACAGCAGCGCGCTGGATGATCTGAAGGCCTGCAATGTCTATATCGTCACGGTGCCAACGCCGATCGATGACTACAAGCGCCCCGATCTGACGCCGCTGCAAAAGGCCAGCACCACCTTGGGCAAGGTGATCACCCAGGGCGATGTCGTGATCTTCGAATCGACGGTCTATCCGGGCGCGACCGAGGAGGTCTGCGTACCGATCATCGAACAGGTCTCGGGCCTGGTCTACAACCGCGACTTCTTCGCCGGCTACAGCCCGGAGCGCATCAATCCCGGTGACAAGCAGCACCGCTTCACGACCATCAAGAAGGTAACGTCGGGTTCGACACCCGAGGTGGCGCAGTTTGTCGACCGCTTGTATGGCAGCGTCGTCACCGCCGGCACCCATTGCGCCAGCAGCATCCGTGTCGCCGAGGCCGCCAAGGTCATCGAGAACACCCAGCGCGACCTGAACATCGCGCTGATCAATGAACTGGCGCTGATCTTTGATTGTCTGGGCATCGATACGCTGGAGGTGCTGGAGGCCGCCGGCACCAAATGGAACTTCCTGCCGTTCCGGCCCGGCCTGGTCGGCGGCCATTGCATCGGTGTTGATCCCTATTATCTGACCCACAAGGCGCAGCAGGTCGGTTATCACCCCGAGGTGATCCTGGCCGGGCGCCGCATCAACGATGGCATGGGCAGCCATGTCGCGTCGCGTGTCATCAAGCTGATGTCGAAGAAGGGCATCACGCCGGGCCGATCAAAGGTGCTGGTGCTGGGGCTGACGTTCAAGGAGAACTGTCCGGATGTCCGTAACACCCGCGTCGTCGATATTGTTGCCGAGCTTGCGGAGTATGGTGTGACCGTCGATGTCCATGACCCGTGGGCCGACGCCGGCGAGGTGCGCGAGGAATACGGCCTGCAGCTGGTCGCCGAGCCCAAGACCGGCAGCTATGATGGGATCATCCTCGCCGTCGCCCATGAGCAGTTCCGCACCCTCGGTGCAACCGGCATCCGCCGCCTCGGCCGCGAACCCTCGGTGATCTTTGACGTCAAGGGCATGCTGGAGCGGGACCAGATCGATGACCGGCTCTAGTAGTATGTTGAAAAAGGCCGTCCATGGCCTTTTTCAACTCGCAAGGCAAAAACTGCGATTTTTGCCTTGCTCCATTTTCCAAGCCAACGAACCCGGCATGGAAAATTATGGCGCATCCCTGCGCCGCACACAGACCGTTGAAAAAAAGCCTGCGTGCGCCGCGGACTGTCTGATCCGCATCGGCCTGCACAGCCAGACCTTGCGCGCCTGGCAGCGTGGCCAGCTGATCTTCGACACGCTGATCTCAACCGGTGCCAAGGGGCCCGGTGAGCAGAATGGCAGTGGCTGCACGCCACGCGGCCGGCATATCATCCGCGCCAAGATCGGCGCTGGCTGTCCAGTGGGCACGGTATTCGTCGGCCGTCGCCCGACCGGCGAGATCTTCACGCCTGAGTTGCGTGAGCTGTACCCGCGCCGCGACTGGATCCTGACCCGCATCCTGTGGCTCAGCGGTTGCGAGCCCGGCTACAACCGGCTCGGCGACGTCGACACCATGCGCCGCTATATCTACATCCATGGCACGCCGGATGATGTGCTGATGGGCACGCCCGGCTCACACGGTTGCGTGCGGATGCGCAACGCCGAGATCATCCAGCTGTTCGACCTGATCCCGGCCGGCACGCCAGTTGAGCTGGTCGAGGATTGAGCGGGTAACAGCCCCGTTCGTCCTGAGTAGCGGCGGAACGCCGCGTATGGTTCGATACGGCGCTTGAGCCTGCCCTGAGTAGCGGCGTAGCCGCGAATCGAAGGGCGCCTACTCACCACGAACGGTATATGTTAGGGCCTGTCCTGAGTGCGGCGTAGCCGCGTGTCGAAGGGGCGCCTACTCACCACGAACGGCCTCCATCTATCTACCCGTTCGTCCTGAGTAGCGGCGTAGCCGCATATCGAAGGACCGGCCTGATCCGTTCATGGTTCGATACGGCGCTCTGCGCCTACTCACCACGAACGGTATATGTTAGGGCCTGTCCTGAGTGCGGCCCCAGCCGCGTATCGAAGGGCTGATTTTTTTCCATAGACTGTTAAACTAGCGTAGCATTCAGGCAGATACAGTCCAGGTAACCGAACCTTGCTACGCTCAGGATAACGCCATACCCCATGCTGCATTTCCTTGCCTCCCGCTTGCTGAGCGCCCTGCTGGTCATCTTCGGGGTATCGACGGTTGTTTTCCTGCTGATCCATATCGTGCCCGGTGACCCGGTCGAGGTGATGCTCGGCGAGGCCAGCCAGGCCGCCGATCGCGAGGCCTTGCGCCATGCGCTGGGGCTGGACCTGCCGCTGTGGACCCAGTTGATGAACTACTATGGCCATCTGCTGCAGTTCGATCTTGGCACCTCGCTGCAATCCAAGCGGCCGATCGGTGACATGATGCTCGAGGCGCTGCCGGCGACCGCCCAGCTGGCGCTGGCCGGCATGGTGGTGGCGATGCTGGTGGCCTTTCCGCTTGGCATCCTGGCGGCGGTGCGCAAGGATACACCGCTGGACAGCGGCGCGATGGCATTCTCGATGCTCGGTATCTCGATCCCGCATTTCTGGATGGGGCCGCTGCTGATCCTGTTCTTCTCGTTGTGGCTGGGCTGGCTGCCGGTCAGCGGCCGGGATGATTGGGCCTCGCTGGTGTTGCCGGCGCTGACGCTGGGTACCGGGCTGGCGGCGATCCTGTCGCGGATGGTCCGGGCCTCGCTGCTCGAGGTGCTCGGCGAGGACTTTGTCCGCACCGCGCGCGCCAAGGGCCTGTCCGAGTCACGGGTGGTGCTGCGTCATGCATTGCGCAATGCGCTGCTGCCGGTGATCACCGTGCTCGGCCTGCAGCTCGGCACCTTGCTCGGTGGCGCCGTGATCACCGAGATCGTGTTTTCGTGGCCCGGGGTCGGCCAGATGACGATCGATGCGATCAATCGCCGCGATTATCCGGTGGTGCAGGCCTGTGTATTGCTGATCAGCCTGTCCTATGTCGGCATCAACACGCTGACCGATCTGGTCTATGCCTGGCTCGATCCACGGATCCGGCTCGCGGAGGACAGCTGATGCGGATCTGGGGGCCGACAGCGATCGTCGTGGTATGGCTGCTGATGGCGGTGCTCGGGCCGTGGCTGCCGCTTGCACCCAACCATATCGAGCTCGAACATATCCTGGCCGGGCCCGGCAGCGGCGCGCTGCTGGGGTTTGATGACCTCGGTCGCTCGCTGTGGGACCGCGTCGTCGTCGGCGCGCAGTTCTCGTTTTTTGTTTCGCTGCTGGTGGTGTCGATCTCGCTGAGCGCCGGCACGCTGATCGGTGCCAGCAGCGCCTATCTGGGTGGCTGGGTTGATCACGTCATCGTGCGGATCATCGACATCTTCCTGGCCTTTCCCGGCATCCTGCTGGCGATCGCGCTGGCCGGTCTGCTCGGGCCGGGCCTCAGCAACATCGTCATCGCATTGAGCATCGTTGGCTGGGTGGGTTTTGCCCGGCTGGCGCGGGCCCAGGTGCTGTCGCTGCGTCATCGCGAACATGTGCAGGCGGCGCAGATGCTCGGCGCCGGGCCATTGCGCATCATCGTGCGTCATCTGCTGCCGCTGATCATGGCGCCGCTGATCGTCGAGGCGACGTTTGCCATCGCCGGCATCGTCATCGCCGAGGCCGGGCTGTCGTTTCTCGGCCTCGGCATCCAGCCGCCGACGCCGTCGTGGGGCAGCATGATCCGTGACGGCTCGCGGTATATGCTGGTGTCGCCGCACATGGTGCTGGTACCGGGGATCGCGCTGATCCTGGTCGTGCTGGCGGTCAACCTGCTCGGTGACCGGCTGCGCGACAGGATGGATATCCGGTTGCGCGAGCGCAAGTGAAGTGATGGTGCATGTTAACAAAGAAATAGGAAATAGGGGTCTGACCCGAATGGCACTTGATAGGAGGTAGCCTGGGTTGAACGGAGTGAAACCCGGGTTTCGCTGTCGCTCAACCCAGGCTACCCGCTGAGGAAATAGGGGTAGGAAATAGGGGTCAGACCCCTATTTCCTTTGGAACATTATGAGGATTAGGTAATGACGCTGGGACCGTTGATGATCGGTGTACAGGGGCTGGCATTGACGGACATCGAACGCGAGATGCTGGCTAACCCGCGGGTCGGCGGTGTCATCCTGTTCACGCGCAATTATGAATCGCCGGAACAGCTGAGCCAGCTGGTCGCGGAGGTCCATGCCTTGCGCGATCCGCCGCTGCTGGTGGCCGTCGATCACGAGGGCGGGCGGGTGCAGCGCTTTCGCCGTTCATTCTCCGAACTGCCGCCGGTGCGCCGCTTGGGCGAGATCCACGATCAGCAGCCGCGTGTCGCACGTGAACTGGCCGAACAGAGCGGCTGGCTGATGGCGGTGGAGCTGCGCAGTGTCGGCATCGATTTCAGCTTCGCACCGGTGCTGGACATGGACCGCGGCATCAGCCGCGTCATCGGCAACCGCGGTTTTCACCGCGACCCGGAGGTCATCGCCACGCTGGCCCATGACTATATGCGCGGCATGCACCGCGCCGGCATGGCGGCCACCGGCAAGCATTTTCCTGGACATGGCGGCGTCGTCGAGGATTCGCATGTTGCGCTGCCGGTCGATCGCCGGCCGCTGGCCGACATCGAACTCGAGGATCTGGTGCCGTTCGAACGGTTGATCAAGGCCGGCATCGAGGCCTTGATGATTGCCCATGTCATCTATGAACGGATCGACCCGCAGCTGGCCGGGTTCTCGCCGTTCTGGCTGCAGCAGATATTGCGGACCCGGCTGGGTTTTCAGGGCGTGATCTTCAGTGATGATCTGGAGATGGCCGGGGCGGCGGTGGCCGGCGGGGTCGCCGATCGGGTGCAGGCGGCGCTGGCGGCCGGTTGTGACATGGCGCTGGTGTGTCAGACCCAGCCGGCGATGATTGCGGCGCTCGATGGCCTGCCAACCTCGTTCGTCCATGCACCGGCCTCGCAGCTGCGGCTGGTGCGGATGCGTGGCCGGCTGCCGCTGACCCGCGGTCAGTTGCATGCCGACCCGCAGTGGCAGGAGACCTGCCGCCGCGTCGAGGGGTATAATGCCCCGGGCACCGGTCAGCTGGTGTAACCTTCTTTAGCGGATATCGAACGTCATGCCGAACTCTGAACGCTGGATGTTGCAGGTCGCGATCGTTGTCGTCGTGACGCTGGTGGCGCATTTCGCCCAGCGCGTGATCCTGCGCCGGTTGAAGATTCGTGCCGAGCACACCACCAATATCTGGGATGACATGCTGGTCGAGGCGCTGCACGGGCCGGCGGCCGCCTTGATCTGGATCACCGGCATTGCCTTTGCATTGCTGATCGTCGAATCCGAGACCGAGGCGGCGATCTTTGCCGCAGTGCGGCCGCTGCGTGATGTCGCGGTGCTGGTGACGCTGTGCTGGTTCGTGATCCGGATGATCTCCAGTGCCGAGCGGGTATTGCTGGCGCAGCAGCACGATCCCGGCGCCGAGCACCGGCTCGATGCGACGACGATCACGGCGCTGGCGCGCTTGTCACGCATCACCGTGCTGATCATCTTCGTGCTGGTCGGGCTGCAGACGCTGGGCTTCAGCATCTCCGGCATCCTGGCCTTTGGCGGCATCGGCGGGGTGGCGGTCGGTTTTGCCGCCAAGGACCTGCTGTCGAATTTCTTCGGCGGCCTGATGCTGTATCTGGACCGGCCGTTTGCCATTGGTGATCAGATCCGCTCGCCGGATCGCGAGATGGAAGGTATCGTTGAGGCCATCGGCTGGCGCATCACCCGGATCCGCACCCCGGAGAAACGCCTGCTGTATGTGCCGAACTCGGTGTTTTCAACCGTGCTGGTCGAGAACATCACCCGCATCACCCATCGGCTGCTCAATGAGACGATCGGTATCCGCTATGATGATGCCGACAGGATCGGCGTCATCACCGCACAGATCCACCAGATGCTGACCCGGCATCCGGATGTTGATGCTGATGAGACGCTGGTCGTCAATTTCAATCTGATGGGACCGTCGTCGCTGGACATCCTGGTCTGGGCCTATGTGCGCAGCACTGAGCGCGAACACTACCAGCAGGTCAAGCAGCAGCTGTTGATGTCTATCTATCAGATCATCCGCCAGCACGGTGCCGAGGTGGCGTTCCCGACCCAGACCGTGTTGATGCCGGAGGTGGTGACGGTGATCAGCCCGTCTGCGGCCGCAATCAAACAATAATCCTTCCGGAGTTCACGCTTGAATACGTTGATTCGTGTTGTTACGTTCTGTGGCGCGTTGTCATGGGCCGTTGTGGTGGGCGCTGAAGAATTTTCACCCTTTCAACCCTTGCCGCCCCAGCCGCCGATCCCGGCCGACAATGCCCTGAGCGATGACAAGGTCCAGCTCGGCCGTCAGCTGTATTTTGACCGGCGGCTGTCCTTCAATCAGGGCTTGTCATGCAACAGCTGTCATGACCTGATGGCCGGCGGCGCTGACAACCGCGCGGCGGTGTCGAAGGGGGATGTCGGCCGTGCCGCCGCCCGTTCGGCGCCGACCTTGTGGAACGTCGCCTACCAGACGGTTTATTTCTGGGATGGACGTGCTGCCAGCCTCGAGGCGGCGCTCGCTGAGCATCTGACCAGTCCGACCGAGATGGCAATGCCGGATGACAAGGCGCTGGTCGAGCGTTTGTCAGGTGCTTATAGCGATCAGTTTGAACGGGTGTTCAAAAAACAGGGTGAGTTCAATTACCAGAACATCACGCGCGCGCTGGCCAGTTATATCCGCACACTGGTGACGACCGGCAGCCGCTTTGATCGTTATCTGCAGGGCGACGGCAGCGCGATCCCGATGCAGGCGAAACAGGGCTATCAACGCTTCATCGATGTCGGCTGCGCCTCGTGCCATTTCTGGGTCAACCTGTCCGGGCCGGTGCCGGGGCTGGCGTTCCAGATGGGCGAGGGATTTTATGAGCTGTTCCCGAACTACCCGGGGACTGAAGAAGAAGGACGTTATGCGCTGGCCGAGGACCTGGGCCGGTATTATATCACTCAAGACGACAAGGATCGCCGCATGTGGCGGGTGCCGGTGTTGCGCAATATCGCGCTGACGGCGCCGTATTTCCATAACGGTGCGGTGCCGACGCTCGACGAGGCGGTGCGCGTGATGGCGATCACGCAGCTTGGGGTCAAGCTGACAGCGGGCGAGGTCGAGGACATCGTCGAGTTTCTGAAGACGCTGAGCGGCGAGTTCCCGCCGCAGCCGTTGCCGCGGCTGCCATGACGGGGGGTGATGTTTCCCCGTTCGTCCTGAGTGCGGCATAGCCGCGTATGGTTCGATACGGCGCTGCGCGCCTACTCACCACGAACGGTATGTTAGGGCCCGCCCTGAGTAGCGGCGTAGCCGCGTTGGTTCGATACGGCGCTCTGCGCCTACTCACCACGAACGGTATGTTAGGGCTTGCCCTGAGTGCGGCGTAGCCGCGTATGGTTCGATACGGCGCTTGAGCCTGCCCTGAGTGGCGGCGGAACGCCGTGTATCGAAGGGCGCCTACTCACCATGATCGGCATATATTAGGGCCTGTCCTGAGTAGTGGCATAGCCGCGTATCGAAGGAGGCCTACTCACCACGAATGTCCCCCCGTTCGTCCTGAGTAGCGGCGGAACGCCGCGTATCGAAGGAGCAGCTCCCCTCTCCGACAGGTGGGAGAGGGTTGCGAGGGTTTATTTCTTGCCGTTTGGAATCTCGATCGTGGCCTTGTCGCGCAGTGACTTGATATAGGCCGCGACGCGCTGGTTCAGCAGGTACTGGCTGATCTGACCCTTGACGGCATCAAACGCCGGCGGTGGCGTTTCACGTGTCCCCTCAAGGCGGATGACATGCCAGCCAAAGCGGGTCTGCACCGGCGCCGGGCTGATCGCGCCGGTGTTCAGTTTGGCCACGACGGCCGCATATTGCGGCACCATCTTGTCGAGTGAGAACCAGCCGATGTCGCCACCCTTGTCGCCGGAGGTGTCGATCGATTGCGCCTTGGCCAGCGCGGCGAAATCACCCCCCTTGGCAAGTTGTGCCACGATGTCCCGGGCCGCGCCTTCAGTTTTGACCAGGATATGACGGGTATGGTACTCGGTCACCGGTTTTGAAAACTGTTCCTTGTAGACCTTCTTCAGTTCATCGTCACCCGGTGGATTGGCGGCCAGCTGGTTGATGCGGGCACCGGACAGGATGTTGAGGCGTTGATTGTTGACCTCGGTGATCACCATCGGCAGCTTGTCGAGTTGCTGGGCCAGTGCATCCTGATACAGTAGTTCCCGGTTGATGAATTCGTCCTGCAGGGCCTGCTGTTGCTGAGCATTGAGCCGTTCGGGATGGCCGTCGCTGCGCATCCTGACAAAGGCCGCATAATCGCGCTGGTTGACCGGGGTGCCGTTGATGATGGCAATGACCGGGTTGTTGTCCGAGGCATCCGCAGCCAGGGCCAGCGGGGCGGTCAGCGTCAGGCCCAGCAGCAACGCGGCAACAGGTATCGGGTAGGTCATGCGCAGGTATCCTTAGTATTGGTTAACTGAACTGTATCGTTCACGGCAGAACTTTTCTGAACGGCTTGACGGTGACCTGCTGGTAGATACCGGCCGTCTGGTAGGGATCGTCCTGTGCCCAGCGCTGGGCCTCGGCCAGAGAGGCAAACTCGGCCACGATCAGGCTGCCACTGAAGCCGGCCTCGCCGGGGTCTTCGCTGTCGATGGCAGGATGCGGGCCGGCCAGGATCAACCGCCCCTGGTCACGCAGCATCTGCAAGCGTGCCAGATGGGCCGGCCGGGTCTGGCGTCGTCGCTCCAGACTGCCCGCGACATCCTCGGCCATGATCGCATACAGCATCACGACTCTTCCTGTTGCTTGCTTGGGTCTTCCTTGATGAAGCGGGCCAGAAACAGCGATTGGGCCAGGATGAAGACGATGGTCAATGCCGTCAGCCCGAACAGTTTGAAATTGACCCAGGTGTCGGTGTCGAAACGGTAGGCGACATACAGATTCAGGAAGCCGCTGGCGATGAAGAACAGCGCCCAGGCCAGGTTCAGCCGCTGCCAGATGGTGGCGGGCAGCTCGGTGACGCCGCCCATCAGGCGCTGGATCAGCGGTTTGCCAAACAACGGGCTGAGCAGGAACACCAGGCCGAGCAGCCAGTTGACGGCCGACGGCTTCCATTTGATGAACGCCTCGTTATGCAGCCACAGCGTCGCGCCGCCGAATACCAGCACCATCAGCAAGGTGATGATGTGCATCGATTCAATCCGGCGGTGGCGGTAATAATGGATGGCGGTCTGGGCCAGCGAGGCGACGATCGCCACCGCGGTCGCGACATAGATATCCGCCAGTTTGTAGGTGGCGAAAAACAATAAAACCGGGAACAGGTCAAACAGAAATTTCATCGCTCGATTCGCAGTAATGAGTTGATAAGTGTACAATCATGGCTTGGCCCTGCAGCAGCGCCCCGCTCAGCCGAACCCAGTCTAACCGAACCCAGCCGAACGCTCCATCCTTAGACCATGTCCAACGCCATTTGTTTCGATCTGCACAGTCATTCGACGATGTCGGACGGCGAGCTGCCGCCCCGTGAGCTGGTCCGGCAGGCCGCCGCCAGCGGGGTCCAGGTGCTGGCGCTGACCGATCATGATGTCACCGACGGTGTGGCCGATGCCCAGGACGAGGCCGGTCTGGCCGGTATCCGGCTGGTCCCCGGCGTCGAGATCTCGGTGAGCTGGGCTGACCATCTGGTGCATATCGTCGGTCTGGGTATCGATACCAGCAACAGTGCCTTGCAGCAGGGGCTGTCCGGCTTGCGTGACAAGCGGATGCAACGTGCCCAGGCCATCGCCGAGCGGCTGGTCAAGGCCGGTATCGACGGCGCCTGGGACGGGGCGCTGCGCTACGCCGCGGGCCAGGTCGTCAGCCGCAATCATTTTGCCCGTTACCTGGTCGAGTGTGGCCGGGCCCGCGACACCCAGCAGGCCTTCAAGCGCTACCTGTCGCGCGGCAAGCAGGGGTATGTGGCGATGCACTGGGCGACACTGGAGCAGGCGGTGGGCTGGATCACCGGGGCCGGCGGCCAGGCGGTCATCGCCCATCCGGCGCGCTACCGGATGTCGCGCACCTTGCTCAAGGCGCTGATCGAGGATTTTATCGCGGCCGGCGGGGTGGCGATCGAGGTGTTGTCGAGCAGCCACAGCCCGGCCGAGGCGCGGCAGATCGCCGCCTTGGCCCGGCAGACCGGGCTGCTGGCCTCATCAGGTTCGGATTTTCATGGCCCGGGCGCGCCGTGGGCCCGGCTCGGCAGCCTGCCGCCATTATCTATAGAGTGCACACCGGTGTGGCGCGACTGGGATCTGATGAGGGATGTGACGGCGCTGGCGCCCCCCGTATCCATCCGATCAGCCTGACCATCAATCGGACCTTCAGTCATGTTATTTCTGACCCTCCACCCCGACAACCCGCAAGCCCGACTGATCAACCAGCTCGTATCGGTGATTCGCGATGGCGGTGTCATCGCCTATCCGACCGATTCCTGTTATGCGCTCGGTTGCCATATCGGTGACAAGGATGCGCTGGACCGGATACGCAGCATCCGCCAGCTCGATGACCACCACAACTTTACGCTGGTCTGTCAGGACCTGTCGGAGCTGGCCACCTATGCCCGGGTCGGCAACAGCGAGTTCCGTTTGTTGAAAGGCTGCACCCCGGGGCCGTATACCTTCATCCTGACCGCGACCAAAGAGGTGCCGCGCCGGCTGCAGCACCCCAAGCGCAAGACCATCGGCCTGCGGGTGCCCGAGCATCCGATCACGCAGGCCTTGTTGCAGGCGCTGGCCGAGCCATTGATGAGCGTGACCTTGATCCTGCCCGGCGATCAGTTGCCGATGACCGATGCAGAAGAGATCCGCGAGCGGATCGGCAAGCAGGTTGATGTCATCATCGATGGCGGACCGTGCAGCCACGAACCGACCTCGGTCATCGACCTGACCGGCGAGGCCCCGCTCGTCATCCGCCACGGGCGTGGCGAGGTGGCGTTTTTGCAGCGTTGACCATCCGCCGCGGCTCAGGGTCCTTCGATACGCAGCCAAGGCTGCTACTCAGGACGAACGGGGGTGGGGGAAAACCGTTCGCGAGTAAAACCCGGGTCAAGAGTGGAATTTTATCTAATATTTAGGAATATTTGCTCTCTGACCCAGGTTTTTCTGGGTGAGGGAAAACCGTTCGTGGTGAGTAGCGGCGCAGCCGCGTATCGAACCATGGACGGTCCTTCGCTACACAACGTCCCGTTGCTACTCAGGACAGGCTCCTTCGATACGCAGCTGTCGCTGCTACTCAGGACAGGCCCTTTGCTACGCGTTGTGCGCTGCTCAGGACGAACGGGGGAGACTGCGTTCGATTTTCGGGTGTGACCCCATGCCAATACAGGTATAATGCGGCCCCATGGAAGAATTGAACCTGATCCAGAAGGTCGCGATCTGGGCGTTGCCGGTGCTGTTTGCGATCACCGCCCATGAGGTCGCCCACGGCTGGGTGGCGCTGCGTTTTGGTGACCGCACAGCGATGATGCTGGGCAGGCTGACGCTGAACCCGATCAAACATATCGATCCGATCGGCACGCTGCTGGTGCCGGGGCTGCTGCTGATGCTCGGCGGCTTTCTGTTCGGCTGGGCCAAGCCGGTGCCGGTCACGGTGCAGAACCTGCGTCACCCGAAACGCGACATGGCCTGGGTTGCGCTGGCGGGCCCTGCGGCCAACCTGTTGATGGCGATCATCTGGGTGCTGTTCATCAAGGTCGGCCTGATGATAGGTACTGCCTTACCTTGGCTGGCCAAGCCGTTGATCTATATGGGAGGGGCCGGGGTGTCGATCAATGTCGTGCTGATGGCGCTGAACCTGCTGCCGTTGCCGCCGCTCGACGGCGGGCGGATCATGGCCAGCCTGTTGCCGGGGCCGTGGGCGTGGCGGTTCGAACGGCTTGAACCCTTCGGTTTCCTGATCCTGCTCGGGCTGATCATCACCGGGATACTGGGCAAGATCCTCGGGCCGATCGTCGGCACCTTTGAACGGCTGCTTTATCTGCTGGCCGGGGTATAATAACAAACTGCAATAACAGGGGATAACAGATTGATTTCCACCGCAGCGGCGAACCAGCGTGTCCTGTCCGGGATGCGTCCGACCGGCCGGCTACACCTGGGCCATTATCACGGGGTGCTGAAAAACTGGGTCCGGCTGCAACACGAATATGAATGCTTCTTCTTCGTCGCCGACTGGCATGCGCTGACCACCGACTATGACAACACCTCCGGCATCGTTACCTCATGCTGGGACATGGTCGTCGACTGGCTGGCCTGTGGCGTCAACCCGAACAGCGCGACGCTGTTTGTGCAGTCGCAGGTGCCGGAGCATGCCGAGCTGTATCTGCTGCTGTCGATGATCACGCCACTGGGCTGGCTGGAGCGGGTGCCGAGCTACAAGGACCAGCAGGAAAAACTGAAGGAAAAGGACCTCGGCACCATCGGGTTTCTCGGCTACCCCTTGCTGCAGAGCGCCGACATCCTGATCTACAAGGCCGGCCTGGTGCCGGTCGGTGAGGATCAGGTCGCCCATATCGAGCTGACGCGCGAGATCGCCCGCCGCTTCAACCATTTTTATGGCGGTGAGCCCGATTTTGCCGCCAAGGCCGAGGCCGCGGTCGCCAACATGGGCAAGAAGAACGCCACGTTGTACCAGACCTTGCGGCGTCGCTACCAAGAGCAGGGTGACCATGAGGCGTTGGAGACGGCCAAGGCCTTGCTGACCGGCCAACAGAACCTGACGCTCTCCGACCGTGAGCGGCTGTTCGGTTATCTGGCCGGCGAGGGCAAGATCATCCTCGTCGAACCGGCGGCCTTGCTCACCGAGACCGCGAAGATGCCGGGTATCGACGGCCAGAAGATGTCCAAGTCCTATGGCAACATCATCGGGTTGCGCGAGGAGCCGCTCATTGTCGAGAAGAAGCTGCGGACGATGCCGACCGACCCGGCCCGGGTCCGTCGCACCGATCCCGGCGACCCGGAAAAATGCCCGGTGTGGGAGTTCCACAAGGTATACTCTGACGATCAGGTCCGCGGCTGGGTCATGGACAGCTGCCGCGGTGCCAAGATCGGCTGCCTGGAATGCAAGCAGCCGGTCATCGATGCGGTGATCGCCGAGCAGGCGCCGATCCGCGAGCGGGCGCGCGAGTTTACCGATAACCCGAGCCTGGTCAAGAACATCATCAACGAGGGCTGCGAGCAGGCACGCGATGTCGCGCAGGCCACGATGGAAGAGGTGCGGGACGTGATGAAGCTGGCCAGCAACAAGTTATGAGCGAGACACAGGTGGAACTGATCGAAGCGGCCCCGGTGGCGGGAGCGGCGCAGGCCGAGGTCCAGCACGAGATGCCGTTTGCCATCGTGCAGGGCCAGCCCTATACGATGATGCCCAAGGATCTGTATATCCCGCCCGAGGCGCTCGAGGTCTTCCTCGAGGCCTTTGCCGGTCCGCTCGACCTGTTGCTGTATCTGATCAAGCGCCAGAACCTCGATATCCTCGACATCCCGATCGCCGAGATCACCCGCCAGTACATGAGTTATGTCGAGCTGATGAAGGGGCTGGACCTGGAACTGGCGGCTGAATACCTGGTGATGGCGGCGATGCTGGCCGAGATCAAGTCGCGGATGCTGCTGCCGCGCCCGGCCGTCAGCGAGGACGAGCTGGATCCGCGCGCCGAGCTGGTGCGCCGCTTGCAGCACTATGAACTGTTCAAGCGTGCAGCCGAGGACATCGATCAGCTGCCGCATGTCGAGCGCGACACCTTCATCGCCAGCGCCGAGCGCCCGGATACCCGGGTGGTGCAGCTGGCGCCGAACGTCGACCTGCGCGAGATCCTGGTGGCATTCCAGAGTGTGGTGCAGCGCGCCGCGATGTTCTCGCATCATCAGGTGCAGATGGAGCCGCTGTCGGTGCGCGAGCGCATGACCGATGTGCTGTCGACGGTGCGGCGTGATGCCTTCACCGAATTCCTGACATTGTTCAAACCCGAGGAGGGCCGCCGCGGCCTCGTCGTCACCTTGCTGGCGATCCTCGAATTGATCAAGGAGTCGCTGCTGGAGATTGTCCAGAACGAGATGTATGGCCCGATCTATGTAAAACTGCCAGGACAGGATACGCATGAACATACCGGAACTTAAAAATATCATCGAGGCCGCGCTGCTGGCCTCGCCGTCGCCATTGAACATCGCTGCATTGCAGACGCTGTTTGCTGAGGAACAGGTGCCGGACAAGGCGACCTTGCTGAAGGTCATCGAGCTGCTGGCCGAGGACTACGCCGGCCGCGGCATCGAGGTCAAGGAGGTGGCCAGTGGCTACCGCATCCAGGTGCGACAGCAGATGGCGCCATGGATTGCCCGGATGCAGGAAGAACGGCCGGTGCGCTATTCGCGCGCTCTGCTCGAGACGCTGGCGCTGATCGCCTACCGTCAGCCGATCACCCGTGCCGGCATCGAGGAGGTGCGCGGCGTCAGCGTCAGCACCCAGATCTTCAAGACCTTGCAGGAGCGCGAATGGATCCGCGTCGTCGGCCACCGCGATGTGCCGGGCAAGCCGGCATTGTACGGCACCACGCGCCAGTTCCTCGATTATTTCAATCTGAAGGGTCTCGGTGACCTGCCGCCGCTGGCCGAGATGCGCAGCATCGACACCATCCAGCAGGAATTTGATCTGAAGCTCGGTGCGGCGCTGCAGGGCGAGGGGCTGCCTGCGCCGGAAGATGCCGCTGATCCGTTCTCCGAGGCGGCTGAACAGGTGGCCGTGGCCAGTGCCCAGCTGGCCGAGGACGGGGCGTTCAGCGAGGATGTCGCGCTCAGCGAACCGGTCGAGTCGCAGATCGGGGATGTGGCGGGGGAATCTGAGGCGGCATGGGCCGCCGATCATCCTGATCAATTTGATCCCGATGCGACGATCGATGCCAGTGTCGAGCGCCAGGATGAACTGGCGCCGGCCGTTTGAGCGCGCCCCGAATGCCGATTACACCTCTACGGTCATTCCGCACCAACGACTGGATTCCGGGTCTCGCGATGCTTGCCCGGAATGACATCTATAAACTCCTGTCTTTCCGGACGCCGCGTCTGCGGCGATCCGGAATCCATGATTTCAGTTAGGGCATCATGAAACAACGGCTGCAAAAGGTGCTGGCGAATGCCGGGCTCGGTTCACGGCGCGAGATCGATGCCTGGATCGCGGCCGGTCGGGTCGTCGTCAATGGAATCGTCGCCGAACCGGGTCTGAAGGTCGATACCACCGACAAGATCCTGGTCGACGGTAAATTGCTGCGGCTGGACCAGACCACACCGACCCGTACGCGCGTCATTGCCTATAACAAGCCGGCCGGTGAGGTCTGCACCCGTTCCGACCCTGAAAGGCGGCCGACGATCTTTGACCACCTGCCGGTATTGCGTCAGGGGCGCTGGCTGTCGGTGGGCCGTCTCGACATCACGACACTCGGCCTGCTGCTGCTGACCAATGACGGCGATCTCGCCAACAAGTTGATGCATCCCTCCTCCGGCATCGAGCGAGAATACGCGGTGCGTATCCTGGGTCAGGTGGATCAGGACATGCTGCAACGTCTCGCCGACGGTGTGCAGCTCGACGATGGCAAGGCGGCCTTTGAAGACATCCGTGACGCCGGTGGCGAGGGTGCCAATCACTGGTATCATGTCACGCTGCGCGAGGGACGCAACCGCGAGGTGCGGCGGATGTGGGAATCACAGGGCGTCAAGGTCAGCCGGCTGATCCGGGTGCGTTATGCGGCGATCGAACTGCCGCGCGACCTGAAACCCGGCGCGTGGCTGGAGCTGGAGCCGGCGCAGGTCAATGACCTGAAGCGGCTGGTCGGTATGACGGTAAAATCACTGTCGCATGACAAGGCGCCGCAGCAGGGCGAACCGCGGCCGCGGCGGCGCACTGCCCGCCCGTCCCCCGGCGCGCGGCGGCCGCGCCGTCGCAGTGAGTGATGCGGCTGCTGACGGTCTTCAACCGGCTGTTTGAATGGTATGGCCCGCAACACTGGTGGCCTGGCGACACCCCGTTTGAGATCATCGTCGGCGCGGTGCTGACGCAGAACACCGCCTGGAGCAATGTCGAGAAGGCGATCGCCAGCCTGAAACAGCACCAGGCGCTCGACCCGCAGCGCATTGTCGCCACCGATGCCGCGACCCTCGGTCTATGGATCCGTTCGGCCGGTTATTTCAACGTCAAGGCCGTGCGGCTGCACCACGTCTGCCGCTGGTATCTGGCGCAGCATGAAGATGACCTGGCCCGCATGGACACGGCGGCGCTGCGCTCGGCCCTGCTGGCCGTCAACGGCATCGGTCCCGAGACCGCTGACGACATCGTGCTCTATGCCTACCAGCGTCCGGTGTTTGTCATCGACGCCTATACGCGGCGGATCTTCTCGCGGCTCGGTCATCCGCCGGCCGCCGACGGTTATGAGGCCTTGCGCCATTATTTCGAGGATACGCTGACCCGCCAGATGACGGTCACCGTCTGCACCGGCCAGCGCCGCCGCCCGTCCGCGCCGCGGCTGACCCGGCTGTTCAATGAATACCATGCATTGATCGTCCGCCATGGCAAGGACGTGTGCAAGACCCGGCCGCGTTGTAGCGCATGTTGTCTGCGCCGTGATTGCCCGTCACAGACGGTGCAGTGAACGGCATGATCATGGTTAAATAGCCCCATGTTCAAACCCCTCGAGCTCTTCATCGGCCTGCGTTACACCCGCGCCAAGCGCCGCAATCATTTCATCTCGTTCATCTCGCTGGCCTCGATGGCCGGCATCGCGCTCGGTGTCATGGCGCTGATCACCGTGCTGTCGGTGATGAACGGGTTTGAACAGCAATTGCGGGCCAGGATCCTCGGCGTGGTATCGCATGCGACGGTGCAGGGCAGTGGCGGCGCCGGTATCCGCGACTGGCAGGCCTTGCGCCAGCAGCTTGAGCATTATCCCGGCATCAGCGGCAGCGCGCCGTATATCCAGGCCGAGGGTCTGCTGTCACAGGGGCAACGCACCCACGGGGTGTTGGTGCGTGCCGTCGAGCCGGCGCTCGAACATCAGGTATCGGATCTGGCACAGCGGGTGATCGCCGGCCGTTTCGACAGCCTGACGCCCGGCAGTTATCACATCGTGCTCGGCGCGGAGCTGGCCTATGCGCTCGGCGTGTCGGTCGGGGACAGCGTGACCTTGATCACGCCGCAGGCGACGCTGTCGCCGGTCGGTATACTGCCACGGCTGAAACGCTTCACCGTCACCGGCATTGTCGAGATCGGTATGTATGAATACGACAGCGGGCTGGCGATCATGCACCTTGACGATGCCCGGGTATTGTTCCGCACCGGTGATGAGGTCAGCGGGCTGCGCCTGAAACTGCAGGACCTGTTCAAGGCGGCGGAGCTGACTGAAGGATTGCAGCAACGGCTGCCGCCCGGTTACCAGGCGGTAGACTGGACCACGCAGCATGCGAATTTCTTCCGCGCGGTGCGGATGGAGAAGATGGTGATGTTCGTCATCCTGCTGCTGATCGTGGCTGTGGCGGCCTTCAACCTGGTGTCGAGCCTGGTGATGATGGTGACCGACAAGCAGAGCGACATCGCGATCCTGCGCACGCTGGGCGCCAGTCCGGCCAGTATCATGGGGATCTTTGTCGTGCAGGGGACGATCGTTGGCGTCATCGGCACCGTGCTCGGTGTCATCGGCGGCGTGCTGCTGGCCAGCAATATCGAGACACTGGTACCGGCACTCGAACAGCTGCTCGGCTTCAAGTTCCTGGCGCCCGATGTCTATTATATCTCCGACCTGCCATCGGACATGCGCTGGCGGGATGTGGGCAATATTACCGTTGCTGCCTTGCTGATGTGTCTGCTGGCCACCCTGTATCCGGCCTGGCGCGCCTCACGCACCCAGCCTGCCGAGGCCTTGCGTTATGAATGACATCGTGTTGTCGGCGCGCAGCGTCAGTCGCCATTTCGATGAGGCCGGCGGCCGGCTGACGGTGCTCGATCAGGTATCACTGGACATCCGCCGCGGTGAGCGGGTCGCGATCATGGGCCCATCCGGCGCTGGCAAGAGCACACTGCTGCACATCCTTGGCGGCCTCGATACGCCGAGCAGCGGCGAGGTGTTGTTGGGCAACGATACGATGTCGGCGCTCGATGAAACGACACGCGGCCGGTTGCGCAACCGCATGCTCGGTTTTGTCTATCAGTTCCACCACCTGCTGCCGGAGTTCACGGCGCTGGAGAACGTCGCCTTGCCGCTGCTGATCGGCGGCCTCGCACCTCAGCCTGCGTTGCAGCAGGCATCACAGCTGCTGCAGCGGGTTGGTCTGGGTGCGCGGCTGACCCACAAACCCGGCGCCTTGTCCGGCGGCGAGCGGCAACGCGCTGCAGTGGCGCGGGCGCTGGTGACCCAGCCGCAGTGTGTGCTGGCCGATGAGCCAACCGGCAATCTCGACCGCGATAATGCCCAGCGGGTGTTTGACCTGATGCTGGAACTCAATGCCGAGCGTCAGACCAGCCTGATCGTTGTCACCCACGAGGCCACGCTGGCGCAACGCATGGACCGGGTGCTGCGGCTCGAGAATGGCAGGGTGCAGTGATATCTTTGTAATCGTTCATGGTTCGATACGGCGCTCTGCGCCTACTCACCACGAACGGCCGCTCATTTCCGATCATCCGACTCCGTTCGTCCTGAGTAGCGCTGCACAGCAGCGCGTATCGAAGGACTGCGTGTGGTTCGATACGGTGCTCTGCGCCTACTGGTATATGTTAGGGCCTGCCCTGAGTAGTGGCATGGGCCGCATATCGAAGGGCCTGTCCTGAGTAGCGGCGTAGCCGCGTATCGAAGGGCGCCTACTCACCACGAACGGCTGCTCATTTCCGATCATCCTGACCCCGTTCGTCCTGAGTAGCGCTGCTTAGCAGCGCGTATCGAAGGACTGCATATGGTTTCGATGTGGTGGGTCCTGCGCCCAATCTTAGTCCGCAACATACCGGTAATATCCCCCGCAAGCGGGAGAGGGCCGCACCTTTGCAGCCCGCATAAAAAAACCCGATGGCCGTTACCGGCCATCGGGCTGTCATGCAGTTACAAAAACAGCGCGTTAGAATGACACCTGTGACCAGACGCCGATCTCGTTATAGGTGCCATCGGTCGTACCGCCGATGGTGCCGTTCGAGGTCGAGATCGAGCCGTTTTCAACGGTCTCCTGTTTGTAGACCAGTGCCAGATCGATATTCTTGCGCGGCTGATAACCTATACCAACGTTGTAGTAAGTATCGGTCAGGTTTGGTGCGGTGGTCTTGTTCGGGTTGGCGCTATCATAGCGGGCAAATACCGATACGTTATCCTGCAGCTTGTACGAACCATACAGCGACGAGCCGTCCGCCTTGTCTGCCGCCTTGGTGGTATCCAGGCCATTTTCAGCGCTGAAGTATTCGGCACCGACGCTATATTGATCCGTTTTGTAGGCCGCGACAGCGGTGAGCCGGCTGGCAGTTTCGACAGTAGCCGTCGTACCGGTGTAGTCCTTGCCGAGTTTGCCATTGTAATAGCCGATCCCCAGGTCGAGACCGTTGATCGGCCTGAAGCCGACACGTGCCTCGATATCCATGCCCTTGGTGCGGCTGGTGCTGGCAGCAGTGACGGGGTCTTTAGCGGCGCCAGCATCTGACGTGTTAACGTACGGTTTCTGCGTCACCGTCAGCGGATTCTTGAAGCCGCCGCCATTGATCAGCGACACCGCGTAGTTGACTGTGCCATCACTGGTCTTGCCGAACAGGTGCAGGCCCCAGTCGGACGAGGTGCTGAATTTCAGGCGGTCGAGCAGCGTATTCTCGACATAACGCATGCCATACAGGCCTTCGACATAGGGTCCCCACGGCATGTCGGCGGCGCCGGCACGGACCGTCACGGCATCGGAGACCTTGGCCTGGACATAGGCCTTTTTGACGAAGACCTGGGTCAGGCCGGCGTAGCTGTCATAGCCGAAATCGCTGGTCAGGTTGGCCGACCACATATCACCAAAATCCTTGTTGACGCCGAGGTAGAAGCGCTTGACGTCCATCCCCATGCCACTGGGGGCGATCTCGGTGCTGTTGCTTTCCTGGGTCAGGCTGGTGACATCGGCGAACATCTTGCCGCTGATCGTCGTCGACTCGTCGGCGCTGGCATTCAGGCTGATCCCGGCGCAGGCGATCATTACAGCGGTGGTCAATAATCTGTTACGCATTTACTCGGCTCCTGTTGTGGTTGCGGTTAGCAATGACGTGAGTCTCTGCCAGACCCGCACAGTATGTAAACACTTTGTTACAGATTGATGACTGCCAAGTGACAGGAGTGTGAAGCTTGTCCGGGGGGTGGCCGATGAGCCGGAGGGAGGGCGGGGTTGGCCTTCCCGCCCTCCACGGCCGCGGGGGTAAACCTATTCGCCGCCGAGGGTATGGCCCTTGAGCAGGCCGTACCAGTAGAACGGCGGCAGGATATAGCGTTTCAGCCAGTACATGCTGAGCCGTTCCTTGCCCTGGTCGAACGGGAAGGTCTCCATCGGCTTCATGTCGTAATCGAATTCGGCCAGCACCAGCTTGCCATAGCCGGTGATCAGCGGGCATGAGGCATAGCCGTTGTAGTGTTCAGTGGCAGTGCCGTTGCGCATCACCGCCAGCAGGTTCTTGACCAGCACCGGCATCTGGCGGCGGATCGCCGCGGCGGTCTTTGAGTTCGGCGTGTTGGTGCAGTCGCCGAGCCCGAATACGTTCGGATAGCGCACATGCTGCAGCGTATGTTTGTGCACATCGACCCAGCCGGCGGCATCGGCCAGCGGGCTGCGCTTGAGAAAGTCAGGCGCACCCATCGGCGGCGTCACATGCAGCAGGTCGTAGTTGATGATCTCCTGCGCGCCGTCGGCGATGTTCTCGATGATGGCCTCGCAGCTGTCTGCGCGCACCTCGATCAGGTGATGCTGGAATTTGACTTGCAGGCCCTTGCGTGCGATGACCTGGTTCAAGGTGTCGGCATATTTCTTGACCGGGAAGATGCCGGGCGCGGCCGAGCGGAACAGCACCTGGCTGCTGTCGCGCACCCGGTTGCGACGGAAGGCATCGTCGGCCAGATACATGATCTTCTGTGCTGCACCCGGGCATTTGAACGGTGGCTTGGGTTGGGTGAACAAGGCGGTGCCGCCCTTGAAGCCGTTGATCATCTGCCACGTCGTTT
This sequence comes from Gammaproteobacteria bacterium, assembly GCA_016218365.1. GTDB lineage: Bacteria > Pseudomonadota > Gammaproteobacteria > SZUA-140 > SZUA-140 > JACREF01. The sequence goes on from JACREF010000011.1 coordinate 213,641, forward strand.
CACTGCACCTGTAATCATAGATGCTGCAGACGCCGTTTTTGCCCAAGGTCTCCGGCAGTCCCTTGACCGCGCCCCAGTTGATCTGGATGCCGGCGGCGGTGATCAGATAGTCGTAGTTGATGGTGGCGCCGCTCTGGGTGACGATCTGGTTGCTGTCGGGACGGATGTCGGTGACGGCGTCACGTATCCATTGCACGCCATGTGGTATCAGCTCGGCGGTGCTGCGCAAGGTAAATTCCTTGTCGATGATGCCGCCGCCGACCAGTGTCCAGCCGGGTTGGTAATAATGACACTCGGACGGTTCGATGATTGCGATGTCTGCGGAGGCCAGCGCGCGCTGCAGTCGCGCGGCGACGGCAATCCCGCCGGTGCCTCCGCCAATGATGACGATCTGATGATGTGATGTTCCGTTCATCGTCGATCCATTTTTTTATTATTATTTGAAGCGCCGGGTCACTCATGCTGAAACCCCCGGAGCATGTCCATATGTCACAACAACCTCTGAATAAATCAGAGACTGTTAATCTACTATATCGTTTACGCGACGAGTAGCCGTTTATCAAGAATAATCTGTTATATCCATATATACGATCTTGTTGTAGACAATATGCCGCCAGAAAATTACAGCGGGCTTGTGGACAGGATTAATCCCTGATGGTGGATGCTGCACCAATGAAGTGCGTTCTTGCCAAGTCACCCGCTGCATGTCAGCATGAACGCCACATCACAAGGCACAGGGAGACGTCACAGTGGATAAAAATATAACAGTATGGCCGCTACGGCCCGTCATTGTCATGGCGCTGCTGTTTACCATCATCGGTGTGCTGGCGCCGTTGCCGGCCAACGCGGTTCCGGCCTTTGCCCGGCAGACCGGCGCCACCTGCGACAGCTGTCATTTTCAGCATTTCCCGGCCTTGAACAGTTTTGGCCGTGCCTTCAAGCAAACGGCCTACACGATGTCCGGCACTGAGGAAAACGTCGAGACGAATAATCTGTCGCTGCCGCGTGATCTGAGCGCATCGTTGATCACCAAGGTCCGCTATCAGAAATCCAATGGTACAGGCACGGCGACCGACACCGGTGAGCTGCAGTTCCCCGATGAGGCGGCGCTGCTGATCGGCGGTCGCGGCGGCAACAACCTCGGCTTTCTGTTTGAGTTCGTGACCTTTGGCGCAGCCGATACCGGTACTGGAGAGATCACAGTGGGGCCACCTGATGTTGCTGATACCGGTAGTGGTGATGTCTCATTGTTCGGCTCCTTCAAGGCCCATTTCAACCATCAGGTCAAGGGTACCAATGTCGGTGCGGTGCTCTTTACCACCGACAGCGGCGGGGTGTCATACGGCTTTGAGCTGCTGAACACCGGCGCCCAGCGTTTCCTGCGTCCGGCCGAGGACCGTCAGGCCACGTCGGCACAACAGTGGCTGAACCTGGGATCGGGTGCGGCCGAGGGGGTGGCGCTGGTGGCCTCCAATGACACCGGCTTTGCCAATCTGACGCTGTGGACACCGAATCACGGCAACGCCGCCGTCAACGGCACGGCGACCTATCTGCGCGCGGCCTGGATGCCGATGCTCGGCGGCTGGGACAGTGGTCTTGGGTTTCAGTACTTCAGTGGTTCAGCTTCACGTAACGCCGGCAGTGGCGGGGATGTTGACACCGACGGCTGGGCCATCGATGCCCAGTCGCAGGGGATGCTGGGCAAAAAACCGGCCGGTGTGTATCTGAGTTATGCCACTGTAGACGCTGGCTCTCGTAATCTGTTCAATCAGGACACGAATGCCAACAAGAAACAGGCATGGTCGGTGCTCGGTGAGCTGGGTGTCATCCCTGATCGAATGACGGTGCAACTGGGTTATCTCGATGGTGATAGCGGTGCAGTGACCGGCAGCAGCGATCAACGCTGGATGACCGGTATCACCTGGCTGGTGGCGCAGAATGCCCAGCTGGTGTTGTGGAACACCCAGTACAGCGGCGACGTCAAACTGGACGGCGGCGGGGATAACATCACCTCAGTGATGCTGTTTGCGGCGTTCTGACAGTTTGTTTGGGGTCAGAGTAGAATGGCACTTACTTCTAGTTTGTTTGGGGTCAGAGTAGAATGGCACTTACTTCTTAAGCGTTTTTGATAGGAGGTAACCTGGGTTGAACGGAGTGAAACCCGGGTTTCGCTGTCGCTTAACCCAGGCTACCCGCCGGCTACCTCTTTAAGTGCGATGAGTTTTTACTCTGACCCCAAACTGAACTGCAAACTGATTCTGCTGCTAGCCCCTGGACTTCACCCGCCGCAGCTGGCGGCGCTGCTGCCAGCTGCGGCGGATCTGCCATACCCACAAGGCGCGGACCAGCAGATAGCCGAGGATGGCGCTGACCAGGCTGAGTAACAAGCAGCCTATCAGGAACGGTTGCCAGATGCGGGCAAAGGTGGTGGTCAGCCAGTTGAAGGTCATTTCGAACGGCACATCATGCGGGGCGATCTGCATGATCCAGGCGCCGGCATGGTAGGCAAAATAGAACACCGGTGCGATGGTCACCGGGTTGTTGATCCATACGGTTGCCACGGCCAGCGGGATGTTGACGCGCAGCATCACGGCCAGTGCCGCGGCCAGCAGCATGTGAAACGGCAACGGCAGGAAGGCAATGAACAGGCCGATCGCAATGCTGCCTGGTACCGAGTGCCGGTTCATGTGCCACAGGTTCGGGTGATGCAGCAGCGTGCCGAAGCGGGACAGCACCTGGTGGTTGCGCAGCCTGGTCTGGTCCGGGATTAGCCGTTTAAGCAGTTTTTTTGGCATACTGGACGCGAACATCTTCCCAGGGACGGGACATCATGCGCAATGGAACGCTGGCATTCCTGGCGGGCATCGTTGCCGTACAGTTGCTGCCGCAGCTCCCTGATGTACGCTGGGCATGGTGGCTGTTCCCGATCGTTATTATTGTCTGCCTTCCGTGGTCGCGCCGTCTGCGCATCCCGCTGCTGATCGGCGGCGGCTTCCTCTACGCACTATGGCGTGCCGATCTGATCTTGTCAAATCGCCTGCCCGAGGCGCTGTCCGGCCAGGATCTGCAGGTGACCGGTGTCATCGCGGATCTACCCGATCGCAGCCGCGAACGCGTCAGTTTCACGCTGCGTGTTGAAAAGATCATGACTGATGGCCGGCCGATCAGCGGGCCACAGCGGCTGCGCATCAGCTGGTATCCGCGGACCGGGTACCTGCCTGCAGTGCACGCGGCGCAGCGCTGGCAGTTGTCCGTGCGCGTCAAAACACCGCATGGCATGATGAACCCTGGCGGATTTGATTATGAGGGTTACCTGTTCCGCGCGCGCATCGATGCCACCGGCTATGTGCGTGACGGGGCTGGCGAGGTCAATCGGCATCTGGGTGTGGCCACGGATCCACGGTCGCGATTGCAGCAGTTTCGTGACCAGTTGTCGCAGCGGATCGCCGGGCAATTGCAGGGCAGGGCCTGTGCCGGCATCGTCCGGGCGCTGGTGGTCGGTGATACCGGGGCGATCACGTATACCCAGTGGCAGGTGTTTCGTGATACCGGCACTGTCCATTTGATCGCGATCTCGGGCATGCATGTCACATTGATCGCCGGTGCCGCGTATGTCCTGATGCGGTGGTTATGGCGGCTGACGGGGCGCTGGTGCCTGCGCTGGCCGGCCCCGCAGGTTGCAGCATTGGCCGGTATGCTGGTGGCGGTGATCTATGCGGCGCTGGCCGGTTTCACGATCCCGACCCAACGGGCGCTGGTGATGACGACGGTGCTGATGCTGGCCGTGTGGCGGCGCTGTACCGTGTTGCCCGGCCATACCTTGAGTGTGGCGTTGATGCTGGTGTTGCTGCTCGATCCGCTGGCGGTGCTGGCCGGTGGTTTCTGGCTGTCGTTTGTCGCCGTGGCCGTCATCTGTTATGCAATGATGTACCGGATCAGTGATCGCGGCCTGTGGTGGCGCTGGGGCCGGTTGCATCTGCTGATGATGATCGGGCTGATGCCGGCCTTGCTGTTGCTGTTCCAGCAACTGCCATGGCTGTCGCCGCTGGCCAATTTCATTGCGATCCCGTGGATCGATGTGCTGGTGGTGCCGGCGGCACTGCTCGGCGGCCTGCTCTCTGGCGTGTTTCCTTTTTTAAGCAAGATATTATTGTTGTTTTCTAATCTTATGCTCGAAGGTCTGTGGCCGTTGTTGCATGCCCTGGCCGATGTGCGCGGCGGGCAATGGTGGCAGCACCATCCGCCGCTGTGGTCGCTGTTGCCGGCGCTGATCGGTGTGGCGTTGCTGCTGGCACCGCGCGGCTGGCCTGGGCGCTGGCTGGGGGTGATCTGGCTGCTACCGCTGGTGACGTATACAGCCCCCAGGCCGGCGCCGGGCGCAGTATGGTTTAGCTTGCTCGATGTCGGTCAGGGTCTGGCCGCGGTGATCCAGACCTCACAGCATACGCTGGTCTATGACACCGGCCCGCGTCTTGGTGAAACGCTCGATAGCGGGCGCACGGTGCTGCTGCCGTATCTGCGCGACCATGGTGTCGGGCGTGTCGATGTGCTGATGATCGGCCACAGCGATCTTGATCATCGCGGGGGTGCCGAGTCGCTGTATCAGGGCATCCCGGTCCGCGATGTCCTGGGCAGCGAACCCGGGCGTCTGCCGGCCATGCTGCACAGCCGCCGTTGCCAGGCAGGTCAGCGCTGGTCATGGGATCAGGTGGAGCTCGCCGTTATCCATCCGCAACCGGGCAGTTTCTTCACCGGCAATAATGGTTCCTGTGTATTGCAGGTCACGGCACGCGGTGGCCGCGTGTTGCTGGCCGGTGATATCGAGGCACCTGCGGAGCGGCAGCTGCTTGCCGGCATGGGTACAGCGCTGCGTGCCGACATCCTGGTGGCGCCGCACCACGGCAGCCGCACCTCATCGACACCCGAGTTCATCGATCAGGTACAACCCCGTTATGTGCTGTTTGCCGCCGGGTACCTGAACCGCTTTCATCTGCCACGCGATGACATCGTTGACCGCTATCGCCGGCACCAGGCCATGCTGCTGTCCAGCGGTTTGCACGGCGCGGTGATGTTTCATATCGATGATCAGGGTATCGCGCCACCCGGTCTGTACCGGCAGCAGGGGCGGCGTTACTGGCACCGCCCGCCGGGGCGCTTTTGACCCCGGTGAAAATCCAGTATCATGGCCGTTGGATTTAACCAGAAGGTGCGCGCAACGTGTGGGAGATAGTGGTATCCGGCGGCTGGGTCATGCTGCCGATCATCCTGGGGTCGGTCGTGGCGGTGGCCATCATCGGTGAACGGTTCTGGTTCCTGCAACGCAAAAAGATCTGCCCGGCCGATCTGGTGCCGAACATCCTCAAATGGATCAAGAACGGCCAGCTCGATGCCCAGCGCATTGGCATGCTGCGTGACGGCTCACCGCTGGGCCGGATCCTGGCCGCCGGGCTGGTCAACCGCCAGCATGGCCGCGAGGTCGTCAAGGAGAGCATCGAGGACGCCGGCCGCCATGTCGTCGCCGATCTCGAACGTTACCTGCCATCGCTGGGCATGATCGCCTCGGTCGAGCCGTTGCTCGGTCTGCTGGGCACGGTATTCGGCATGATCCAGATCTTCACCGTCATTACCACCTCCGGCATCGGCAATCCGACGGTGCTGGCCGGCGGCATCGCCCAGGCGCTGATCACCACCGCCGCCGGGCTGCTGGTCGCGATCCCGACGCTGCTGTTCTATCACTACCTGCGCAGCCGCGTCGAGGCGCTGGTGCTCGGCATGGAGCAGGAGGCGATCAAATTGGTCGAGATCATCATGAATGAGCGCGAGAATGATATCGAGGCAGGACGCCGCAAGTGAACCTGCGACCGTTGCGCCGTCACCAGGAGCCGGAGATCAGCCTTGCGCCGCTGATCGATGTGGTGTTTCTGCTGCTGATCTTCTTCATGGTGACGGCGAGTTTCACCCGTGAGGCGGAGCTGTCGATTGATCTGCCGGAGGCCTCCTCAGCGACACCGCCGCAGGACCAGAACACGATCGATGTGACGATCGACGTCCAGGGACGGTTTTATGTCAACCAGAAACTGGTTGTCAACCGCAAGCTCGACAGCCTGAAACAGGCGCTGCAACAGCTCACCAAGCCGGACAGTGAACCATTGCTGGTGATCACGGCCGATGCCAACACCCCGCATCAGGCCGTGGTGATGGTGATGGATGCCGCACGCCAGCTCGGCATCCTGCATGTCTCGCTGGCGACCCGGCAGCCCTGATCCTGATGACCGACGACACCGAGATCCACGACGGTCTGGTGATCTATCGCCGCCTGCTGGCCTATGCGCGCAGTTATGTCGGTATCTTTGCACTGGCGGCGCTGGCGATGGTGATCCAGGCGGCGACCAATGCCAGCCTGTCGGTGGTCATGAAGCCGATGCTCGATGGCAGCTTCGTCGACAAGGATCCGTTCTGGATCGGCCTGATCCCGCTGGCACTGATCGCCATTGCCGTGGTCCGTGGCGCCAGCGGTTTTGCCGTGACCTATCTGATGTCGTGGATCGGACGCCAGGTGATCCGCCGGCTGCGCGGCGAGATCTTCGACCGGCTGTTGCGGCTGCCGGCAGCCTATTTTGACCGCAGTTCGACCGGTACGCTGGTATCGAAGATGACCTTTGATGTCGAGCAGGTGTCGATGGCGGTGACCCAGACCATCAAGATCCTGATCCTCGATCTGCTGACGGTGCTGTTTCTGCTCGGCTGGATGTTCTATCTGAACTGGAAGCTGTCCTTGCTGTTCTTTCTGCTCGGACCGGTGGTGGCAGGGCTGGTGTTGTACGTCAACCGCCGTTTCCGCCGCATCAGCACCCGGATCCAGAATTCGATGGGTGATGTGACCCAGGTGACCGAACAGGCGATTGCCGGTCATCGCATCGTCCGGATCTTTGGTGGCCGCGTGCAGGAAAACCACGTCTTTTCCCGTGCCAATGAGCTGAACCAGAAACAGAACATGAAGTTGACGGTGACCGGTGAGACCAGTGTCCAGGTCATCCAGCTGGTGGTGGCGCTGTGTCTGGCCGGTGTCATCTACCTGTCGACCGTCAATACCATGCTGGCGTCGATCTCGGTCGGTACCTTTGTCTCGTTCATCATGGCGATGATGATGCTGTTGTCGCCGATCAAGCGTCTGACCACCGTCAATGCGGCGCTGCAGCGTGGCATCTCGGCGGCGCAAAGCATCTTTACACTGATCGATCATCCGTGTGAACAGGACAGCGGCACACGCTGCATCGAGAGGGTGCGCGGCGAGGTCGAGTACCGGGATGTCAGTTTCAGTTATGATGACAGCAAGGGCGATGTGCTGCGTCATATCAATCTGCGGGTGTTACCCGGCCAGAGTGTGGCCTTCGTCGGCCGCTCCGGCAGTGGCAAGAGTACGCTGGTCAATCTGCTGCCGCGCTTTTATGAATTGCAGCAGGGACAGCTGTTGCTCGATGGCATCGACATCCGTGAACTGACGCTCGACAGCCTGCGCGACCAGATCGCCCTGGTCAGTCAGGAGGTGACGTTGTTCAACGACACTATCGCCAACAATATCGCCTACGGCAAGCTGGCCACCGCCAGCCGTGAACATATCCTGCAGGTGGCGCAGGCCGCGCGGCTGATGGAGTTCATCGAGCGCCTGCCGCAGGGGCTTGATACCGTCATCGGCGAGCGCGGCATGTTGCTGTCGGGTGGCCAGCGGCAGCGCATCGCCATCGCCCGCGCGCTGCTGAAGGACGCGCCGATCCTGATCCTTGATGAGGCAACCTCGGCGCTCGATACCGAGTCCGAGCGCTATATCCAGGCGGCGCTGGAGGCATTGATGAAGAACCGCACCACCTTTGTCATCGCCCACCGGCTGTCGACGATCGAATCCTGTGACATCATCCATGCCATGGAGCAGGGGCGTATCGTCGAGTCGGGTACCCATCGCGAGCTGCTGGCGCGCGGCGGCTATTACGCCAGCCTGTACGCCATGCAGTTTTCGGCCAGTCCTGATCCAGTGGTGCTGGCGGACTGATCGGCTGTGGGCAGGCCGCCTTCTGATCGTGCCAGTCAGCAACGCCCCGCTTACGGCGAGCGCTGGGGCGTCGTGTCGGTGCTGGTGTGGCCGCTGAGCCTGCTGTTCCGGGCGGTGGCCAGCCTGCGTCGGCGTCTATACCGCAACGGCATGCTGACGGTCGTTAGATTGCCGGTGCCGGTCATCATTGTCGGCAATATCACCGCCGGTGGCACCGGCAAGACCCCGCTGGTCATCCATCTGGTCCAGATCCTTCGCAAGGCCGGCTACCGGCCGGGTGTCATCGCCCGCGGCTATCGCGGTCGCGCCCGTCACTGGCCGCAGGCCGTCAGCGCTGGCAGTGATCCATCGCAGGTGGGTGATGAGCCGGTGTTGATCGCGCTACGCGGCGATTGTCCGGTGATGGTCGGACCGGACCGGGTTGCCGCCGCGCAGGCGCTGCTGGCCAGTCACGATTGCAATGTGCTGATCAGCGATGACGGCCTGCAGCACTACCGTCTCGGTCGCAACATCGAGATCGTCGTGATCGACGGCCTGCGTCGCTTCGGCAATGGCGGATTTCTGCCGGCGGGTCCATTGCGTGAACCGTTATCGCGCTTGGCCGAGGCCGACGCCATCGTCACCCATGGCGGCACGCCGCATCGCCATGACTTTGCGATGCAGCTCAGACCGGGCGTATTCTACAACCTCACCAATCCGGCGCAGCAGCTGGAGCTGACGGCCTTCACACAGCGCCAGGTGCATGCCGTGGCCGGGATCGGCCACCCGGCACGATTCTTTGCCGCGCTGCGTGCGCTGGGGTGTGTGGTGCAGGAACATCCCTTTGCCGATCACCATCCGTTTGCCGCCAGTGACATCGACTTTGGTGATGCGTTGCCGGTCATCATGACCGAAAAGGACGCGGTCAAATGCCGCGGCTTCGCCGGCGCCACTGTCTGGGTGTTGCAGGTCGAGGCCGAGCTGTCGGCCAGCTTTGATCAACGGGTCTTTGCCCTGCTGGCCGAGTGTTGAAAGAGGGCTGATTTGCTAGAATGTATCGGCAGTCTGTCGAGGAGATGATATGGACAAAAGATTACTGGAGATCCTGGCCTGCCCGTTGTGCAAGGGGCCGCTGGTCTATCATAAGGGTGGGCATAAGGGTGGGCACAACGCCGAACAGGAACTGATCTGCAAGATCGACCGCCTGGCCTATCCGGTACGTGATGGCATCCCGGTCATGCTGCAGGATGAGGCGCGGCAGTTGCCGGCGGATGAGGAGGTTGAATGAAGTTTACCGTGGTCATCCCGGCGCGGCATGGCTCCAGCCGCCTGCCGGGCAAACCGTTGCTCGATATTGCCGGCAAACCGATGATCCAGCATGTCCATCAGCGCGCGCTGGACAGCGGTGCACGTCAGGTGATCATCGCCACCGATGACCGGCGGATCGCCGAGGTCGCGCAGCAGTTTGGCGCCATGGTCTGCATGACCTCGGCCGATCACCCGACCGGCACCGACCGGCTGGCCGAGGTCATCGAGACCATGAAGATTGATGAAGACAGCATCGTTGTCAATCTGCAGGGTGATGAGCCGCTGATGCCCGCTGCGCTGATCCACCAGGTGGCGGAGGGCTTGCAGCATCACCCGCAGGCCAGTGTCGCGACCTTGTGTGTGCAGATCCATGAGGCCGCGGAATTGTTCGATCCGCATGCCGTCAAGGTGGTCATGGACAAGGACGGCTATGCCTTGTATTTCAGCCGTGCGGCGATGCCGTGGGACCGCGATGCCTTCAGTGTCAGCACCGACAGCCTGCCGCAGCGTTCGGAACATTACCGCCATCTCGGTCTGTATGCCTACCGCGCCGGGTTTGTCCGCCAGTATGTGCATCTGGCGCGCTGCGCACTCGAGGAGATGGAGTCACTGGAACAGCTGCGGGTGTTATGGCACGGCTATCGCATTCACGTCGGCATCGCCCGCGAACGCCCGGGGCACGGTGTCGACACCGCCAGCGACCTGGAACGGGTCCGGCAGTTGATGCAATGATGTGGCGTCTTGCCGAGGGCACGCGGGTGTGACATCCTGCATCACAGGATATTGAAATTGGAGGCAGTATGTACGGAGAAAAGCACGACCTGGTCCATGAATTTCCCGAGTACCGGGAGCGGATTCATCAGTTGAAGAGCAGCAATCACCATTTCGCCCGGCTGTTCGACGAATATCACCAGGTCGATCACGAGATCCGCCGTATCGAGGAAGAGGTCGAGACCCCGTCCGACAGCTACACCGAGAGCGTCAAGGCCAAACGACTGAAACTCAAGGATGAGTTATACGCGATGCTGACCGCCAAATAATCCGGCCAGCTGAAAAAGCAGCGGGGCATCACTCGATGCCCCGCGTCGTGTTTACAGGCTATAAGAATCTGTATCAGTACCGCCCGTTGCTCCTGATGATGTAGTTGGAAAGCTGTTCGGTTTCCATGTTCATCCGCATCAGATTGTTATGCGTGACCTTGAACAGTGCCCGCATCACCTTGTACACCAGGTGCGGGTGGCTGGACAGCAGCAGTTCAAAGGATTCCGGTTCCAGCGTATAGACCACCGCGTTGGTGGCGGCACGCAACGTGGCCTGACGCGGCTTCTGCTCGACAAAGGCGCGGCGGCCGGCGCATTCACCCGGACTCATCGTATACACAACCTTCTCACCGCTGGCCGCGCTGTTATCGCCGTCGCGGGTGATCACCAGCTTGCCCTTGGCCAACACAAACAGGGTGGTATGGGTGTCGCCGTTGCTGGACAGCAGCTCGCCGCTGTTCAGGTGATGGACGCCCATGATGCCGGCCAGCGTGCGGCTCTCATCAATGGTCAGCTCTTCACCCAGTGATGAATTGCGCACCAGCGCAGCATCGACCTGTGTGTCTTCGGCGAAGATATTATTGTTTTGAAACAGTGAGTGTATGTTGGTCATAACAAGCAGCCTCTCGCATGATTAGGTAAGTGGTCAAACCGCCCGTACAAACAAGGCCTTAAGTGACAGAAAGCATAACCGCTGCTGATTAAATACATATTAAATACTAAATAACTTCATGATTTATAAATGAAACTAAGCATAGATGATGGCGGATGGGGCGGCGCCGCAGCCGCGCTATCAGCGGCCAAGTACTATATATGTGCGCACCCGGCCTTGTAGCGGGGCGGCTCAGCCTGCGATCTTGCGCTGCGCCAGCTCCAGCGCCTCTTTGACGGTCCATGTAAAATGATCGGCCCCGAGCTGCTGATAGAGGCCCGAGCGTTTCATGACGTCGATGACCGGGCCGATGGCCTCGGCGATGTAGATAGCGATGCCGCGCTGGGCCAGCTCCTCGAAGATCTCATGCAGCACGGCATCGGCCGACGAATCGAGCTGGGTGACGCTGCCGGCATCGATGATCAGCGCTTGCACCGGCACGCTGGCGGTCTTGATCTGGCCGCAGATGAACTCCCGGAGGAAGCTGGCGTTGCCGAAGTAGAACTGGGCATCGATGCGGACCATCAGGATGCCCGGGATGGTCTGGGCCCGCGGGTGGCGGCGGATGTTGCGGAACACATCGCGGTCCGGAAACTTGCCGAGCACGGCGGTGTGGGGGCGGGTGGTACGGACGACAAACCACACCAACGAGGCACTGATACCGGCCAGGATGCCGTATTCGACACCGCTCAGCAGGGTCGCGATAAAGGTTATGGCCAGCAGTGCCAGGTCGCTGCGTTTGATCCGGTACAGATGACGCACCTCGTGCAGATCGATCAGCGTCAATGCCGCCATGATGATGGTTGCGGCCAGCACCGCTTTGGGCAGGTAATAAAACAATGAGGTGAAAAACATCAGCACCAGTGCGATGACCAGCGCGGTGATGATCGAGGCCAGCCCGGTCCTGCCACCGGCCGCGGCATTGACAGCGGTACGGGAAAAGCCGCCGGTCACTGGCATGGCCCGGAACAGGCCGCTGGTGATATTGGCGATACCGAGCGCCACCAGTTCGCGGTTGGCCTGGATGTCATAGCGGTTTTTACGGGCAAAGACCTTGGCCACCGAGATCGCCTCGACAAAACCGACCAAGGCGATGGCCAGTGCCGAGGGCGCCAGCAGCAGCACACTGCCTGCATCGACGTCGGGCAGTGCCGGCCACGGTAGCCCGCCCGGTACCGGACCGACCAGTGCGATGCCGGTTTGCCCGAGGTCAAACAGCCACGTGAAGACGGTTGCGATGACCATGGCCGTCAGGGCGGCCGGAAATAACGGCTTCCACCCTTTCAGCACCATCATGAAGGCCAGTGAACTGATGCCGACCAGCAAGGTGGGCAGGTGGGTATGGTCGAGGTGTCGCAGGATGGCGCCCAGCATCACCAGCAGTTGGTCAGTGTTGGGCACCTCGATATTCAGCAGATTCTTCAGCTGGCCGACGATGATGACGATGGCGGCGGCCGATGAAAAACCGCTGACCACCGGATGTGACAGAAAGTTGACCAGAAATCCGAAGCGCAGCACCCCCATCAGCAGCTGCAGCACGCCGACCATCAGCGCCAGCAGGATCACCAGCGTCAGATAATCCGCGGATCCCGGGCTGGCATGGGCCCCGACACTGGCCGCTGTCATCAGCGCGAGGATCGCCACCGGGCCGACTGCCAGCTGGCGTGAGCTGCCGAGCAGCGCATAGACGATCAGCGGCACGATCGAGGCGTACAGGCCGACCTCCGGCGACAAGCCGATCAGCATCGCATAGGCCATCGATTGCGGGATCAGCATCACCGCCGTCGTCAGCCCGGCGGTCAGGTCCGGACGCAGCAGCGCCTGCCGGTAGTCTCGTAGCCAATGGTTAGCCGGCAGCAATCCGTGTATCACAGCCTTCAAGATGACCTCATCGATCTGACCCGGCCTGTGTCATGGCAGGGCGTGTGGCCCATTATGCGTTAACTAATTATCGATTTCTAATACAGAAAGCTTAGCAATCGGTGGCAGTGGAAGGTGGGACCGTACAGCGTGGAGGGCAGAGGGCCGCAAGTTTTACAAGGAAGCGAGATTGCGTTGGAACTTTGGCTGTTTCGGCGTGTCTGAGTTGCAGATGTGATGAGATTGATGGCGGGCTGGCAGACTCAGCACCCCATACGGTTATCAGGCGGCGCAGGATGCGTCGCCCCCCCTTTCCCCCCGCAGTTGCAGTGAACTCCCCTCTGATGTGTTGGCCAAGGATGGCCTCTTTTTTCCACTGCCATACCTGCCTGATGTCCCGGTAGGCTTAATCAAGAATTAATCCGTATCTAAGTTAAGCTTAATAGTGTGCACCAATAATCATAATCATGACGGTTGTGATGCTGTCTGGATGGAAACAGGTGTTTCGCAGTCATCTACAGTGGAGGTGTCTATGAATAGAGGGTCAGGGCAACAGGACAGTATCCCCAGTGATATCAGCGGCCAGTTGATGGCGCTGGATGTTGATGAGGACCAGCTGGCGGCCAATGATGATGACGGGGCAGAGCTCCATATCAATGCCTCGGCGCGCAAAAGGATCGAACAGATGGCCGAGCGTCGCCGCTTGCGCCGTGATCTGGAAAACTTCCAGCATTTCAATATCTGAGTTTCGCACACCGCCCGGCCCGTTGACGGGCCGGGCATCGCAATCCCCGAATGTAACTTCGAGAGCCTCGTGCGGATCGATGCGTGGCAGGCATCCCTGGTAATGCTATAATCTGCCGGCCGGTTGCATTTCCTTTTTTTAAAACCGGTTTAATACATCACTATAACCCCATATTAGTATGTGGGTTATTTTCACGGCAGCCTCACCATTGTGCAGCGATGAGCCACGGTCCCCTCAGTTATAGCCAGCCACCCGCGATGCCCGCCGCGCGCGGCCTGTTCAGTTATCGCAAATACTGGGCACGTCGTTTCGGCCCTGCGCCGCAGCTGCCGATGTCGCGCGCCGAGATGGAGGCGCTGGGCTGGGACAGCTGCGACATCATCATCGTCAGCGGCGATGCCTATGTTGATCATCCGAGTTTCGGCATGGCGGTCATCGGCCGTGTGCTCGAGGCCCAGGGCTTTCGCGTCGGCATCATCGCCCAGCCCGACTGGCACTCAACCGAGGCCTTCAGCGCGCTGGGCCGGCCGAACCTGTTCTTCGGCGTGACCGCCGGCAATATGGACTCGATGGTCAATCATTACACCGCCGACCGGCGTATCCGCTCCGACGACGCCTATACGCCGGAGGCCGCGGCCGGCAAACGCCCGGACCGTGCCGTCATCGTTTATACCCAGCGTTGTCGCCAGGCCTACAAGGAGGTGCCGGTCATCATCGGCGGCATCGAGGCCAGCCTGCGCCGCATTGCCCATTACGACTATTGGTCGGAGAAGGTGCGGCGTTCGGTGCTGATCGACAGCAAGGCCGACCTGCTGGTCTATGGCAATGCCGAGCGGCAGATCGTCGACATCGCGCACCGGTTGGCGGCCGGGGAGAATATCGCACAACTGACCGACATCCGTGGCACCGCCTTGATCCGTGCCACGCTGCCCGAGGACTGGACCGTCGTCGATTCCTCGGACATCGACACGCCGGGGGCCGTGACGCCAGTTCATAATCCATATCAGGACATCACTGCAAGCACCTGTAAAGACAAGCCAGACTCCAAGGATAAAGTGGTGACCCTGCAGCCGCGGCGCATCCTTGCCGACCGCGCGAGCACTGTAGTGCGGCTGCCGGGGTTTGAGCGCGTCGTCAGCGACCCGGTGCTGTATGCCCATGCCTCACGGGTCATGCACCTGGAGACCAATCCCGGCAATGCGCGGGCCTTGGTGCAGCGCCATGGCGTACGTGAGCTGTGGATCAATCCACCACCGGTGCCGCTGTCCAGCGAGGAGATGGATGCGGTGTTCGGCCTGCCGTATTCGCGGGTGCCGCACGCCAGCTATGGTCAGGTCAAACTGCCGGCCTATGAGATGATCCGCTTCTCGGTCAACATCATGCGCGGCTGTTTCGGCGGTTGCACCTTCTGCTCGATCACCGAACACGAGGGACGGATCATCCAGAGCCGCTCCGAAGGGTCGATCATCGACGAGATCGAGGCAATCCGCGACAAGACGCCGGGTTTCACCGGCGTGATCTCGGACCTGGGCGGGCCGACCGCCAATATGTACCGGCTCTCCTGCAGCAGCCGGGCCATCGAGGCCGCGTGCCGCAAACCGTCCTGCGTCTATCCCGACATCTGCTCCAACCTGAACACCGACCACACGCCGCTGATCAAGCTGTACCGCCGCGCCCGCGCCTTGCCGGGCATCAAGCGGATCTTCATCGCCTCCGGGTTGCGCTACGACCTGGCCGTCCGCTCGCCGGAATACGTACGCGAGCTGGCCACCCATCATGTTGGAGGTTACTTGAAGATTGCGCCGGAACATACTGAAGAAGGTCCGCTTTCGCTGATGATGAAGCCGGGCATCGGCAGTTATGAGCACTTCAAGCAGATGTTCGACCGCTACTCGGCGGAGGCCGGCAAGGAGCAGTACCTGATCCCGTATTTCATCGCCGCCCACCCTGGCACCACCGACGAGGACATGCTGAACCTGGCCTTGTGGCTGAAACGCCATGGCCTGCGTGCCGATCAGGTGCAGACCTTTTTGCCGTCGCCGATGGCGACCGCGACCGCGATGTACCATTCGGGCCGCAATCCGCTGCGCGCGATCCGTCGCAACAGTGAGCAGCTGCCGATCCCGCGCGGCCTGAAGGTGCGGCGCTTGCACAAGGCCTTCCTGCGTTATCACGATGCCAACAACTGGCCGCTGCTGCGCGAGGCGCTGCAACGGATGGGGCGCAGCGAGCTGATCGGCAATGGCAAACAGCATCTGGTGCCGCGCCGGCAGCCGGCCGGCACTGGCGGGGAGCCCGAAGGCAAACGTTCAGGTGCACGGCCGTTTGCCACCCAGCACACCGGCCTGCCGGCACCGCCGGTCGCATCATCGCGCAACAAGGCCACCGCCAGGACCAAGGCCCCAGGCAAGGTCAGTGGCAAATCCGGCAAGCCACAGACTGCGGCACCCGCACGCGGCAAGCCCCGGCCACCTGCGGCGCACAAGCCAGCCAAGTCATCACGCCCGAAACCGCGGTCGCGTTGACCGTGGTTGCAGAGGCGCAGCTGCGCCAAGTACCTTGGCAGCCGAGCGGATACCGGCCTGCCGTCCATGGTTCGATACGGCGCTCTGCGCCTACTCACCACGAACGGCATGTTGCTATGCTGCCTGTCCTGAGTAGCGGCACAGCCGCGTATCGAATAGCCTGCCCTGAGTAGCGACATAGTCGCGTATCGAAGGGCCTGCTCACCACGATCGGAGCATTCACCGTTCATCCTGAGTAGCGGCGTCAGCCGCGTATCGAAGGATCGAAGGGCCTGTCCTGAGTAGTGGCGTCAGCCATGTATCGAAGGGCCTGTCCTGAGTAGCGGCGGAACGCCGCATACCGAAGGACGCCTACTCACCACGAACGGCCTTCCCACACTCCGTTCGCCCTGAGTAGCGCTGCATGGCAGCGCGTATCGAAGGGTCCGTCCTGAGTGGCAGCGGAACGCTGCGTATCGAAGGAGCCATTTGATGGAAGGGGATGAATTGCTATACTCAAGACTTTGACTACAGACCGCGAACCCATGACCCCACTCAATAGCAAACTGCTCGATTTCCTGCATCACTCATCGACGCCGTTCCACGCCGTCGTACGCCTTGGCGCCGAACTGCAACAGGCCGGTTACCAGCGTTTGCACGAGGGCGATCGCTGGAATATAAAACCCGCCGGCAAGTATTACGTCACGCGTGGTGAGTCTTCGCTGTGTGCCTTTGCGCTTGGCACGAGCTCAGCGGTCGACAGCGGCGTGCGCATCGTTGGCGCCCACACCGACAGCCCGTGCCTGAAGATCAAGCCGCAGCCCGACCTGCATCGCAAGGGTTATTATCAGTTGGGTGTCGAACCGTACGGTGGCGTGTTGCTGAATCCGTGGTTTGACCGCGAGCTGGCCATCGCCGGCCGCGTTAGTTATCTGGACAACAATGGACAGATGGCTGCCACGCTGATCGACTTCGCCCGCCCAGTCGCGGTGATCCCGAGCCTGGCGATCCACCTCGACCCCGACAGCAACAAGAATCGCAGCGTCAACGCCCAGACCGACATCGTGCCGCTGCTGCTGACCACCGACAGCGATATCAAATACGATCTGCGCAAGCTACTGCTCGCGCAGATGCAACAGCAACAGATCACGCCGCATGCGGTCGAGATCCTCGATTACGATCTGTTTCTCTATGACTGTCAGCCGCCCAACATCATTGGACTCAACGGTGACTTCATCGCCGGTGCACGGCTCGACAACCTGCTCAGCTGTTATGTCGGCCTGCAGGGTCTGCTGGCCGCTGACAACGACGTGACGACGCGGCTGCTGATCTGCAGCGATCATGAAGAGGTCGGCAGCACCTCACATGCCGGCGCCAAGGGCACCTTCCTCGCTGCAACACTGGAACGTATCGCCGGCACGCGTGAAGACCTGACGCGGATGTGCAGTCGATCATTAATGATCTCGGCCGACAACGCCCACGGCGTCCATCCGAATTATTCCAGCAAACATGATGACAATCACGGTCCGGTGCTCAATGGCGGACCGGTGATCAAGGTCAACGCCAATCAGCGCTATGCGACCAGCGGTGACACTGCGGCATTCTTTCGTTATCTATGCCGCAAGGCGGACATCCCGGTGCAGAGCTTTGTCACGCGCAGCGACATGGGATGCGGCAGCACGATCGGACCATTGACGGCGGCCAAGATCGGTGTGCGCACGCTCGATGTCGGTGTGCCGACCTTTGCGATGCATTCGATCCGCGAACTTGCCGGCAGCCGTGACACTGATTATCTGCAGCGGGTGCTGACGGAGTTCTATCGCAGCGCTGTGGTGAGCTGAGCGGGTGTGTCCAGGCGCTGTGTTGCCGGGCACTGTGGCGGTGCGATGTCGAAACCCGCTCGCGGGGCCGACATGAGCAATTATTACCCACTGCTGACCAGGAGGCGAACAATATTGATCAGTTTTGTCTCTTTCACACGATGTCGATAAAAGTAATTTTTTGAAATAGCCCGTTTGGGTTATTCCAAATCAGATTATTTCTGTTAACCTCGAAGCGTAGGTTTTCGAAGTGTTAACCGCGTTCTGCTGAGCCAGTGCAACGCCTCCACGCTGCACTGGCAGGCAGTTTTGACTCATGGATGATGTCGGCACGATGCGATGGATCGCATGCTGGTGACAAAACGCTATCTTCACAGTTGCCGCAACGGCTGGTTGTGGCTGTCGTTATTTATTCTCTATCACCTTCCTGCGCAGGCCGGGCTGTTTGATGCCTTCGGTCCGCAAACATTTGTCCGTCAGACCGGCGCCCCGAGCGCGGTCACGACGGCCTTCAGGATCAAGAATCCGAATACACTGTATAACCTGCAGCTGACCAGCGGTGTGGTTGCCGGCGGTGACCTGCGGGCGGCATCGAGTGCGGTAGTGCTGCTGAATGGTGTGCGGGTGTTCGACCGGGTCCATTTCTACCGCAATGACGATCTCGATGATGTGCATGACGATGAGTTCGAGGACCTGGATGACAACCTGCTGGTCCTCGAAAGGTCAGTGATACTGAAGACCGACAATGTGCTGTCGGTCAAGGTGCGCGGCCGGCGCGGCGCCGGCCTGACGGTCCGGATCATCGGGGTTGATAATGATCTGCCACTGATTACCGCGCGGATTGATCCAGTAGCCAACAGTCTCGGCTGGCATAATCAGCCACCGACGATCAATTTCACCTGTGACGACATCACATCTGCAATCAGCCAGTGTTCACAAGCTGTTATTGCCGGCCAGCAGGGTGCGCAGCGGTTGTTCACCGGGACGGCCGTCGACAGCGCAGGCAATTCCGCCACAACGTCGGTCGTTGTCAATCTCGATCAGACCGCTCCGGTCATCAGCGCGCAGGCGACGACCAGTCCTAATGGCGTGGGCTGGTATAATCATGACGTCACCGTGACCTTCAGTTGTCATGATGAATTGTCGGGCATACTGAGCTGCCAGGCGCCAGCCACCATTGCCAGTGAAGATCAGGGGCAACTGGTCAGCGGCGTCGCTGTTGATCGCGCCAACAACAGTGCGCAGTCAGCGCTGCTGCTGAACATCGACAAGACAGCGCCGGTCATCTCGCTGTCAGGTCCGCTCGATGGTGCGACGGTCTCCGAGCCGCTGCAGACACTGACCGGACAGATCTTCGATGATAATGCGATCGCCTCGGTCACCGTCAATGGTCACCCAGTGACGATGAATGGTGATGCGGCGTTCTCTTATCCGTTGCGGCTGCAGGTCGGCATCAATCCGATCACCGTCAGCGCGACCGATATCGCCGGCAACCTGTCGACGATGCAGTTGTCGATGACACTGGCCGACCCGCTGCCTGCCGACCCGGCCACCGTCGCACCGCCCGTCAATACCACCTCAATGCCGTCGATGCTGGACAGCGTGTCGTTCCTGTTCACCGGCAGTGACCCGATACAGAGCGGTGTCAACAGCGGGATCATCGATGCCGGACGGGTCGCGGTATTGCGCGGTCAGGTGCAGTCCCGCGACGGCATGGCGCTGGGCGGTGTTGAGATCAGCGTCCATGGTCACCCCGAATTCGGCCGGACGCTGACGCGCCGCGATGGCATGTTTGATCTGGCCGTCAATGGTGGTGGCCGCTTGATCATCGACTACCACAAGGATGGTTACCTTGATGTGCAGCGCTCGATCGAGTCACCGTGGCGTGACTACGCCTGGCTGCCGGATGTCGTATTGCTGCAACCGGACAGCCTGGTGAGCAGTGTCGATCTGCCATCCGCTGCGCTGCAACGGGCGCAGGGCAGCATCATCCGCGATGGTGATGGCGAGCGCAGATTGACGGTCATGTTCCCCGCTGGCACCACAGCAACCATGGTCATGGCCGATGGCTCATCCTCGCCATTGCCTACACTGCATGTCCGTGCCACCGAGGCCACGGTCGGCGTCCATGGCCAGCAGAGCATGCCGGCGGAATTGCCGCCGGCGAGTGGTTATACCTATGCCGTCGACATCAATGCCGACGAGGCGGTTGCGGCCGGGGCGGCGTCAGTACAATTTTCCAATCCGCTGCCGGTGTATGTCGAAAACTTCCTGGGCTTCCCGGTCGGTGAGCGGGTGCCGGTCGGTCATTACGATCTGCAGCAGGCGGCATGGATCGCGGCCGACAATGGCCGCATTGTCAAGATTCTCGCCAGCGATGCCGCCGGGCGTGCCGAGCTGGATCTCGACGGCAGCGGCATCGCCGCTGACAGCGGTGCATTGGCAGCCTTTGGCATCAGCGATGATGAACGGATACAGCTTATGACGCTGTATCCGGTCGGGCAGACCTTGTGGCGGGTGTCGATCCGGCATTTCTCGTCGTGGGATTTCAACTGGCCGTGGGGTGTGAACACGGCCGGCTGGGGCGATGAGATCTATCCGAATCCCAAGGCGACGACCAATCTGTCGGATAAGCGCAACCAGCCATGCCTGTCGGCGGGTTCAGTCATCGCCTGCCAGAACCAGACCCTGGGTGAAGTGGAGCCAGTGACCGGCACACCGTTCACACTGCATTATCACAGTGACCGCGTGCCGGGCCGCAGCGACGCGGCGACATTGCAGATCCCGCTGACCGGCAGCGTCATTCATCCCGATTTGATGGAGATCAACGTCAACGTCGAGGTTGCCGGGCGCCGCTTTGACTATTCGACCAGCGACCTGACAGCGAATCGATATTATACATTGACGTGGGATGGTCGCGATGGCTATGGCCGCCGTGTGCAGGGCAGCCAGAGGGCAACCGTCACCATCGCCTATGTCTATCGCGCCGTCTACTTCCGGTCTGCCAGTGATCTGCAGCGCAGCTTTGACCGCTATCCGGCTGACGCCACCGTCATCCGCCGTGGCGGCGGTGCGGTGGACAGCGCCCGGGTCGTCACCATCGCGCGTACTGCCTATTTCAATCTCGGCATCCTTGGTGATTGGGATGCGACATTACAGGGCCTCGGCGGCTGGACGCTGGACGTCCAGCATGCCTATGACCCGATCCGCCGCAAACTGATCCTCGGTGATGGCCGGCAGCGCGACGCCGCCGAGCTGCCCTGGGTCATCCATACCATCGCCGGTAGCGGTGTCGCCGGCAATGGCGGCGATGGGGGTGCAGCGCTGATGGCGCAGTTCAACCGGCCGTTTATCGTCAGGACTGCTGCCGATGGCAGTGTGTATGTGGTCGACAATGACGTCGTTGGCGCCAACAATCATCGCGTACGGCGCATGCGTCCCGACGGCACGGTGACGACGCTGCTGCGTGACGGCAATATCTATGATGTACAGCTCGACGGTGATGGCCGCATATACTGGATCAGCGGGGGCAGTCCGAGCTATCGCATCAAGCGCCGCGAGGCCAGTGGTACGATCACCGTCATCGCCGGCGGTGGGAGTGTGCTCGGCGACAACGGACCTGCCACCTCGGCATTGCTGGATCGTGCCAACAGCCTGGCCCTCGCAGCGGATGGCAGTGTGTATATCTCGGACGGTGGCAACAAGCGTATCCGCAAGGTGACGACAGACGGGATCATCTACACCGTGGCCGGAGGCGGGACGCAGACACCGTATTACAACACGGTCGATGGGGCCAGGGCGACTGGGCTGCTGTTGTACGGCCCGGGTAATGTCGCTACTGCCAACGATGGCGGTTTCTATTTCACCAATAGCGATCCCTATCTGCTGTTGCATGTCGACAATACCGGCCGCACCCGCCGTATCGCCGGGCAGAGCGGCAAGCAATATGCGGAGGCCGGTGTCAATGTCAAAAACGTCAACATACCCGCTATGTCGGATCTGGCGCAGACGGCAAGCGGTGAGCTGGTATTTGCCGATGAGACCTATGACCGGATACTGCGCATCGACAGCAATGGGATACTGCGGGTCGTCGCCGGCAAGGGCACGAGCTGGTATGGTGATCCGGGCGGCTTTAGTGGTGACAACGGGCCGGCACCGGACGCACAGATCGATACGCCGGCAAGCATCAGCTTCGACAACGATGGCATGTTATATATAGCTGACCTGGCGAATCACCGGCTCCGCCGTGTCGGCATCGCCTTGCCCGGCTACGACGGTGATGGTCACCATCTGCTGGCCGCCGAAGACGGTCATGAGGTCTATGAGTTTGATGCCAGTGGCCGACAGCTGCGGACCATCAATGCGCTGACCGGCGCCGATCTCTACCGGTTTGGTTATGACGGCGCGGGTTATCTGGAGCGGATCAGCGACGGTGACGGTAACATCACCCGCATCGAACGTAGCGGCGCGACACCGTATGCCATCGTTGCGGCCGATGGCCAGCGCACGATGCTGTCGGTGGATGTCAACGGCTATCTGGCATCGATATCCAATCCGGCGGGTGAACGGGTGTCCTATCAGTACACCCCCGATGGACTGCTGACGATGCGAACCGACGCCCGCAACAATTCATCGACGATGGGGTATGACCAGTATGGCAGGCTGGGCAGCGACAGCAACGCTGCCGGGGGAGGGTGGTCGCTGGTACGCAGCACGCTGTCAGACGGCTATGTTGTCGACAAGCGCTCGGCACTGGGCCGCACCACCCGTTATGTCGAGCGCAACCTGAGCGATGGCAGTCATCGCAGTGTCATCACCGCGCCGGACACCACCCAGACGGTTACTCTGGTGACTGTCAATGGCACCCGCACCACGACTATGGCCAATGGTTCGCTGGCGACCGCGGTGTACAGCGCCGATCCACGCTTTGGCATGCAATCACCGGTCGCCCGGTCAACAACGCTCAAGATGCCGTCGGGGCTGCTGCACAGCGCGGCAGAGCAGCGTTCTGCAAACTATGATTATCTGGGAAATCTGACTGCGCTGACCAATACCATGAACATCAATGGCCGGGTGTCGGCATCGCGCTATGATGTCAATGCTGCGCTGTTGACGACCACCACAGCAGCCGGACGTGCCAATGTCGTGACGGTCGATGGCCAGGGCCGGCCGTTGCGGTCGCGTTATGCCGATCTTGCAACCCGTCAGTACAGCTATGACTGGCGTGGCCGGTTGACCCGGATCTCAGATGACAATGGTGCACGGAGTAGCGGATTCAGTTACGGGCCGGATGGGAATCTGCATCTTGTCACAGATCCGCTGGATCGGATCACCCGGTATGAATATGATGTCGCGGGCCGCATCAGTCGCCAGATTCTACCGGATGGGCGGGAGCTCCAATTCAACTATGATGGCAACGGCAATATGATTGCATTGGTCACACCCAGTGGTGCCGTACATCGCTTCCGCTATGATGCCGTCGATCAGGCCGACAGCTATACGCCGCCATTGCTGCCGGGGAGTGATCCAGCCACTTACTATAATATGAATCTCGATGGTCAGCTGGAACTGGTTACCCGCCCCGATGGCCGGCAGCTCGATGATGTTTATGACAATGCCGGGCGGCTCAGCCAGCAGATTGCCGGGACCGGTGTCATCGACTATGCTTATCACAGCAAGACCGGGCAACTGGTCACGATCACTGCCACGGAGGGACTGGATACGGCCACGCTCAGCTACAGTTATGATGGACGACTCCCGGTCAGCGAGTCGATGACCGGGCCGGTGACCGGCAGCGTCACGCAGCGCTACGACAGCAACCTCTGGATCAGTGCCTTGACCGTGGCAGCCGGTGGCCAGGGCACGACGATCAATTATAGTTATGATAAAGATGGTTTGCTGACTCAGGCCGGCGCCTTGGCCATTACCCGCAATCTGACCAACGGCCTGATCAGCGGCACGGCGCTCGGCGCGGTCGCGAGCACTCCGTCCTATAATAGTTTTGGTGAACTGAGCGCTGACAGCGCCAGCGTTGCCGGCAGCACGGTGCTCGATACCCGCTACCGCCGTGATGCGCTGGGCCGCATCACGGAACAATCCGACACCATCGCTGGCATCACGATGACGAGCGGTTATGAATATGATGCTGCCGGCCGGCTGTCTTCCGTCAACAGCCCGGGCCAGATCACCACGTATCAATACGATGCCAACGGCAACCGAACCCATGTCAACGGCCTGCCCGTTGCCAGCTATGACGCCCAGGACCGGATGACATCGTACGGCGGAACGGCCTATACCTACACCGCCAATGGCGAGCGCCAGACCAAAAATGACGGCGGGGCGGTCACGCACTATCAGTACGATGTGCTCGGTAATCTCCGCAGCGTCGTGCTGCCGGGTGACCTGACGATCGACTACATCATCGATGGCCGCAATCGCCGGATCGGCAAGCGGATCAATGGTACCCTGACCCAGGGTTTGCTGTATCAGGACCAACTCCGGCCGGTGGCCGAGCTCGATGGCAGCGGGCGTATCGTGTCGCTCTTTATATATGGCACCCGGTCGAATATCCCGGACTATATGGTCAGAAATGGCCTGACCTATCGAATCCTGTCCGATCACCTCGGCAGTCCGCGATTGATCATCAACAGCAGCGACGGCAGCATCGCCCAGCGTATCGACTATGATCCCTGGGGCACTATCACCAATGACAGCAACCCCGGCTTTCAGCCCTTTGGTTTTGCCGGCGGAATATATGATTATCACACCGGCCTGATCCGCTTTGGCGCCCGCGACTACGACCCGCAAACCGGCCGTTGGACCGCGAAGGACCCGATAGGGTTTGGGGGAGGGGATGTGAATTTGTATGGGTATGTGTTGAATGATCCGGTGAATTACATTGACTCAATAGGATTATGGTCTATTGGATTTGAAGCTTATACGGGGCTTGGAGGTGGAGTGACGTTTGGGATAGACGATAATACAGGGCAACCATTCCTAACTATGCGAATAGGATATGGCTTAGGTGGCGGCCTCGATTACACGCCATTTTCAAAAAGACCAGGTTCAGATCCATGTGATATTAGCAGCGGAGAAGCAGTGGGACTATATGGAAAAACAGGTGGCCGTATTGGTCCAATAAAAGTAGGCCTAGGTTTTGTTGCTGGCATGGAAAATGGAGCGTCTCCATATTTAATAAATCCATATGGATCATTTGCGGGCCCAAAGATCTCATTTACGAATCGCGGAGCGAGTGTAGCTTTAGGTGCATCGACCGGAATTGAATTTACAATTTTCGGGCGTGGAATTTAGCATGCTAAAAATATCAGGTAAAAAAATCACCAAAATATTTCTCATAGTTATTTTTATAATATTTCTGTCATATCTAATTAGTTATATTGCAGTAGAAAGAAGCGATGCGTTTCTATCAGTTGAAAACTACATAGCAGAATCAGTAATAGTTAATAATGAATTAGGGGGTAATATTGAAATTCAATTGTCACCCTTTGGGTATGAGCTTGAATATTCCGGCGATCAAGGAAGCGCAAAGTTTCAATGCATTATCCAAGGAAAAAAAGGTCAAGGAAAGGGATTTTTTGTATTAAACAAAATTAATAACATATGGAAAATTGAAGCGGCGATATTCTATGCTAATGGCAAGCAGATAAATATATAGCTGGAAGAAATCGTAGCCTGGGTTGAGCGTAGTTTGCGAAACCCGGGGAGCTAAAGAAAGGCATAACAACGAGCATGATGTATTGATAACGAAATGGTCGCCTATCGCCGCAATGTGATACCTGGGGCAGGTTACTTCTTCACCGTTACCTTGCTTGATCGTGCCTCGTCGTTGCTGGTCGAACACATTGCCGATCTGCGTTTGGCCATGATATCGGTACAAACCGAACGACCTTTTGAAATCGATGCCGTGGTGGTACTGCCTGATCATCTGCACTGTATCTGGACGCTGCCGCCTGGCGATGCAGATTATGCGTTGCGCTGGCGCGAGATCAAATCACGATTTTCGAGGCGGATACCGGCGAGTGATCGCCGCACCCTTGCGCGCATGAACAAAGCTGAGCGAGGCATCTGGCAGCGGCGGTATTGGGAACACACGCTGCGTGATGAAGGTGATATGGAGCGGCATATGGATTACATTCATTACAACCCCGTCAAGCACGGATATGTAACCCGGGTTGCGGACTGGCCATATTCATCGTTTCACCGCTGGGTGCGGAAGGGTGTATATTCGCTGGATTGGGCCGGCGATGCTATCCCGGAAGCTGGTGAGTTTGGTGAATGAGGCGAAGAGAGCTGCAAGATGATCATCCCGGGTTTCGCGCACTACGCTCAACCCAGGCTACGCTACTTGGTGTGGTTGCAGATGTTGGGTTTTCTGCTGGATTGTCTGATCTAAGCGGCTCAGGTGGGGTGTGTGCTGGAAATACAATCAGTCTTGGTGCTGGACGATATGCTGGGGCGCAGATTACCTTTCGCCAATCTCAAGATCAAACAAAATCGATATTTAACCCTTTGCGTTATATTGACGGCGTAACAATTGGTTTGGGACTTGGAGTTGCTACCCCCATCTCACTTAGCAGGGGATTTTAGTGAGTCCTGATATCTTGACACTTGCTGGTGTAGTGGGCATTGGAGCCTTTCTTCTGTGGGCAATGTTGATAATGCCTCAACGAAAATTACCAGAGGAGAAAGAAAGAAAACCTCTATATGAGGAGAGATGTTCAGCAATTTGGCGTTTTGGTGAAGCGGTACTGATCATTGGGGGTAATATCCCTATTGCGAGAATTTCATTCTATGATGATTTTTTTGTTGTTTCATTAGGAAGAATAATAAAAATTCCATATTCAGAAATTCTATCAGCGTCCTTTAAGCGCAGATGGTTCTCGAATTCAATTACGATCAGGCTAGATAGAAAGCGAAGTCTGTTGATTCATCCGAGAAACTTTAAAAAAGTTCAATTATTTATTGAAAATCACATGACTCGTGATTAGAACTTAAGGAGGCTCTGATTAATTCGTATTGTCGTCACGCCCGCGGAAGCGGGCATCCATAACTACCTGCAATACCTGGATTCCCGCTTTCGCGGGAATGACGGCCGTAGTAATTTTTGAATTAATCAGAGTTTCCTTAATTCCTACGCCCCCTCCCAGCCCTCTCCCGCATGCGGGAGAGGGTACTGATATACATCGCGGGGCAAGGGAGATATATTTGCTGCCGGGAGCGGTTATAATGATCCAGGCAATCCATTCAATCCCGGCACAGGCCCATGACCACCCAGCAGACCATCGAGCGCAAACTGACGACTGAGTTTTCTCCTTCCTACCTTGAAGTCATCAACGAAAGCGGTAATCATAACGTCCCCAAGGGTTCGGAGTCGCACTTTCTGGTCAAGCTGGTCAGTCAACGCTTTACCGGTCTGCCGCTGCTGGCACGTCACCGTTTAGTTAATGCGGTGCTGGCCGATGAACTGGCCGGGGCGGTTCATGCGTTGACGATGCGGCTGTACACCGCCCAGGAGTGGCAGCAGAGCGGGGGAGAGACGCTGGCCTCACCGCCGTGTCTGGGCGGCAGCGCCCAGGAGCAGGGCGCCGGGAAATAATTACATATATATAGAATCAACAGGAATCAGCGAGAGGCACCATGGCAGCAACGATCGACGAACTGACAATGAATTATGAAGAAGACGGCGTGCAGCTGGTCAAGGAGCTGGACAAGGAGGTGCTGACCAAGGGCGCGTGGTCGACGATCATGTACCGTTACCAGGACTGGGACAAGGCCAAGCAGGAGTTCGGCCCGGAGAAATATTCGGTGCGCCGCTATCAGAAGCGCAACGGTGTCTATATGCAGAAATCGAAGTTCAATATCTCCGGCAAGGATCAGGCCCTGCAGATCATCGGGGTGCTGCAGCGCTGGACCAAGGACTGATCAAACGCCCTTCCATGACCTGATCAGCGGATATTGGCGTTGCTGGTCAGAAACTGCAGACCGATCTGATAATGTGAAGAGTCCTGTTCGTGATGCTTGACCCAGCACACGGCGGCCTCGATGGGCGAGCCGGTGCTGTCCATGCCTTCGAGCCAGACTCGTTCCATCGGGCGGTGCGGATAGTTAACGCGCAAACCGACGCCGCCCTTGCTGCGGTTGATGATGATGCCGGGATAATACATGCGCTCGGCCTTGTCATCTTCAGAAAAATAAATCGTTTCGATCTTGGTGGGAAAGCGTGGATACTGCCGTTTGTCGCTGCCCATATACCAACCCCCGTGTTGGAGTCAAGAAGTAGTAAATCAGGTATACAATAACCCAGCCTCTGATTCAATAACCAGAATGCCTATCTTTGACTTAAGCAAACCGCCAAGAGTTCCGCTACATAGACAATCTCTTGTAATTAAAAGAGAATGGACACAAGAAGGGAGGGGATTACCATGGATGTGAATGCATTGATCACCGATGCCACCAGGGTGGTTTCTCTGCCGTCGACCTACCTGAGATTGACTGAAATCCTCAACAAACCAAGCCATACTGCTCAGGAAATCGCCAAGCTCATCGAGCAGGACCCAGGGCTGAGTGTCCGGCTATTGAAGATCGCCAACAGTGCCGCCTATGGGTTGAGTCGCAAGGTCGACTCGATCAGCCGTGCCGTGACGCTGCTCGGCAATGATCCGCTGCGTGATCTGGTTCTGTCGACCCAGGTCGTTGACAGCTTCGACGGCATCCCGAATGATCTGGTGACCATGCAGGACTTCTGGTATCACAGTATTGCATGCGCTATCGGTTCCAAGTATCTGGCGCAACGGGCAAAGATCCCGGATGCAGACTCGGCCTTCATCGCTGGGTTGCTTCATGACATCGGGCAGCTGGTGATGTTTAATGCCCTGCCTGAGCAATCGCGTCAGAGCCTGCTGATGTCGATTGATGATGAGCTCAACCTGGAGCATGAGCAGTGTGAGCGTCAGCTCATTGGCTTTGATCATGCCGAACTCGGCGCCGCGCTGGCCCAGAAATGGAACCTGCCGGAGCTGTTGCAGGAGGCGATTGCCTGCCACCATCAACCCGAGCAGGCCAAAAATCACCCGCGTCTGGTGGCCGCTGTACATATCGCCAATATCCTGGCCGTGCTGGCCGAGATCCGCAGCACCAATCCTGAGGATGCGGCCCCGATCCATCCCGCCGCCTGGAAGACCTTGGGGCTCAATCCTGTCGACACCCTTGGCGAGGCCATCAACTACATCCGCGAAAATGTCGCCAGCCTGCAATCCTTGCTGAGCGGACGCTGATGCTCAGTTTCTGAGGGGTCTGATTGCGATGTTAGTTTACAGCCTCGGCAACCACTCTGACGCTATCGTAGAGCGCTGGTGGTATGACGCTGGATCAGCGCCGGTTGTGCGTCCAGCCATTCCTTCAGCGCTTCGTCCACGCGCTTCTGCCAGCCGGGGCCGGATGATCTGAACCTGTCCACGACCTCGGGTGACAGGCGCAGATTCACCGACACCTTGGGGGCTTTCTTTTGTGGACCACGCTGGCCGGGGCGGCGCTTGGGCAGGACCGCTAGCAGCTCAGACGGCAGTACCTTTTCTGCCGGGCCCGCGTGCTTGAACCACTCTGAGTCCAGCTCCGGGGCATCGTCGCTGATTAGTTCAGGGTTGGGTTTTTTGGGCTTTTTCATAGTGTCGCACCTCTCTGCGGTTGGCCTTGCGAAAGCTGATCACCTTGTATATACAAAAAGCTTAATCCGTATCCGTCAAGCTTTTTGTATATACAGTTTTGGGGTGGCCGCATGCGCCGGCGGCATCTGCGACGCTCGTACTTCGTATAATGTATATTATGTTAAATTATATATGGACAGAGATGTCTGAACAGGCAGGATTGCCGGGATAGATCACCCTGCTGCAGATCCCGGGCATGTTTGCGGTGATCAGGCCTATCCTCAAATATGGCCTGCCATTGAGAATATATTTAGTTATTACATGTAAATAAGATAGATACTTCACTTGAATCATAGTTAACGGTGAGCTCAGGCGAGGTAGTTTGCTGCGGCGCACAGCTTGCCAGAAGGTGCTAATTTCTCCATGCTAGCGGGGCTCAAACAACTTGATCAAGGAACCATGATGAAAGCGATACTTACCCTGCTGGTACTGCTTGGTTGCACCGGCCCCGTTGCCGCGGCGCCGAACCATCCGGCTGTTGATGCCAGCGGTCAGGCGCCGGCCCACGCCGCGTTTCCAACCCCGAACAAGGGCACGGTCCAGGATGTCATCCATACCGATACCTATAGTTATATCCAGGTCAGCGGCGCAAACGGTCCGGTATGGATCGCGACGCTGAAACTCGATGTCGCCAAGGGCACACACATTGCCTACTCTGAGGGCACGGTGATGACGGATTTTGTCAGCAAGACACTGAACCGGACCTTCAAGTCGATCATCTTCGTCGAGAAGGTCATCGTCGAATAAGCACCGGCCGGGCGAGCCTCCACTATTACCCAAGGAGCACTCCCCTCGCAGCCCATGACCACTGCCTTGCCGATAGACCAGATCCTGCCGCAGTTAAAAGAGACGCTGCGCAGCCGTCATCATGCGGTGGTCCAGGCCGAACCGGGCGCCGGCAAGACGACACGTATTCCGCTCGCGCTGCTTGAAGAGCCCTGGCTGGCCGGGCAGCGCATCATCATGCTGGAGCCGCGCAGGCTCGCGGCGCGCTCGGCGGCCTGGTTCATGTCCACGGAGCTGGGCAGCGAGGTCGGTGAACGGATTGGCTATCGGGTGCGGCTCGACAGCCGGGTCAGTGCGCGGACCCGGATCGAGATCGTCACTGAAGGGGTGCTGACACGGATGCTGCAGGAGGACCCGGCGCTGACCGGTGTCGGACTGGTCATCTTCGATGAATTCCACGAACGCAGCCTGCAGGCCGACCTCGCCCTGGCCTTGTGCCTGGAGACCCAGCAGGCATTGCGTGAGGAGCTGCGGTTGCTGGTCATGTCGGCCACGCTCGATGGCGCGGCGGTCGCACAGCTGCTCGGTGATGCGCCCATCATCAGCAGTACTGGTCGCAGCCATCCGGTTGAGACCGTATACGCCCCACCACTGCGCCCGGCCGAGGGTCTGACCGTGCTGCAGCATGTCGTGACGATCATCAAACGCGCCTTGAACGAACAGCCCGGCAGCCTGCTGGTGTTCCTGCCCGGGGTCGGCGAGATCAAACGGGTTGAGGCATTATTGATGGAGGCGGGGATCGGTCCGCAGGTTAGCGTCTGTCCGTTATACAGCGACCTGGCGCTGGATGCCCAAGAGCAGGCGATCCGCCCTGCCCCCGATGGCCGGCGCAAGATCGTGCTGGCGACCTCGATCGCCGAGACCAGTCTGACGATAGAGGGCGTCCGTGTCGTCATCGACAGCGGCGCCGCCCGTGTGCCGCGCTTTGACCCATCGAGTGGCCTGACGCGATTGATGACGGTCGCCGCATCGCAGGCGGCGGCCGAGCAACGCCGTGGCCGCGCTGGCCGTCTTGAGCCGGGCGTCTGCTACCGCTTGTGGAGTGCCGAGTCACACAGACAACGCCCCGATTTTGAACGGCCGGAGATCCTCGATGCCGATCTGGCGCCGCTGGCGCTGGACCTCGCGCAGTGGGGGGTCGCAGATCCGGCAACGCTGGCGTGGCTCGACCCGCCACCGGCCGCGCATTATGCCCAGGCCTGCGACCTGCTGCAGCATCTGGGCGCGCTCGATGCACGCCGCACCATCACATCGCATGGCAAGAAGATGGCGCAACTGGCGATGCATCCACGACTTTCTCACATGATATTGCGAGGGCTGGAGCTGGGTTGGGGAGCGCTGGCCTGTGATCTCGCCGCCGTGCTCGGTGAGCGCGATCTGATTAAGGGGCCACGTGACGCCGACCTCGCCGTGCGGCTCGACGTGCTGCAGGGCCGCGGCGCACCGCCCGGCACCGATCGCGGGGCCGTCACCCGCGCGCGCAAGAATGCCGACACCTGGCGCCGTCAGCTCGGGATCAAACCGGATGGTGGCGGCAAGAAGTCGTCCTTCTCCCCTCTCCCGCTTGCCGGAGAGGGACCATCAAGTAGATCGGCGGAGAGGGAGCGTGCGCGTCCCGGCATCCTGCTCGCCTTCGCCTACCCTGATCGCATCGCGCAGCGCCGCCCCGGCAGCGAACCGCGTTACCTGCTGGCCAACGGCCGCGGCGCGTTGTTCACGCAACACGAGGCACTGTGCAATGAAGACTACATCGTGGCTGCATACCTCGATGGCAATGCGCGTGAGGCGCGGATTTTTCTTGCCGCGGCATTGGATCGCAGTGCGCTCGATGAGTATTTTGCAGAGCAGATCACCGAGCTCGACATTATCGAATGGGACGCCCGCAACGAGCTGGTGCAGGCGCGGGGCCAGCAACGCCTTGATGCCCTGGT
This sequence comes from Gammaproteobacteria bacterium, assembly GCA_016218365.1. Classification (GTDB taxonomy): domain Bacteria; phylum Pseudomonadota; class Gammaproteobacteria; order SZUA-140; family SZUA-140; genus JACREF01. The sequence goes on from JACREF010000011.1 coordinate 246,036, forward strand.
CCTCAGTGATAAACCTTTAGAAAAAGCGGATGTAAAGAAGATAGCTCATGCAATGCTCGAAGGTATTCGAGCGCTTGGACTGGTTTGCCTGCCATGGACCGACGGGCTGCGGACCTGGCAGCGCCGTGTCATGCTGCTGCAGCGCCTGGAACCTGCGGTCTGGCCTGATGTGTCCGACGCCGCGTTGCTGGCCACATTGGAGGACTGGCTGGCACCCTATCTGAACGGTGTCACGCGTCGCAGCCATCTGGCGAACATCGATCTGCACAGTGCATTGACCGGGAGGCTGGCCTGGGACAAACAAAAGATGCTCGATGAACAGGCGCCGACCCACCTGACGGTGCCGAGTGGCTCGCGGGTCGCGATCGATTACGACAATGACCCGCCGGTGCTTGCGGTCCGGCTACAGGAGATGTTTGGCCTTGCCGACACCCCGCGCATCGCGGGCGGCCGCGTCGCGCTGCTGCTGCACCTGTTATCCCCGGCGCGCCGCCCGGTGCAGGTCACGCAGGACCTGGCTGGTTTCTGGGCGCGCAGCTATCACGACGTCAAGAAGGATCTCAAGGGCCGCTACCCGAAACACTACTGGCCAGATGACCCGCTGCAGGCCGAACCGACGGCGCGCGCCAAGCCGCGGTCGTGATCGCCCTGTCTCACCTGCAGCTTTGATGAATAATGGATTCCAGCTTTCGCTGGAATGACGGCAAATATCCCACCCGTCATTCCGGGGCGCAGCGCATGCGTAGACCTGGACCCCAGTCTTCTGGCATGGCCTTAATCATGGATTCCCGCTTTTGCTGGTGACGGTAAATATCCCACTCGTCACTCCGGCGCAGCGCATGCGTAGACCCGGACTCCGGTTTTCTGGCATTGCCTTAATCATGGATTCCCGCTTTTGCTGGTGACGGCAAATATCCCACCCGTCATTTCGGGCGTAGCGTACGCGTAGACCCGGACTCCGGTCTTCTGATATTGCCTTAATCATGGATTCCCGCTTTTGCTGGTGACGGTAAACATCCCACCCGTCATTCCGGGCGCGCGTAAGCGGCGACCCGGAATCCAGCTGTTCTACGTTAATGACCTTGGGTCCAGGAGATTAGATGATATCTTCCCATAAATCCCGCCATGTCGGGTTGACCTTTTCAATCAACTCGATCTTCCACGCGCGATGCCAGCTCTTCAGCTGCTTCTCACGCTGAATGGCCTGGATCATATTGTCGCATTGTTCGAAGTAGACCAGATCATGGACGTGATACCGGCTGATAAATCCCGCTACAGCATCCTGCCTGTGTTCCCACACACGCTTGACGAGGTCTGACGTTACGCCAACATAGAGCGTGCCATATTTCTTGCTGGCGAGGATGTATACCGCAGGCTGTCTTGTCATGACAGGTACCTGAGGGCTGGATTCCCGCTTTCGCGGGAATGACTGAGAATATCCCATCCGTCATTCCAGGGTAGCGCACGAGTAGGCCCGGAGTTCAGTTTTGTGGCGTTGACTCAATCATGGATTCCCGCTTTCGCGGGAATGATGGAGAATATCCCATCCGTCATTCCGGGCGTAGCGTACGCGTAGACCCGGAATCCAGTCTATCTCCTCTTGTACATTAACAATGGCGCTTACTTCATCAAGTCCTGCAACTTGCTGCGATCCGATGCGCTGGGCTTGTGACTGATGTTCAGCATGATCTTGGCCAGGTCACGCACTGCACCTGATGCGCCCGCGTCATCTGCAATCTGTCTGACCTTGCCGCGATCGGCATTTGCAACATTGTGATTCATATTGCTGATGGCAGCCGCCAGCACGCGTTCTTGCTCGGTGCTGTCGGTGCTGGCCGCGATATTTTTGAGGGTGACCTTCTCGGCATCGCTGGGATAATGTTCAAGCCCGATCAAGATCCCGGCCATCTCGCGTATGGCACCACCGGCCGCCAGCGCCGAGTGTGTGATGGCCAGCAGACATATCAGCAACAGTGCTCTGATCAGCATGGTACACCTCCTTATGAAAAAAATTGGGCAAGGGCCAGAATCGAGAACATCTGAGGATAATAATCGTACTCCTTCCGCGAGAAAAAGAAAGGAGTCGATCTGGCGGCGACACGAGGAAGTTGCTGGGCGCCACACGCTGTTGCAGCGGTGCCGCTGCTTATATATCTTATATATAAGGTTAGGCCCTTCGATACGTGCTGCGCACTACTCAGGACGAACGGAGAGGGAGGGATAGCCGTTCGCCCTGAGTAGCAGCGGAACGCCGCGTATCGAAGGGCCGCTACTCGGGGCGAACGGATAGTGGAGGCCGTTCGTGGTGAGTAGCGCCACCTAGCGGCGCGTATCGAACCATGCGCGAATGAGAGAATCAGGGCTACGCCGGGCGGCGCGCCACCCAGATCACATGCCGCGGGCCTTTGTTGCCACGGGCACGGACCACGACCTCTTCGGGGACAAACCCGGTCTTCAGTAGGCGGCCGGTAAAGGATGGGCTGCGGCCGGCTGACCACACCGCGTATACACCACCGGGACGCAATGCGTTATAGGCGGCGGTCAGGCCTTCCTCGCCATACAGCCAGTTGTTGCCGTCATAGGTCAGGCCTTCCGGCCCGTTGTCGACGTCGAGCAGGATCGCATCATAGCAGCCATGTTTGCCGAGGATATGCTGGGCGACATCCCCTTCGACAACCTGGGCGCGCGGGTCGGTCAGTGGATGGCCGGCCAGCGGGCTCAGCGGCCCGCGGTTCCATTCGATGACATCCGGCACCAGCTCGGCCACCGTCACCCGGGCCGTGGTGCCAAAGGCGCGCAAGGCAGCGGCCAGCGTGTAGCCCATACCCAGGCCGCCGATCAGCACCTGCGGCGCACCGTGCTGGCGCGCGGCCATGCGGGCGCTGGCGAGTTCGGCCAGTCGCTCCTCGGAGCCATGGCTGCGGCTGTTCATCAACTCGCCGTCACGCCCGCCAAGGCGGATCGAATACTCGGTATCGCGCTGGTACAGCGACAGCCGCTTGCCGTCACTCGCTACCCGTGTCTCGCCAAGCAATACCCATGGAAACATCACTGGCTCCCGGAATGAGGATTAATCCCACTATATACCATAGACCTGCTGCCCAACTTAAGGGGGTATGACAGCCTGCTATTCCCCTTCAAGACATATGGAATATGAGTTGTAATAACATCAGCTTAGCTCCCCGCTGCCGCGTGCCGGGTTTGGGGAGAGGGAATGAGGGGCTGCGAACGCCGTCGCTTTATACAGGCCCTCGACCTTGTCGCGCGCCCACGGCGTGCGCCGCAGAAAGGTCAGGCTCGACTTGATGCTGGGATCGACGGTGAAACACTTGATGTTGATCCGGCTGCCCAGCCCGTCCCAGCCATAGCGCTCGACGAGACGGGTCACCATCATCTCCAGTGTCACGCCGTGCAGCGGATTGTTGATCTGACGTTCGGTCACTGCGCGGCGCCCGGCTCGCCGGCCGTGTCCTTGCCGTCCTCGGCCTTCTTGACCCGGATCTTGCTGCCACCGATCTCCGCGGCATTGAGGCGTTTGATCGCCAGCTTGGCCTCGCCGACCTTCGGCATCTCGACAAAGGCAAAGCCCTTGGACTGGCCGGTCTCCTTGTCCATGATCAGCGTGCAATATTGCACCGCGCCAAAGCCCTTGAACAGTTCCAGCAGCTCGTCCTGTGTCGTGTCGCGCGACAGATTGCGCACCAATATCTTCATCGTTTCACCATTATTAATGTTTGTTCTGGATAGTACCAGCCATCATTCCCAGCCACAGAAAAATACTGGATTCCGGGTCTACGCTGCGCGATGCCCGGAATGACGGGTGAGATATTCATTGTCACGGGGATGACGGCCATGCGAATCAATCAGAGCCTCCCTAGTATAACCTAGCCCTTGACCGCCAACACCCCGTCGCCGCTCAGCTCGGTGCGAAAGCCGGCCGTGCGCAGCCGTTTCGCCACCTCATTCGGCACATCGCGGCCGCTGGTCAGCGTATTCGGTGTGCCGGTGTAATGGAACAACCGGCCGCGGCGCTTCAGCACCCGGAACAGCTGGTCATAAAAGACCTGTGAATAGAGTTCACCAGCGATGCCAAAACGCGGCGGGTCGTGCAGGATCGCATCGAACGATTCAGCTTCCAAGGTTGAGATCAACTGACTGATGTCGCCGTGCGTCAAGCTCAAGGCCCCGCCGACTGGTGGCGACCACGGGTTCAGGCTGCGCAGCCAGATGACATCGGGGTTCTTCTCAAACGACATGATCTGCTGTGCCCCGCCCGCCAGACACCAGGCAGCGAAATAGCCGAGCCCACCGCAGCAATCGAGGATCACCTTGCCGCGCGGTGCGATCAGCGCGACCTTGTTGCGTGCATCGTCATAGGGCGAGAGCTGCGCGGTCGGCAGCATCTTGATGCCGTCGATCTCGAAGGTTGGCGGCCCCCAGTCGGTGGGGACCAGCTTGATCAGCGCGGTCGTGAAGCGCGCGACCGGGGCAAAGTCCTCATCGACCCAGTGATAGATCGTCCGCTCCTTGCAGGTCTTCATGTAAGGATAAACCTGGCCTTGCCAGCGCCAGCCCTCGGCGAGCAGTTCAACCGTCGTCACCGTGTGATCCAGATCCAGCGAGATCTCAACAGAAGGTAAACCGTCACGCAGCGCTGCTTGCAGCTGCTGATTGACCTTCAGTGTTAACAGTGGACCCATTGTATCCTGAGATGCTCTGTGAGTAATGGTTCGTCATCCGTCCCCGATTGCGGTCCCGGGCAGACGACAGCGAGAATGCCATCATACCTAAAAACTGGATTCCGGGTCGCAGCCACGCTGCGCCCGGAATGACAGTTAAGGAGATGTTGTCATTCCCGCGACAGCGGGAATCCAGTCTTTTGTTATTCTCTCACAACCGCTTCCCCGCCAAGGTCGGTGCCTTATCGGTGCGTGTTTCCAGTTTCAGATAACTGACCAGCCGCACCGTACCTTGCTGATGCAGCCGCGTGTGGATCTCCTCGATCGCGGCCAGGATCTCGGCCAGCTCACCTTCGATATTGGTGCCCGAGGCGTGGGGCTCGACGATGAAATCATGCGCCTGCAAAATCTCGATCACACGACGGATCTCGGCGCGCACCGAGACGCCGCTGCCAATCGGCACAACCTGCAGCTCAGCGGTGGCCTTCACAGTAATAACCTTTTGATGCGTTCATGTTGTGCCGCCCTCTGCTACCTTCTCCCCAATCCTCTCCCCAACCCTCTCCCATATGGGAGAGGGGGTATATGTACTCGTTACAACCCTCCCCGTTTACACAAGGAGGGGATGGAAAGACAGATACTCTCCCTCTCCCGTTCGCGGGAGAGGGTTGGGGAGAGGGCACGCTGCTTCACTCCCCTTTGGATTTTCCTTCCAGCTTGGCCTTCAGATCGGCAAAGGGATTGAACGTCGCCGCCGCACCTTTGTCGCCACCCACCTTGGCATGGCCCTTTGACGCCTCCAGATGACGTTGATGTTCGTTATCATGGCAATACATGCACAGCAACTCCCAGTTGCTGCCATCGGGCGGATTATTGTCGTGATCGTGGTCGCGATGATGCACCGTCAACTCATGCAGGGTCTTGCGATCAAACTCGCGGCAGCAACGGCCGCAGATCGGCGGATACAACTTCAGCGCCTGCTCGCGGTAACCCTGTTCGCGGGCATCCCGCGCCCGCCGCGATTCGCTGACGATCTGATCCAGCTTGTTATTGTCTCGTTTCACTGCCCTGCCCTCACGCCGGGAATAACCTGATGATCCCTGATGACCCAAGAATAGCCGCAATCGTCGTGGCGATCCAGCCGCGCCCGGCTCAACCCGCACCCCAAAACATGTAGAATAGCGCTTATGTATAAAGGCGAACGGTTCAACGGCATCAGTCACCTGATCGGCGCGGTGTGCGCGCTGGCCGGTACTGCGGTCCTCGTCAGCTTCGCGGCCATTGATGGTGATGCCCGCCGCATCATAGTCTTCAGTGTCTACGGCTTCACGCTGTTTCTGCTCTATCTGATCTCGACCTTGTATCACAGCCTGCGCGGTCGCGCCAAACGGATCTTTCAAATGCTGGACCACCAGGCGATCTATCTGCTGATCGCCGGCACCTATACCCCGTACACCTTGCTGGTGCTCAAAGGCACTCTGGGCTGGTGGATGTTTGGCATTATCTGGGGACTGGCACTGCTGGGCATCGTGCTCGACGCCTTGCCGAACAAGGGGAAGCGGGTGCTGCCGTTGATCATCTATCTGGTCATGGGCTGGCTGTGTCTGTTCGCCTTGCAACCCTTGCTCGCCGCCCTGCCAGCGGCGGGCTTCGACTGGTTGCTGGCCGGTGGCCTCTTGTACACGATAGGTATCATCTTCTATATCTTGGACCGCTGGTATCCGCGCATGCACGGCGTCTGGCATCTGTTCGTACTGGCCGGCAGCGTCAGCCACTACTTTGCCATCCTGCTGTACGTGTGACCGTTGTTTAAAAAACAGGGGCAGAGCGGATGTTCAATGAATTACCGCGGCGGTCAGATCGCCGTGTCTTTAACAGGGCATGGCATGATTGTATAGTAACTGCTGATGCACACCCGTGAGCCATGACATGAACACCACCGAGGCCAAGATCTACAGCGGCTTCAGCCGCCAGCTGCAGCTGTGGCGCGATGAGGTCGTGCGCCATGAGCAGCGGCTGGGCTGGAAGGTCGGCTTTGCGCTGCCGGTCGACCAGCAGCGTTTCGAGCTGCCGTCGGCGCTGGTCGGTTACCTGACGCAGGCGCGCCATCTGAGCTCTGGTCAGTGCTATCGGGCCCCCGCCACCGCGATGCTCAAGGTCGAACCCGAGGTTGCGGTGCTGATCGGTCGCGATGTTTCCGTCGGCGCCAGCCTTGAGCAGGCGCAGGCCGCGATCGCCAGCTATGCACCGGCACTGGAACTGGTCGACAGCACACGCTCTGTCCACGATGACATCGAGGCCATCCTCGCCGGCAACATGTTTCATGAGGCGGTGCTGCTGGGTGCGCCGCTGCCCGCCCGCGCCTATGATCGCAAACATCTTGAGCTATCCTTGGCCATCAATGGCAAAGAAACCAGCACGCTGGAGCACCAGCGGGTGCCACAGGATTTTTCAGCGCTGATCCTGACGGTTGCCGGTCTGCTCGAGGCCCAGGGTGAGCGCTTGCTGCGCGGCGACTGGATCATCACCGGTGCGGCCGCCACACCGGTGCCGGTGCAAGGTGGTGACAGTATCGCATTGGACATGGGATTCATGGGGAAGCTGAAGCTGACGATTGGGTAGTGCAGCCTGCGGAATGACCGTTAAGGAGATTTCGTTATTCCCGTGAACGCGCACTGCTGTCCGGGATAATTTTATGTAAAGCGCTCAAAGGCGGGTAGCCTGGGTTGAGCGACAGCGAAACCCGGGTTTCACTCCGTTCAACCCAGGCTACCTCCTATCAAAAACGCTTAAGTAAGTACCATTCCACTCTGACCCCGATCTCTGCTACAACTTCCCCAGATAATCATTCTTGCCGATCTCGACGCCATTGTGGCGCAGGATGCCGTAGGCGACGGTGCTGTGAAAATAGATGTTCGGCAGCGCACGGTTCAACAGGAAGGTCAGGCCATCCTGGCTGACGACCTGGTCGCGCACCTTCAGTGTGACGGTGCGGCCTTCGGAACCATCGATCTGTTCCGGCGTCAGGGTCTTGAGGAACTCAACCGTCTTGTTCAGCCGCTCGATCAATTCGCCAAAACCCTTCTCATTGTCGTCGAATTTTGGCGGCTCCATGCCGGCCAGCCGCGCCCCGCCGCCCTTGGCGGTGTCAGAGACGATCTGTACCTGCCGCGTCAGTGCAAACATGTCCGGATACAAGCGGGCATTCAGCAGCACGCTCGGGTCGATCTTTTTGGTCTCGGCATGGGCCGCGGCCTTGGCCAGGATCCCGGCCAGATTGTTCAGCGCACGGATAAACACCGGCACCGAGGCTTGGTACATCGAAATCGTCATGGATGGTCTCCTGTTGATTTATAACGGCTTTGTTAAAACCGGTATCACTGCGAAGTAATTTGATGTTAGAGAATCGCAGATTCATTCGTTCAAAATTACCACGACCGTCATTCCCGCGAAAGCGGGAATCCATAATCAAGTTCCTGATCTATTAAATATGGATTCCGGGTCGCAGCGCGGCTGCGCCCGGAATGACAGTAAGTGACTCATTATCCACATCACTGTCTAGGGAAACTCTGATTAATTCAAAAATTACCACGGCCGTCATTCCCGCGAAAGCGGGAATCCAGATATTACAATTATTTATGGATGCCCGCTGCAGCCTGCCGTCGACCCGATCGGGGGCGGCATGACGACAATACGAATTAATCAGAGCCTCCCTAGGTCATTTCGGTGCAGATTGCACTTCAGGCACAGACTGCTGCAGGAATTGCAACACCGCGACCTCATCGCGCCTCAATGCAGCGGCAGGTCTGTCGCGCCGCATACCGCGTGGCTGCGACGCTGAGGGAACGGGCGCCGTCAGCCCCATGTGATAGGCCTCCAGCAGACCCGGGTGTACATAGTATTTGCGACACACGGTGCGGGTATTGCCGAGTCGCTCCGCCACCGCGTCCAGCGCGCGCACAATATTGCGGTCGGCCTCACGCCGGCTGGTGGCAGGCCCTGCCACGTGCAAGGCCACGGCCGCCACCATGGTTCCGCCCCAGGTGCGAAAATCCTTGGCGGTGACCTCGCGCCCGCTGATCTCGCGCAGATAGTCATTCACATCGTCCGAGCTGATCGGATGGCGTTTACCAAAGACGTCGAGGTACTGGAACAACTCCTGGCCCGGGATATCCTGGCAGCGCTGCACGATGCGGGCGATGCGCGGGTCGTTGAGCGATACCGAATGTTCGACGCCGCTCTTGCCACGAAAGCTGAAATGCAACTGCCCACCCTTAACCTCGACATGCTTGCGGCGCAGCGTCGTCAGCCCATAGGAACGATTCTCGCGCGCGTATTCATCATTGCCGACGCGGATCAGCGTCTTGTCGAGCAGCCGCACCACGGTGGCCAGGATCTGGCACCGCGTCAGTTCGCCGGCGCGCAGGTCGCGTTCGACACGCTCGCGCAGCCTGGGCAGGATCTCGCTGAACTCCAGCATGCGGCGAAACTTCGATTGATCACGGGTGGCGCGGTATGACGGATGGTAGCGATACTGTTTGCGGCCGCGCGCATCCCGCGCCGTCACCTGGATATGGCCCTCGGGATCGGGGCAGATCCACACCTCCGACCAGGCCGGCGGGATCGCCAGTGCATTGATCCGTGCCCGCTCGGCCGGGTCGACGATGCGCGCGCCGGCCGCATCGTAAAAACTCCAGCCCTTGCCGGAGCGGCGACGCGTGATACCGGGGACGCCATCGGTCACATAGTGCAGACCGGCATGGTCTGCCGACCTGCGATATTCGTGGTGTTTCGAAGAACTCACCGTGCGGCTTGCCTCATTAAAACGCCGTGTGCGCAGGGACAGCCCAGTCCGGCCCCGCAACCCGTTAAGGAAACACTGATTAATTTGAAAATTACCACGGCCGTCACCCCCGCGAAAGCGGGAATCCAGGTATTACAGGCCTTTATGGATGCCCGCTGCAGCCTGCCCTCGACCCGATCGGGGGCGGGCATGACGACAATACGAATTAATCAGAGCCTCCTGAATTCTATCCGAAACCGGCATTGCCGGTATCCATTCAGCCTGCATTCAGCGTTGGAGGTTCAATCTTGTAGCTGAGGAAGGCGGTAAATCCTGGTTAATAAAAAAGGAGACAACCATGAACCCCAGGCTACTCAACAGCGCAGTACTGGCCCTCGTCACCACGCTTGCCACGCCGCTGGCATTGGCCGATCGCGGCGACCGCGATGATGATCGTGCTGAACGAGGGTATCAGGTGGAGGAGCATTATTCACGTCATGAATACCGGCCGCAGCGCCATTGGCGCGATGATGACCATCACCGTCATCACCGGCCGCGCGGTCATCACCGCGAGGTGGTGCAGCGCGGCGACAGTGACTACCGTGAGTATCGTGTATATCGTCACGATGATGATTACGACCATGACCGTCGCAGCGGCCGGGCTCGGGTCGAGTATGATCCGCAGTACCAGGCCCGTTCGCCGGCACCGATCATCCTCGGCGGCTTCATCGGCAGCGTGGTCGGCAATGAGATCGGCCACGGTAACCCCGGTCATACCGCGGTGGGTTCGATTATCGGTACACTGATAGGCTACGATATCGCGCGGCGCTGACCCTCTCCCGCACCTGGGAGAGGGGGGATGATCGCCGGGGTGTTGAGCTTACTGCAGCGCCCTGGCCCTGAACGCCCGCCCCTTCAGCTTGCCCTTGTTCAGTTGCGTCAGCGCGCGTTGCAGCTGCGCGCGCTCGATCGCGACATAGGCCTGGCGGTCGAACAGGTCGATCTTGCCGACACTGCTGGCTGGCATGGTCCGTCGACGTGCGATACTCGTGGTGCTGCAAAGAACTCACCGTGCAATCTGCCTCATTTAAGCGCCTTGTGCGCAGGGATATCCAGTCCGACCCCGCAAGCCGTTAATTCTATCCGATACCGGCACGGCCGGAATCCATCCAGCCTGGATTCAGCTTCGGAGGTTTGCCATCGATCAAATTTAACTCAGTTGTAAACCGAAGCCAAGTCGTTCTGCGATCCCTGTAGTATCAATATCTAGTCGGCCACCCACTCCAAACTTAAGTTCAGGGCTACACATGTCATAATCGAGCAGATAGGTGCCGAATGCACCCTCTTGAGCGAGTAAAATATCGCGTGTGGCATTGGCAAGAGTTAGCGCAGCACGCGTCAACAAACTGGTTTCGCCGACCTGTGCTCCGATGATGACTGGTAGTTGCCGCGTCCTACAGTCTTTGATGACATCCAAAGACCGTAGCAACCCACCCATTTTCGACACCCGCAAGTTAACAATCCAGCGACTAGCATCGCTTGTGATGCTGTCTAGGTGTTCACGCCGGTTCACGCTCTCATCAAGAATGATCCTGGTATCACAAATCTCGGCAAGCTTAGACATTAAATCAAATTGGCCGACCTTAAAGGGCTCTTCAACGGCAAACAAAGGAGTATTAAGTTGTTCAAGATAGTCGCATGCCGATCCCAGATCGGACCAAAGATTATTGGCATCTACGCGTAATCGCTCGGCACCAGCTGTTCGTACCAGAGCAAGGTTAGCGCGGTCTGATTCTAAGTTTCCAGATAGCTTTAGTTTGAAATCCACAATTTTGAGCTTTTTGTATTGTGACAGAAGTACCGCGCATTTTTCTGCGCTGGTCACACCAATGACTGCAGTATAGATATATGGTCCATGCAAACGCGGCAGCCCGAGAAAGTCTTCGACTGGCTGGCCGACTGATTGCGCCATTAGATCAAGCAGCGCTAACTCAATTGCACACCATGCGGCAGGATTTATCTCAATAACATCATGATGTTCAAGCATCCATTCTTTCAGCGAACCCAGATCACGCACAATCTCAAGCAAAGATTCCCGGTATTGCTCAATAAAAATCAATGCACTGCGCACCGATTCACCGGTTACATATTCTCGTGGACAACCTTCACCGTAGCCCACTAGACCATCAAATCCACTTGCTGTCACCCATAACGCCGCAGCCTGGTCTCGGACAGCCGATGCATGACGAAAACTGTGCCGGAACGGGATCTCAAGAATCCGGCCATCAAGGCCGATTAGTGGGCAGGTATGCATCGTGTTTTCGTCGTCATCAGATCAGAAATGGTTCGAATGAAAAGTTAAACCGGTTTTTATATTGCAGTGTTACTGTCTTAAACTGTCCCTCGCGTTGCCCGCTGGCAAGACAGTGATACTGGTATGCCTCGCCAGCACCTGATTTAAGCCAGTATAGTTGTAGCGGTGCCAGCCGACCACTGGCACGCTTTGCACCATATTCGATATTTATCTGTCCAAGCCGGATGTCGATCTGAGATTCGAGCAATGCACGCATTGACGCAGATGCCAAAGTTGGTTCGCCTTCGAGATATAGTCGGTAATGTGCGGCGTCTTCATCGGCGAGCGCCATGGTAAACACCGCGGCAAATCCTATTTCCTTCGCGGCCTCAGCTACCGCCTGCAGTAACTGGCTTTCATAAAGCTTCTCGCCAGTGATACTGGTCACGCCACGACCCTTTTGCAGAAAGCGAATCATCGGGGTTGCGTCAAAAAACCCATTGACCCGCACGATGTCATTCATGAAATAACGATATAGTCCAGAACGGCTTGTGACGACAACATAATAGTCGACTCCATCCTGAAGCTCATGAAGAAGGTGAAAATTACGTTGCCCAGCCTCCCAATGTGCTGGCTCAATGAATTCAAAGAAATGCTGTTGCAAGGTCGGTACGCCGGCACCGCTGCGTGGTTCGACGGTAATTGAACCATGCAGCTCACTGGCAAGGTAGCCAAGCTCCATGTACTTGGTCACTGCAGGCATGCGGCGCTTCAGTGCATCCAGCGCAATGCCACAACTGCCGCCGGTCCAGACTGCAAGCAGCCTTATTTCAGGCCAAATTTCGGCATAACTGACCTCCGATGTCGCAGAAAGTGCTCGCAATTTCGTTGCACGCTCCGGTGCAGCTCGGAAATGCGGTTCAAGCTGCAACACCATATCTGCAGCCAGTCCAGGTATACCGGCCAGCGTGCCGTGTTCGACGCAATCAGCAATCAAGTCCCGTGACTGGCTCAGAACCTCAAGCAAGCGCAAGAACGACGATGGATTTGCCCCAATCAGGTAGGTGATCTGCGGTTCGGCAACTGCAAAACACAGCATCACTTGATATTTAACCAAGGGCTCATGGATTTCATAAATAGCTGGTGGCAGGACGGTGCTGGCACGCATCAATCCCGGGCGATTGGCGTACAACTGGCCAGAGACCGTACCATACGGCAACCCCGACGGGCGATAGCCTTCAACCGCAGCTCCAGAAATCACCAACAATTTACCGGTGAATGCCATCGGACAATAGCGATAATGCATATACGCCTGCAGCCGTTGTACACGGCGGTAATCGGCGATCGTTTCTTCAAGTATTGGCAGGAATTTTGGCTCACCAGTTGTCCCGCTGGTTACTGCATACATGAACGGCGCCTCCCTGGTTAGCGCCGGAGTTTGCGTGGTTTCCTGCCGCAAGATGTATGGCCGCAAATCCTCATAGTCCTGTACCGGCAACGCAGCGATAAATCCGGCATAATCAGTGATACGCTCAAAACCATGATCAGCGCTAAAAGCAGTGTCAGAATTAGCATGCAGAATATCTTGCAACACATATAGTTGTGTAGCCTGTGGATTTCGAGTCGCACGTCTGAAACGCGAATATTCGACTGCAGCGACCCAGCGCATCACCAGCCAGGCTAGCCATCGACCAATAACTCGGCGCAGTCCTTGTAGCGGCACGTCACGATACAACACATCCGGTGTAAACGGCGCACGCAGCTGCTGCCAGAAATTCATTGGATAAGACCGGTTGATCAATCCGAGCTCAGCAACTACCCGGTCGCGCGGGTGAAAAAATGTTCCAAACAATAGGTCCCATAAAATAATGTTGTTCCCGTAATTGGTATTTGACTCCTTGACCTTACGGGAATGATGCCAGCGGTGCAGCTCAGCACTACTGATAAGATAATTCAGCCAGCCAAAACGCAGCCGGATATTACAATGCTGGAAAAAGCCGTTCACCGCGTAAAATACAAAATACAAGGTAACAACCTCGCCGGACACGCCCATGAGGATAAAAGGCAGGCTATCGAGCATGAACTGCAGCAACTTGTCAATCGGGTGGAAGCGCCCGACATTGAACCAATAAAGACGTTGTGGCGAATGGTGCACGGCATGAAACCGCCACAACAATTCTGTCTCATGCGCCGCGCGGTGCAGCCAGTAGCGAAAGAAATCGGCGACCAATACCATTAGCACCATCTGCCAACCGACTGGCCATTGGTGCGGCCATAAGGACCATAGTTCAGTAGTATGGGCCTGTGAGGTATCGAGTACTGCCAGGACAACAATAATTCCTAGCAGCTTTGGCAATACAATCTGCACCAGCACCATGAACAACGCATCAGTGCCAATATCGCGGTCAGCTGGCCACCATTCGGTACGCTCGGGCATTCGCCATTCCAGCAGGGTAACCAACACGCCGCCGATCACAACCGGCAAATAACCAGCAAGCCATAACGGCTGTGCGGCCTGAAGCATCAGAAAATGCAACACAACGACCACGGCTATCGTTGCCGGATACACCAGCCACGGCAATGCGGAAGCGGCCAGAGACCTCATGACGCTATCCTCAAGGTTGCTGGTGGCAATGGTAATGACCGAGTGTCAGTACCATCCCGGACAGAACAAGGTGAAAAATTGCCGGGACCGGTTTAGCAAACCATGGATAATCGGCCAGCACGGTAACTCCCAATATCAGTCTGGCGAACATTATAACGAAGTAGAGAATGCCAAACATCCATAATATTTTTCCAAGGCGCCGTCTAGGGATCAGGCTGCCGGCATGTATCCTAAATGCCAATATGGTTACCAAAACGATAATCACCAGCTGGCTACTAAGTAGCACGGTGTACGGTAAATCGCTACCCTGCCACGATTCGAGCAAGGGCAAAAAATCCACAGGAGAGGTAATCTGTATTAACTGACCAATCACGCGCAATGAAAACATCGCCAGCAGTATGCTTAACAAAAAGGCATAACGACGTCTATCAGATCGGTGATACATAAGTATTTCCACCAGATAAAAATAATGATCGATTTATCTCGTAATGATTAAGAGATCGAATAAACCGGAGCAGCCCCGCCACTGACCCCTCGCCTCAAAGCTTCCGCGCCCTGAACGCCCGCCCCTTCAGCTTGCCCTTGTTCAGTTGCGTCAGCGCCCGTTGCAGCTGCGCGCGCTCGATCGCGACATAGGCCTGGCGGTCGAACAGGTCGATCTTGCCGACACTGCTGGCGGCGATGCCGCCGTCGCCGGTTAGGGCGCCCAATATATCACCGGGGCGCAGCTTGTCCTTGCGGCCGCCGTCGATGCACAGCGTGACCATCGCCGGCTGCAGATCCACCGCCGGCTTGGGCTGCAGGCTGGCCAGCGCGCTGAACGCGATCGGAGACTTTTGGTAGTCCTCGATCGCATTGACGCGTGATGACTCGCTGGGGGTATACAGGCTCACGGCCAGCCCGGTCTTGCCGGCGCGGCCGGTGCGGCCGATGCGGTGGACGTGCACCTCGGGGTCCGGGCTCAGCTCGTAATTGATGACCGCCTCCAGGTCCTTGATGTCGAGACCACGCGCCGCGACATCGGTCGCCACCAGGATCGGGCAGCTCTTGTTGGCAAAGCGCACCAGCACCTGGTCGCGTTCGCGTTGCTCCAGATCGCCATGCAGCGCCAGTGCACTGAAGCCGCGGTCACCCAGCATGTCGGCGACCTGCTGGCAATCCTGTTTGGTGTTGCAGAAGATCACGCTGGAGGCCGGATGATAATGGCCGAGCAGCGTCACCAGCGCAGCGAGGCGCTGCCCCTGGCCCGCCACCTCATAAAACAGCTGCTCGATATTAGTTGAGGTATGGGTGGCTTCGACTCTGATATGGCTAGGATTTTTAAGTATCGACGCGCTGAGCTGCTTGATCTGCTCCGGGTAGGTGGCCGAGAACAACACGGTCTGGCGGCTGCGCGGTGTCGCGGCGACGATGGCGCTGATGTCCTCGATAAACCCCATGTCGAGCATGCGGTCGCCTTCGTCGAGCACCAGCATGTTCAGATGTTCGAGGCTCAGCGCGCCGCTGCGCAGATGTTTGAGCACCCGCCCCGGCGTGCCGACGATGATGTGGGCACCATGCTCCAAGGAGCCGAGCTGCGGGCCGGTCGGCATCCCGCCGCACAACAGCAGCAGCTTCACGTTCGGGATGTAGCTGGCGAGCCGGCGGATCTCCTTGCCGACCTGGTCGGCCAGCTCGCGGGTCGGGCACAACACCAGCGCCTGCACCGTGAAATCGCGGGCGTTGAGCCGGGTCAGCAGGCCGATGCCAAAGGCCGCCGTCTTGCCGCTGCCGGTCTCGGCCTGGGCGATCAGGTCCTGACCCTGCAGGATCCGCGGCAGGCTCTGCGCCTGCACCGGCGTCATCGCCAGATACTCCATCGTCTCAAGGTTGGCCAGCAAGGCCGGGGCCAGGCCCAGCGTGTTGAAGGAGGTCGTCATGGTCGGGTGATCGTCGGGGATGGTGATTGTAGATTCATGGACTTCCATTGTACTTTTAAATCAATCTCTGCGCCGACAAAACGAGGAGAAAAGTGGCGAAGGATTTAAGGAGGTACGGATTATTTCATATTGTCGCCATGCCCGCCCCCGATCGGGGTCGAGGGCAGGCGCCAGTGGGCATCCATAAATACCTAGATTTCCGCGTTCGCGGGAATGACGAAATCTCCTTAACCGTCATTCCGGGCGCAGCCACGCTGCGACCCGGAATCCATAATTGATACACCCAGGCTAAAATTTACCCCCGTAATGATTGGCTACTAAATAATCCCTCCGTCCCCTTTATTGCACGATATAATTCGCGCAACGTCAGACATCAGGATCCTCCGTGGACTCGATCATCTCGATCCAAGACCTCAGCAAGCATTATGCCTCGGGCCTGCAGGCCCTGAACCGGGTCAACCTGGATATCCGCCGCGGCGAGATCTTTGCGCTGCTCGGGCCCAATGGTGCCGGCAAGACCACGCTGATCAACATCATCTGCGGCATCGTCACGCCGAGCGCCGGCAGCGTGCGGGTCGACGGCCATGACATCAGCGCCGACTACCGGCAGGCGCGCAGCCGGATCGGCCTGGTGCCGCAGGAACTGCTGACCGCCGCGTTCGAGAACGTCGAGGCCACGCTGCAATTCAGCCGCGGCCTGTTTGGCAAGCCCCCTGCCCCGGCGCTGCTTGAACAGATCCTGCGCGACCTGTCGCTGTGGGACAAGCGCAAGACCAAGATCATGGCCTTGTCCGGCGGCATGAAGCGGCGGTTGCTGATCGCCAAGGCGCTGGCCCATGAACCTGACATCCTGTTCCTCGACGAACCGACCGCCGGGGTCGACGTCGAACTGCGTCGCGACATGTGGCAGATGGTGCGGCGGCTGCGCGAACGCGGCGTGACCATCATCCTCACCACCCACTATATAGAGGAGGCCGAGGAGATGGCCGACCGGATCGGCGTCATCCACAAGGGCGAGATCATCCTGGTCGAGGACAAGGCCGCGCTGATGAGCAAACTCGGCAAGAAGCAGCTGGAGCTGACGCTGCAGGCCCCGCTGACGACACTGCCTACAGAACTGGCAGATTATCCACTTGAGATCACCCGTGAAGGCCATGCGCTGACCTACACCTTCGACACCCAGCAGGAACAAACGGGCATCCACGAGCTGCTGCGCCAGCTCGACCGCCTCGGCATCGACATCAAGGATCTGCACTCCAGTGAAAGCTCGCTGGAAGAGATCTTTGTCAACCTGGTAAGGGACCGTTCATGAACCTGTATGGCATCCGCGCGATCTATATCTTCGAAATGGCCCGCACCTTCCGTACGCTGATGGAGAGCATCGCCTCGCCGATCCTGTCCACCTCACTGTACTTCGTGGTGTTCGGTGCCGCGATCGGCTCGCGCATGGGTGATATCGACGGCATCGGTTATGGCGCCTTCATCATCCCCGGCCTGCTGATGCTGTCCTTGCTCAACGAGAGCATCTCCAACGCCTCGTTTGGCATCTATTTCCCGAAGTTCACCGGCACCGTCTACGAGGTGCTGTCCGCCCCGCTGTCGTCGCTGGAGATCGTCATCGGCTATGTCGGTGCCGCGGCCACCAAGTCGGTGATGCTCGGTATCCTGATGCTGCTGACCGCGCGGCTGTTTGTCGATTACCAGATCCTGCACCCGCTATGGATGATCGGCTTCCTGCTGCTGACCGCCACCACCTTCTCGCTGTTCGGCTTCATCATCGGGCTGTGGGCCGATGACTTTCAGAAGCTGCAGATCGTCCCGCTGATGGTGGTCACGCCGCTGACCTTTCTCGGTGGCGCCTTTTACTCGATCGACATGCTGCCCGAGCCCTGGCGCGCGCTGTCCTTGTTCAACCCGGTGGTCTACCTGATCAGCGGCTTTCGCTGGAGCTTCTATGGCGTGGCTGATGTCAATGTGGCCGTCAGTCTGGCCATGATCTGCGGCATCATGCTGGCGTGCCTGGCGATCATCGCCTGGATCTTCAAGACCGGCTACCGGCTCAAGACGTAAAGGGGACGTAAAGGGGACGGAGGGATTTATTTTTGACCAAGGAGGTAGCCTGGGTTGAACGGAGTGAAACCCGGGTTTCGCTGTCGCTCAACCCAGGCTACCCGCCGGCTACCTCCTTAAGTAAGTGCCATTCGGAAGTGCCATTCGGGACGGAGGGATTTATTTTTGACCAAATAGAGGCTGGCTAAAATTAAATCCCTCCGTCCCCATTATTCGTCCCCATTATTCAATAGGTTAAACGGTATTTGAGCTCGTAAAAATACCCCGACTCGTTTGAAGGCGCCCGCATCAGATCAGGGTCCGCATATTCAATGCCTGCCGAGGCCTGCAGCTGCAAAGTGTCCTTTGCCTGATAGCTCAAGGCCAATGACGGAAACAGTTTCCACAGTGGCATCTCGCCGTATAAGTCGGTATGACGCAGGGCGAGGGCTGGATCAAGCTCGATCCGTTCGCTGGCCGGGTATCGGGTTGTTAACCTAATCAGGATGCTCTCGTTTTTACTGTCCTTCATGTATTCGGATGAGGCAATGCTAAGGTCGCCGTCCTTCAGCAGATTGCTGCCGATCAGTTGAGCGCCGATAACGAATCCATATCCAGGTATGTTGCCGGTGAGTTCATACGGTAATGGGATTTCATCGCGGTGTAACAGGGTAAAATCCACGCTTGTCTGCAGGCTGTCGCTGACAGGTCGCATCGCCCCCATTGTTAAGGTATGGAGGGTGCCGGTCCGTTGTTCTGATAGCATCCTTAAATCTTCTATCGACATGGTTGCCAACAATGGCTGAATGGTGGTTTCCGGCTGCCCGTAAAGCGCGTTTCTCAGCGAGAGCTGCATGTTTCGTTGCTGGTTGAAGGTCAGGTTGTACGTTGTGTTTTGATTCGCCACGAAGCTCAGGTTTATCAGCGCATAGTTAAAGTCGTTATAAAGAAGGTCATAGTCAATGTTAGACGATACCGACAATGTATTGCTGGCATAGTTGAATGACAAACCGGCTGCTTGACGGTCTGCGATACCATCGATGTCCTGTTTGACGTAATAAGCACTGAGGTTGCTGTCACCGAGCAATCTCCGCGTATCGATATTCAGGCTATACAGGGTGCGATCATTGTTATAGGCATTCGATGAGTAATCGACCGGATGACCGGCCGACAGCTTGAACTCCACCGGCGCCACAGGGGCATAGGCGTACGACACCCCGTCAAGGATGCCATTGATGCCGCAGCCGCTACAGGCCTGTCTCCCCAGCTCTGTTGTTTGTGTCTGGGTGCTGTATGCCAGTGAAAGCTGATTGGCGGACAACCTCTGGTCCGTTGCCTGGTTGATGAGGCTGTAATCGTAATCCCCTTTAAAACTTAACCGCAGGCTTGAGTCGATATAATTCTTGTAGCCGGTATAGTTTAGATAGGTGATGATGGAATCCTTCTCGGTGTAGATCTCAGGCTGCAAGGGGTCTATCGTGCGTATGGTATTCGTGTGCCGTGACATGGACTGCGATATCTCGCCGCTGGACACCCAGGGCCGGCCGGCATGCAGCTGCTCGTCCAGCATGGCCTTGCGATCCTTGATGCGCGGCAGGTTCAGCGCCTCCGGATAAAGATCAATGTATTGCGTGTAAACATCCACGGCCGCGGCGATGTCGCCGCTCTTCTCATAAATCTCCCCTAGCGATACCAGGGCGGAGGCTTTGTGTCGTCTGTCATTGGCGGCGATGATCTTCTTGTACAGCGTCGCGGATAATTGATAGTTATGGTTGGCGAAGGCCCCCTGCGCCTTGATAAACAGTTGTTCGTCGTTTAATGTCTTATTCTTCAGATACTCGTCTGCCGTCACCGCCGCCACCCAGACACCGCTGCGGCCGCTGAGATAGGTATTGATATAACTGACAGCATCTTTCTGTGAGCCAAAAAATCCCAAGCGCAGCCGGTTCCAGGTGGCGCCTTTGATGACTATCTCTGTGGTATAGAGTGCGTAGCCCTCCTGCACCACAATGCCTTTTCTGTCCAGGTCCGATATGTCGGCTGTCTGCGACAAGATATTGATCGCATACAGCTTGTCACTGTAGAGCTCTGCCAAGGCATTGGTCGAGAAGAGGACAGACAATAAAAGGGCCAGGGCACGGCAGGCAATAGACGTTAAACGACCCGCGTGACGCGCAGCGCCGATGCTAGTGTGCATCGCATGGATCTCCAGCCTCGCCGACGTTCGGGTTGCTCAGGATGACCACCAGCGCTTGCGGATTGATTTGTCTGGCTACCTGATAGTGAACACTGTGTTTGAAGTGATATGTCAGGTAATAATCGTCCGCCATGCCGCGATCGAGGGATATTTCCCGAAGCACTGCGCATTCATTTAGCGGTGGCGATATCGATTCAACATCTATGTTGGCAAAGGTTCCCCTGAGGATTGGCTGAATCCGGATCTTTAGGATGCGACCTTCGGACACGGGAAAATGGCCAAGGTAACTTACGGGTATCCGTGCATGCAGGGTGATGGTCGCCTTGTCGATCTCTTTTTTGATGTCGAGCGTATCGATGAATACGCCGCGGGCACTCAGTGCGTATGCCGCGCTGATGGTGCATGCGATGAGGGCGCAGAGCAGCACCTTTATCATCGTGCTATTGAAAGGCTTGATGCTTTTTACGATCATTCAATCAATGTCTCAAGACGGAATGCTGCTAAAAACAGGGGCCCGAAGGCCCCTGTCCTGGCTGGCATGGTCTGGAAATTAATCGTCGTCCCTTTCCGTCGAACGTTGTTCACGCTTGTTGCGCTTGGCACTCCGGGTTTCATCGTCGCGGGTGCTGGCGTAGCGTGGCGCCTCTCTGCGCGTGCTCGAACGCTTGTTATCCCGGGTGGTCGTGCCGTGTGATGCCGTTGATGGTGTAGCCGAACCAGCGCTGCTGGTGCCGCTGTTCATCGCGCCTGAGCTGGCAGTGGTGCTGCCGCTGGTCGTTGTGCCCGAGCCGGTGGTGCTGCCACTGCTGCTGGCCGTAGAACCCGAGCCGGCCGTGCTGCTGCCGCCGGTCGTCGTGCCTGAGCTGGTCGCATTACAAGCGCCATTGTAGCTGGATTTTGACGGTGTGCCGGTATGACAAGACGTGCAGCTTGTCAGGGTTGATGGCGCAGGGCATAGATTGGGATAGGCCTCTGCGATATTCATCACACTAAGTGACAAAAATGTGATCGGGGCGACAATGATGGTGCGCATTATGGTTGATCGTGACATTAATAAACCCTCTATTTTTGCGTTGCAGTTGAGTAAAACGGCTGGAAAGATATCTCTTCGTACATGCCATTGAAATAGAGCTGTTCAAATAGGCACGATTGCCGAGAAACATGTGCGCAGCCTCCCTTCGAGAGTCAAAACGCATTTGATTCGGTAATGGTTCCCTGAGCTGGCGATGCAATCGCCAGCTTATCGAAACATTTTTGAATCACTGCCATGAGGGCCGTGGAAGGCGGGTGATCCTGATGGACCGCACGGAATTTCGCTATAAAAGATGGAACCAAATGGCTTCCATCGCCGTGCTGCACCCGATGATAGAGGGCGCTGGTGGCCAGAGGCTAGAGGTCTTTGAGCAGTGTGCTGGCGAAACGGCCGTCGCGGCCCTCGGGATCGGTGCTGACGGCCAGGTCCAGATAGCGCCGGTACGAGACGTCATCGTTCTCGCCGTGCGCGACCAGTGCCGCCGCCAGATAGGTCGCTGCCTTGAACCCGGCTGCCATGCCATCGAAGCCGCGATCGGCAAGGATCTGCTGCAGCAAGCGCTTGCCCTTGTCGTGACGGTTGAAGAACGACGGGATATGAATAAAAGAATTCGCCGCCACCAGCAAGGTGTCTAGGGAATGAGGTGAGGCTTGGTCCGCGCTGTTGGGCAGCATCTCCAGTGCTTGGTCAATCTTGCCCAGGCCTTCTTCAGTGATGCGGCGTTTATCGAGGTTGTTTGATGCATCCCTGCCCTGCAAGGTGATGCAGGCGCCAAGATAGGCCTGGTACACCGGTTCCTGCGGATGAGCCATACTCAATGACCTGAAGCGCTGGGTTGCATCACGCACCGCACGCTTTTCACCGTCCACCCCGCGCAAAAAGACTGCACGGGCCTCGGTCAGTGCCGGGTCGATATCCTGTGCCTGAACAGGCGCGATCATTACGCCCGTCAGCAACAGCCAGATGATCAGCCTCAACAACATAGATATCCTCCAGGTAAGCCGGGGACAGTCCCCGTTTCTCGTTGCCTATCCAATGTCCCCTCTCCCATCTAGTGGAGAGGGCTTGGTGAGAGGGTGCATTAACCGCGCTCCCCAGTTCGTCCTGAGTAGTGCTGCGTAGCAGCACGTAGCGAAGGAGCGTCCATGGTTCGATACGGCGCTCTGCGCCTACTCACCACGAACGGTTTCCCCATTGCCCCTCTCCCATTTATGGGAGAGGGGTTGGGGAGAGGGCACTACCCTTCTCCCATCACTCGCCTCACCTCCACCTCAATCCTGTCCTGCTGATCCGCCAGCCACACCTGCCCTTCCTGGATCGTGCATTGCAGCTGCATCGTGCGCTGCGCCATCTTGGTCAAGGCGGCACAACTTGCCACCGGCAGATTGAGCACGGACAAATTCTTCAGCCGCTGCAACGCGCTGCGGTTCTGCTCCCACCACAGGTCTGCGCCCCGACCGCCATAGCTATAGATGATGACCTGCCGGGCGCGGCCACAGGCCTTGCGGACCCGCCGCTCATCGGGCAGCCCGAGATCAATCCACAGCTCGATGGCGCCAGTCAGGTCCTTGCGCCACAGATCGGGCTCATCCTCGGTGCTCAGTCCCTTGCCGAAGGATAGATCCTCATGGGCATTGAGCGCAAAGGCCAGCAGCCGCACCATCAGCCGCTCGTCGGTCTCCGACGGGTGCTGCGCCAGCGTCAGGCTGTGATCCTGATAATAATGCCGATCCATGTCGGCGATGTTCAGCTCGGCTTTGAAGATGGTTGCTTTGAGGGCCATGGCGATTCGTTGTGATACTCTGATTTATTCGTGTTGTCATCATGCCCACCCCCGATCGGGTCGAGGGCAGGCTCCAGCGGGCATCCATATTTCCGTATGGGTTGAGCGCCGTCTGCGAAACCCAGGGTTGTGGGTCAGCGGTTCCGTTGACCTCAACCCGCCTGCTGCTCGCGCAGCCGCCGTTCAATCTCTTCACGGCGCGCATCCTCGATGACCTCCAGCACGCCGTCGACATCGGCCGCCGTGGTGTCCTCGGCAAAGACACCGGTCAGCGTCATGCCCGGGGTCAGTTCACCGGCCTCGTAGAGGCTCCAGATCTCTTTGGCATAGGCTGTATTCAAAAGATCCGGCGCGAACTGGCCGAAGTAGTTGCGCATATTATTGACGTCGCGCTCCAGCATCATCCGCGCATTGTTGTTGCTGGCGGCATTCACCGCCTGCGGCAGGTCGATGATCACCGGGCCGCTGGCATCGACCAGCACATTGAATTCCGACAGGTCGCCGTGCACCAGACCGGCGCACAACATCCGCACCACCTCATTGATCAGCCGGCCGTGATAGTCCAGCGCCTGCTCGGCGCTGAAATCCACTTCACCCAAGCGTGGCGCGGCATGGCCGTCGCCGTCGGTGATCAGCTCCATCAGCAACACGCCATCGAGAAAACTGTACGGCTTGGGCACCCGCACTCCGGCGGCATCGAGTTGATACAGCGCATCGACCTCGGCATTGAGCCAGGCCTGCTCGCTCTCCTTCTGACCATAACTGGTGCGCTTGTTCATCGCCCGGGCCCGACGGCTGCCGCGCGCAGTGCGGCCCTCCTGATACACCACCGCCTGCTTGAAGCTGCGCTGGTTGGCCTCTTTATAGACCTTGGCGCAATGGACCTGGTCGCCGCAGCGCACCATGAAGACCTGGGCCTCCTTGCCACTCTTCAGCTGACAGACGACCTCATCGATCAGGCCATCATCGATCAGGGGTTGCAAACGCTTGGGTATCTTCATCGGGCTCTTCGGCTGGGGGTAGGCGGTAGTATAACAAGCAGATAGCTAGATATGGGCGCTAGTAGAGGTTATTTCAATATCGGCTATCAATTTCAGCCTGAGTTCTGCCGAGACAGTGAACTCCTGGAAGGCCTTGTCACAAACGTATCCCATTGAAACCGGCATCAGCAGCACCATTCTCTCCCCGTCGGTCCGCAAGGTGGCCGGTGGCATCGTGACCCTCAATCACTCGCCTAAGAAACCGAAATAATCTCGGCATATTGACCTGCAACGCCATCAATCCTGACAGCAAACGCGCTACAGCCATTGCCCTCCCGAAATGGGTGGATCAATGCTCCACACCGCAGCACTTTTTGTACTTCTTGCCACTGCCGCACGGGCACGGGTCGTTGCGCCCGATCTTCTGATGGCGCACCGGATGCTGTGTTTCGATGGATGCCTCGGATAATGTTGCCTCGTACAACGAGCGGCCCATGTCGGCGTAGCTGTGCATCGCATCCGGTAATAGCTGCACCAGGTCGCCCGCCAGTTCGACCAGCGAGCGATGCTCATGGTTCTTGAACTCCTTGTGGTAGGTCTCCGCCAGCTCCCGGCTGGCAAAGAAGCTCAATATCATCACGGTCGCGCCCAGCTCATCATCAAATTCGGCGGGTGTGTACTGGTCCCAGCTGTCTTCCAGCCAGCCGTGTCCAATGATGAAACCGTGCGCCCACTGGCTGAGCGGCGCGTCCGGTTCGAGGTTGGCCAGCGGTTCGGGATGGATTGTGCAACCGGGGGGCAGCACCGGTGCGCCTTCCAGCACGCCGTGATTGGCAAAATTGTACAGCGCCATGATCGCCGGCAAAATATGCTGTGCCTCATCGAGAGTCGTGAAACCACCCGCCTCATCGTTAAATAGCAGCGGCAACCATTCGGAAGGTTGCACCAAATCCGGCGAGCAGGCCACGGCGAACAGGAACCCGGCAAGTTCGCAGTAGCACATCGTCCCCTCTGGGCGCTCCGGCGCGTCCAGGAATGCCGCGAGCTGGGACGCCTGAGCAGCGGTGAAGGGTGGCGGTTTGATCATGACAGCTCACCTCCCGCACTGCCGCCCAGGTCACCGGCGATTTCCCTGAACTGCGCCAACGCTGCCTCCAGGTCCTCGACGATCTCCTGCGCGATTACATCCGGTGCAGGCAGGTTGTCGGAGTCAGCCAGCGAATCATCCTTCAGCCAGAAGATGTCCAAGCTCAACTTGTCGCGGGTGATCAGTTCGTCGTAGCTGTAGGCCCGCCATCTCCCATTAGCTCCCCTCTCCCCGCTTGCGGGGAGAGGGCTAGGGAGAGGGGCCGCCTTTTTCTTTTTTCCTTTTGGTGTCATTCCGGCCTCCGAGCCGGAATCCAGTTCATTACTCCACGTCGCCTTGCGACTGTGCCGGTTCTCGGGGTTATAGCATTTGACGAATTCATCGAGGTCCGCCCGCGTCAGCGGATCGGTCTTCAGCGTGAAATGCATATTGGTGCGCAGATCGTAGATCCACAGCTTTTTGGTCCACGGGGTCTCAGAGGCCGGCTTCTTGTCGAAGAACAGCACATTCGCCTTCACGCCCTGGGCGTAGAACAGGCCGGTGGGCAGGCGCAGCAGGGTGTGGACGTCGCACTCGTGCAGCAGCTTGCGGCGGATGGTTTCGCCGGCGCCGCCTTCGAACAGCACGTTGTCAGGCACGACCACGGCGGCGCGGCCGTTTTGCTTGAGCAGGGTTTTGACGTGTTGGACGAAGTTGAGCTGTTTGTTCGAGGTGGTGGTCCAGAAGTCACCGCGCTCGACGCTGTCGCGCTCCTTGCTCACTTTCCCTTCTTCACCAACAATCGTGGTGCTGCTCTTCTTGCCGAACGGCGGATTGGTGAGCACCAGGTCGAAACGGTCGCCGGGGTCGGCGGCCAGCGCGTCGGACACCACAATGGGCTCGAAGTCCTGGCTGCCGATGCCGTGCAGCAGCATGTTCATCGCGCACAGCCGCGCCGTGGCCTGCACCAGCTCCCAGCCCTTGAAGGATTCCTCTTTGAGCTTGGTCTTTTGCGGCTTGGTCAGGTTGGGATTGTGCTTCACCACATAGTCATGCGCCGCGAGCAGAAAGCCGCCGGTGCCGCAGGCCGGGTCGCTCACGGTTTCGCCGGGCTTCGGGGCCATGACATCCACCATGGCCTGGATCAGCGGACGCGGGGTGAAGTACTGGCCGGC
>JACREF010000008.1 GCA_016218365.1 Gammaproteobacteria bacterium
GCCCAGGCATCTTCGTTGATCTCGGCTTTGAGGGTGATTTTCAAAGCCTTGTAGGGATCATTTGCACCGAGGAAGTAGGCGTGGCGGACGAAGAAGCTTTCTTCGTTGTAGTCGGTGTCGATGAACCAGCAGGCGATGCCTTCGGCCCCGTCGCTGCGGACTTCGCCGGTGTTGGGGTGGAACACGTCGACGCCGTTGACCTTGACGCGGACCTGGCCACCTTCCGCTTCCAGAATGTCGATGTCCGGTTCGCCGAAGATGACGAACAGGTTGCCCTTGCCGGTGTTTTTCAAGTCATCAGCCATATGCAGGTCGGCGTTCATGCGGGCCTTGAGCACGGGGACGCGGCCTAGCTTGTCAAATTCCGTGGAACGGGCATCGTAGTTGAAGGCGCAGGCGATGAGTACATCGAAACCGGCGTCACCAGCCTCGCGGGCGGCGGCGACCAGATCGGGGCGGGAGACGGTACCAAATTCGGGGCCAATGAAGATGGCGGCACGTTTTTCGCCGCCATCATCCTCGTATCGCCCTTCGGCGCAGACCAGATCGCCGGGCCACGGGGTAAGAGAGGTGAAACTGATCTTGTCTTCCTTGTGGGCCTGCTGCACGCCGGCGGTTTTGAGGTTTTCCAGTATCATCTGGACGAAGTTGCGCTCCCCGCCATAGCTGTCTTTTGGCTCACCGATGCCGTCGATCAGTTCGTCGTTTTCATCCACGCCCAGCACGCGGTGGGGTGACAGGCTTTCGACGGTAAACGGACCGGCGACGCGGGCTCTCTTCTTGTCCTCATAGGGCTTGTCGTAGAGGTATTCGTGCTCGGCCTTGGAGGCGATGGAGGCGTCGATTTCTTTCTGGCGGGCGATACGGTCTTGCCACCATGCCGCATGAGCCAGATTAGCCTTGATAGACCATCCTTGTCCGGCTTCGCGGGGGATTTCCCATTCCTGCCATTGCTTACCAAGTTCCTGGTTGAGCCTGGCGCGCAGCCCCTCCATCTCTTGTTGATACTTCTCCCAGATCACGTCGATCTCGGCGTTGTTGGCGATGGATTTCAGCGTAATGTGCGACACACGCTCATAGACGAAACCTTGGCGGATATTGCCGCGTGTGGGCTGGCTTGATGGTACGGTACGGGTGATTTCGCCTTCCTTGATCTGTCCATCGCGACTGTCGGCGAGCAAGTAGTAGGGATAGCGCGCGCCCATGATGCGGGCGCGGGCCAGGGCTAGGGCAACGCGGGAGGTGTCGAGGGTGATCCAGCGGCGGCCCCATTGTTCGGCGACATAGGCGGTGGTGCCGGAACCGCAGGTGGGGTCGAGCACGAGATCGCCGGGGTCGGTGGCCATGAGGATGCAACGTTGAACAACCTTCTCGTTAGTTTGCACAACGTAAACTTTGTCCGACGCGCCTCCTACATCTGTCCATGACCCTCCCAAGCTAACTGTTGGGTCGTCGCCAAAAAACCGCCGAAGACTGATCTGCCGACCATCAATCACGAGACGACCTGCTCGACTGACCCTGCCAAGTCCGTCCACAGTGACCTTCCAGTGAGCCGTCTTTCCAGGGTGGAAGGTGCCGCCTTGAAATTGAAAATCCACAGTCGTTGTGGGACGGAAACCATCTGATGTGAGTGGATAAGAGCGCCACACCAAGCTCATCTCTTTTATCAGCGATGTGTCGTTCCTTTCCTCTCGTGTTAGAGGGCGACTATCTACAGGTGAGGTCGCTATTTTCGTGTAACCACTTCCGCCTTCGCCCTTGATATCGCGAGGACGCAGCAAGGAACGGAACTTCCCTTCCGCAACAGATTTTGACCGAGTAAACCAAAGAACCCGGTCAAAATTGGATTGAATGAATGCCCCGACAAGGCTCCCAGTTTTTTGGACTGCGATATCTACAACGAAATTATTCTCCCCAAACACCTCATCCATCAGAGTCCGCACCCGATGCACATTCTCATCCCCAATCTGCACAAAGATCGAGCCGGAATCGGTCAACAAATCCCGCGCCACGGTCAGCCGGTCGCGCAGATAGGTCAGGTAGGAGTGAATGCCATCGCGCCAGGTGTCGCGGAACGCCTTCACCTGCTCCGGTTCGCGGGTGATGTGGTCGGTGTTGCCGTCCTTCACGTCGCGGCTGGTGGTGGACCACTGGAAGTTGGAGTTGAATTTGATACCGTAGGGCGGATCGAAATAGATGCACTGCACCTTGCCGCGCAGCCCTTCGCGCTCGGCGAGGCTGGCCATCACTTGCAGGCTGTCGCCGAGGATCATGCGGTTGGCCCAGTGGGCGTCGTGCTGGTAGAACTCGGTCTTGGCGTTGTTATCGGGCAGGCCGTTGAAGTCGGCGAACAGGTCGGTCATAAAGCCGGACTGGCTGGTGGCCTTGCCGGCCTCGGCCTGCTCCGTCTGCCGCTTCAGGTCGTCGATCAGAACCTTGGGGTGGACCTTTTCCTGAATGTAGAGCGGCGGGGCGTGGACCACCAGATCGGACCAGTCCTGCTCGTCCTTGCCGCGCCACACCAATTGCGGGTCTAGGTCGCGGTTGCGCCGCTGATAGGCTACGCGGACCGGCGACTGCTCGTCCTTCTGCATCACCGACTGGTATTCGGCGGTGGGGATGTTCTTGCGGGTGGCGTCGTCGTGCTTGAG
Source organism: Gammaproteobacteria bacterium (assembly GCA_016218365.1). Lineage (GTDB taxonomy): Bacteria > Pseudomonadota > Gammaproteobacteria > SZUA-140 > SZUA-140 > JACREF01. The sequence goes on from JACREF010000008.1 coordinate 2,652, forward strand.
GGTTTCGACGGTGAGCGTTTTGGTTGGTGCTTTTGCCATTTTGTTTCATCCTTCGTGGACAACTTGATGTCCTATTTGTCCGGTTTATGTCCAGTTTTCCGATGAGCCGATTGAGCCATTTATGAGCCGTTTTAATGTTCCCAATGTCCCCTTTATGGCCCCTTTAGCCAAACAACATAAACACCGTTGCCTGTCAGGTTTATGTCCTATTTGTCCTATAAATGTCCCAAACCTTGGCATGGTCGATGTGATCGAATCATGGCCCATTTGGCGTGTTTTTGGCGCGTTCCGCACACATAACTCGGATGAGCCCTTTGTGAGCCCTTTCTTTCGTGGTTGGCGGGTTTGGCGGGTTCGTGACGGGTTCCTACTTTGCCCCTTGATGACGGGTTCGACGGGTTCATGACGGGTTGTCTCCGTGTTCGTCCCTGCCAGGGGGTGTCTTGGCCGTCGCGTAATGTGCCGATTGGCCGGTACCCCCCACCTTCTCGAAAATGCCGAGGGTGGTGAGTTGGCGAAGTTCTCTGAGCGCTGTGCTTTCGGATACTCCGGTCATTTCACGATATTGAGCATTGCTGATGCGGCCTGTGACCTTCGCATGCCTGATCCCCCGTAACTGCCGGTCATTCAGATGGAAGCCGGCGAGGACATCATCCGTCAGCCAATCACGCCACAGGGTAATTACAAAGCTACCGGCGCGCAGTTCGAAACTGGGTTCGGGCAGCGCAGCTTCCCGGCAAAGCTCAATCATGCGCTGTGTGCCAGAACCGGCTTTTTCGATGTAGCGGGTCAGGTACAGTGACTCGGCAATTAGCGGGTTGTTGGGTATCGAAGGATGGGCATTATGCAGGTCGTCCAGCGTCAAAGTGCCGGGCATTGAACCGGGATTCCAGACTTCCAGGCGATCGGCAAAAAGGCGGACTTCGACCGAGGCGTTGCTGTGGTAATCGCGATGGGCGATGGCGTTGACGATGGCTTCGCCCACGGCATCAGGCGGCAGTTCGTAGGTGGCCGGCGCGGTGATGCTGGTGGCACGGGTACCGACGGCACGGTTGATTTTCGCCAGCACGAAATCGCGCGCCAGGTTTGACTGATCGAACAGATCGCCCGCATAGATTTGCTGCGACGCAAAGGGACGACGGTACTCGGTACCGTGGCAGTGCACGCACTTGGTCTCGGCCGTGCGGTGGAAGCGCTGCGGGTTGGCGCCGAAGAGTACTACCGCAGCATTGGTTGGTTTTCCGTTGTCGAGCAGGTTGAGGTGAGTGAGCAGTGCCTTGGTCTCGGTATTAGCTTTTAGCGGAAAGCCGCGTTCGCGGCGGGCACTCGTCAGGAACCATTCGATGCGTTTGCGGGATATGTCTTTGAGGGTGGCGCCATCGCAAGCGGAGGTATCAAAGGGCGGGACACGCAGCGCGCCAATGTTATCGAGATAATCGACAAGGCTGGCGTAGACTTCAGCGGTCAGCGCGCTGACGTTCTCGATACGGCGGCGGATGAGTTCGGTGCTGGCCTTGCTGACCAGTTTCCGCATTTTCGGGGCGCGTTTTTTATCATCGGCGCCCCAGACATAGACGAGGCGAGTTTTGCCGTGACGGGTGGCGTGGTCGTATTCGCGTTCGGTTGGGGAGATGCTCCCCTTACCGTCGAATCCGTAGTCGTAGCCAAACAGCCCCAAGTAGATATCGCAGCGCTCGACTTCTTCCAGGTAAACCTGATCGGCGCGACGGTCCTTGGCGGGGAGTTCCTCGAACAGGAAAACCTCGGCAACAAAACGGCGCAACACGGCATCCCCGAGCAGAAATGCTTTCAGATCGAGCCGCTGTTGCGCGAATTCCTTCTGCACGCCGCTGATGAATATTCTGAGCCGGGTCGCCGCCATATCCGCTATGCCTCTGCCGCGGCAAACTGATCGATCATTTTATTGAACTCAGCCTCGACCTTCTTGGCAAAGTCGTCCTGCATCTGGAATACGTCGGTGAACTCGGCAAAGGCCCAGCGGCCGTATTGCTTGAGGTTGTTCACGCCAGGCACCCAGTAGATGTCCATGGTGTTCTTCTTTTCCTTGGCGTCTTCGCGGCGATAGCCCTTGATCTCGACGATCAGATTCAACAGATCGGCCTCGCCCTGTCCTAGGCCACTCTCGCCATCCGTGGCTCCCGCAGCATTAGGGCTTCCCTGTCCGTCATCCACCAGCACAATGAAATCGGGGATGTACTTACGCGTCTCTGAGCCGTAGCGATAAGGTACCTCCAGACCGAGGTTGTGGTTCTTTACGTAGGCTTTGACACGCGGGTGGGCTTCGGCGACGCGGCAGAACTCGGCCTCCCAATCACTATCGAGAATCACCCAGTTGATGTGGCAACGGCGGGCATCGGTTTCCCAGCGGCTGGTCTTTGAGGTGTTGAAATTGACGTGGGCGGTCGAGCCGAGCGGATTGTAAGGATCAAGCACTGCCTTGATCGGACGGCTATCGGCAAATTCACGGACGATACCGGCCGTGATCCGCTCACACGCCATGTCCGCCAGTTCCTGATACATCAGCTGCGCCGGATAGGTTCCGCCCTTGCATACCAGGCAGGTGTCGAGCCACTCTTTGGTGATGCGCTTGAGCTGGCCAAACAGATACAGCTTGGGCTCTTCACCCGGATCGCGCCACTTGCTATACAGCAGCCGCTGCGTCAGATGGAACAGCAGCGTGGAGCGGCGCATGTCGCCCAGATGCGCCAGGCTCAGGTCCACGTCTTCGCCAATGATCCCCTGATTCTTGGTGATCGACGGACCGACGAGGTCCGGCGTCAGTTCCAGCACCGAATCATCATTAAATGATGCCCTCAGCCGTTCTTCCGGCAACTCCACCCGGTAGCCCTGCACCCGTGGAAACTGGATTTCCAGCGCATCACGGTCGGGACGCACCGCCTTGACCTGGACGGTGTCGCGTGGTGGCTGTGGTGGCGCCACCACGGGCTTGGCGGTGAAATCAAATGGAATACCCAGTACGTCGGCGTATTCGACATTGAACAGGCCTTCCTCGTTCAGGTCATACGACTGGCGGCGCAGGGCGCGGCCAATCACCTGCTCACACAGCAATTGAGTGCCAAAGGCGCGTACCCCCAGCACGTGGGTGACGGTGTTCGCATCCCAGCCCTCGGTGAGCATGGAAACAGAGACCACACAGCGAATGGATTCACCCAGCTGGCCTGGCTTGCCGACGGTGTTCATCACTTCACGCAGCAGGTCCTGATCGGTGAGGTTATCAGCCTGGCGGATGTCGCCGGTGCGCTCGACGATCTCGCGCCGGAAACGCTCGATTTCATCGGAGGCCATGTTACGGAAATTGTCGTCCAGCGCCTCGCCGGATTCGAGCTGTTCGCTGTCGATCAGCAGTGTGCGCGGGCGGCCCAAGGGGTTACCGTGTTCGTCAAAGTTGCGGAACAGTTCCAGCCGCCCGTTTTCCAAGGTGGTGGAGCCGTCATCGTTCTCGCGGTGAAAGCCGGAGATGAAGTCATACACCAGCTTGGAGGTCGAGGTGTTGTTGCAGACAATGATGAAACAGGGCGGGACGCGGATGCCGGCCTTTTCCCACAGGTCGTAGGTCTTTTTGTAGTGGCCGTACAGGGCTTCGAGGGCGGTCTGCAACTCGACCGGGATACTCAGCGGATCAAGCGCCTTGGACTTACCCCTGCCCTTTTTGGGCATGCGCGTGCGGATGTGCTCCCACAGGTTACGGAATTTTGGCATCTCACCGCCGGGGATATTGTCGGCCACCGGCACGCGCGGCAACTTGACGATGCCGCATTCGATGGCATCCATCAGCGAGAAGTCACTCATGGTCCATGGAAACAAGGTTCCCTCGACATAGCCCGAGCCGCTGAGGAAAAATGGCGTTGCGGAGAGATCAATGACCCGATTGATGCCGAGCTTGCGCTTTACGGTTTCGAGGCCGGAAATCCACAGGCGGGCCGCCTCATTATTTTTCTCAGCCTCCTTCTTTTCCTCCCCCTTCAAGTCCTCGTCGTCATGCTTGGGCTTTTCACGGTAACAATGATGCGCCTCATCATTGAGCACCATGATATTCTTCAAACCCATCAAATCGGGCATGACACGCTGCAGCATCTGCCCTTCAGTTTCCAGGGTATTGAGCTCTTCACCCCTGCCTTGCAACAGGGAACGGCCGCCCTTCGACAGCTCCATGCGCTCACGCAGCTTGAAGGCGTGATAATTGGTGATCACGATCTTGGCACGTTCAATATCACCGAGCATATCGCCAGGCACTATTTCCCGACTCTGGTAATAACTGTCCGGATCGTTGGGCTGCAGCACACGCAGCCGGTCCTTGATGGTTAACCCAGGCGCCACCACCAGAAACCCGCGCGTGAATTTATTGCTACCCGGCTTGCGCACGGCATTGATGGTCTGCCAGGCTATCAGCATCGCCATCACCGTGGTCTTGCCGGCACCGGTGGCCAACTTCAGCGCCAGGCGCAGCAGTTCCGGATTGGCATCATTGTTGGCGCTGTTGAGGTGTTCCAGGAACTTGCTGCCGGTCTTGCCAGACTTGGGCGCAACCTCCGTCAGCCAGATGGCCGTTTCCACGGCCTCCACCTGGCAAAAGAAAGGACGAAGACTGCTGAACTCATGGTGCCGCCAGTGCTGAAGCAGCCGGGCGGTCTCGGGTGTCACCTGCCAATCATTTGGGTTCTTCAGGCTGCGCCACTGGTCTACATGGCGTCGCAGTTCATTGATAATCGGGGTGGGGTCATATTGCTGGTATTTGTCTGATAGCCCCCCATCTTCGAACACCATTGAGCTTTGTTCGATCGGCCCCTTCCGTTTTCTGGGTTTGGGGATCGGCGTGATGAATTCGGCCTTGCGGCGCTGATTGATAATCTGCTGCGTCGGCTGACCTGACTCATCCAGCTCCCAATGGCGTGCCGGGTAGTCGTAAGGCGAATTAAGGATAGGTTTTTCGAAAAACTGATTTTCCATCATTAGGTTCTCTTGGGTATCAGCCTGCTCTGAGCTGCCCGGATTAAATCTGCATCCTCAGTGGTGTATTTGCTCAACACCTAAACCATTTCTTCTACCAGAGTGGTCGAGACCAAAATACATCTTTGCGATACCCGGATGGGCATCGAGACAGCACATAGAATCCGGTATCAAAGCTAGTCGATCAACTCCCAACACGGATATATTTTTTATTATAAGCAATATGTTATTGCCTAGGTGTACACCTTAGACACTGATAACATTACCTTATATATTTGTCCAGAATTAATCCTTATTCTAACCGGACGGGCCCCCGGTAATCTCAAAAACAGGAAGGCTGATCTTCTGAACACCGCCACATCCATCGCTGGCAACACCCTTGCCCTATTCGGTGCCAGTGGTGCCACCGGCCGCGCCATCATCGACCAAGCGCTGCATAATGGCCTGAAGGTTCGGGCACTGGTCAGGGCCGCTTCCTCGCTGGCCATCCGCTCGCCGCAACTTGATATCATCACCGGCGCTTTGCTGAACCGGGAGGATGTGACAGCCACTCTGACCGGCTGCACGACGGCCATCTGTGTCTTTGGCCCGCGGCCGCCATATCGGGACATCTTCTGCGCCGAGGCGACGGCGCTGATCGTCGAGGTCATGCGTGGCCTCAGCATCCGGCGCTTGCTGTGCCAGACTGGCGGCATGATCGGTGACTATCGCGCCAACCGGACCTGGCCATTCCAGCTGATGACCACCGCCTTCAATAAACGGCTGCCGGCGATTGCCGCCGACCGCGCCAAACAGGAGCAGATGGTCCGCGACAGCGGCCTGGACTGGACGCTGATCAAACCGCCGCGGTTGACCGATGGCGCGGCGCGCGGGACATGGCGAGCGGGCACTGGTGTGCGGCTCGGCATGCTGTCGTCGCTGACGCGCACCGACCTCTCGGCCTTTGTGATCGATGAGACGCTGCACAACCATCATCTGCATCAGGCGGTGTTCATCAAAAATTAGCGGCTGCGGGGCGTGCGGTCATCCGGATGCGCATGCAACATCTGAGGGAGCGGGACATGGCCTACGATGAAGGACTGGCGGAACGGCTGCGCGACGTCTTCGCCGGGCGTCATGATGTCACCGAGCGCCGGATGTTCGGCGGCCTGGCCTTCATGGTGCACGGGCATATGTGCTGCGGCATCGTCGGCGACACGCTGATGGCGCGGGTCGGACCCGATGCCTATGCCGCCGCGCTGGCCCGGCCGCATGTCCGGGCGATGGACTTCACCGGCCGGCCGATGAAGGGCTTCATCTATGTCGCTCCGGCCGGCTTCGACAGCGATGAACAGCTACTGGCCTGGGTCAGACGGTGCGAGGGCTTCATCGCCACACTGCCGCCGAAATAACCGCCACTGACTGATACAGTGCGAGCCGGCCATCAACAGCCGTGATCGTCCGCCTCGTCCGGCCCATCAATCAGGTCACAGCTATACACCGTCAGGTCGTCGCGCCGCCGCCAGCCCAGCGCAGCCCAGAACTGCTGCGCACCTTGATTGTCATTCAGCACGAACAGGTGCGCCTTGCTGACCCGCTGGGAGCGCAACGCATCGGTCAGCGCCTGCGCCAGCGTCCTGCCGATGCCAGAGCCGCGCCACTGCGTTGCAACGACGAAGTGGTACAGATAGGCGCGGCGACCGTCGCAACCGGCCAGCACGGCACCAACCAGCTGCGCGCCGTCCCATGCCCCGAGACAAAGCCCGGGATTGCGTACCAGCAATGATGCAATCGCAGTGGCATTATCATCGGCCTCGCGCAGCTGCACACCGGGCGCGCCCTGTTGCCACAGGCTGAGCAAGGCCGGATAATCCTCTGGGGTCAGCTGCACAATGCGCAAAGTCTTCACAGTAATAATCCTATCATTCACCGACGGGTGTGGTCTGAACTAATAAGCAGCAGCGAACATCTTCAAATCGGCAGGCTGGATATCACAGATAAAATATATCCATCGTGCCCTGACAGCATTATACCTGATCAGCAACACACTCCAGATCGCGAAGCTCACCTAAGGCAGTCAGCAATGGTTCAAGATGGGAAGTATAACGCTGCCAAACCTTCATGGAATCTCGGTAGATAGGTCGCCTGACCTGATTCATGCTTGCCGTCCTGACGAGATGCGAAGACCGATGGGGCGTCAGACACGCCTCATGCCACGACAATTGACAGTGACTCAATAGGCGCCTGACCTCACGCTCTGGAGCGGCCACCAGTTGTTCGTAGCATACGTCCAATATTCGCCCCGGCGGCAATACCCTGTGCCAATGCTGCATTAGTCGATGATACAGCTGATAGTAGCCACCCAGTTCTTTCAAGTCGTGCGCGTACAGGATCGGGGTCGGTCCCGCAAAGTTCTGCCTATATATCGAAAGACAGGTATCCACAGGGCCGCGCCTGCAATGTATTATCCTGGCACGCGGAAACATCAGATGAATCACGCCGAGAAAATAATAATTCTCCGGCATCTTGTCGGTTGTGAAAGAACCGGCCACACCGAAGCGCGTCACTCTGAGCAAATAATCATCCGCCATTTCCCGTATTGTTGACTCCGTGCAGGCGGCGATCAACTTGGTAAACTGTCCCTCAGACATGCCGTAGGCTGGAGAAAATATTACGTCTCTAAGATCATACAATTCACCTGCGGCAACCACCTCTGGATGACATGAAATTATTTGCTCAATTAAGGAAGTTCCCGAGCGCGGCATGCCAATGATGAAAATTGGCCTGTCATCTTCGACGCCGTAGCCGGCCCGTCGCTGAAAGAATTCACCATCAAAACAATCCATCAGCCGCTCTATGATCCAGCGCGATTCTTCGATTGAGTAGTTGAACGTACTGCGACGCAAATCATTTGCCGCCTTGTAGCGAACAAAGGCCTGATCATAGTCCTTGATGTCGTCATAGGCCTTAGCCAATGCAAAATGGAGAGAAATTTCCTGCGGCACCGGCAGCCCGCCTCGCTTGGCAAAGTTCTCCATCGCACTGAGCCGCGGGTCTTCACGTGATTCAACAGGCTTGGCAATAGCCAGCCAGCGATACAGGTCGGCATCATCTCCTGCTCTTTCGAGTAAACGGGTGAATTCAGCAGCCGCCTCTTCAGGCCTGCCTTTATACAGCAAAATTGCTGCCTGCGTTCTTCTGGCCAACAGACTTTCCGGATCAATAGACACCGCAATAGTCAATTGCTCCTGGGCATCATCAACATCCCCCAGGTACATCAGTGAAGCTGCCAGCTTGGTATGCAGGTGTGCATCATCCTGATACCGCGCTATCAGATCACGGTAGCTACGGGCAGCTTCTGCATATTTACCCGAATTGTAATATGCCTCGGCCAGGGCCTTTTCCGCCACGCCATATCCCGGATGAATCTGCAGTGCCTGCATATAATTATCTATTGAAAGCCCATGATTACCCTGCAGACCATTCGTTATTCCCAAGTTAACATGGGCCTCTGCATTATTTGGCGAGATCGCAAGCACATTCGAGAATCCCTTGTGAGCCTCAGCCAGCTTGCCCTGCTGGATGCATGTCAGGCCAAGCAAAAACCATCCGTCACTATCCATCGGATTCTGAGCACAGTATTGCCGACACTCCTGATAAGCGATCTGCGCCTGTTTGCGGGATAACAACTCCCGGATCAGGGATAACTTATTTCCTGTCTGATGTTTCATATCACTTCTGGACAGTACGCTGACATATTAAACAGATCAGAAAAACGTAGCGGGCCTGGACGATAGGCTGCATTTGAAACAATTCTCTAATGAGACTCTGATTAATTCGTATTGTCGTCATACCTGCAGAAGCGGTCATCCATAAATACCTGTAATACCTGGATTCCCGCTTTCGCGGGAATGACGGCCGTGGTAATTTTTGAATTAATCAGAGCTTCCCTAAATATTGAAGCAACAGCTTATCATCCCCCTTTCGGTATTTTCCAGGGATTTATCAGGTAGCAGCAAGTTGGTCGGACGCTTTACATGATCTCTTTATCCAGCCACTCTCGACAAGGGCAGCAGCCCTTCTTGACAAACACCTGCATACATCACAATCAGCTCTGCAAGACCGGCCATATAGCCAGCCCTTGCCATAGGTTAGTAATGCGCCCGGGTATGCGGCGCCGCTCACTGATTGTGATGGTGATATGCATGATAGTATCATGGCAATGGAAAAACTTTTTGAAATGACAAGGATGAGCCGATGATCGCAGTCATCGACGCCTACCGCGCCGGCCTGCTGCAACGCAAATACTGGCTCAGCAATATCCTGTCCGGCATCATCGTCGGCGTCGTCGCGCTGCCACTGGCGATGGCCTTCGCGATTGCCTCGGGCGCCAAGCCGGAACAGGGGATCTACACCGCGATCATCGCCGGACTGCTGGTGTCGGCGTTCGGCGGCAGCCGGTTGCAGATCGCCGGTCCGACCGGTGCCTTCATCGTCATCCTGGCCGGCATCACGGCCAAATACGGCATCGATGGCCTGCAGATCGCAACGTTGATGGCCGGCCTGATGTTGCTGCTGCTCGGTGTCGCGCGCATGGGTGCGATCATCAAATACATCCCGGCGCCGGTCATCGTCGGCTTCACCGCCGGCATCGGCGTCATCATCTGGGTCAGCCAGTGGAAGGACTTTTTCGGCCTGCCGGCGGTCAGCGCCCAGCACTTCCATGACAAGTTCTGGCAGCTGCTGCAGGCCCTGCCCGGGCTGCATCCGCTCACCACGGCGCTCGCCGTGCTGTCGCTGGTGGTGGTGATCGTCAACCCCCGGCTGCCCGGGTTCAGGCGGGTGCCGGGTCCGCTGGTGGCCTTGGTAGTCGCAACCACATTGCAGGCGCTGTTCCACTTTGATGGCGTTGCGACGATCGGCAGCACCTTTGGCGGCATCCCGCAGGGCCTGCCGCCGTTCCACTGGCCCGAGATCACCGCGGCCCGGGTCATCGAACTGATCGGCCCGGCGTTCACGATCGCGATGCTCGGCGCGATCGAGTCGCTGCTGTCGGCCGTGGTCGCCGACGGCATGGCCGGCACCCGCCACAACTCGAACCAGGAGCTGATCGGCCAGGGCATCGCCAACATCGCCACGCCGCTGTTCGGCGGCTTTGCCGCCACCGGGGCGATCGCCCGCACCGCGACCAACATCCGCAACGGCGGCAACAGCCCGCTGGCCGGCATCGTGCACGCGCTGACGCTGGTGCTGATCATCGTGCTGCTGGCACCGCTGGCCGTGCATGTGCCGCTGGCGGTGCTGGCGGCGATCCTGTTCGTCGTCGCCTGGAACATGAGCGAGGTCGGGCACTTCATCAAGATGGTCAGGCGCGCGCCGCGCGCCGATGTCATCATCCTGCTGGTGACGTTTCTCCTGACGGTGTTCGCTGATCTGGTGGTCGCGGTCAACATCGGTGTCATCCTCGCGACGCTGCATTTCCTGCGTCGCATGGCCTCCAGCGTCGAGGTCAAGCAGGCCAGCGAACAGGAGCTGCGCCAGGAATTTGCGCACCAGGGCTTCACGACACTGCCGGCCGGCATCCAGGTCTATTCGGTCGAGGGGCCGTTCTTCTTCGGCGCGGTCGAAAATTTCGAACGGGCGCTCGCCAGCACCCACACCGATCCGTGGCTGCTGATCATCCGGCTGCGCTGGGTACCGTTCATCGACATCACCGGCGTACAGACGCTGGAGGAGGTCATCCGCGACCTGCAGCGCCGCGGTGTGCGCGTGATATTATCCGGCGCCAATGACACGGTCGCGGCCAAGCTGGAGCGCGCCGGCATCACCGCGCTGGTGGGCCAGGACTATGTCTTCCAGGATTTCGCCGCGGCGCTGGCCGCCTGCCAGCAACTGGCCGCCAGCGATCCGCGGCGGGCGCATGGCCGGTCACTGCTGCTCAGTGACAGCGCCGAGGCGATGCTCAGGGTCAGCCGCGATTATTTCGAGCGGGGTGGGCAGGGTGACTGACGCCCACGCTGGTCATCCTGCCATGAACGGCGCACTGAGCGACAACGAACATCCCTGCCTACGGAGCCCAACTGCATGATCAAACACATCGTCATCTGGCGACTGCAGGACAGCGCCGGCGGCCACGACAAGGCTCATAATGCCCGGCTGCTGAAACAGCGGCTGGAGGCGCTGAACGGGAAGATCCCCGGCCTGATCCGGCTCGAGGTCGGCATCGATTTCTCGCACGACGCGCACAGCGGCGACGTAGTGCTATATTCGGAGTTTGAGTCGCGCGCGGCCTTGCAGGGCTACCATGACCATCCGGAACATCAGGCGCTGATCCCGCTGCTGCTCGAACTGCGCAGCGAACGGCGCGTCGTCGATTACCAGGTCGAACATCCACAGACCATCGTCAGGGATAGGCCATGAAGACCTATCACGGCAGTTGCCACTGTGGCCGGGTCTGTTTCGAGGTGACGACCGACCTGCAGCAGCTCATCGCCTGTAACTGCTCGATCTGTACCAAGAAGGGCGCCGTGCACCATCGCGTCAACCCGCAGCAGTTCCGGCTGTTGAGTGGTACCGATGACCTGGTGCTGTATCAGTTCGGCACCCATCGGGCGCGGCACCAGTTCTGTCGCCATTGCGGCATCCACGCCTTCAGCCGGCCACGCGCCGCGCCGGACATGATCAGCATCAATGTACGCTGCCTCGATGATTACGACCCGGCCAGCGGCGCTGCACAAACCGTGGACTTCGATGGCCGCAGCCTGTAGCGGGGTCTTTGCGGCCGTCCGCCGCCATCCTGCACCGCACACAGACTGTTTTTCAACAGCCTGCTAAAATACCCATTCTGGCACCTCGCCCCTGGACTCACCATGCTCAGCTATCGTCACGCCTTTCATGCCGGCAATCATGCAGATGTATTGAAACACCTGGTGCTGATGCGGCTGCTGGAGCATCTGACGCAGAAGGACAGCCCGCTGCTGTATGTCGATACCCATGCCGGCGCCGGCGGCTATGCGCTGCAATCGAATGCCTCGCAGAAGACCGGCGAATACCTGGCTGGCATCGGCCGGCTGTGGCAGCAGGACGGGCTGCCGCCAGAACTCACCCGCTATGTCGAACTGGTGCGCGGCTTTAATCGCGGCGACACGCTGGATTTTTATCCAGGCTCGCCGTGGCTGGCCCGCCAGCTGCTGCGCCCGGCCGACCGGCTGTTTCTGTTTGAGCTGCACCCCACCGATTTTGAACAACTGCATGATCACTGCCACGCTGACCGTCGCATCAAACTCCGCCATGAAGACGGCCTCAGCGGCTGCATCGGCCTGCTGCCACCGAAGGAAAAACGCGGCCTGGTGCTGATCGACCCGTCGTATGAAATCAAGCAGGACTATCATCGGGTCGTCGAGACGCTGGCCAAGGCCTGGCGCTGTTTTGCGACCGGCAGCTATGCCTTGTGGTATCCGGTCATCGAACGGCCGCGCATCGATGCGCTGGAGCGTGCGTTGCGCAACAGCGGCATCCGCCGCATCCAGCTGTTCGAGCTGGCGATCCAGCCTGATCAGCGCGGCTTTGGCATGACGGCCAGCGGCATGATCGTCATCAACCCGCCGTGGACCTTGCGTGCTGACATGCAGCGGCTGCTGCCGGTACTCGCGGACCGCCTCGGCCTCGACGGCCAGGGCAGCTATCGCATCGTCGAGCTGGCCGGCGAATGATGCCCAGCCTCTCTGTCGCCTGCAGCAGCGAGGAGGTTGATGGTTCGATACGGTGCTCGAGCCTGTCCTGAGTAGTGGCAGCATGCCACATATCGAAGGAGCCTGCCCTGAGTAGCAGCGATAGCTGCGCACCGAAAGGCACCTACTCACCACATTCGCCCCCCTCCGTTCGTCCTGAGTAGCAGCAACTTCGTAGCGAAGGACTATTGGGCCTCAAATTGCTGCAGGGTCTGGCGATAGCTGTCGATCAACGGCCCGCCGATCTCGATCGCGCGCCTGATCATCTCCAGCGCCTCGGCGCGGCGGCCGCGCTCAAACAACACCTGTGCCAGATTGTTGTACAGACTGGCCTGCTGCGGATACCGCGCCACCAGTGCGCGGTACTGGTACTCGGCCGCGGCCAGATCGCCCTGCAGATAACTGATATTGGCCAGGCCGATCTGCGCCGCCAGGCTGTCCGGCCAGTGCATTGCGGCGGTCTGGTAGCCGGTGCGCGCGGCAGCGAGGCTGGCGGCACGCTCCAGCCCGGCCACCGCCTTCACGTACCGCGACTCATCGGCCGTGGCCGGCAACTGGTCCGGCGCCAGCACCAGCAGCGCCCAGTTGCCGCTGCGCTGCCAGGTATGGCGGAAGGTATCGAACGGGATCGTGATTCGATCGTGAGTACCGGAACGCAGGATCAGCTCGCGCGCCTGCAGGTCGAAACCGATGACGACGGCATAGTGCCACAGCGGATACCAGTTGAAGGCCAGGTTCTGCAGCACGACGACCGGGTGGCCGGCCGCGACCTCGGCCAGCACCGCCGGCAGCTCGGGTGTCAGCACATAGGCGATGCGGCCGTGACGGCGCGTCGCCGCCAGCAATTCCAGCTGCAGGCTGCCCTGCCTGCCCGGCAGATAGACCTCGGGCGTCAGGATATCGGGCGTGATGTCGACACCGCTGGCGACCAGCGCCGTCGCCAGCGCCGCCGGCCCGCACTGATAGCGGCGCTGCGGAAAGAACGGCGTCTGCGTCAGCTCGGTCTGCGGACGTACGGTGACGGCATCCGGCAGCTGCAGCGGTGGCAGCATGCTGCAGCCGGCCAGCCATGCCGACAAAAATAAAAGGCCGCCCGGTAGCCACCGGGCAGCCCTGGTCAGGCGCATCGCTGTGATCAGCGGCGCGCGGCGCCGTGCTTGACGAACGGGAACACGTTGGTGAAACCCATGATGTCGGTAAACAGCAATACCAGGAAGATCAGCACAATAACGCCAAGGGCGTCCCCACCGGCCGGCAGAGTGTCGATCTGGGCCGCCAGCGTTTGCAGCTCATCGTCACTGAGACCGGCAATGCGCTGCTGGACATCGGCAGGATTGACCCCGAGCGCAACCAGCTTCTGCGTCACATCGGCACGGGCCAGCAGTTGTGACAACTGGGCCTGATCGGCAGTGCGTTGTTCGGCACTGAGCACGGTATCGGTGCCGATCATCCCGGCCTGGGCCGCCGGCATCGACAGGCTGAACATCGCAAAGCAGCAGATGACGAAGTGGGCAACCGGGCGAGAAATGCTACGCATCAGGTTCATGGCTAACTCCTTGCTGGTGAATAAATGGTTGGTGAAAAAGTTCATTCTATTGACCGGGGCAGGCAAGTCAATGGCTGGCAGCGCATGACAGCTGCCGGTCAGTCGAGTAAAGTGTCGGCACTGGCAGCGATTACTGTAGCGAAGGTGACTTAGAAAATGGCCACATTGCGCTTCCTCGGCGCGGTCAATGACGTGACCGGCTCCTGTTGCCTGCTCGAGACCGACCGGGCGCGGGTGCTGCTCGACTGCGGCCTGTACCAAGGCAGCAATACAGAAGAGGCTCAGAACGCCCGGCCGTTTCCGTTTGATGCGACGGCTCTCGATGCCGTCGTGCTGTCCCATGCCCACCTCGATCATTCCGGCAGGCTGCCGCAGCTGATGCGCAACGGTTGCCGCGCCACCATCCACCTGACTCCGGCCAGCTACGACCTGCTGGAGATCATGCTGAAGGACTCGGCCTTTCTGAATGAGCGCGACGCCGAATGGCGCAACCGCCGGGCGCTGCGCGCCGGCAAGCCGCCGATCGAACCGCTATATACCAGCGCCGATGTTACACATTGCCTGAGTTTCTGCCAGGGCGTCCGGTATGGCGCCCGCCAGCGGATCGCCGACGGTGTCGAGGTCTGTTTCCGCGACGCCGGCCATATCCTCGGCTCGGCGATCGTCGAGCTGTATATCCACGAACAGGGCCGGGAAACGAAGCTGCTGTTCTCCGGCGACCTCGGCAACAGCTTTTCGGCCTTGCTGCGCGACCCCGAGATCGTCAACCACGCCGATGTGGTGTTGCTGGAATCGACCTATGGCGACCATGACCACCGCTCGCTGGCTGCCACCCTCGATGAGTTGCACACCATCCTGCAACAGGCCGCCGACAGCGGCGGCAATGTGCTGATACCGTCGTTTGCCGTCGGCCGCACCCAGGAACTGCTGTTCCGTCTCGGTGAGTTCTACCAGGCCGGGCAGCTGCCGCAGCAGATCGTGTTCCTCGACAGCCCGATGGCGATTGCCGCCACCGAGGTCTATCACCGTTACCAAGCCATGTTCAACCGCGCGGATGCGGCGCAGCTGGCACGCTCTCATGCCGGGACGCTGCACACCTTCCTGCCGCCGTTGTATTACTCGCGCAGCGCCGAGGAGTCGATGCGCATCAACTCGGTCACCGGCGGCACTATCATCATCGCCGGCAGCGGCATGTGTGACGGCGGGCGGATCCGCCATCATCTGAAGCACAACCTGTGGCGCCGCGGCGCCCATGTCATCATCGTCGGCTACCAGGCGCTCGGCACACCGGGACGGGCGCTGATCGATGGCGCCGAGACACTGCACCTGCTCGGCGAAGACATCGCGGTCAAGGCCAGCATCCATACGCTGGGCGGTTTCTCGGCCCACGCCGGGCAGACCCAGTTGCGCGACTGGCTCCGCCATCTGAAACCCGCCAAGCCGCGACTGTATCTGGTGCATGGCGAAGCGACAAAAAAGGCCGCGTTGCAGCAAGTGTTGCGTCAGGATGGCTGGCAACCGGAGATCCCGGCCTATGATCAGGTCATCAACCTGTAACAGACCCGTTTATTTGAACGGCATACCCCAGCCACCGGCGAAGAACCGCGACTCAAGCGGTTGACGGCTGCGCGGCGCCAGCTCGCGTTCGCGCAAGCCCTCCGGCAAGGCGGCGGCCTCGCCCGGATACCCGACCGCGATCATCGCCAGGCAATGCACGTCGTCCGGAATGGCGAAGCTTGTGTGTGCGGCCCCGGCATCGAAGCCGCCCATCTGATGCGCCGCCAGCCCCATGGTGCTGGCCTGCAGGCACAGGCTGAAGGCGGCCGCACCGGCATCGTAATCACACCAGCGGTTCAGGGCGTTGTTCGCCGCCGACAACGGCAGCGCACAGACCAGCACCAGCATGGCCGCCTGCGTCGCCCAGACCTGGTTCGCCGGCTTCAGCACCGCGCAGGCCTGAAGCCAGGCGGACGGGTCGGCATAACGGTCACAGAGGATGAAGCGCCACGGCTGCTCGTTCGATGACGAGGGTGCCCAGCGCGCCGCCTCGCACAAGGCGAGGATCTGCTGCGATGTCAGCGCCCGCGTGCCATCAAAGGCGCGCGGACTCCAGCGTTGCGCCAGCATCTCATTGATCGGGGTCCGGGTCATCGCGGGTTTGTGCTGCATGGCGCCACCTTTCAAATAGATAATGTCCATCAATTTGTTAACAACGAGACCGCCACCGGTGGCCTGCCCTCATGCGCTGTCATGGCCCCGGCGCACTGCATGACGGGGCGCCGCCGCTCACTGCCACGGCCCGCGCGCCAGCCGGGGCAGATCCCCGGTCAAGCCCATCGCCCGCCGCATCAGCAGCTGCTTGACCGGCGCACAGCGATCGACCGCCTGCAGGCCGGCAGTGCGCACGCGGCGCACCGGCCACTGACGGCTGCCAAATAGCCGTTTGAATCCGTCCATGACACCCATCGTCAGCACGGTGTCGCCCTTGCGCCAGCGTTCATAACGCCGCAGCACGGCCAGCGCACCGATATCACGTTGGCGCTGCCACGCCTCGCACAACACCTCGGCCAGCGTCGCGGCATCCAGCAACCCGAGATTGACACCCTGACCGGCCAGCGGATGTATCGTATGCGCCGCATCACCGACCAGCGCGAGACGCGCGCCGACATAGTAACGGGCATGTTGCAACTGCAAGGCAAAGGCGGCGCGCTCACTGGTCGCGGTGACGGTGCCGAGGCGCTGCTCGAAGGCCGCGGTCAGCGCAGCACAGAATTGCGGCGGCGGCAGTGCCAGCAACTCCGCGGCCTGCTCCGGGGTCGTCGACCAAACGATCGAGCTGCGGCCATCGGCCAGCGGCAGAAAGGCCAGCGGGCCGTTATCTAGGAAACGCTGCCATGCCGTCTGCTGATGTGGGTGTGTCGTACTGACGGTGGCGACAACAGCCCGCTGATCGTAGCGCCAGCCATCGGTCATGATGCCCGCCAGCTCGCGCACCCGCGACTGGCTGCCATCGGCACCAACCAGCAGTGCGGCGCGCAGGCGGCGCCCGTCCTCCAATACCACTGTAACAGCCGCGGCATCAACGGTGAATGTCTCGATCCGCGCCGGGCAATACCATGCGATCGCCGGGCAAGCGTGCACACGCTGCAGCACGGCCGCCTGGATGACCCGGTTCTCGACGATGTGGCCAAGACAATCAGCGCCGATGTCGGCGCCGTCGAAATGGATGTCACCGCCGCCACCGGCGTCCCAGACCCGCATCTCGTGATAGGGGCTGATGCGATAGCCGTGCTGTGCCGGCCAGGCCTGCAGCGCCGTCAGCAACCGCTGTGAGGCGATCGTCAACGCCGATACCCGCAGGTCGTGGCTGTCAGCGGGCCAATGCAGCGCCGGCTCACTAGCCTCGATCAATGCAATGCGCAGGCCGCTGTCGGCAAGTGCGGCCGCCAGCGTCGCGCCGACCATACCGGCACCGACGATGATGACATCGTGATCGTACTGAGTCATGACCCGGCCGCCAGCGGCAGACCACGTGCCAGCCGCGGCAGCCGGCCCGCCAGGCCCATCGTCTGCCGGGCAAAGTGTCGCTTCAGACCCGGGATCAGATCAAGCGCCAGCAAGGCGCTGCTGCGTGCCAGCACCAGCGGCGCCAGGTCATTGGAGAACAAGCGCACCAGGCCGTCGGTCAGCCGGATGATGCTGCGCTGATCCCGCTGCCGCCATTGTTCATAGCCGGCCAGCACGGCACTGCCACCCGGGTCATTGCCGGCCTGCAGTGCATCACAGATCGTCTGTGCCAGCACCGCGACATCACGGATGCCGAGGTTGAAGCCCTGACCGGCGATCGGATGCAGCGTATGGGCGGCATTGCCGATCAACGCCAGCCGCGGCACCTGATGCGGCGCGGCACTGACCAGCTGCAAGGGATAGGCATGGCGGCGACCTATGCGGATGAAGCGTCCAAGGCGACGGCCAAAGCGCTGCTCAAGCCGCTGCAGAAAGGCGCCATCATCCAGTGCCATGACCTCAGCGACGGCATCACGCGCCACGGTCCACACCAGCGAGCAGCGCTGTCCATCCAGCGGCAACAGCGCCAGCGGTCCACTGTCGGTGAAACGTTCGAAGGCCTGCCCCCGATGCGGCTGGCTGATGCTGAGATTGGCGATGATCGCGCTCTGCTGGTAATCGGCCACCGTCGCGGCGATGCCGGCCTGCTCCCGCACCTGCGAGCGACCACCGTCGGCACCGATGACCAGCCGTGCCGTCATCGTGCGCTGCTGACCCTGCTGCTCGATGAGCGCAGTCGCCCGCCCGCTCTCGCAGCGCAGCGACTGCAACCGGGCCGGGCAGCACAGTGTCAGATTGGTCTGTTGTGCCAGCCGCGGCCCGAACATCTGACCCAACACGCTGTTCTCGACCACATAACCGAAGGCCGGATAGTGGTAGTGCTGTGCTGCCAGCCTGGCAAAACCAAAGTGGCCGCGATCGGAGACGTGGATGCTGCTGATCGGCGTCACCTGCCCGGCCAGTAGCGGCCACAGACCAAGCCCCTCGAAGATCCGGCGACTGCCATAGGCCAGCGCAATGCAGCGCTCGTCATAACTCGGCTGCTGCGGGGACTGGAACGGCACCGCCTCGATCAGCGCCACACGCAGCGGCAGGCCCGCCAGCGCACAGGCCATGCTGGCGCCCACCAGACCGCCGCCGATGATCAGCACATCATAATCATCCGCCGCGCCGGCCTCCTTCACCCGGCGGCCCCCGCCATCAGCGCCTCGATGTCGGCCACGCTCTTCGGCACATCGCGACTCAGGATCTCGCAACCATCGCGGGTCACCAGCACGTCATCCTCGATGCGGATACCGATGTTCCACCACTTCTTCGCCACGCCACGCTGCGGCGTGACATACAGGCCCGGCTCGACGGTCAGCACCATGCCCGGCTCGAGCAGCCGCCAGGCATTGCCGACCTTGTATTCACCGACGTCATGCACATCCATGCCCAGCCAGTGACCGGTGCGATGCATGTAAAAACGACGATAGGCCTCCTTCTTGATCAGCGTCGCGACCGTGCCCTTGAGCAGGCCAAGCTCGACCAGCCCCTTGGTCAGCGTGCGCACCGCCGCATGGTGCGGGTCATTCCAGTGCTTGCCGGGGCGTACCTGGCGGATCGCTGTCAGCTGCGCCGCCAGCACCAGCTCGTAGAGCGCGCGCTGCTCGGGGCTGAAACGGCCGTTGACCGGGTAGGTGCGGGTGATGTCGCCGGCATAACCACGGTATTCAGCCCCGGCGTCGACCAGCAACAGCTCGCCATCGCGCAAGGAACGATTATTGTCGGTGTAGTGCAGCACACAGGCATTGGCACCGCCGCCGGCAATGGTCGGGTAGGCCGGCGACCGGCAGCCATGCTGCATGAACTCATGGAGGATCTCGCCCTCGATCTGATATTCCATGACCCCCGGCCGACACTGTTGCATCGCGCGGCGATGCCCCAGTGCCGAGATCTGCGCCGCCCGCCGCATCAGGACGATCTCATGACGGCTCTTGTACAGCCTCATATCGTGCAGGTGATGGTCCAGCGATACGAATTCGACTGGGGCATGGACACCGGAGCGCGCCTGGTCACGCACCTGTTTGACCCAGCCGGTCAGACGCTGGTCAAACTCGATGTCGCTGCCCATCGTATAGAATACCTTGTCGCGCCCCTCCAGCAGCCGCGGCAATACATCATCGACCGCATCAATCGGATAGGCCGCGTCGGCGCCGTACAGCCGGCAGGCGCCCTCGGGGCCGATGCGCGGCCCGGTCCATTGCTCCTTGGCGGGATCACGCGGCCGGCAGAACAACAGAAATTCGGCGCGCCGGCGCCCCGGCACCAGCACAATGACGGCCTCCGGTTCGGGAAAGCCGCTCAGATAAGAAAAATCGCTATGCTGGCGGTACGGATACTCAACATCGCGGTTGCGGTGCAAGAGTGGCGCCGCCGGCAAGATCGCAACACTGCCTGGCCCCATCACCTGCATCAAGCGCCGGCGCCGCCCGGCATATTCCCGCATCGCTGTGACCCGCTCGCTGCTGCCCGCCATCACTGTTTCCTTATACTGCTAGTGCACCGTGTCGCCCTGCTGCACGCCGTGACCGGGCTGCAGGCTCTGATAGATAAACAACACGCCGATACGAACATATTCCACGAACTCGGCGTATGCAACCTCATCCTCTTCATCCGATTCCTGATCCTGGGGTGGTTCCAGACGGGCAATGTCGGCGAAATCCTGGATCAGCTCTGTCACCTCGGCCGGCCAGTGCTGGCGTGGACTGCCTTCACTCATGCCCATGCCATACAGAAAACCGCTACACCATTCGGCCAGCGCCAGCACCCGCTGATTCAGCGCCGCGGCATCATCAGCGGGCAAGACCAGGCTGAATCGATAGCTGTCGTCATTGAGCTGCTGGATCGTCAACTGGTACAGCGCCTCCAGGGCCTGATGCAGGCGCTCGGACAACGGCGGTTCGCCCGCCCGATCCACCTCCACCAGCTGCAGCCATTGCTCAAGACGAGTTTGCGCAGACCGGCACAACATGCCGCACAACATACCATGCTGTTCCGGCAAAGAACTCTCGACATTTTCCTGACTTAGCAGCGAACTGAACTCGCTGAACAGACTGTCATCCACGTTTGTCGTCCTGGATAGTGGCCACGCCGGGCCGTGATAATCGCCATGATAACAGAACATCGCCATTGACCCGATGGCGGGTGAAAAACTATAGTTGCTGCTGGCAGACGAGGGCGCACAGCGGCATGGAAAAGACAGATATCAAACGTGTAGAACACGGCATCGACGAGCTGATCCGGCTCTGCCAGCGCATGAATGACGAAAACCGGCAGCTGCGCGAGGAAGTGCGCTTCCTGCAGCAGGAAAACAACCGGCTATTGCAGGTCCAACGGATCTCCCGCTCCAAGATGGAAGGCATTATCACCCGCCTGAAGACCATGGAACATGAAATATGACCACCTCGACGTCGGTACCGGTCACGGTACGCATCCTTGAACGCGAATACATCATCGCCTGCCCGGAAGACGAACAGATGGTACTGCACCAGGCGGTACAGTACCTGAACAGCAAGACCCGCGAGATGCAGTCCAAGGGCAAGGCCATCGGCGCCGACCGCTCGCTGGCGCTGACGGCACTGAACCTGGCCAACGAGCTGCTGCAACAGCGCTCACGCCAGGAAAAGGCCTCGGAGCAGCTGCATCAGCTGAAAAATAAAATCGACACCGCGCTTATAAAGTGCGCGCAAATGGACTTATAATCCCAGACGGGGCCCCTCTGCGGTGTTCGAGACTGGACAGTGTACTCTTGAGCCGTAATTTACTGCCTTGGGGGTTGAGTGCTGATATTTCTGTGCATGTCCGCTTGAACGGAAAGCCTTCGATATCACCGTTACTCCCACATGAACCATTGGTTCAGGGGCGTATGTCCACCCCGGCATTGCGGAGGCGGCCCCTCCTCCTTCCTGCCCGCTGTCATGGCTGACCGAACCCAACTGCGCGCCGAGATGCGTAGCCGGCGCCGCAGTCTTGCCCCTGCGCTGCGCCAGGCCGCTGAGCAACGCATCGCGCAACGACTGGCCGGCCTCAATACCCTGCGTCAGTCACGTCGCATCGCCTGCTACCTGGCCAATGACGGCGAGATCGATCTCTCGCAGACGATAGCCCGGCTGTGGGCCCGCCACCGCCGTTGTTACCTGCCGGTACTCGATCATCTGAACGGCAACAGCCTGTGGTTTGCACCCTATACACCGGACACGCCGCTGGTCGTCAACTGCTATGGCATCCCCGAACCGGATGTGGCAACGCGCCATTACCTGCGCGCACGGTCTCTGGAGCTGATCCTGGCCCCGCTGGTGGCCTTCGATACCCAGGGCAACCGCCTCGGCATGGGTGGCGGTTATTACGACCGGACACTGCAGTTCCTGCAGCGGCGCCACTGCTGGCTGCGCCCGCGACTGCTGGGCATCGCCTATGATTTCCAGCGTCTGCCCGCGCTGCCCAGACAGCCATGGGATGTGCCGCTGCACGGCATTATCACCGATCAATGTTACTATCCGGTGCCACGTGACGGGGGCCAGCGGTGAACTACTGGCTGATGAAGTCAGAACCGGATGTGTTCAGCCTTGCCGACCTGCGCAAGGCGCCCGCGATGACCGCTCACTGGGACGGCGTCCGCAATTACCAGGCCCGCAATTACATCCGCGACCGGATGCGCCACGGTGATCTGGCCTACTTTTACCACTCCAGCTGCAGGCCGCCAGGCATCGCCGGCATCATAGAAATCGTCAGCGCACCCTATGCCGATCACACCGCCTTCGACAGCAAAAATCCCCATTTTGACCCTGCCGGCACCGCCGACAATCCGCGCTGGTACATGGTCGACGTCCGTTTCCGCCAGGCCTTCGATACCCTGATCACGCTCGACACACTGCGTCAGCACCCGCCGCTGCTGCCACTGCCGCTGCTCCAGCGCGGCAACCGGCTGTCGGTCATGCCGGTACTGCCGGAACAATGGAAATTGATCGAAACGCTGGCCCGCTAGTCTCCGGAGCAGCTAATTTTCCCACCTGCGCAGCTGGTACCACGGTCATGGTGCACGGCTGGCGATACTCCTGAAGCGTCGGCACTGCTCATTCCGCTACTGCTTGAGGCGCTGCCGCATGCTGTATACATGATGTTTGCGTGGTGGAGAATTTTCTCAAGAATATCTTCTCAGCGTCGATACACGAGTGCGAAAGTAAAAATCTTTGCGTGACACTAGCATTCTTCGCAAAGATGGTTATACTAAATCGCGGTTAACACTTGGAGGAGAACTAATGGCAACCAAGAAGAAAGTAACCACTAAGAAGAAAGCAGCCAAGAAAAAGGTTGTGAAGAGGAAAGTGGCCACCCGTAAGGTAGCAACGAAGAAGAAGGCAGCTACCCGCAAGGCGGCGACCAAGAAGAAAGCAGGAAAGAAGAAGGCAGCCAAGAAGAAGGCTGTAACCAAGAAGAAAGCAGCCAAGAAAAAGGCTGTAACCAAGAAGAAGGCGGCCAAGAAGAAGGCTGCTACGAGAAAGAAGGCGGGCAAGAAGAAGGCCGCCCCCAAGAAGAAGGCAGCCACGAAAAAGAAGGCTGCCCGGAGACGGAGCGCGAAGAAAGCCGCATCAGCGCCTGCTCCAATGCCGATCGTTTCTCTGTAAACGACGCTATTTCCGGGTCTCGATACTGGGACCCGGGACTAAAAAAGGCCCGTTACAGCGGGCCTTTTTTTATTCCAGAAAACAATTAGCTAGAATACACTAGCCGGCGCCGAGAAACAGCGTATAGGCAGGATTGTCGCTCTCTTCCCAGTACTTGTACCCCAGCGCATCGAAGAAGTCGTGCAGCGCCTTGCGCTCCGCTGACTGTACCTGGATCCCGACCAGCACCCGGCCATAGGCGGCGCCGTGATTGCGGTAATGAAACAGGCTGATGTTCCAGCGCTGTCCAACCCCGCTCAAGAAATCCAGCAAGGCCCCGGGGCGTTCCGGAAACTCGAAACGGAACAATACCTCGTTCACCACGCCGTCCACCCGGCCGCCGACCATGTAGCGCACATGCAACTTGGCCATCTCGTTGTCGGCCAGGTCGACAACCGGATAGTCGCGCGCCCGCAGCTGGCTGATGATGGCATCCTTCTCGGCATCACCACCGGCCAGATTGATGCCGACGAAGATATGCGCCCGCCTGGGATCGGCATAGCGGTAGTTGAATTCGGTAATCCCGCGCCGGCCGATGATGCGGCAGAATTTGAGAAAACTGCCGGGGCGTTCCGGTATCGTCACCGCCATCAGCGCCTCACGCCGCTCACCGACCTCGGCGCGCTCGGCGACATGGCGCAACCGGTCGAAATTGATGTTGGCGCCGCTGTCGATGACCACCATACGCTGGCCGGTAACCTGTTCGCGTTCAATGTATTTCTTGGCGCCCGCCACCGCCAGCGCCCCGGCCGGTTCGGCGATCGAGCGGGTGTCATCAAAGATATCCTTGATCGCGGCGCAGATCTCGTCGGTGGACACCAGGATCACCTCATCGACACACTGCCGGGCGATGCGAAACGGCTCCTTGCCCACCTGCTTCACCGCCACCCCGTCGGCAAAGATGCCGACCCGGTCCAGCACCACGCGGCGCTGCTGCTGCAGCGCGCGCTGCAGGCACGGCGCATCGTCGGGTTCGACGCCGACGATGCGGATCTGCGGATACAGCGTTTTGACATAGGCGGCGATGCCGGCGATCAGGCCACCACCGCCCACCGGTACAAAGATCACCTGCGGCGGCTCGACCAGCTGCTTGAGGATCTCGGCCGCAATCGTGCCCTGTCCGGCGATGACATCGGGGTCGTCATAGGGGTGGATGAAGGTCAGGTGCTGGCTGTCGCCCAGCTGCCGCGCATGCTGGTAGGCCTCATCATAGGCATCGCCATGCAGCACCACCTTGCCGCCCAGTCTTTTGACGGCATCAACCTTGATCTGCGGCGTGGTCTTGGGCATGACGATCAGCGATTTGATGCCCAGCCGCGTCGCCGACAGCGCCACGCCCTGGGCATGATTGCCGGCCGAGGCGGCGATGACGCCCCGCTCCCGCTCCTGCCCCGACAGTGAAATGATCTTGTTATAGGCGCCGCGCAGCTTGAACGAAAAGACCGGCTGCAGGTCCTCGCGCTTGATCAGTATGCTATTGTCGAGGCGCCGTGACAGCAGCGGCATCGGATCAAGTGGCGTCGTGATGGCCACATCATAGACCCGAGCCTTGAGGATTCTCTCCAGATAACGTTTTGGCATGACGCCTGCAAACCTCCCTTCGCACCACAAACCATCACCGCGCCGAACCACCCGGCGGGCTGGCATGACAATACAGCATCAGATGGGTATCATCATAGGCAAACATGGCGTGGAGATGAAGCATGACCCAGGATGAAATCAAGAAAAGGGTGGCCGAGGCCGCACTCGACCATGTCGTTGCCGGCACCATCATCGGCATCGGCACCGGCTCGACCGCCAACCATTTCATCGACGCCCTGGCGCGCATCAAGCACAAGATCGACGGTGCGGTCGCCAGCTCCGAGGCCTCGGCCAAGCGTCTGCAAGGCCACGGCATCCCGGTACTGGATCTGAATGCGGTCGATGACATCCCGGTCTATGTCGACGGGGCCGATGAAAGCAACCGTTACCTGCACCTGATCAAGGGCGGCGGCGGGGCGCTGACGCGGGAAAAGATCGTGGTCGCCGTCAGCCGCAAGTTCGTCTGCATCGCCGATGACAGCAAGCTGGTCGACACGCTGGGCAGGTTTCCACTGCCGGTCGAGGTGATCCCGATGGCACGCAGTTATGTGGCCCGCGAGCTGGTCAAGATGGGTGGCCGTCCGGTGTGGCGGCAGGGCTTTATCACCGACAACGGCAACCTGATCCTCGACGTCCACGGCCTGTCGATCTCCGAACCGGTGGCGCTGGAGGCCCGGCTCAACAACATCGTTGGTGTGGTCACCAACGGCCTGTTCGCGGCCCGGCCGGCCGACGTGCTGCTGCTTGGCGGCAGTGACGGCAGCGTCAGGACGCTGACCTGACGTTACAGTAACACCCGCTCGATGCCGCCCTGATTGACGCGGCTGATGAAGTCCTGCTGCCAGCCGTCACCGAGCAGGTGACGTGCCATCTCGACGACGATGTAATCGGTCTCCAGTCCGGTGTCGGGCTGATAACGCGCCAGGCCCTGCTGACAGGCCGGACAGGAGGTCAGCAGTTTCACATTGCCATCAATCGCCCGGTCGTTGCCGGTCAGCTGCTGAATGTCATGCTGCAGCTGCTGCTGCTTGCGGAAACGCACCTGGGTCGCGATGTCGGGACGTGACACCGCAAAGGTGCCGGCCTCGCCGCAGCAGCGATCGGTCAGCTGCACCTCGCTACCCAGCAAGCTGCTGGCCACCGCCAGCGGGTTATGCACCTTCATCGGCGTGTGGCACGGGTCGTGATACAGATACCGCACCCCGGTCGCCGCCTCCAGCTTCAGCCCCTTCTCAAGCAGAAACTCGTGGATGTCGAGCAGCCGGCAACCGGGGAAGATGCGCTCGAACTCGTATTTGAGCAACTGGTCCATGCAGGTACCGCAGGACACGATGACGGTCTTGATATCGAGATAGTTCAGCGTATTGGCGACACGGTGGAACAGCACCCGGTTCTCGGTGGTGATGTGGCGGCCGCGTTGGGCATCACCGCCGGACAGCTGCGGGTAGCCGCAGCACAGATAGCCCGGCGGCAACACCGTCTGCACCCCGGTGCGGTACAGCATCGCCAGCGTCGCCAGACCGATCTGGCTGAACAGCCGCTCCGAGCCGCAACCGGGAAAATAGAACACCGCCTCGCTGTCCTCCTGGGAGATCCGTTGCGGGTCGCGCACGATCGGCACCAGCTTGCTGTCCTCGATGCCCAGCAGCGCACGCGTCGTCCGGGTCGGCAGCTGCGCCGGCAAGGGCTTGCGGATGAAATGGACGATCTGCGACACCACCGGCGGCTTGCCATGGGTCGCCGCCGGCCGCTGCTGCCGCAGCAACGGGCCGGCCAGGCGTTTTGCGGTCTGGTGTGCCAGACGCTGACCTTTATAGCCCCACTGGATCATCAGCTGACGCAGCGCCTTGATCGTCGCCGGATCCTTGATGTTCAGAAAACCCATCGCCAGCCGGGTCGCCAGGCTGGCCTTGCGGCCCAGCCGGTTCTTCAGCAAGGTGCGCATCAGGATCGTCACATCGCCAAAATCGATATCGACCGGGCATACCGGTTCGCAACGGTGACAGACGGTGCAGTGATCCGCGACGTCGCCCAGTTCGTCAAAATGCTGTACCGAGATGCCGCGCCGGGTCTGCTCTTCGTACAGAAAGGCCTCGAGCAACAGGCCGACCGCCAGGATCTTGTTGCGCGGCGAATACAGCAAGTTGGCCCGCGGCACATGGGTCGTGCATTCGGGTTTGCACTTGCCGCAGCGCAGGCAGTGACGGATCGAGTCATTCAAGGCGCCGAATTCGCTCTCCTCCAGGATCAGCGCCTCCTGCTGCAGCAGCCGTAGCGACGGGGTGTAGGCATTGCTGAGCCCGGAGCCCTGCAACAGCTTGCCGCGATTGAAATGGCCGTTGGGATCGACCTGCTGCTTGTAGCGGGCAAAGGCCTGCAGCGAATCAGCGCCAAGATACTGGATCTTGGTCAGGCCGATGCCGTGCTCACCGGAGATCACGCCATCAAGTGCGGTGGCCAGCGCCATGATCCGGTCCACGACCCGTTCGGCCTGCTGCATCATTGCGTAATCGTTGGAGTTGACCGGGATATTGGTGTGGACGTTGCCATCGCCGGCGTGCATATGCAGCGCGACAAACAGCCGGCTGGTGCGGCCCTCGCCATGGATCTGCTCGATA
Source organism: Gammaproteobacteria bacterium (assembly GCA_016218365.1). Classification (GTDB taxonomy): domain Bacteria; phylum Pseudomonadota; class Gammaproteobacteria; order SZUA-140; family SZUA-140; genus JACREF01. The sequence continues at coordinate 30,367 of JACREF010000008.1, forward strand.
CGGCGATGGATACGCTCCATCGCCCCGCCGGAGAAGATGTCGCGCAGCGCGCGCTCGACCTCGCTGCGGTACGAGATCCGCACATCGCGGCGCAACAGCAGCTGGATCAGCTTTTCTCCGGGCTGTACCAGGGCGCGCTCACGCTCGCTCAGCAACTCCGGATGATCGCCGGCCGGCTGGTCCATATGGTCGATCAGGCCCTGCCAGCGCCGGCTGACCTGATGCAGCAGCCGTTCGGCGGCGCGGCATTTGCCGTCAAGGATATCACCGCCCTCGGCGCCACCCAGCTCCTCGGCACTGAACAGGCCCCGGACCTCGCTACCGATGAAGTTACCGACCACCTCGACGATACGCAGCTTGTTGAGCGTCGACAGCTCGATGTTGATGCGTTCGACGCCCTCGCTATAGTCGGCCAGCCGTGGCAGCGGGATCACCACGTCCTCATTGATCTTGAAGGCATTGGTGTGGGCGGCAATCGCGGCGGTACGGCTGCGGTCACGCCAGAAACTGCGCCGCGCCTCGGCGCTGACGGCAATAAAACCCTCGGCCTCGCAGGCATTGGCGATGCGCACGATCGCCGAACAGGTCTCGGCGGCCCGCGCCTCATCATCAGACCCGATGTCGGCGACCAGCACCATCTTCGGCAGTTCGGCACGGGGCGCCTTGGTCGCATACGACACCGCCTTCAAGTAACGCTCATCGAGGTGCTCAAGGCCGGACAACACGACTCCCGGTGTCTGTTCGACATGGCGGGTCAGTTCAAGGATCGTGCTGACGGCGCGGCGCATGTCGTGGCCAAAGAACTCCAGGCATACGGTGCGGGTAAACTGCGGCGAACGGTGCAGGATGAACACCGCCGAGGTGATCAGTCCGTCACACCCTTCTTTCTGGATGCCGGGCAGTCCGCCCAAGAACTTGTCGGTGACGTCCTTGCCGAGCCCGGCCTTGCGGAACAGCGCCCCGGGTAGCCGCAGCTCCTCGCTGTGTGCTGCACCATCGGCAGCATGACGGGTGACCCGGAAACGCACCTCGGACTGCAGATGGATCTTGCCGAGGTTGTGATCCAGCCGTTCGACATCCATCCAGCCGCCATCCGGCGTCACCATGCGCCACGCGGCCAGATTATCCAGCGTGGTACCCCACAGCACCGCCTTCTTGCCGCCGGCGTTCATCGCAATATTGCCACCGATCGTCGAGGCATCCTGTGAGGTCGGATCGACGGCAAAGACCAGGCCATGACGTTCGGCACGTTCGGCGACCCGGCGCGTGACCACGCCGGCCTCGGCACGGATCGTCGCCACCGGCTGCGCAACACCGGGCAGCGTGCGGTATTCGACGTCACTGAGCTGCTCGAGTTTTTCGGTGTTGATGATGGCGGTGTCGGCATACAGCGGCACTGCGCCGCCGGTGTAGCCGGTGCCACCGCCACGGGCGATGATGGTCAGTCCGAGACCGATGCAGGCCTTGACCAGCGGCTGCACCTCCTGCTCGGAATCCGGGGTGATGACCAGCAGCGGATACTCAACACGCCAGTCGGTGGCATCGGTGACATGGGAGACCCGCGCCAGACCGCTGAAATCGATATTGTCGCGCCGGGTGTGACGCGTCAGGTGACGGAACACCTTCTTGCGCAACTGCCGCTGCGCCGGCAGCCAGGCCTCGAACTCGCTGGCGGCACGCCGGGTGCGTTGTACCAGCTCCAGCGCCAGATCATTGTTGTCCGCCCTGAGCAGGATCTGGTCCAGCCGGTGATGCAGCGCCCGGGTCAGCGACTGCCAGCGCCGCGGGCTGTTGATCAGGTCCTCCTGGATATACGGGTTGCGGGTGATGACCCACATGTCACCCAGCACCTCGAACAACATCCGGGCTGAGTAGCCGGTGCGGCGCGATCCACGCAGGCGATTGATCAGCTCCCAGCTCTGCTCGCCAAGAAAACGGATGACGATCTCGCGGTCGGAGAACGAGGTGTAGTTGTACGGAATCTCGCGAATCCGGGCTGTGTCTGCGGCGCTCATGCGGGAAGGGTGAAAGATTCGCTGTTGTCGGCCGATATCGGGGCAGATGGCCCTGTGGACGGATTCTAGCATGGGCGGGCCGGGGACACACCCGGCCGCCAATACAGACCGTCCTGTAAATACGGATAAAGCCAAAGGGATATAAGCAGCCACCATGCCTGGAACCGCCAAAGAAACCTATCTGGACCGATTCAAGAGGCTGGACCCGATCAGTACGCTAGGCCAGGACATGCTGGCCGAGATTGCCGGCCAGACCAGGATCGAACGCATTGACCCCGGTGTGGTGCTGTTTCGCGAAGGCGAGGACTCCCATCAGCTGCTTTATATACTTAGCGGCAGTGTTGAACTGTCGTCATCCGCCCAACAGCACACGCGCCTGATCAAGGGCGGCACCGCTGAGGCCACACAACCCGCCGACCAGCGCAACCCGCATCAGTATTGCGCGACCACCGTGACCCCGGCGGTCATCGCCCGGGTCGAACGTCATCTGGTGGAGGCCATGCTGACCTGGGGTCAGATCAGCGTGCCGGAGACCGAGGTGATGATGAGTGAGGACGGCATCATCACCATCAACAAGGCCGACTGGCTGAAGATCATGATGAAATCCCCGACCTTCCGGCAACTGCCGGCCTCCAATATTGCAGAACTATTGCAGCGGCTTGAACCGGTCCGGGTCCGTGCCGGCGATGTCATCATCCGCCAGGGTGATATCGGCGATTATTTCTACATGCTGAATGAAGGCACGGCACTGGTCACCCGCAACCCCGATGATGACGAGGATTCAGTCGAGATGGCTGAGTTACAGGAGGGTACGACCTTTGGTGAAGCGGCGCTGCTATCGGACAAACCCCGCGGCGCGACCGTGTCGATGACCTCCGATGGCATCCTGCTGCGGCTGGCCAAGGAGGATTTCAACCTGCTGCTGAAACAGCCGACACTGCATGAGCTGTCCTTCGACGAGGCATTGCACCAGATCAACGATCGCAGCCTGTGGATCGATGTCCGGCTGCCGGATGAATATCAGCGTGGCCACCTGCCACAGGCACGCAACATCCCGATGCGCGACCTGTATCGCCAGGCCCATGCGCTCGACCCGACCAGGACCTATCTGTGTTATTGCGACAACGGTCAGCGCAGCGCAGCCGCAACCTTTACGCTGACCCAATACGGCATCCAGGCCTATACGCTGAAGGGCGGGCTGAATCGGCTGCCCCCCGGCCAGCTCAGTCAGTGAACCAGCGCGGCAGACGCCGCCAGCAGCGCCGCATAACGCAGCCCCTTGCCGGCAAGGATAAACAGCAACGCCGGCAGCCACCGCACCTGCAACCATCCTGCCGCCAGGCACAGCGGGTCACCGATCACCGGCAGCCATGACAGCAGCAACGTCACGCCGCCCCAGCGCGACACCCGCTGCAGCGCCTGTTGGTAACGCGGTGCCTGCAACCACTGCGGCTGGCCCCAACGCCGCGCCACCCAATGCCCAACCCACCAGGTACTGATCCCGCCCAGGGTATTGCCGGCAGTGGCCACCAGCCACAGCAACCAGACGGGATGCGTGGCATGAACCGCCATCCACACCAGCACTGCCTCAGACCCGCCGGGAAACAGCGTCGATGACAACAGTGCACTGCCAAACAATCCCAGCAAACCGGCATTATCCGTCATCGGATCACCATGAAAAAAAAAGCGGCCAGAGGCCGCCACGTACTGCAGATGCTCGTCATTATTATTGTTCAGTCCACCGCTGGCATGATCACTGACCCGCACCCATGCTGGCAATCTAATGGACGGCAGGCAGGGCGTCAAGCCTGGAACAACGCTGGATTGTCTCACCGGAACCTTCCCTGATCGCTGCGCTGGGATTATCATGCCACGTCAAGCTAAGGAACTGTCATGGCGTGGATAAAGGCGCTGCATATCATCTTCATGGTGACCTGGTTCGCCGGTCTGTTCTATCTGCCACGGTTGTTCGTCTATCACGCGCTGTGCGCGGATGAACCGGGCCGCGAGCGCTTCAAGATCATGGAGCGCAAGCTGTTCTTCGGCATCATGACGCCGGGTGCGGTACTGACTGCACTGTTCGGCCTGTGGCTGTTGCAGGACATGGCAGGGGTGGCCACCGGCCACTGGTTGCAGCTGAAACTGCTGCTGGTTGCGGTGTTGGCCGCCTATCACATCTATTGCGGCAAACTGCTGCATGACTTCAAACACGACCGTAATCGCCATGGCCATGTGTTCTACCGCTGGCTGAACGAGCTGCCGGTGCTGTTGCTGATGGCTATTGTCGTGCTGGTGGTCGTCAAACCCCTGTAAATACAGGCTCCGCGACCCAGCCGGACTCATCCTTATGCACAACGCTTAGCATAAGCTTAACGGGGTCGCAACCAAGACCATCAACAATTATCTGCGCCAGCAAATAACCCCTAACCGGTTGATTTTTCAAATGACATCTGCCGGTCATTTCCTGCCCAAACCAAATCAAGTCCAATCACAACGAGGACTTTGCGTGGTTTATGGCGTTTCATCCACAGAGTTATCCACAGCTTTTGTGGAAAAACCCGAACTTCCCTGTTGCACCAGATAGTTACTACGCGCAGGTGACAAAGTGCGTAAACCCGGACCGATAACAACGAGCTAATCCAGACGCTGTTACATCCCGCGGACTTGACATGGATGGTGAATACATGAGACCGGCGTCCGCGCCGCGGCATCATGGCTTTCGCATTCACCACTATACGGTGTCATACTGCCGTGCAGAAAAAACTGTGCCGCACGCAGCCCCGCATCCGGGCTACGAAGAGTACCGCGCAATGAAACCGCCATCGAACATCATCCTCAAGGTCGCGATCCCGACCCCGCTGTCACGCGCCTTTGATTATCTGCCGCCCGGCGGTGGCGGGGACACGGCGCCGTTGCAGCCCGGCATGCGGCTGGCGGTGCCGTTCGGCCGCGGCAAGGCCATCGGCCTGCTGCTGGCGATCACCGCTGCCAGCGAGGTGCCGGCCCAGCGGCTGAAGCGGGTCCATGATGTCATCGATGAACAGCCGGTACTGCCGGCCGAATTGCTGCAGCTGCTGATCTGGGCAGCGGAGTATTACCATCATCCGATCGGCCAGGTGGTGGCCAGCGCACTGCCGGTGCTGCTGCGTGACGGTCGCCCACTGCCGCAACACACATACTGGTCACTGACCGCCAGCGGGGCGCAGGTCGTGGCGGCCAGCTTGACGCGGGCACCGCGCCAGGCCGCCACACTCGGCATACTGGCCCGCCATCCCGACGGTGCCAGTGCCGACGAGCTCGCCGGCATCAGCGGCTGGCGCGCCACGATGCGCACACTGCAGCATAAGGGGTGGGTTCAGTGCACACAGAACACTCATCTCCCGCAGTCTGTACCCGCGCTCAATGAACCACCCGCGGTGTTGAGCGCTGAACAACAGCACTGCGTGCATCAGGTGCTGGCTGCCGCCGGCAGATACCAGACCTTTCTGCTCGAAGGCATCACCGGCAGCGGCAAGACCGAGGTCTACCTCGAACTGATCGCGGCCACGCTGCGCCAGGGCCGTCAGACGCTGGTGCTGGTGCCCGAGATCGGCCTGACACCGCAGCTGGTGACGCGCATCTGCCGCCGCTTCACGACCGGTATCGCGGTGCTGCATTCCGGCCGCAATGACAGCGAACGGCTGGCCGACTGGCAGGCGGCGGCCAGCGGTTCAGCCCGCATCATCATCGGCACACGTTCGGCGCTGTTCACACCATTGCCGCAGGCCGGACTGATCATCCTCGACGAAGAGCATGATCCGTCGTTCAAGCAACAGGATGGCTTCCGTTATCACGCCCGCGACCTGGCCATCATCCGCGCCCGTGAGCTCGCGATCCCGGTGCTGCTGGGCTCGGCGACCCCGTCACTGGAGAGCCTGCACAATGCGCTGCAGCAGCGCTATGTCCACCTGACGCTGGGCCGGCGCCACGGTGTGGCGACGCTGCCACAGCTGCAACTGCTCGATCTGCGGCGCCAGCCGATGGAGGGACCGCTGTCACGCACACTGCTCGATGCCATCGGGTTGCGGCTGCAGCGTGACGAACAGGTGCTGCTGTTCCTGAACCGGCGCGGCTATGCCCCGGTGCTGATCTGCCATGGCTGCGGCTGGCTGGCGCGCTGCGAGCGCTGCGATGCCCGGATGATCCATCATCGCGCGCGCCAGCAGCTGCGCTGTCATCACTGCGACGCGCAACGGCCGGTGCCGGAACAGTGTCCGGCCTGTGGCGACGGCGAGCTGCGCAGTGTCGGTTTCGGCACCCAGCGCCTCGAGGAGACGCTGCAACAGCGCTTTCCGGACTGCGAGATCATCCGCATCGATCGCGACAGCACCCGGCGCAAGGACAGCCTGCAGCAGATCTACCAGCAGATCCGCGCCGGGCGGCGCCAGATCCTGATCGGCACCCAGATGCTGGCCAAGGGCCATGACTTGCCGCAGGTGACGCTGGTCGGCGTCCTCGATGCTGACCAGGGCCTGTTCGGCGTCGACTTCCGCGCCAGTGAACGGATGGGACAGCTGATCACCCAGGTCGCCGGCCGCGCCGGCCGCGCCGACAAGCCCGGCACGGTACTGATCCAGACCCACCATCCCGAGCATCCGCTGCTGCAGCGGCTGATCAACCACGATTATCATGCCTATGCCATGGAGCTGCTGGCCGAACGGCAACAGGCCGGGCTGCCGCCATACAGTCACCTGGCGCTGCTGCGCGCCGAAGCGACACACCGTGATGCGCCATTGACACTGCTCGATGGCCTGCATGCCATGCTCGACGCAACACGGCCCGCCGGGCTGCAGCTGCTCGGTCCGGTCAGTGCCGTCATGGAGCGGCGTGCCGGTCATTACCGGGCAATCCTGCTGCTGCAGGCCGCACAGCGCCGCAGCCTGCATCAGGCCGTTGAGCTGTGCCTGCAGCATCTTGCCACCCTGCCACTGGCGCGACGGGTGCGCTGGGTGCTCGACATCGATCCGCAAGAGGTAATGTGAGCTTGGCAAGCGCTGGCCCGGCAAGGGATAATGGCGGCCATCTTCAGTCCCCGGCCATAGCGCATCGATGAAAACCCATATCCAGCAATTGCTCGCCGGTGCACTGCAGACCCTGCAGCAACAGGGCACGCTACCCGCCGACCTGTCGTTTGACCTGCATGTCGAGCGCACCCGCGACAAAAATCACGGCGATTTTGCCTGCGCGATCGCCCTCGACCTGGCCAAGAAGGCGCGCCGCAAGCCGCGCGAGGTCGCCGAGCAGATCGTCGCGGCCCTGTCGATCTCGGCACTGATCACCAAGGTCGAGATTGCCGGACCCGGCTTCATCAATTTCTTCATGGCGCCACAGGCGCTGCTGCGGGTGGTGAACGACATCCTCGAGGCCGGCGAGGCCTACGGCCGCAGCACCGTCGGTCACGGCCAGCGGGTGCAGGTCGAGTTCGTCTCCGCCAACCCGACCGGTCCGCTGCACGTCGGCCATGGCCGCGGCGCCGCCTACGGCGCCGCCGTCGCCGACCTGCTGGTCGCCGCTGGTTTCCACGTGCACCGTGAATACTATGTCAACGACGCCGGCCGGCAGATGGACATCCTCGCCACCAGCGTCTGGCTGCGTTACCTGGAACAGTGCGGCGAGGAGTTCACCTTCCCGGCCAATGGCTACCGCGGCGACTATGTGCAGCAGATCTCGATGCGGCTGCGCCAGATGCATAACGACCTGTTCCGCCGCCAGGCCCAGCAGATATTCGCCGGCATCCCCGCTGATGAACCGGCCGGCGGCGACAAGGAACAGCACATCGACGCCTTGATCGAGCGCTGCAAGCAGCTGCTCGGCGCCGGGCATTACCGCACGGTGTTCGATGCCGGCCTCAACGAGATCCTCGCCGACATCCGCGACGATCTCGAGCAATTCGGCGTCGCCTACGAGGAATGGTTCTCGGAACGCTCACTGACCAGCTCCGGCGCCGTCGAGCGCGCGCTGCAGCGCCTGAAGGCCTCCGGCCATCTGTATGAACAACAGGGCGCGTGGTGGTTCCGTTCCAGCGCCTTTGGCGACGAGAAGGACCGGGTCGTCATCCGTGACAACGGCCAGCACACCTATTTCGCCTCCGACATCGCCTACCATATGGACAAGATGGAGCGCGGCTATACCCGGGTCATCGACATCTGGGGCGCCGACCATCACGGTTACATCCCGCGCATCAAGGCCGCGCTGGCCGCGCTCGGTTACGACCCGAACCGCCTCGATGTGCTGCTGGTGCAATTTGCGATCCTGTACCGTGGCGGCGAGAAGGTGCAGATGTCAACGCGCAGCGGCCAGTTCGTCACGCTGCGCGAGTTGCGCGGCGAGGTCGGCAAGGACGCCGCCCGCTTCTTCTATGTGACGCGCAAGTGCGAGCAGCATATGGATTTCGACCTCGATCTGGCCAAATCCGAGTCCAACGACAACCCGGTCTATTACATCCAGTACGCCCACGCCCGGATCTGTAGCGTGCTGCAGCAGCTGGCCGAGCGCGGTATCAGCTTCGGTCCGGACGACATCCGCAACGCGCGGCTCGACCGGCTGGTCGAGAGCCACGAGATCGACCTGCTGCACATGCTGTCCCGTTATCCGGAGACCATCGAGACCGCCGCGCTGAGCTGTCAGCCGCATCAGCTGGCCCATTATCTGCGTGAGCTGGCCGCCGCCCTGCACGCCTATTACAACGCCCATGCCTTCCTGCGCGAAGAGCCCGAGGTGCGCAGCGCACGGCTGGTGCTGATCACTGCGACCCGCCAGGTGCTGTATAACGGTCTGAGCCTGCTCGGCATGCATGCGCCGCAGCGGATGTAGGGGCCAGCAATGAGCCGCGATTACAGCAAGCGCGCCTCCGGCAAGCGCGCGTCGAAAAAGAAGCGCGGCCGGGTCTGGCTGTGGTGGCTGCTCGGCGGCGCCGTGCTTGGCATCGGCACCCTGATCGGTTATGGCAGCTATCTGCTGAAACAGGAACAACCGCCACCGGCGACCGCAGCAGCCCCTGTCCACAAGCCGGCAATCGCCAAACAGGCCGCTCCAGGCAAGGATGGCGGCAAACCCGGCGGGCAAACGCCACCACAGGCTGCCCAGGCCTTGCCGCAGACCCAGTACGACTTCTACACCATCCTGCCGAAGATGGAGGTGCGACCGCCGGAGACCAGCGGCGGCCGCGCGGCCACGCCTGCCGAACGTTACCGCTATTTCATGCAGGCCGGCTCATTCCGTCGCACCAGTGATGCCGAGGCGATGAAGGCGCAGCTGGCGCTGCTCGGCATCCAGTCCACAGTCCAGCACAGCGAGACCCAGAACGGCGTGTGGTACCGGGTGCGGCTCGGCCCCTATAACGAATGGGCGCCGGTCCGCCACAACAGCTATCTGCTGCGCCGCAACAAGATCGATTTCACGATTCAAAAAGTGAAGGAATGATGGTTCGATACGCGGCTCGAGCCTGCCCTGAGTAGCGATGCATCGCATATCGAAGGGCACCTACTCACCACATTCGGCTCCATCCCCCGTTCGCCCTGAGTAGCGGCGCAGCCGCGTATCGAAGGGTTCGTCCTGAGTAGTGATGCGAAGCATCACATATCAAAGGGCCCACCCGCCCATGGTTCGATACGGCGCTCGAGCCTGTCCTGAGTAGCGGCGGGACGCCGCGTATCGAAGGGCCTACTCACCACATTCGGTCTCCCTCCCCCGTTCGTCCTGAGTAGCAGCGCCAGCTGCGTATCGAAGGACGTCACACGTCAAGATAGGTATACCCGGCCAACCCGGCGGCGAGGATCGCGCTGTAACGTTCGCGCTGCGCCGCAGCGAGACCGCGCTGTTCCAGCTGCGCCACCAGCCGGGTATACAGCATGCCGGCATCAAAATCGACATGACGCAGCACCTTGTCGACGGTGTCACCACGCTGCAGGCCGGCCAGCCGGTGGCCACCGTCGGCCGTCAGCTCGACATTGATCGCATGGGTATCGCCAAACAGGTTGTGCATGTCACCGAGGATCTCCTGATAGGCGCCGGTCAGGAAGATGCCGAGCAGATAACGCTGCCCCGGCGGCACCTCATGCAGCGGCAAGGTGCTCTCCAGCCCCTCATTATCGACATACAGATCGATGCGGCCATCGGAATCACAGGTGATGTCGGCCATCACCGCACGGCGCGTCGGCCGCTCATCAAGCCGGTGCAGCGGCATGATCGGAAACACCTGATCGATCGCCCAGACATCCGGGATCGACTGGAACACCGAGATGTTGCAGAAAAACTTGTCGGCCAGTTTCTCGTTCAGCTCATCGAGCACCTCGCGATGCATGCGGCTCGCCGCCTGCAACAAGGGCTGTACGCGGCGGCAGATGGCAAAATACAGCCGTTCGGCCTCGGCGCGCTGCTGCAGCGTCAACAGTCCATGGGTGTACAGCTCCTGCGCGGTCTGCAGGCCATGCACCGCATCGTGATAGATCTCCAGTGACGAACGGTCGCCGGGGCCGGCCAGTGTATCGCGCAGATCACTGATCACCGGCGCCGCGGCCGCCACTTCATCACACAGCGGCTGCTGATCATCGCTGATCCGTTCGCTGTCGATGACATTGGTGATCAGCACCGCATGGTGCGCGGTCATCGCCCGCCCCGATTCGGTGATGATATCGGGGTGCGGCAGCCCGTCAGACTGACACAACTCCCACAGCGTATGAACCACGTTCTTGGCGTATTCATTCAGTGAATAGTTCATCGAACACTCGCTGCGCGAACGCGTGCCTTCATAGTCGATGCCGAGCCCGCCACCGACATCGACGCAACGGATCGCCGCGCCCAGACGGTGCAGTTCGGCGTAATACCGCACCACCTCGCGCATGCCGCGCTGGATGTCCTGGATATTGGCGATCTGCGAGCCGAGATGCACATGCAACAGCTGCAGGGTGGCGAGCCGGCCGGCCGCACGCAACCGGTCGATCATCGCCAGCAACTGCAAGGATGACAAGCCGAACTTGGCCTTTTCACCACCGGTGTTCTGCCATTTGCCCTTGCCGATCGACGCCAGCCGCACCCGCACCCCGAGCAAGGGCTCGACGCCGAGCGCGGCCGCCTCGGCCATCACCAGCTCGAGCTCGCTGAGCTTTTCGATGACGATATAGATCTCGTGACCGAGCTGGCGGCCGATCAGCGCCAGCCGGATGTACTCACGGTCCTTGTAGCCATTGCAGATGATCCGGCTGCCGGGCGCCGACAGCGCCAGCACGATCATCAGCTCCGGTTTGCTGCCGGCCTCCAGACCGACCTGGCCATTGCCCTGTTGCAGGATCGCCTCGATGACACAGCGTTGCTGGTTGACCTTGATCGGATAGACGGCGGTGTAGCGCCCCTGGTAGTCATCGGCCTGCATCGCCAGCGCAAAGGCCTGTTGCAATGAGCGCACCCGGTCATGCAGGATGTCGGTGAAGCGCACCATCACCGGCACCTTCAGCCCGGCGTCCTGGATCTCGCGCACCAGCTGGAACAGGTCGATCTCGGGACCGCCGTCGCCGCGTCCGGGACGGGCGACGACATGGCCGGCGGCGTTAACATCGAAATAGCCGCTGCCCCAGTGGGCGATGCTGTAGGTGTCGCGTGCGCGCTGTATCGTCCAGTCCGACATGACGGCCCCCGGGTTGAAAGCCGCTATGATACACCGATTTGCCCCGGATCTTTCCAATCCCTTTCCCAATCCGGCGCCGCTGCGCTTATAATCGTGACCCGTCCCGTTAGCGTAATCCCGGAGCATGCCATGACACTCGACGACCGCTGGTTCACCGAATCCTCAGAACAACTGGGGCTGGCCTTTTCGCTGAAACTCAAGGGTCGCAACAAGCTATTCGACGTGCAGTCACCGTTCCAGCGTGTCGAGGTCTACCAGACCGAGGGCTTCGGCAACCTGATGGTCATCGACGGCTGCACGATGGTGTCGACCCGCGACAACTTCCTGTACCACGAGATGATGGCGCATCCGGCGCTGTTCACCCATCCCGACCCGAAGCGCGTGGTCATCATTGGCGGCGGTGACTGCGGCACGCTACGCGAGGTGTTGCGCCACGACAGCGTCGAACAGGCGTGGCAGATCGATATCGACGAGCAGGTGACCCGGGCGGCCGAGCAGTTCTTTCCCGAGTTGTGCGCCTCCAACCATGACCCGCGTGCCCGGCTGCTGTTTGCCGACGGCATCCAGTGGATCGCCGACGCCGAGGCCAGCAGCATCGACCTCATCATCGTCGACAGCACCGACCCGGTCGGCCCGGCCGAAGGACTGTTCTCGGTGCCGTTCTACCGCAACTGTCACCGCATCCTGCGCCCGGGTGGCATCGTCATCCAGCAAAGCGAATCGCCGCTGGTGCATCTGCATCTGCTGCAGGACATCCATCGCATCATGCGTGAGGCCGGTTTCGACAGCACGCAGACGCTGCTGTTCCCGCAGTGCATCTATCCCAGCGGCTGGTGGAGCGCAACCATGGCCGGCAAACAGGCGACCCTGAACACATTCCGGGAACAGGATGCGCTGCACAAACGCTTTGACACTGAATACTACAACCGTGACATCCATCAGGCCGCGCTGGCCTATCCGGAGTTCCTGCGCCGGGCGCTGGCCGCCCGCTAATGGATGGTGATTACTGCTTGCCGCACCAGTACTCGACGACCTGCTGCGACTGTTCGATGACCTGGGCGCGCTCTTCCTCGCTCAGGTAACTGCGTTCGCCGTTGGCATCTTCACGATACATGCGGCCCATGCTCAGATAGCCCTCATGCTGCTCGCGGGCCTGTTGGCACTTCTGGGTCCGCTGTTCGGCATCGGCCTTGGCATCCTGTGGCTTCTTGTCAGCAGCAGACGGGTTGGCAGACCTTGCTTTACCGCGGCTGTCAGGCTTGGCCGTCTGCTCGCCAGCGGGCTGCTCCGGATCCTCCGACGGCACCCGCAACACCTCGGCGCGCGGTGAATCGATCCGGTCGCTGTAATGGACGATACCCTTGGCATCGACCCATTTATAGGCGCCACGCGCCGACACCGTGGCCGTCACGGCCAGCAGACCGGCGATCACTATAGTTTTGAGCAGCAACAGCTTCATGGATTTGGACTCCCTGATCCATGTTTTCGGCCGCAACCATCCGTTCTTCAGCTCTGGCCATCAGCTGGTCAAAACATAAGCGCTCGCGGCCATCACGCCACCGCGCACCGCAACCGGCGCCCCCTGATCATCATCAGAATCTGATAGTTGACGGCCTCCAGCCTCATCACGCGGCAAGCATCAGGGTTGGCCATCATACCGTCTTCCGGTAAACTGGCCACATCATTCACCCCGCCCCGCCCAAGGATGCACCATGACCGAGCCCGTCATCGCACAAAAGTCACCCTGCGTCATGGGCATTGCCCCCGGCACCTACTACTGGTGTGCCTGCGGCCGCTCGAAAAAGCAGCCATTCTGCGATGGCTCGCACAGCGGCACTGAATTCACGCCGCTGGAGGTCAAGATCGAACAGGGCACCGTCGCCGCCTTCTGCGCCTGCAAGCACACCTCGACCCCGCCCTACTGCGACGGCACCCACAGCCATTTAAAATAAATAAACCGGCCAGTCGTCACGATCCGCTGTCGTCGCCATGACGGTGCGTCTTGTGCGATTGCTGGCGCAGGCCATCGAGCTCATTGCGGTGCAGACGCAGATCATCACGCAGTTGCGCCACCTCCTCGCGCAAGGCCTTCATGTCGTGATGCATCGCGCGGCGCAAGGCCTTTTCATCCTCGCCGATAAACAACGCCGCGACACTGGCGGTGACGATCGAGAACATCGCAAACCCCATCATCACCATCACTGCGGCAAACAGCCGCGACGCCGCCGTGGTCGGCACCAGGTCGCCGTAACCGACGGTGGCGCCGGTGGCAAAGGCCAGCCACACCCCGTCGGCATAGCTGTGCACCGTCGGCTCCAGCCAGTAGAAACCGGCACCGGCCAGCGCCAGCGACGCGAACGACAATATCAGCACATACGGTAGGCCGCTGGGCAGAAACAGATTGCGCAAGGAACCCAGCGTCCGCATCAGCAGCAAGCCGATCAGCACCACCCGCAGCAGCCGGGCCAGCGGCACCAGCTCTTCAGAAAGGCCGAACAGATTGGATACCGCCGCCACGACGATCAGCACACTGAGCCAGTTGCGCGCCAGGTAACGCAAACGCAGTGAACTGACATGCAACATCCACAGCAATTCGCCGCCAAACACCGCGAAGATGCCCAGGTCGATGACCCAGCCGATGTCGTGCAGCAGCGGATCGGTCGAGATATCGACCAGATAGAAGGTCGGCAGCGCCAGCAACGCCGCAACCACCATCACCCAGTGCAGCCGGTGCTGCCACTGATGGGCGCGCGCGTTGTCGCGCGGCGACACACCGCCGACGCCGAGCCAGTGTTTGATGTCGAAGACCATTGGCTATGGCACTCCTGTCCGGGGATCACCTTATATATATCGGACAGCATATCATGCGCTGCAGCCCGATCCGCAGCGCAGAAAACGGGCCCACATTATCTCCCTCTCCCACTTGTGGGAGAGGGCCGGGGAGAGGGAAATAGGCACGGCAACACCCGGCCGACATCCCGACCTTATCCAGCAGCATGTTGCGGTGTACACCCAGCCGAAACGGCCGGGCTAATCCTGGGAAACATTACGAACTTTCATCCAGAGGCATTTACGCACTAAAATGAAAATCCAGGTATAAAAGTGGCTAACGCAATGAAAAAAGGCTCTTACATAATTCTGGCTTGACTGCCATATGTCTATAGGTGACATATGATAGCATATGAATCTGTTTTCTAAATCTAGCTTGGCATCATAGGCAATGGCACTATCTCCCGAAGAATTCGTAAAGCGGCTTGACGCCATTTCAGAATGTGATGGCGTCCCCTATGGTCGTGTGCACCTCCTTTTCAATGAGGAGCAGAAACATCAGCAAGCAATCCTTCAATACAAGGGCTACCTCGCGTTGTCCGATGCTTTCAAATGCTTCTTCCTCGAAACGGTTGAGCTAATCAACACGGTTTATCGCCCGAAAGTAACGACGCCTCTTTCCGAGTTCTACGCAATATTCGTCCCGCGTCTTGCCCATAGTTTCCAGTCGTTATGCGGTGCGGAACGGGTCGCAATCTGTGGCTACCCCTATCACGCCTATACATTACTTCGGAATACATTTGACAACCTTGTCTTGACTTCATCTGCTCTCCAAAATGTAACAGACTTCTACAGCATCGAAGGTGTAACTCCCAACAAACCCCTTGATATCTCTGCCGTGAAAAAGCTGCGCAAGTACACCGAGTTTGAAGTCCGCCGAAAAATGACCGGGAGCGATAGTGGCCTCACACAAGAGACCCGTGACGAACTTACAAAGTGGGATGCCCTTTTCGACTTTGAGGTTCACGGCGCGCGCCTGTCGCTCGCTGGTGCACAGGGATGGATGAAGGGGCAAGAACCACTCCCGGTTTTGCCCCGGTTCGAGGAAATGCAGTTCGCAATGTTTCTTAATCGTTATTGCGAAGTGGGCTGGATGGTGCATAGGCTGACGCCTGCCATTCAACCGCCAGGCGCGCCACTCCCAGCGTCTTGGATGGAGAAGTGGCGCGTACTTGATGACTCCTTTGAAATTACTGTTCACTCTCTCACGCAGCAGCTAGGGAAAAATATTGGCGCTGCGATCGTGGAGTTGGTAAAGACAAAGTTCCCGTTCAATGAACAGTCTGCCTTTCCGCTCTGAGCGCCCAACCCATCAACCCACCGGACGCCAGCCCTCAAAATAAACATATTTGATTTCTTCCTGGAAAAACTCGACAAATGATTACTTTGAAAGAATTAATGGATTTGTTGGATGTCAATGAGACTGATGCAATTAGAGCTATTTTGAATCTTGTGTCACCTCCTCCACCACCAGCTACAAGGCAAAATTGGACGAGGTTGTCAACGTTTGGACATAGCGCACCGACGACTCAAGATCTGTGGCAGAAACTTGAAGATGCAAATTTCCGTTGCGATCACTGTAGAAGCCAAATGAGACTATCCTTTAATCATATAAATGGAAATGCAAAAGACCATCGACTGAATAACTTAGAAGTAATATGTTTCTCTTGCAACAGAGCTATATCAAAGAAGGGAACTCGTGATAGTAATCAGCATTTCAAAATTGCGGTTACAGCGATTGAGATGTGGAAGGAAAGAAAAATATTTCCCACATTTGAAGATATCAGAAAAAGGGCAGGAGTAGAACAAATTGGAGGAGCAACATATCTTCTTAAGTATATACAAAGACGATTAAATGAAAAAAGCTAGCATGGCGCTCCACCGGACACCGGGAAACTGCGCCCGGCGCCTGCGGTGAAAACGGGACACCCATTAGACGCGGCCACCTTCTAGACATGACACTCTCCCCACAGCAAATCCTCCGTGATGTTTTCGGTTATCCGGCCTTTCGCGGCGAGCAGCAGGCTGTTGTAGAACACATTGCGGCGGGTGGCGATGCGCTGGTGCTGATGCCGACCGGTGGCGGCAAATCGCTGTGCTACCAGATCCCGGCGCTGCTGCGCCCGGGGGTCGGCATCGTGGTGTCACCACTGATCGCGCTGATGCAGGACCAGGTGGATGCATTGTGCCAGCTCGGGGTGCGTGCCGCCTTTCTCAATTCCAGCATCTCTGCCGCAGCGGCGCATGCGGTGCAGCAGCAACTGCTGCGCGGTGAACTCGACCTGCTCTATGTCGCGCCGGAGCGTTTGCTGATGCCGGGTTTTTTGGCGTTGCTCGATCAATTGCATGCCAACACCCCCGCTCCCCAACCCTCTCCCAGTATGGGAGAGGGGGCACACCCCGGTATCGCGCTGTTTGCCATCGACGAGGCGCATTGCGTCTCGCAATGGGGTCATGACTTCCGCCCCGAATACCGCGCGCTGACAGTATTGCACCAGCGCTTCCCCGCCGTGCCACGCATCGCGCTCACCGCGACCGCGGATGCCCCGACCCGCGGCGAGATCGTCGAACGGCTGGCGCTGCAGCAGGCGCGCCAGTTCGTCTCCAGCTTCGACCGTGCCAACATCCGCTACCGCGTCACGCAGAAAAACAATGCGCGCCGGCAATTGCAGGAATTTCTGGAAAGCGAACACCGCAACGATGCCGGCATCGTCTATTGCCTGTCGCGCAAAAAGGTCGAAGAAACCGCCGCCTGGTTACAGCAGCGCGGCTGGGATGCCCTGCCCTATCACGCCGGACTGGATGCCGCGACGCGCAGCAACAATCAACGCCGCTTCCTGCGCGAAGAGGGCGTGGTGATGGTGGCGACCGTCGCGTTCGGCATGGGCATCGACAAACCCAACGTGCGCTTCGTTGCGCACCTCGACCTGCCGAAAAGCATGGAGGGCTATTATCAGGAAACCGGACGCGCCGGTCGCGACGGCCTGCCCGCCAACGCCTGGCTGGCCTACGGTCTGGGCGATGTAGTGGCGATGCGCCAGCTGCTTGATACCGGCGACGCTCCCGAAGAACGCAAACGCCTGGAAAAGCGCAAACTCGATGCGCTGCTCGGCTATTGCGAATCCACCGCCTGTCGCCATCAAACCATCCTGCGCTATTTCGGCGAGGACCACCCCGGCGGGTGCGGCGCCTGTGACAACTGTCTGGAGCCGGTAAACAACTGGGATGCAACAGAGGCGGCGCAAATGGCGCTGTCGTGCGTCTATCGCACCGGACAACGCTTCGGCACCGGTCACCTGATCGACATCCTGCTGGGCAAGACCACGGCGAGGATCGGGCAATTCAATCATCAACGACTCTCCACCTTCGGCATCGGCAAGGAGCTGAGCGCCGCGCAATGGAGCAGCGTCTATCGCCAGCTGGTGGCGAGCGGCCTGCTGGAAGCAGACATCGAGGCCTATGGCGGACTCAAGCTCACCGCCGCTGCGCGTCCGATACTGCGCGGCGAACAATCGGTATGGCTGCGCCGCGATGCCGATCCGGTCAAACGCAAGGCCGATCGCGCTGAGCGTACCGCCAAGGCACGCGAACCTGTTGCCGCTGCGCATGACGATCCGCTGTGGCTGGCCCTGAAGGCCAGACGCATGGAGCTCGCCCGCGAACAGGGCGTGCCGCCCTACGTCATCTTCCACGACAGCACGCTACTGGGCATCCTCAAGCAGCGCCCGGCCACGCTGGATGAACTGGCACAGCTCAGCGGTGTCGGTCAGGCCAAGCTGGTGCGTTATGGTGAGGCATTTTTGCAAGTAGTACGGGATGCGGCACCCGGTTAGCTGCACCAGGCAGCCCGGTTCACCACCTTGATGTATCGCCGCACTTCAGATGCAGTTTTTTTGCCGGACTGAGCCCTGCATCGATTATCAACCCGTTCAAGCAGGCGCCTTCCTGAGCTGACCTCTTTTAGTTCTGCGGACACGACAATGTAAACATTGTTCACAATGTCATGCTGCTCTGCGTCCGGAAATTTTATCTGCGCTGATAACTTTTCACAGATGAAACATCCAGTTGAGTGCAGTTATACAACTTGGCACGGCGATTGCGATATGACAGTCATCATAGTCACCAACCAAGAGGAGTTTCGACCATGACCAACAACCTGTCTGCCTTCGATCAAACCGTTCGCCTGATCAGCGGCGCCGTCATCATCGGTGCAGTACTGGCCCAGCCGCAGCTGCCGGCATGGCTTGCACTGCTGGCCACCTATCCGGTATTCACCGCTCTGATCAACTGGGACCCGTTCTACGCCCTGATCAAGGCGCTGAAGGGCGACTTCGATGACACGACCATGCTGCCAAACGGCGCCAGCAAGGCGTCCGTCTAAATCCTCCCCCCTCGGCGTGGGGATGTCATACGCATCCTCACGTCCTTTTTAAGCCTGCATTAAGTAAACCACCCACTCCGGGCACAGCATGCCGCACCAAGATGATACCAGTCGGGATCAACTGCGGCCGAACACGGGCATTGCCGGCCTCTGCCCGCTGGCAGATAATTATCCAGCACCACCAATGGAACGTCAGATGGCAGTCTGCCGTTACAGCAATGCAACCCATGCTGACCCCGCAGCGTCTGACAGCGTACAACCGGCCCTTGATTTCTCAGACAATGACGCAATATTGATCCATGGATTCCATTCATCATTCAGTCATGAACATATGTTCTGATTGTCGCGGCCACCCAACTCAGGTAATTGAATGCCACCGCCGTCTGTCGTATCGAAAACACCTGCTCCCCCGCTACGGCCAGCTGAATTGACGATGGAACAGTCCGCCACGCTGCTCGCGGCTGCACAACTGATCGGCAACTCATCGGATCCGCACGCCACGATCGCCGGCATGTTGCAGCTGCTGTCCGATCACCTCGGCCTGGAGAAGGCGCGGGTACTGCTGCCGGACCCCGCGAGCGGCGCACTGCATATCAGCCATTCCTGCGGCCTGACCAGCCAGGAGATCGCCCAGGCCGTTTATCAGCCCGGTGAAGGTGTCACCGGCCGCGTCATGTCCAGCGGCGAATACGCGGTGATCCCCGACATCCATAACGAACCGCGCTATCTCGGCCGGCTCTCCGCGCTGGCCGCTGCCGACCTGCCGGCGGCCTATATTGCGGTGCCGATCCTGCTCAAGGATGCCCCGATCGGCGTGCTGGCGGCACAACGTGCCCGGCTGCAGTCCGCCACCGATCTGTCCATGCTGCAGATCTTCGCGGCAATGATCGGCCAACTGCTGCACATCGACAGGCTGAGCCATGACAACACCGCGCCGCCTCAGGACATGGAGGATCACCCGGTATCCCGGTCGCCGGTTGAGGATGGCGAGGTCCACGGCATCGTCGGCCGCAGCCCGGCGTTGCGCAATGCGCTGGCCGCTGCCGCCAAGGCGGCGGCAACGCGGGCGACGGTGATGTTGATCGGCGAATCAGGCTGCGGCAAGGAACGTTTCGCGCGCATGATCCATCTCGCCAGCGAACGCCGCGACCAGCCCTTCGTCTGCATCAACTGTGCCGCGATCCCGCCACAACTGCTCGAGGCCGAGCTGTTCGGCCACGAGAAAGGCAGCTTCACCGGTGCCACGGCCACCCGCAAGGGAAAATTCGAGATTGCCGCCGGCGGCACGCTGTTCCTGGATGAGATCGGCGACATGGCGCCGGATCTGCAGGCCAAACTGCTGCGGGTGTTGCAGGAAAAAACTATCCAGCGTGTCGGTTCGAACCATGACATTGCGGTCGACGTGCGCATCATCAGCGCCACCAACAAACAGCTCGAGGGCGCGGTCAAAGCCGGCGACTTCCGTCTCGACCTGTATTACCGGCTCAACGTGCTGCGCATCCAGCTGCCACCGCTGCGCGAACGCCATGGTGACATCAAGCTGCTGGCGCTGTATTTCCTCGCACGCTACAACCAGCAGCAGTACCGCAATGTGGTCTTCACCCAGCAGGCGCTGCAACGGCTGGATCACTATGACTGGCCCGGCAATGTCCGTCAGCTCGAAAACGTCATTGAAAGACTGGTCATCATGACCGACAGCGAACTGATCACCGACAGCGACATCGATCAGCTGCTGAAAACGGAGATCGACGTCACCATTGATGAGCTCGGCGATGATGCCGGCTTCGGCGCCGAGCCGAGCGGCGAATCATTCCGCCCCTACCGCAAGGTCAACAGCGATGAACGCAGCCGCATCATTGCCGCATTGCGCCAGGCCGGCGGCAACAAGACCCAGGCGGCGCGTCTGCTGGACATGAGCAGCCGCCAGCTGCATTACCGTCTGGCCAAGCTGAAGATCGAGGTATAACAGCGCGTCGGTCAGCCGGTGACGCCGCCAGCGCGGTGTGTCTTGGCATAATCCGCCAGCCGAACCGGCTGACGGCGCGGGCCCCAGCTGCCAGGCTGCGCGTCAAAGACACCGGCGCAGTGTGCGCCACAGTGACGGCAGGCGCCGTCCGCGGTCAGCAACCATTCGCTGAGCACATACCAGTCGCGGCCAATCAGCAGGCCCTTACACTGGTGACAGTAGGTGCTGCCGCCATCCTTGTCATGGACATTGCCGGTGTACGCATACCGCACACCATTGGCCTGCGCGATCTGCCGTGCGCGCTTCAAGGTCTCCGGCGGGGTCGGCGGCACCTCCCGCATCTTCCAGTCGGGATGAAAGGCGGTGAAATGCATCGGTACGTCGGGACCAAGTTCATTGACCACCCAGCGCGTCATCGCATCGAGCTCCTGATCGCTGTCGTTGTGCCCCGGGATCAGCAGCGTCGTCAGTTCGAACCAGACGCTGCTGTGATGCTTCAGATACACCAGTGTATCGAGCACATCCTGCAGATGCGAACCGGTGACATGTTTATAGAAATGTTCGCTGAAGGCCTTCAGGTCGACATTCGCAGCATCAATAAAGCGAAAAAATTCAGCACGTGGCTCGGCACAGATATAACCGGCGGTCACCGCCACGGTCCGGATGCCCTGCTGATGGCAGGCCGTCGCGACATCGACTGCATATTCCAGAAAGATCACCGGATCGTTGTAGGTGAACGCGACGCTGCGGCAGCCCAGTTCGACCGCGGCACGGGCGATGGTCTGCGGCGACGCGCTATCTGCCAGCGTGTCGAATTCGCGTGACTTGCTGATGTCCCAGTTCTGGCAGAACTTGCAGGCGAGGTTGCAGCCGGCGGTGCCGAACGACAACACCGGCGTACCGGGCAGAAAGTGGTTCAGCGGTTTCTTTTCGATCGGGTCGATGCAGTAGCCGCTGGAGCGGCCATAAGTCGTCAGCACGATCTGCTCATGCTCGCAGGCACGGACGAAACACAGGCCACGCTGACCTTCATGCAGCTTGCAATAACGCGGACACAGGTCGCATTGCACCCGGCCATCCTCCAGCCGGTGCCAGTATTTGGTTGCCACCGTGCTGCCATGCTGTGCATCCATACACCCCTCCTTGAACACGGTTGCAGACCATGGCCCATGTTGCCATCATGACATGATCTGTAGGCGGACGCCCTTGAATTCAAGCCGCTGCCGCTCCACATTAACGAATATTGATCATTACAGGACGCGCTGATGGAACGGATACGCCCGCCGGCCGTGGCCGGGATGTTTTATCCGCGGGACACCGGCGCACTGCGCATGCTGGTCGATACATTGCTGGCTGGCGCGGCGACCCCGGCGCTGATGCCGAAGGCGATCATCGCGCCGCACGCCGGCTATGTCTATTCCGGGCCGGTCGCCGCCAGCGCCTACGCCTTGTTGACGCCGTTACGCGACCTCATTCGCAAGGTGGTTTTGCTCGGCCCCTGCCACCGGGCGCCGCTGCACGGACTGGCGGCACCCGGTGTTGATTTTTTCTCGACCCCGCTGGGCACGATCCCGATCGACCAGGCAGCCATCACCATGCTGCTGCGGCTGCCCTGCGTGCAACACCTCGATGCGCCCCATGCCAGTGAGCACAGCCTCGAGGTCCAGCTGCCGTTCCTGCAACGGGTGCTCGGTGACTTCACGCTGATCCCGCTGGTCGTCGGCAACACCACCGCCACCGACGTAGCGCAGGTGCTGGAGCTGCTGTGGGGCGGCCCCGAGACGCTGATCATCATCAGCTCTGACCTGAGCCATTATCTCGATTACCAGGCTGCGCAGCATCTGGACCGCACGACGTCACAGGCAATCGAGGCGCTGGATGATACTGCGATCGGTCATGATCAGGCCTGCGGCCGCGTGCCAGTCTGTGGCCTGCTGCAGGTTGCCCAGCGACACGGCCTGCACGGCCAGCTGCTGGACCTGCGCAACTCCGGCGACACCGCCGGGCCACGCGACCGCGTTGTCGGTTATGGTGCCTATGCCTTCAGTTGATCGGACAACTTATAGTACCGACGAGCAGCAGGCGCTGCTGCGGATCGCCTTTGACGCAATCCGTCACGGTCTGCACACCCGTCATGCGCCACCGGCCATCGAGGCCACGCACTATCCACTGACCTTGCAACAGAGCGCGGCCTGTTTCGTCACACTGACGCTGGGCGGGGAGCTGCGCGGCTGCATCGGCAGCCTGCAGGCGCACCGGCCGCTGGTCGCCGATGTCGCAGCCAATGCCCATGCCGCGGCATTCCGTGATCCGCGCTTTGCGCCGTTGTCCGCCCTCGAACTGACACACATCGACTGCCATATCTCGATCCTCGGCCCGCCGCAACCGATGTGTTTCGACTCCGAGGCCGGGTTGCTGCACCAACTGCGCCCCGGCATCGACGGCCTGATCCTCGAAGAGGCCGGCGGCCAGCGCGCGACCTTTTTACCTGCGGTCTGGGCATCACTGCCGACGCCGGCGCTGTTTGTGCAGCAGCTGAAACTGAAGGCCGGCCTCAGTGTCAGTCACTGGTCCGCGACGCTGCGCGCCTGGCGCTATCAGACCCACGGCTTTGAAGGCCAATTTCCAGCTGATTATTAAGGAAGCTCTGAATAATTCCGTCCTGGAATTCTCAGAGCACGGAAAGCGGAAAACGTGGTTTTCACTTTCCTTCATTTTCAATGACCTACTGTCATTGAAAATGGCGGCACATCCGTGTGCCGCAGGAACCTCTGAATTGATCAGGGGTTCCTTAATATAATCAATTAACTGCCCGCCAAACAGGACACCCCAATAGGTCAATAAACTAAGCATCCACCCTATTTTCTAAGGAGCCTGTACAAACGGTCGAAATAGGAGTAAGGATTAATACTTCATAGGTCATTATTTCATATGCGGATTCCACGGAAGGATCGCCCCCCTGCCGGCCTTCTGCCGCAGGGCGGGTTCGCCGCCATTTTGCTGATGAAAAACACCCATGCTGCATGAGTCGCACGATATAGACATCGCCGCCCGACCCGATCCAAAACGGCTGTGGCTATCGCTTGAGTCGCTGGTATTCCTGCTGGCTCTGTTGACCTTTTATGCCTTCACACGGTGGTCACACCCGGCATCGACCGCGTTGCTCACCGATCTGGCCTGGACCCTGGCCAGCCTGGCCGTCGGAATCCGCTGCCTGGTGACCTCACAAAAACTCAATATCGTACAGGCCCGGCCGTGGCTGTATTTCGCCGCTGCCAGCCTGATGTGGTTTGCCGGCATGGTGCTGTGGGACTATAACGAACTCGGCCGCGAAATCGCTGTACCCTTCCCCAGCCTGTCCGACCTCGGTTTCCAGGGTTTTGCCGTGCTGTTTCTCGCCGGCATCATCTCGCTGCTACCGCGCAGGTCATCGCTGTTCATGAACATGAAGCAGCTGGGAATGATGGGGGCACTGTGTTGCTGCCTGATCCTGGCCCATATCATCGCCTTCACGCCGCTGGTCAGATCCGACACCCTGTCGCTGGCATACACGCTAGCCGCACTGGCCTATCCGGTCGTCTATATCAGCGTGCTGCTGTATGCCATCTCGATACACTGGCAGGTGATTGCCCGCCAGCGGATATTTACCCTGCTGATATGCGGTTTTGCAGTGCACGCCTTCACCAATTCCGTCTATGCCTATGGACTGCTTGGTCACACTTACAACGTGGGCAACCAGATCGATATCCTGTGGCTGGTCGGTTTCTTCCTGATCTATGAGGCGGCGCGCCAGACTGCAGTATTTTCCGACGCAAGACTGGTCGCTGACCAGCCCGCCGGCACCAAGATGGATCTTATCGGCCTTAGTTATCTGGAGTCCGCGATTACCCCGCTGGCCCTTTCCGGCGTTGCGCTGATTACCTTCCAGTTCAGGAACAGCCTCACCGAACAGACGCTGCTGTGGAGTCTGCCATTCGGGCTGATGTTATCCGCCTTCATCGCCTTGCGTGAGTACTCCAATCTGCACGAGGCCGCTGCCTACAACATCAAGCTGCTGGATAATCAGCGCCGGCTGCAGACACTGGTCAACACCATCCCCTACGGCATCCAGGAGACGGATCTGTCCGGCTATATCACCTATGCCAACCAATCACTGCATCACATCCTCGGCGCCGTACCCGGCCAGCTTGAAGGGATGCACATCCGCAGTCTGTTCATCGATGGCGATGACGCCAAACGGGCCGCCCTCGACATTCGACTGTTGATCAAGGCACGGCCCGAGCCGCGCCCCTATTATTTCAAGATCAAACGCCTGGACAACAATAAACCGATCACCATCAAGCTGGACTGGAACTACAAATATTCCTCCGACAACAGCCTGTGCGGATTCATATTCGTCATCAGCGACGTGACAGAACAGCAAAATGCCCAGGATCAGCTGAAACAGGCCGCCGCGGTGTTCGAAAACACCGACGAGGGCGTCATCATCACCAGCGCCGACAACCGTATCATCTCGGTCAATCGCGCCTTCTGCACCATCACCGGCTACAGCAGCGGCGATGCCGTCGGCAAGGCCACCCATTTTCTGCTATCGGACCGCCACGAACCACATGCCATCAACGACCTGCTGCAGCAGGTCCAGGCCCATGATCACTGGCAGGGTGAACTGTGGTACCGGCGCCGCGGTGGCGCGACGTTCCCGGTATGGCAGACCGTCAGCGTCATCCGTTCCGGCGGCGCCATTACCCATCACGTCCATGTGTTCACTGATATCTCGCCGATCAAGGAGTCACAGGAAAAACTCGATTTCCTCGCCCATCACGACCCGCTGACCCAGCTGCCAAACCGGCTGCTGATGATGGACCGTCTCAGCCAGGGCCTGCAGCGCGCCCGTCGTGACGGCACCATGGTTGCGCTGCTGATGATCGACATGGATCGTTTCAAGGACATCAATGACAGCCTGGGTCATGGCGTCGGCGACACCATGCTGCAACAATCCAGTCTGCGCCTCAAGAACTGCCTCAGAAACCAGGATACGGTGGCCCGCCTCGGTGGCGATGAATTTGTCGCCATCCTGGATGATATCGTCGATATCGATGATATCTCCCGCATCGCAGCCAAGGTGGTGGAGGCGTTCAAGGAACCCTTCACCATCGATCACCATGTCCTGCACTCCTCTGTCAGTGTCGGCATCTCGCTGTTCCCCAAGGACGGCCAGGATGAACATATATTAATAAAAAATGCAGATGCTGCGATGTATCGCAGCAAGTCCCATGGCCGCAATAACTTCAGCTTCTATTCTGAAGACATGACCGTCGCGGCACAGAAACGGCTGACCACCGAAAATGATCTGCGGCACGCCTTGAATTCAGACCAGCTCATTTCGTGGTATCAGCCGCTTATCGATGTCAGCACTGGACACACCATCGGCTTCGAATCATTGCTGCGCTGGAATCATCCGACACGCGGCCTGCTGGCGCCGGGTGACTTTCTGGAGATCGCTGAAGACACGCGGCTGATCATCCCCATCGGCAAGATCATGCTGAATACGGCCTGCCATCAGTTCCAGCACTGGCGTGAACGCGGCTACCTGGTACAACGCATCGCCGTCAACCTGTCCGGGGCCCAGCTACAACAGGATGACATCACCGCCACCGTGGCCGAGGCGCTGTCACGCAGCGGACTGCCCGCCGAGTGCCTGGAACTGGAGATCAGTGAGAATTTCGTTGTCCGCGGCGGTGACCAGGCCATAAACCGGTTGCAATCCCTGAGCAAGCTTGGCATCTCGCTGTCAATCGACGATTTCGGCACCGGCTATTCATCGCTGAACTACCTGAAACGGCTACCGGTAAACCGGCTGAAGATCGACCGCTCCTTCGTCCGCGATCTGCCCAATGACCCGCAGGACCGGATCATCAGCCGCGCCATCATCGGTCTGGCACACAATCTCGAGCTGGATATCACCGCCGAGGGTATCGAGACCCCTGAGCAGCTGGCCTATCTCAAGTCTCTGGGCTGCCATGAGGCGCAGGGCTATCTGTTCTCGCCTGCGCTGCATCCCGAGCTGGTAACAAACTATCTGGACCATCACCAAAATGGTGCCAAGTTTTTCCTGAACATGTAGCCGCACCCCGCTGTCATGCAGGCATACCCTGGCCGCGGCGAACGGGTTATCATGATGCTTTATTATTCAGGTATGCCATGTCCAACGATGATGACCAACTCCCGCCCAGCAAGTCCCAGCGCAAACGTGATGTCGAGGCGCTGCAGGACCTCGGCGCTGAACTGGTCCGCCTCAATGCCGACCTGCTGCGCGGCATCGCGTTACCGGAGGCCCTGGCGGATGCCATCCATCAGGCACGCCGCATCACCAGCCATGAAGGCCGACGTCGTCAGCTGCAATATATCGGCAAGCTGATGCGTACCGTCGACAGCGTGTCGATCCGCGCCCAGCTTGACCAGGCCCTGGGCTCGTCACGGCAGCACACGGCCCGGCTCCATGCCATCGAGCGGTGGCGGGATCGTCTGCTGGCTGACGATGCGACGCTGACCGAGCTGGTGGCACAGTACCCGCAGATCGATCTGCCCGCGCTGCGCACGCTGATCCGTGGCGCGCGCAGCGAACAGGCCGCAGGCCGGCCACCGCGGCAGTTTCGCGCGCTGTTTCAGACCCTGAGCCAGCTGATCCCGGAATAAAAAAAGCCCCCTTTGCTTTGACCCAAAGGGGGCTTGGTGATCTGTCACCTACCCGTCTGTTCGCAGGCCCTCCCTGGCCATATGCAGCGAGCTGTTACAGGTTGTAGCCGCGTTCGTTGTGCTGCGACAGATCCAGGCCCTCGGTCTCCTGATCATCGCTGACCCGCAGCCCGATGACCTTGTCCACCAGCTTCAGGATCACATAGCTGGCCAATGCACAGTAGAGGACTGTCGCCCCGACGCCGATGGCCTGGATGCCGAACTGGCCGCCGATGTCCAGGTCGGCCTTTGAGCCACCAAGACTGGCGGCGGCAAACACCCCGGTCAGCAACGCCCCGACGATACCACCGATCGCATGGACGCCGAACACATCCAGCGAATCGTCATAGCCCATGGCGCGCTTGATCTTCGTCGATGCCAGGAAGCAGATCACGCCAGCTGCCAGGCCAATGGCCAGCGCCCCGCCCGGTCCGACAAAGCCGGAGGCCGGCGTGATCGCGACCAGACCGGCCACCGCACCGGAGGCGATGCCCAGCACACTCGGCTTGCCATGGGTCAGCCATTCGCTGAACATCCACGCCAATGCCGCCATGGCGGTGGCAATCTGTGTCACCGCCATCGCCATGCCGGCGGTACCGTTGGCAGCCACGGCGCTGCCGGCGTTAAAGCCAAACCAGCCGACCCACAGCAGTGATGCGCCGACCAGCGTCATGGTCAGGTTATGCGGCGGCATCGCGACCTGCGGATAGCCCTTGCGCTTGCCGAGCACCAGCGCCGCCACCAACCCGGCGATCCCGGCATTGATATGCACCACGGTACCACCGGCAAAATCCAGCACCCCGAGGTCCCACATCAGACCGCCATCACCGCTCCACACCATATGGGCAATCGGCACATAAACGATCGTGAACCAGATCGCCATGAACCACAGCATGGCCGAGAACTTCATGCGCTCGGCAAAGGCGCCAACGATCAGTGCCGGCGTGATGATCGCAAACGTCAGCTGAAAGACCATGAACACCGTCTCGGGGATCGTCATGGTCAGGCTGTCGACGCCAACACCGGCCAGCATCGCCTTGTTCAGCGATCCAAAGAACGAATGCAGGTTGGTGACGCCCTTCTCCATGCCCGCGGTATCAAAGGCCAGGCTGTAGCCGTAGATCACCCACAATACCGTAATCAATGATGTGATCGCGAAACACTGCATCATTACCGACAGCACGTTCTTGCTGCGCACCATGCCGGCATAGAACAGCGCCAGCCCCGGGATCGTCATCAACAGCACCAGCGCTGTCGAGGTCAGCATCCACGCGGTGTCACCGGAATTGGCCGTTGGCGCTGGTGCCGCCGGTTCTGCGGCCGCTGGCTCAGTCGTCGCCGCTTCGGCCGCCAGCGGCATCTCCGTCGGCACTGCACCCGTTGCCGGGGCCGTCAGCTCATCGGCCATTACCCATGGCATCACCAGCAGCGATGCCAGTACCACACCCAACCATCTTGAAACTTTCATAACTTATCCCCCGACTGTTACAACGCTTCGACACCGCTTTCACCGGTCCGGATACGGACGGCCTGCTCCAGATTCATCACGAAGATCTTGCCATCACCGATCTTGCCGGAACTGGCCGACTTTCTGATCGCCTCGATGACCCGATCCAGCAACTCATCCGGGATCGCCAGCTCGATCTTGACCTTGGGCAGAAAATCGACGACATATTCCGCGCCGCGATACAGCTCGGTATGCCCCTTCTGCCGGCCAAAACCCTTGACCTCGGTAACGGTAATCCCCTGCACCCCGGCCTCGGACAAGGCCTCACGGACATCATCCAGCTTGAACGGCTTGATAATTGCGGTAACCATTTTCATACCCTGCTCCTCCTGCTGATTTAAACCCTGCTTTGAACGGCCCGGTCGTGCCCGTCGCTGTGCGGACACGACCGGGATAACTCAGAACTTGTAGCCGACCTGCACTCCGTAAGAGGTCATGGTGTCTGACGTGCTGCCGTCAAATACCTTGGTGTCGGCCATCGCATAGGCCAGCTCGCCGCGGACAAAGGTGTTGTCGCCCAAGCCATAGGTCGGGGTTACCGTCAACGTATAGCCAGCGCCATCAGCGGTCGCGTAGACGCCACTGGTGCCGCTGTCGAGGTACTCGAGGCGCACCGGCACGCTGATGCCGGCCACTGCCGGCATGGCATACAACGCGATACCGAGCGCGCTGTCATCCAGGCCAGTTGTCGGCTTGTTGATCATATGGTAGTCGATATTGGCCGCAACCTTGATACCGGCCAGCTCGCCGCTGACGATGACATCGAAGCAGTCACGGCCCGCGTCGGCATTGTAGTAGGTCACGGCATAGCTGACGCTGCCGGCCACGCCGCTGGCCCCCACAACATAGCCGTAATTGGGAATGCCGCCATTGGCGCCACCCATCGCGTGGTCTTCATTGGTCTCGACGAAGCCGCTGATGCCGTCACCGCTGTAGCTGGCGCGCACACCGGGGTAATAGATCGGCTGTGAATTCCACAGCGCACCCAGCAATATATTGGGATTGGCGTAGGTGTTGGCAACCTCATAACCAATCTTCGTTGCCAGCGTACCGGCCTCGATCGACACTGCCTCGGTCGGCTTGACGGTCAATGACGCATACTGCAGCTTCATAGTGTTATCAAATGCAGTATTGTTCAGTGATCCGCCGAACACCGTCGGCTCCAACAAGCTGCCATAACCGGCGACAAAACCGGCGCCGCCGGCCTTGGCTGATGCCGACAGCTCGAGCAGGAAATCGGTTGGCGTCGTGTCACTGCCCTGACCGATGCCAGCACCATCCGAATAGATGCCAGCAGCGGCCACGCCCCCGGCCAGCGTCATATCGGAATTGGCCACCGTCAGGTTGCCGGCCATCACCGCGGGCGCAGCGCTCATCCCCAGCGTCGTCAGGCCCAGCATCGTCAGACTCAGTCTCTTGATCTTCATCATCACTCTCCCGGTATATTTGTTTGGTTACGACACGGTGCCGCATGCTGTACAGAGCATCCATCGTGCCAACTCGTAACAAACTGAAATACAAAATATATTTCATCAAGCCGGATTTGCCGCTGACCCTATCATGGTGCATCCGCACTGGTTACGCGCCCGATTGGTGCACCAACCCCTGTGTCTGGGCCGGCCGACCTCCACGACTGCCAGTGATTGCATCGCCACCATAATGGCTGCACAATCCCCTTCAAATAGAGGGATGGGACATGATCGATCACCAGCAACTCGAAGACCTGATACGCTCGTTGTCGCAGTCACTGCCCGACGGTGCCCAGCAATTCCGCCGTGATATCGAGAACAACCTGCAGGCGGTGCTAAGCCAGTTCTTTGCCCGGCTTGATCTGGTCACGCGCGAGGAACTGGAGGTACAGAAAGAGGTGCTGGCGCGTACCCGGCAGCGCCTGGAACAGCTCGAACAGCAACTGGCAAGGCTGGAACAATCGCTGACGGATCACCAACCCTGATCGGCACCCGGGACACGATGGAGGTGGAGTGATGTCACTGGCGATCGTCCATTGTCGTGCCCAGCTCGGGGTCCAGTCGCCACCGGTGACCGTCGAGGTTCACCTTGCCGGCGGCCTGCCGGCATTGGCCATCGTCGGCCTGCCCGAGGCCGCGGTCAAAGAGAGCAAGGACCGGGTTCGTGCCGCGATCCAGAATGCGCGTTTTGAATTTCCGGCGCGCCGCATCACCGTCAATCTTGCCCCGGCCGATCTGCCGAAGGACGGTGGGCGCTATGACCTGGCAATCGCGCTGGGTATCCTCGCCGCCTCCGGCCAGATCCCGGCTGCGCCTCTTGCTGCCTACGAATTCATAGGTGAGCTGGCGCTCGGTGGAGAACTGCGGCCGGTCAAGGGGATATTGCCGGTCGCGGTACATACACGACGAGCCGGTCGCAGTCTGGTCCTGCCAGCGCCCAATGCCGTTGAGGCATCGTTGATCGGTGATCTGGTGGTATTACCGGCCGACACCCTGCTTGGTGTCTGCGCCCATCTGACGGGCGCTGCCCCATTGACCCCATATCAGGCCGCTGCTGTCATAGCAGACGCTGCCGACCCTGCGGATGTGGACCTTGCCGATGTCCAGGGTCAGGCGCATGCCCGGCGGGCGCTGGAGATCGCTGCCGCCGGTGCCCACAACCTGCTGCTGATCGGCCCACCCGGCACCGGCAAGACGATGCTGGCGATGCGCCTGCCGACACTGTTGCCGCCGATGAATGATACCGAGGCGCTGGAGACCGCCAGCGTGGCCTCGATCAGTCGCAGCGGCTTTGATGTCAATACCTGGCGGCGGCGACCGTTCCGTGCCCCGCACCACACGGCCTCGAGCATCGCGCTGGTGGGTGGCGGCAGTCAGCCTGCCCCGGGCGAGATCTCGCTGGCGCACAATGGCGTGCTGTTTCTTGACGAACTGCCGGAGTTTGACCGCCGCGTGCTTGAGGTGCTGCGTGAGCCGCTGGAATCCGGCACCATCCATATCTCGCGCGCCACCCGCCAGGCGCAGTTTCCGGCCCGTTTCCAACTGGTCGCGACGATGAATCCGTGTGAATCCGTTGCCCTTTTACCGCCGTTTAAGGGGGTAGAGGGGGATTGTGGGGCAGGGGGTGTAAATGGAGGGTTTGTTGAGGGTGTTGGTATAGGGGGAGCATAGAAGAGGTTAATTTCCACTTCCCCGTCATGAATGATGATTCGGTCGGTAATGGCTTCTACAATCCGGCGTTTCTCTTCGTGGGGGAGCTCTGGCCACCGGGTGTAGAGATCACGGGCCCCGGCAATGATCTCCTCCTGAGAGAGGTGGGAGATTTTCAGGATATCGAGTTCCGCCTGGGTCTGGGGTATCTCCTCTTCGAGCTGGCGCTGCCGCTCGGCTAAGGGATGGTACTTCACCCCAAAACCCACCTTGTCGATTGCCCCTGACTGGTAGAGGTCATAGAGCTTGTCTACTTCGGCAGCAAGCTTCTTTTGCTCCCTATGGAGAACCTCCAGAAGCCCTTCCTTCTCGTGAATGACGACACTGGCTTTACTCAGGTGCTCCGCAATCTCTTCGGTAGAGAAGAAGAAATTTTTGATCTGCTCGTGGAATACCCCCTCAAGGTCAACGAGGGGGATCTTGTTCCGGCAGGCATGGCAGACATATTTGGGGGTGTTTGAGGGGACGTACATCTTTTCCCCACAGTGGCAGTAGGCAAGCCCCGAAAATAGGTGGACGGTCTGGCGGGTTGTGCGCTTTCCTTTTGCTCGCTGTTCATCGAGGAACGCGTTACATTCCGCCCACAGCTCTTCGGAGACAATGGCTTCCACCTCGTGGAGCACCCATTCACTCTCCGGCTTGAGCTCCCATGCCTTCTTGCTATTGGTCGTCTTGGTATAGTTCGCGCGGCGGACACCCTTGGCGAGGGGGTCACGCAGGAGACGGTCTATTGTGGTATCGGAAAAGAGCGAGCCGTTACGGGTTCGGTAGCCTCTATCATTCAACATCCTCGCTACGGTCTTCTTGCGGCGGTATTCCTGGAAGAGCTCGTACATGAGCTTGCGGACGGGGGCTTCTGTTTTGTTCGGAAGCAGCTTGCCCTCCTCCCACTGGTAGCCGAACGGGGCCTGGCCCCCCAGCGGCTTCCCCATCTTGGCGCGGATAGGGACGGAAGCGGCAACGCGAGATGCGATCTCTTCTCGCTCCCATTGGGCCATAGCTGCGATCATGGTGTAGAAAAGGCGGCCTGCGGGTGTGGAAGTGTCGATGGATTCTGCAAGAGAGATGAGGTCAGCATTGTACTCACGGAAGAGGTCGGCGAATTCGAGGAGTTCCTTGGTATTCCGGGCGAGGCGGGCGAGTTTGGAGAAAATGAGGCCGGTGATGTGGCCACTCTGGATGTCAGCGAGCATCCGCTTGGCTTCGGCGGTTTCCTTTACTGTTTTGCCAGATACTGCATCAAGACGATAGACCTCGATGACGTTCCAGCCTTTTGCTTCAGCATAGAGGCGCGCACGGCGTTCGTGGTGTTCAGGACTCTCCCCTTTTACCTGGTCTTCGGTGGAAACCCGAATCCAGATACCAACGCGCTTGGAATCTGTCTTAGGTTGCATATCCCCTCCTCGGCTTCATGCAACTAACCTATGGCAAGTAAATATATTTCGTACCAAGCCCCGGCCCTATTCGGCGGCAGCTTTAGGCCATTAAAGAAATGCGATAAATATGACTCTAGAGATGTCTTGGCTCTGGTTTTATATATCTGGATTCTTCTGATACCCCAAATGAGCTCCCAGCAGACATCCCAATAATATCCCAGGAGGACCGAATATTATACCTATTACAGCCCCCGCCGCCCCTCCAACAACGGCACTACCCACCTTCTCTTCCTTTCGTTTTGTGGGCGTTAGCGGGGCGCAAACCTTGCCATTTACGGCACGCGCCGAATATGTGCTGGTGGCCCCCTTGGATCGATTGCAGGAGATGCAGGCGGGGTATAAATTATTCAGCCGATTCGTACCGCCCTTAGCCTGCGGATTCGAGTGCTCGACCTCCCATGCGCCTTTTGATCCATACGAGGCGTAATTTTTAAATGCTAATTTCTTGTAGCAAATGTGACAATACCCGGATGTGCGTCTGTAAATACCGCTTAGCTGTTCATTGGTATACGTCATAATTGTACTTTATGCTCCTATGCAAGACGCTTCTTGGCGCGTTCGACCAGTGTGGTGTAGCAGCCGCTAATTTCAAAATTGATATCTATCATACCCTTACCCATTCTTATTGATCATCTGTGGGGGGGGCTAATCACCCCCCCCACAGACCCCATCATCCACGCGGTGGGTGTGGATCATGCCCATGACTGTCCTTTTGCTGGATTTGACCATCCTTGCCATGAATGACCAGCTCGGAACCCTGGTTGCGAGCAATTTCCCTGGCATGATCTACCGCTGCTTGCTTAGTAGAGTGAATAGCGGTCGCCCGATCTGCCCCTGCACCACGGACGGCCCACCCCTCAGAATGAGGGACTACATGTTGATTACGTTTCATTGATATGATTCCTCTTCAGAGAGAGCAAAAGTGCTCAATTTCTTAGGCGGACAAATTCTTAGGTCCGGACAATGTCCGGATTTTACAATCCCTCCGCCATAGGGTTATGCGGGAACCACCATCAGGAGACGAAATTTTGACCCCGGCGCAAGGAGCGAAAGCAACATTTGACCAACTTTCTGAAGCTATTGAGAGCGTTAGCGATGCAGACTGGCTACGCCTCCAGAAAGTGGCCCAATCCCATTTATGGGGTACCGGCCTCAGCGACCCACAAGATCTGATTAACGAGGCACTTGCACGATTTTTAAAAGGAAAGCGTTCTTGGCCAACTGATATCCCTTTTGTTCTTTGTGTGTCTTATGCGATGAAGTCCATTGCGGATGGGGTACGTAATTTGTCAGAGCGTAAAGAAGAAATTTTAGCTGGCGATATGGCATCAGAAGAAGACGATTGTGACACTGACCCTATGGAGCGTTTTGGCGATTCCCGCTTCGCCCCGGACGACCTTATTGAAAATGAAGATGCCCGTAAAATTGCTGAAAAAGATTTAGCCACAATCAATCAATATTTTAAAGATGATAGCGAAGTTACTTGGATTTTGATGGGCATAGAAGACGGCTTACCTGCATCCGACATCCAAACACTCTCAGGAATGACTCAGACACAATATGAGACTTCAAGAAAACGACTACGTCGCGGGTTAGAGAAGCTGTTCCCTGGCAGGAGAAAACCATGAGCAAAAGCACACGTTCATCAACTCTACGAATTAAAGCACTTGCCAACGCACTGGCACAGGATATTCTAAATCTTTCTGATGAGGAGATCCTTGCAGAAATAACTACGGAAGAAGCCAGTGCCTCTGCATCAGCGCAAGCACAGGCTATTCGTTCAAGCGCCCTGAATATTCTGACTAATGCCCGGAGAAATAATCTTCTCGCTGCACGCAGCGGCTATGAATCATCCTCATCAAGGCACCAAACCCCAGCAAATCGCCCACCAACAACGGAAATTAGACGGCGTATTGAGAATCTTTTTGCAGCCCGTAGCGATTTATCACTTGCCTTCAGAAACGGCGCGCGTCAATCAGATGCTGATTGGGAAAGCCTCTGGGATGATTTGAACGAGATGGGTTTGCTCGACGACAGCGATGACAAAAATTAATACTCACCAACTTTCCGCTCCCGAAAAGCTCCTGTGGAAATTAGGGATTACGGCTCCTAATGAAATAGACCTAGAGGCTATTGCATATCATCTAGGGGCCATTGTGCGGTATCGAACCCTCGATGGTGGTGATGCCAGGATCGTTGGTGATGGCTCACGCGCAATCATCACCATTAATGCCAGTACACCAAAACCGCGCCAACGATTTTCTATTGGCCATGAAGTTGCCCATTGGTGTTGCGATCGTGGCCGCGGAGGATTTCTCTGCTCCAAAGAAGACACGAGCCCGCAAAATTGTGCGGCTAAAAGTATCGAGGCCAACGCAAATGCATTTGCATCGATGATCCTGTTGCCAGACTATCTTTTCAAACCCAGAACTGCCAAGCAACCTATCACGCTTGATACCGCCAGCAAATTGGCTCAGGGGTTCCAAGCAAGCCTTACTGCTACGGCAATCAAACTCGTCAGAGCATCAACCTCTCCTGCCATAGTCATCTGTCATAGCCAAACAAAGTGCGAGTGGTTCATTACTAATTCAGCATTTCCTCATGAGTTTTGGCCTCAGGATGAGTTGCATCAAGACACTGATGCCTTCGAACTCATTTTTGGCTCCGGGAATGGCATGACGCGAGCAAAGAATACTTCTGGCGCTCTTTGGTTCAACCGCCGCGATGCAAATCAATTCCAAATGCTATCGCAATCAACAAAGCTTCCTGACGGAACAGTCTTGAGCACTATTTCACTTTAGGAAACTCTGATTAATTCAAAAATTACCACGGCCGTCATTCCCGCGAAAGCGGGAATCCAGGTATTACAGGTAGTTATGGATGCCCGCTTCCGCGGGCATGACGACAATGCGAATTAATCAGAGCATCCTTTAATGTATTTTTTGGGTACGCATAAAATACTAACCCTAATGCTGCCGCATCAAAGAGGCTCTGCCTCGGGTCTTCACTCATCCAGATTTTTCGGAGTTTCGGGAGACGGTGCGCAAACGCTGGAATCTGTCGAGCGATAGCCTGAGCGATCTCATACTTTGTACGCACTCCAAGAGGCTCAAAGCAGGTACGGACGGTGTTCTGAGAATACCGCATCACTTCAATATGCTCGGTTTTGGCGAGGTGGATGAGCATCCGATAGAGCCTGCGGATGCGGGATGATCGGCGTGACCCTTTTTCAGTGTGGTCTTCGATGACCAGAACATCAGGGCGATACCGCTCGATGAGTAGCTGAACGCTTTCTAGCGTGCGCTCGTTCTTATTCTTTTTCCTGATTTCTTTTACACCCCAGTCATACGGACTTTGAGGGCCTTCAAAAAGCACGAAGGCGTAGCCACGACTTGTAGGATATATGGATAACACGAGATGTTGATTGGATATATAACTCATACTCCTTTGCCATTATTAATTCGGGTAATGGCTCGCTTGAGAACTAGGGCAAGCAGTTCTTTCTTTCTCATAGCCGCGTGATCTGTTTCTTTTTCTAACGAAGCAAAGAATTTTGCAGCGCGTGCCATAACAGCTTCCTCGTTATGCGAGTACAACTTAGGAAACATCTCTTTTGGGGAGACGGCAAAGAGCACTTCGCAAGCCAGGACAATGTCTGTGCTGGGGGCACGCTTGCCCTGCTCAATACGTGAGATGTATGTGGAACTTGCGCGCCCCAAGAGGAGGGCAAGCTCTTTCTGGGTGAGCGCCCATTCTCTGCGATGGGTACGAAGGTAGGAATGAACATGTGACGACATGGTGATTGTCCCTGCCGCCTTAATGTGGCCACAAGAACTCCCTCTATTGTCGCGCCAAATCGGGCTCAGCCGTAGTGGTGAAAATGTGCCACGGTGGAAAACCCCGTAAATATGGGAAACGGTAGCTAATTCACTATTTTCTATTACTCTCCTACGTGCAGTGCATACATAGCCGCGCCCATCGCCCATTTTGCTTCCGCAGCATTTCTTGATAGACTTATGAGATGAATTTGCAGCCCGTGGTATTTATTGGGCGTTCAGACACAGGAAAGGGAATGCAACCGGGAATGCTCCAATTACTTGACCACGCTGATAACGTGCGCCGCAAGGTTGCACCGTTGACCACTCAGAAGCACAAGGCCGAATTCGGCCAGTTTATGACACCTTCGAGTGTCGCTCGGTTCATGGCGTCTCTATTCCCAGCCAGTACCCTGAAAACCTGCACCCTACTTGATGCAGGAGCTGGCGTTGGCGCATTGTCATGCGCGTTTCTCGACCGATGGGCAATGGGCGACTTCGGCTTTGCCAAAGTAGAGGCTTACGCCTATGAGATCGACCCAGCATTGCGCATACACCTTGCGCAGACTCTGGCGGCTTATGGTAAACGCCTGCCCGTGAAGTCACAGATTATGACGAATGATTTCATCGAACATGCCGCAATACTCTGCAAGCAGGGTCGAAGAAGCTTTACGCACGCCATCCTAAATCCACCATACAAGAAGATCAACAGCCATTCAGAACATCGCCTGGCGTTACGCACAGTCGGCATTGAGACGGTAAATCTGTATTCTGCCTTTGTAGCATTGGCCGTGGAACTAGCCGCGCCGGGCGGACAAATCGTTGCGATCATACCGCGCAGCTTCTGCAATGGGCCGTATTACCGGCCTTTTCGCGACTTTGTGCTTGAGCGAACTGCAATTCGACACATGCACCTGTTCGACTCACGCAACAAAGCATTCAAGGATGATGCTGTTCTGCAGGAGAACATCATCCTATTGCTTGAGCGTGGTGGCCAGCAAGGTGATGTGACAGTGACAACATCGACTGATGACAGATTTGATGACCTTGTGACACATACGCACCCCTTCAACCGAATCGTGTTCCCCGATGATTCCGAGCGTTTCATCCATGTGCCTATTTCGCAGGAGCGTAACGCCATTGAGCTTTCAACCGCAATTCGCTATTCGTTGGAGAATGTTGGTGTAAAAGTATCGACTGGGCCGGTTGTTGATTTTAGACTGAAAGAGCACCTCCGCGAGATGCCAGAGTCGGGCACTGTACCACTGCTGTATCCAGCACATTTTTCTGGGCAAAACATCGAATGGCCAAAGCCGGGTAGCAAGAAACCAAATGCCATTCGCCGTAACGCTGAGACGGAAAAGTGGTTTTATCCGAATGGCTTCTATTGTGTTGTTCGTCGCTTTTCATCGAAGGAAGAAAAACGCCGGATCATTGCCAGCGTTGTGCAACCAAACACCTTTGGCAATTCTGAAATGCTTGGCCTAGAGAATCACCTGAACGTGTATCACGAAAACAGGCGCGGCTTACCAGAAGCTCTTGCGCGTGGCTTAGCTATGTACCTCAACACGACTGGAGTTGATGAAAACTTTCGCCGTTCGAGTGGACATACACAAGTCAATGCAACGGACCTCAGGATGATGAAATATCCGAGTCGGGATGCGCTGATTGCGCTTGGGGAATGGGCAATGCATTGCGGCGAACCTACGCAGAACATGATTGATGAACAACTGTATAACCTAACCACATGACAGCAAAAGATTACAATCATATCGACGAAGCGCATCAGCTTATCATTTCTCTTGGTCTACCGCGTGCTCAGCACAATGAACGATCCGCGTTATGCCTGCTGGCACTTCTTAATCTCACTCCTAACAAAACGTGGGCGCAGGCTGAAAATCCACTTGTCGGCATCACACCGATCATGGACTGGTCGCGAAAATACTACGACAAGGAATACGCGCCAAACACGCGAGAGACATTTCGACGCCAGACGATGCACCAGTTCGTTGATGCCGGGATTGCTCTCTATAACCCTGACAAGCCAGATCGCCCAGTGAATAGCCCAAAGGCTGTTTATCAGGTTGCTCCTGCTGTGCTGACCCTACTTCGTAGTTTTGGTACCTTAAAATGGCACGAAAATTTGACGACGTATCTGTCTATGAGTCAGACACTATCGGCAAAATATGCGATGGAACGCGAACAAAACCGCATTCCAATGCAAATCGCACCGGGCAAGGAAATCACCCTTAGTCCAGGCGAACATAGCGAGCTGATTCGTGCCGTCGTGGAAGACTTTGGTCCACGCTTCGCACCCGGTAGTGTATTGGTCTATGCTGGAGACACTGGCGACAAATGGGGGTACTTCGATGCTCCCTTATTGGCCGAACTGGGCGTCGCTGTGGATTCACATGGCAAAATGCCTGATGTGGTGCTCCATTTCGTTGAGAAAAATTGGCTACTGCTGGTGGAGTCTGTCACTAGCCATGGGCCAGTCGATGGCAAACGTCATGCAGAACTAGCAAAGCTGTTTGCTGGATCAACTGCTGGCCTGGTCTATGTGACCGCATTCCCAAATCGCTCCATCATGGGGCGGTATCTGGGTGAAATTGCATGGGAGACCGAAGTGTGGGTGGCTGATGCGCCATCGCACTTGATTCACTTCAACGGTGTGCGCTTTCTTGGGCCATACACCACGGAATGAGTTTGACCAATTTGTGAAGCGGGTGCCTCTGGAGCAATGCGGGTAGACTGGGTAGACTTGGGGGACATTGGAGGGGAGCATGGGCACCCCTCCCTCCTTTATTTTTCTAGCTATATTTCTCCGTCATTTACATCCTTCGTGTCCTGCTCTGAAGTCCCCATGTCTACCCGGAAGTCTACCTGCCCATCAGAAGACACATGCTCTCCCTCATCTGACGAGCCCTTGGATATCCCATACCGGGTACATAATGCTTCGACCTTTAGCTTCTCTGACAAAGGCAGGACATATATCCCATGGCTCTTTTGTGTGCGGAGTCTGAGCCGCGTACGGAGAAGGCGCCCGATGTAGCGGTTAGTAATAGGGCGGTCATAATCGTGGCCATAGCGGCTGGTGAAAAGGTTGGTGATTTCCCCTATGGAGATGGATGTATGGGTTGAATCCTCCATTAGTTCCGCCAGGATGGCAAGGAGCTCTCCCTCTGAGGTTGAAGATTTTTCGGCACGGAGCTCTGTTTCAAGTTCCTGTGCAGCCGCTCGTATTTCCGCCCTGATCTTGTCGTCCTCGACGATGGAAAGGAGGGGCACCAGGATTTGGTTCAAGCGAGGCGAAAGACTGGGATCGACAAGCTCCTTGTTTATGTGCACATGGAACAGATTACGGAAGCGGTACATAAGCAGCTTATTGCGTAGGGTTGTCGCCTCTTCCTTCTGTATCCCCGGAAGGTTGATAGGGATATCACTTCGCAAAGTTCTCTGCCCCATTTCTTCCGTGATGAAACGGCTCTCCAGAGCCTGATCATCAAAGCTTCTGCGCATGGCAACGATCTTTGGTCCGTAGACCAAAAAGGCGCGAGGATCGAATTCACGCTTGAGGGTAATAGCAGTACGGAGCACAGGAAAGCCACGCACATTACCATTGTTGAATATTTTTATGATCTCCGCCTTCTCATCACTGAAACGGAAATCGGCCTCGTCGAAAATGAGCGTCCCTTGAAACGTGTCGAGTGTGTGAAAGATCGGGGAAACGGTGCTCGCGCCACTGGCGAAGAATGGCTTGTAACACACTGACCCAATAATGAGGAGTGCACGGGTTTTCCCAGAGCCATAGTCACCACGTAGGCGCAAGTACGGCAGTTCATTAAAAGCATCGTATACCCACGTAAGCAGAATATACGAACTTGCGATGCGGAAGAATGCAGGAGAGAGATCGACATAGCGGTCTAAATACACCTCAATATCTTCAAGTAAAGATTTTGTCGACAGGTATGGCTCTGGGTGTTCCGGGAGAAGCACTGCACGGTGTTTCAGTAGATTATTCCCCGGAGATATGGGGACAAGGCGTTCGCCGTCCACTTCGATCCATGGCTTTAACTCAAAATTGCCACGCTCATAGTGGGCAAGAAGTGTTTGCTTTTCTTGTGGCCGATAGACAAGCTCAACGAGGCTGCCATCGGAAAGAATCCTAGAAACGGTAGGAATATCTTTTTGTTGGTTGGGACGAATCTCCATGTCCCAACCATACGCCAACTACTACGGTTCTCCGAGAAGTGAAGAGGTGCCGGTGTGGCATGCCGTACCCACGTGACAATTTCCACGCACATGATAGATTTATGGCATCCCTTTTATGAAATATTTTCTCTATTGCCGAAAATCAACTGAGGCAGAGGATCGCCAGGTTCTCTCTATTGAATCACAGCGAAACGAGCTTGAGCGTAGTTTTTGCGCGCGCGACGACATCCAGATTGCTGGACGCTATGAAGAATCCTACAGTGCTAAAGCACCGGGAAGACCGATGTTTGATGAAATGCTCAGCCGCATTGAGCGCGGCGAGGCACAAGGCATCATTGCATGGCATCCTGACCGCCTTGCCCGTAATTCTATAGACGGTGGAAAGATTATCTACCTCCTAGACCGCAAACTACTTGTCGATGTGAAATTCGCTAACTTCACGTTTGAGAATAACCCGCAGGGAAAATTCATGCTGTCCATAATCTTCGGTTACTCCAAGTATTACGTTGATAATCTAAGCGAGAATGTAAAGCGGGGAAACAGGGCAAAGCTCCTCAGAGGGTGGCGGCCTAATCACGCGCCTACGGGGTATATAAATGATGTTGCTACAAAGACGATTATTCGTGACGCAGACCGCTTTAAGTTAGTGCGCAAAATGTTTGATCATTTTTTAACAGATACATATTCAA
This sequence comes from Gammaproteobacteria bacterium, assembly GCA_016218365.1. Lineage (GTDB taxonomy): Bacteria > Pseudomonadota > Gammaproteobacteria > SZUA-140 > SZUA-140 > JACREF01. The sequence continues at coordinate 72,792 of JACREF010000008.1, forward strand.
TAAAGCGACTCGCACTTGAAACCAGGTCATGGGGATTAAAGAGCCGTCAGTGTAAAAGAATGGGCGGTAAATATCTCTCCGTCAGTAACGTGCACCATCTACTTACCAACCCATTCTATGCTGGAGTCGTGATGTGGGGTGGAGAGACTTACACAGGAGCACATGAACCAATGCTCACGCGGGAAGAATTCGAGCGTGTGCAGATAATACTGGGAAGACCGAACAAGCCATCCCCTAAAAAACATCACTTCCCGTTTACCGGAATGATGCGCTGTGGCGAATGCGGCTCCAGTGTCACGGCAGAAAAAAAGGTGAATAGATATGGGAAACGATATATCTATTACCATTGCACCAAGCGACGCATTGATTATCGATGCACACAGAGGTCAATAACTTCTGTAAACCTTGAGAAGAACTTCGAGGAATTTCTTGAGCAGATATCAATCCCTCAAAAAACGCATGAATGGACATTGAAGCAAATCGATAAAGCACGCGCCGAACAAGGGATGGTGAGTGCAGAGCAAGTGAGATCCCTTGAAAAATCCATTCAAGACATCTCAAAACACATGGGTAATCTGACAACACTCTGTATACGCGGCTTGGTAGACGATACAGAATTTACCAAGCAGCGCGAGGGACTCCAACGAGAACAACAGCTCCTTCAGGAGCGGCTTGTTCTTGCCAAAAAAGGGACTGCGTGGTTCGAACCCGCACAAGTATTGATTTCGTTCAGCAATAGAGCCATTGTATGGTTCCGCGAGGGTGATGCTCAGATAAAGCGAGAAATTATTGAAGCAACAGGTTCGAACCTTTTACTTAGGGACAAAAAACTCTTTATTAAAGCCAGAAAACCGTTCTCAGACAGATCAAAAAGGCTTACTCATTCTAAACAGCTGGCGGTCTTGGAGGATATTCGCACACTTCATACTAATATGGACGCGGATTTCCAGCACACGATGCGCCTCGTGCGTCATATTGCATCCAAGTGCTTCTATATTACTCCGCAGGATTCTGAATCGAAGAAGTGATATTTTTCTCGCTGGGCACTTTTTCGGAAAGCTTCACATACAAGTTAGCCAGCTTGCTGGCAATCTCGTACGCGTCCTTTTCTAACAAATATATCCTGAATTCCTCGTAATAAATCTTGCGGAATTCCTCCATGTCATCTTTATTGATGCGCATAGACGAACCATATCGAAAGTTCGAATCCTAAACAGCCGCTCCCAAAATTATTTCATTTTGGGAAAGACAGAAACAGAGAAAAAGCCTTACCCCGCCTCAATATTTTTGAAATGTGGTGAGAATGTGCCACTGGGGCAAAATAGCTGGCCGTCTTGGGGGATATTCGCACACTTCATACTACCATGGACGCAGACTTCCAGCACACGATGCGACTCGTGCGTGATATTGCATCCAAGTGCTTCTATATTACTCCGCAGAATTCTGAATCGAAGAAGTGATGTTTTGCTCGCTAGGCACTTTTTCGGAAAGCTTCACATACAAGTTAGCCAGCTTGCTGGCAATCTCGTACGCGTCCTTTTCTAACAAATATATCCTGAATTCCTCGTAATAGATAGCCCGGAATTCCTCCATGTCATCTTTATTTACAGACATGAGGTAATGTTAGGAAAAAGATTCGCAATAACAATATAAGGCTGCAGTATGAGTCAATAATTATTCGAGCAATTTCTCCGTCCATTTAGGAGGATATGATTCATTACTCAGTCCCTGAAATGCTTTAACAACACCTGACTGAAGTATCGTCTTTACCTTACTTACCACATCAATCACTTTCTCGTGATCTGCGCTTGAACCATGTACAATTTTACTCCTCAGGTCATATGCCTTTTTAAAAAGGATGTATACATCTTCTTTTTTCATACTCCTATTTTCATCCCACATCGCTGCATTGAGTGCAAGACGGTAACTAAGTTCATTTTTGTCGCTGTCTAGATAAAGTGATTCAGCAGCTATCATACAGTCGATCAATTGATCTTCTGATTTTTGACGTGTATCAGCGTAGTAAAGTCTTTTCATCGCATTCACAACGCGTTTTTGCGCTTTGTTAGTTCTGGCGCTTTTCGTGAGAGTCCATAACTCTTTAAGCAACGTGACCTTCTCGCTTGTAAGAGTATTGCTGGAATCGAAAAACATGAACCTGTGACTAGACTCGCTAGTGTATCCAGCTGTTCCCCTAGAAAGAATGCCATTGGTCTCAAAACTAGGCGCTGAACTATATCCTCCAGCATGGTGTGCAAAATGATTCCCCAAAAGTGGCACGATCGATAGAAAATCTTCAAGGGTCGTTTCTTTGGAAAAGATCCTTTCCATAAAATCTGCTGGCACAGTATCTTGAGGCACAAACACTTTCGTCACAGTTTCAGACCTAACTAGACCATGCCAATTTGCATGCGCACCCTCAACGAGACCTGGATTTCCAAAGGGTCTGATAATATCGAAACCTAGACAATTCAACTTTTCTTGGTCTGTAAGCTTTCTAAATGAAGTTTGATTATCAAGAACAATTTCCTCTTGGACGCCGACACCACATATTGGCCAGACCGTGATCGTTGTAATATTTTCATCGTTTACAGCATTCAGAAGATCTTTCACTGCGCTCACTGGGTTATATTCTGTATCGAGAAAAATATTTTTACCATCAGTTTTTGGGGGTGGCAAAAGAAATCTACATAAATCCTCGACCGAAAATGAGCTTCTTTGCCCGTAAGGTGATCCGATGAGCTTCCCTATATGTTTTGCAAAGCTGACATGTGAAGGCCATATTCCTTGAAGATTTGACCACTCTTTATTTTCATAAATTATTTTACGAAGCTTTTTCTCATCATAGAATATTAGATAGGGTAATTTTATAAAATTACCGATATCATCTTTGTGCCATGTGGGGAGTCCTACTTGTCGAACCAGATTTTCTAAATCACCACTTATTAATGGCAGGCAATGATCAACCCATCTTTGGAGTGCGGCTCGTAGTTCACTGTCGTTAATTTTATTTTTCATAGATTTTGGTCAATTCTGCTTTCTATCCCCAGCCTATAGAGATAAGGTTGCAGGAAATATTCGGCATAACAAGGCAAAAAGTTCAAGTTCTAGACGGGGCAATCCTCCATTTATAGTTGACGTCAGAAGTAGAACCTATGCAACAAGCGCCACGCCCCTGCCAACTACCGTTAGGCTAGTTGGCCACAAACAACGCGCAGCAAACTCAAGTCCGCCTAACGGCGATCCTCTATGATTGCCTACACCAGGGTAATAAGTATTTCTCAATAATGTAACTGAAAAGCGGTGTTGTCGAAGAAGTAAGGCAACCACAGCCCAGATTGAAAACTTCTTTGCACGCCAGGGGTATTGAGACTACCAGATACTTCCCATACCCAAGAATCAGATACTGGCACATTGACAATGCTGAGCCAGTAGCGTGTGTTCGCGTTAGCCAGAAATGGTCTAGGGAGGCTGAAAGAATACTTGAATTCTACTCTCCCCTCAAACCCGGTCTCGGGATCAGGCGGATTGATAAAATCCCCAGTGGTTGCTCGCTGTGCGTTATTCCCTACCAAGAAAGTTTGGATTAATGCACCTGGTTTCCCAGCTTCGTCACTAAATAATCGTATAGTGAAATCATCAGCAACCGGAGTTGAAAGGTGTGTACTTTGATAGCCTCCCCACCACGAAATATTTTGGATCAGCGCCGGCTGTCCTAGTTGAAATTCGTCAGCAACAGTAATTTGTCCGCCAGAGCTAAACCCACCAAAATGCCCAGGAGGTTGCTCGTAGAAAGATGCTGGCTTTCTGAGCCAGCCGAGGACTTTGTAACCGCTACGTGGATTAAGCTCATACCGGGCACCAGTGCCTACTTTACGCGTCAAAGTTGCAATTCCAGTATCTGACCAGTTTTGCTCTACGATGGTTACCGTATTTCCGTCTCCAGATACATTGCTTACCATAGCAATATGTCCGTAGGGATTTTTAGGGGTAACACTAAAGACGATAATATCACCGGGATGGGGCGGGCTGACCGTATTTGGATCGCCGTTTACGATGCGTACCATTCCGAGTTTGTTACTCTTACTTTCATCAAAAAATGTGACTGCATCGGTCCACAACCATGGCTTAACATCATAACCGCGCTGCGCAGCATTTTTAACAATATACTCCACGCACTGATACTGAAGACCATATTGACCACGACCGCCACACGAACCACCATCATTCTGTCCGCGCTGGTATATCCCATTTGATAATGCAGCTACACCATTCCAGATCGAACTTGGGGAAAGTTGTACTCCACATTGAGGTGTTTGTGCGCTTACGGTACTAACGGCAAAGAGAGATAGGCATAGATAAATGCAATTACTCACTCTTTTCATTATTTGCCTCCTATCCCAATAATCTCCCCTTTAGCTCTATGGGGTGCTCATCGTGCTCAACATGAAAAGATAGGCATTTTTAAGGGATGCCTGGTCAATACCAATTTGGTCAAATTGATTTGCTTGTCCGGTCGCGAGAACTATTGCCGTCGCTTTTGACGGCGATAGCGCATAGAGATCAGCTAAGGGCCCATACTCCTCCGGTACCATTGTCGTGATTGCTAGCACCTCTACACCGTTAGATAGTGTTTGGATCTCGTAGCCACCACTGTTTATTATATCCCCATTTGTATCTACGTTTTGACGGAACCATTCGACCAATGATAATTGTGTCGGATTGTCGATAAACGCCATGCGATATTCACTGGATGGAGGATTGCCAGGGGCACCGAACACAACGTCAACAATTGAGCTTCCACGATTTGCTGGTGCGGTTGCAACGACTGCATTTTGCCCGAAGTTAGGATATGAGAAAGAAATTCCGTTAGGCAGGCTCTCTGCTTTAGTCCACACCACATTCACACTCACAGGCAAAGGCTCAGCAATTTCGCTCTTCTCGTTTACCTCTGCATCACTCTCATGAGTGTTCCCATCTTTATCATCGAAATGACGCACAGGCTGAATCCAAATTGATCCGGCTGTTGTAGTTGGGAGCGCATCCGCAGGAGCACTAAATGTTAGCGTAAGAAAAATTGGCTGTTTCGGAGAAATTCGGTTTATAACGGCTGGCTGGACATTTACATAGGGCGCAATCTCTGGAGAAACTAGCACTTCGACATTCTTTGCATCATCTTGGGCAGTAAACGTCACGGGTACCTGTAGCGTTTGCCCAGGCTTTAGTGTTTCATTTACCGTCGCGGGAACCCACAATGTCTTAGGCTTTTCCTCGATATCACGAGCAGGTGCTTGTGTCGAGAACAACAATGCGGCTACTGCACTCATTAGCGTAATGCCGAGCACAATCCACCTTACTTGCCTAGATGCCATAATATTCATTGAATGTAGATATGTATTAAGGACCACTAATTCTCACTTTATTATTCTTTATACCTGCCTATAAGATAACCATAGCAGTCGAGTATAACCCTGTCAAACAAACTTTTATGCAATCGAATGATTAATCCTCAACATTGTTGTGCTCGTCTTTATTCTCGCTGGGTAAAGCCATAGTGAGCAGTGAATATAGGCTAATTAGACGAAAAGCCATTTCACTTGCATTCGCAAGGGAAAGCGACTCTCCAAAATCATCTTGATATATTTCCGTCAATTCTTGGAGACCAGCATCGCTTATACGCATACGCTAAGAGCGTAAGCTAATTCATTGACACGGCGTAGGCCTGTAAATATTCCGCATTGGCAACATGAGCCCGCAGCGCGCAGCGCATATTTTGAAAATACTCCATCTATCTATTTAACATTCCACAAGCTAGCGATGAGCCAAATAACAGTTGCCACAATCGCAAAAAGAAAGGTGCCAAAAAGGCTGGATGAAACAAACAAGAAACGAGCGACCCTATAAATGCACCTAACAAGGCTCCAATGACCGCATAGACGATAGCAGCGCCAATTCCAAAATTAGAATAGCCAATAATGAGACCAGCGAGCCCGCCAACAATGGCGCCACCAATAATGAATATGCCAAATAATTTATTTTCGTAATTATGAAGATCCATTTATCATCCCATAGTATCCAAATAAATGTGCCACTTCGAAAAACACCACGAAGAAGCTTCTCCCAAAACGTTCCCTTACCTGAACGCCACAAAACAAGAAACACCTCATAAATCGCACAGCTCGCTTCTGAGAATCTTCAACTCTTGCGGGGCTTCGATGCCCCATTGGCCACCACCACGAGTGCACTTGATGAGGATTGGTCCATCCTTGAAGAGCTCCGCAACCGTCATGTTTGGTTTGATATCCCTCGCAGGGAAAATAATAAAGGAATCTTCTTGTTGGAAAGAAAGAACTAGCATGGCTTACCTCCTTGTATACAAACACTTTCCTATATATCATGGCAGAATATATACCTGCTCGGCTAGGATTAATCATATGATTAATCCCTTGGTCCTCGTGATCATTTGCAGTTTGCGCCCAAATCATACGGAAACCCTGCCCAAATAATAAAGCGAGAAGATCTTACCCCGTGGGCTCCTTTACATTCCCACCTAATTTTCTACCCTATTAGTTACTGGCAAGCGGTCATTGAGGTATATTTTGCCACACCGTTGTATTTAACAAACGGCAATAACGATCTTTACCAGCTTTATGCACTCTTGCCATTTTGCAGAAAATCGGACGTAAATCTCCGCCATGGTCTTTCTATGGTATCTACTCTGCTGAGACTTCGTAACCGCTCCATCAACCCCCTATTGTCAATGAAGCAGACCTTCGATCAGTGCATCACGGTCGACCTGCCATGGTAGCAGTTGTTCGATTGCCTCCACGGAGGTGGTGGCAGGCAGCATTGTGAGTAGGTGGCGTAAATAGCCATAGGGTTCCAGTCCGTTCGCCTTGGCGCTTTCGATCACGCTGTAGATCACCGCGCTGGCCGCCGCCCCGTGTGGCGTATCACTGAACAGCCAATTCTTTCTTCCTATCACAAATGGCCGGATTGCATTCTCGACGCGGTTGTTGTCGATGGGTAGGCCGCCATCGTGCGTATAGCGAATCAGCTTGGGCCAGTACTTGTGCAGATACTGCAGCGCCTCACCCAGCTTGCCTGTGGGCAATACGCTATCCCGCGTTTGGTCCAGCCACAGGCGCAGCTGCTCCAGCACCGGCACACTCTGTTGCTGGCGGGCCCGGTAACGGCCCGCTGCATCGACGTCCTTCAGGCTGCGCTCGATGCCATAGAGTTTGCCGATGTAGTTCAAGGCTGCATCCACCTTGCCAGTTTTAGCCGCGCCTTTGGTTTTGGGTTGCGCGCGCTGGGCCTCAATGAATTTGCGCCGCACATGTGCCCAGCAACACAGATGCGTCAGGCCGTCACAGGCCGCCAGCGCGTTGTAACCCTCATAACCATCCGTCATCAGATACCCCTGGTACCCTGCAAGCAGGTGTAACGGTACCTGGCCCGAGCGGCTTGGGTGATAATCAAACAGGACGACGTTGTGCTGAAGCGGACCGCCGGCCTGTACCCACATATAGGACTGGCTCTGCGGCGGCTTGTCCGGTTCTTTGAGCACCTGTACCACGGTCTCATCGCAATGAATAACAGGGCCGCAGAGCAGTTCATCGCGCAACAGGTTGTGCAGCGGTTGCAGGAGTCCGGCCGTCTGTATCATCCAGCGCGCCAGGGTTTGGCGCGACAGATCGATGCCGGCACGCTGCAGTATCGCTTCCTGCCGGTGCAGCGGCAATGCATCCTGGTATTTGGCCACGGCGATGTGGGCCAGCAGCCCGGCGCTCGCATTGCTTTTGGGTATCGGCAGCACAGGCAGTGGTGCGGTAATCGGTGCCGTCTGACACTGCGGACAGGCGTATTTTTTGCGGATATGGCGGATGACCCGCACCTGCGCCGGAATGATGTCGAGCTGTTCGCTGACCTCTTCACCCAGGGCGTTCATCTGGCAGCCACAGGCACACCGTTGGTCGCAGGCCGCCAGATCGTGCACCACGTCGACCCGGGGCAGTTCCTTGGGCAAGGGTCGGCGGTGGCCACGTCGGGGCTGCTTTGGAGTGCCGTCGGCTGCTGGGCTTTCCGCCGGTTCAGCGGGCAAGTCGGCAACGAGGCTTTCCGCTTCGTTGAACAGCGTGCCCTGGCCGGGCGCCTGTTCTGAGCTGGCCCCAAACCGGCGCTGGCGCTGCAGGCGAAATTGTTCGAGCAGGCGCTCGATGTGACGCTGTTTCTGGGCGAGCTGCTGCTGCAGCTGAAGATTGATCTTCTTCAGCTGCGCAACTTCATCATGCAGATTTTGTTCCGCCGTGTGCATGGCGGCATTTTAACAAAATACGCCTAGGAAACCGAGTCAAAATGCAATGATTGATGCGGTGGGTTGCACCACAAATCGAAGCCATCGAGCAGCCAGTTGAGCTCTTGTGCCGAGAGCGTCACCGTATCACTGCACAGATGCCGCGGCCACCTGAAGCGCTCGCGTTCAAGGCGTTTGTACCACAGGCAAAAGCCGTTTCTCTCCCAGTACAAAATGCGCAGCTTGTTGCGATCACGATTGATGAACACATACAGCGCTCGGGCGAACGGGTCCAATGCCAGGTGCTGTTCGACGATCAGTGCCAGACCAGTGATCGACTTGCGAAAGTCCACGGGCTCGCGGCACAGATACACTGCACCGGCGTCGGCACCGGGACGCATCATGCGTCACGCCCCAGGGCCTGGCTCAAGGCCGCAAGCCAGCTGGGCGATGGCGGCGATGACAGTTCCAGTGACAGCCCCGGCATCCTGACCGTACAACCGCCGGGGGTGTTGCCGATGACCGTGACCGCGCTGAACCGGGCGGGCCTCACCCCCTCATCCGCCAGCACGCCTTTGGCCTTGAGCACCCCCTTGGCACTGTACAGTGCGCTTGCGCTCAAACCCTGCCGTTGCGCATACTCCAGCAGCGACAGCTGCTGCTCACACGCCTGTTGCAGATGCTGATACCAATAGCGCTGCCGCTCGCTCAGGGAAGATAATAGGCTCATGGGTTGCTCCTGTGAAATAATCCACGCAGAAGTATCACCACTTCGATCATGCATTAAAAGATGGGGTTGATGGAGCGGTTACGAGACTTCTGCGCCAGAAGATAGTACGCCCATCAGCAGGAGGCTTCAGGCAATGAAATGACGGACCGTGCATTGATCAGAACTGATCGCGCCACTCGAAAAGAAAGAAGGCGAGTTATTAAACGCTCACGACGTTTTTTAACTCTTTATACTCATTTTCGCGTCGCTTCATTTCTTTATATAAGGCTTTAGCCAGAATAAAAGCAAAAATAGACAGCATTCCTATTACGCCAATAGACCAAATATTGCTATGTATTTTAGTAAATACATGCACGAATATAATGGCCAAGAATAAAAGGGCAAGGGGAATAATAAAACATTGCATTACTAAATATTGATTTATCTTAGAAGATTTATCGGTCCGAAGTATTTTGCGTAATAAAGTTTTTACATCATCTAATTCTTTATATCTTAACCGTTCATCAGCATTCCATCTTGCGAGCTCGTAGAATGCTCCGTCTTTAAATCCAAACGATATGTAATCTGTAATTATTGGATCGTCACTTGACCAAATCTCAATCCTGTCGAATGCACACTGATTATGTAGCTGATCGATATGTATTAGAGCCGGAATGGCATAAATTGGAATGTTGTGCTTATCAAAGCTACCATAGATAAATTTCTTAGGTAGATAATATTTCCAAATTTTAATATCGCTCTCCAAGAGCTTTGTGGCAGTAATTGTAACATTACTGCGAACATGATTGACACAATCAACACATAGAAGTTGAGGAATGACTTTGCCATTAGGGGCAATTCTTTCTATAACCTGTGACTCTGGCGCACTATATTGACTAGCATTGATTTCATATATTAAGTAATTTGTAACACCGCCAGCAAAATTATTTGCGCTCATATTGATCCTTACAAACAAAAAGCAGAACGATCTCCATGCTAGGACTTTATAATTTCCGAAATGAAGGCTTTAAAAGAATCTGCTGTCACGCGAAATAATTTATTCATAGACTCTAAATACTGAACAAAAAATTCAACCACGAGAATGAATAGATAAATGGACGCAAGACCAATAAATAATTCGACAGGTAGGTAAAATCCTAATTGGGCTAGAATCGGGGCGAAAACAAATACGCAACCCAAAAAAAAGAATATAAAATCATTTACGATGATAAAAGAGTTCGTTTTTTTCTCATCGTCGATATCTAGCAATATATAGGAAAATTTTATATCAAAAATAATTATTAAGGCCCCTTCAATGAAAACTATAATTGACATTAGCCATGGATTTTCCACACTAACAAAATACGTTAAAAAAACTGTAGTTGCAGCAAGGATGGAGAGAATCGTGTCCATAAACCTTGTGAGCGGCAACCTTGTTGACTCATCTAATTGGTTCATCGCATTGTTAAATGAGCTATCCTCGTCGGAAAATTCAATCCCAAAAAGAATCCGTAAGTGTGTAACAATAAGTACTAGAAATATGAGTCCAATAATGAACGGCGTAAATTCATTAGTTGATGCGAATGATTTTGCTACTGCGTTAACCCCACCAAAGCTTAACGCATCTTTGTTTTGTATAGCTTGGCAATCAATCCATTTAAATATCCATACAACGGCGGTACACAGGAGGACAAATCCTAGACGTGCTGATTTTTTTTGAGCTTTTTCCATTAACTCAGCCCCTCAGTCATATTGCCTTCGTTAAGTTTTCCGAGATCGAAGCACTAAAGTTCCAAACAGCAAGAACCCTGGAATTACAATCAAATAGGCATTCTCCGGAGAAAGCAACCCCAACACAGCAAGAATAGTAAATAATGCCAAATTAAGTACCATGCTCCACTGAACTTGCCACTGCTTTGGTTTAATAAAGAGTGATCCTAATACCATAGGAGATATGACAAGGATTGCGCTTAATAACCACGTATAAATTGCTACCAACTCCCTGAAAATAAGCGAGAGCACGACTGCACTTCCAGCGATGACAATGACAAGCACACGGCTCTTTGAAATGGACTGCCGATGCGCCATTGCTTCTACATCACGCACACCTCTAATTCTAAGTAGCTCTCGACCGAGAATTCCCGCCAGTAAAAAGATTTCTGTGTCAGCTGTACCCATGATCGTGCTGAGCACAAGAATAACGGTCAAGTAAGCAGCCCATGCTGGAAGCCCGGAGGAAATGGCATCAACAAACGCGGAATCAGGGCTCAGTGTAATCCCACCTTCTTTTGTAAGAATGCCCAGTAGCGCAAGTAGTGCTCCAAACATTAACATACTTGCAGCACCAATTATCAGCCCCCCACTTGCGGCCCTATCACTTCGTGCTGCATAAATTCTTTGCCATACGTCAGCACTTGATGCTGCGGCAAAAAAGCCAGTAATTGTTAAGCTAACCCATACCATGATCGGGAGTGTTTCCGCAGAAAAGGGATGCAATCCTCCTTTAACTCCTGCCGCAACAGCCACAATAATAAGTGGCATTAGAAGTAGTCTCGATATGCCCTGAATCATATCAGTCGCCAATACCGTCTTAAATCCTCCAATTACCAAATACACGGCCGCAACTGAGGCTACAATTAGCACACACAGTGCGTAGTCAATTTTTAAAAGTTGCTGAAGTATTTGCCCTCCTGCAACAAATTGAATTATCAACATTGAGAAAAATGCTGCAAAAGAAACAAGGAATACTAGATGACCGGCTATTGGGCCAAAGTTTTGATGCGCATAGTCAGGTAAAGACAGCGCTCTCGCGCCAGTATCATTAGCGCGGATGCGCCCTGCATAAATCGCAAGGAAAGCAAACCCAAGCGCATACCCCAAGAAGAGGGAAAGTCCAGCCCACCCGTAAGTGTAGGCGAGCGCTGTAAGAGTTATCAATTCTCCGCCGCCCACAAGGGTAAACAAGGCGGAGCCAACATATGCGGGGGACGCATTACGTCCGCCCATTAAGTATTCGTCTACTGTCTTGTGCTTGCGCGTTGCCAAAGAAACTGCAACCACGAGCGCGCTGTATGCGATTATTACAATGAAAATATTATTCATAGATTTGAGTTTGGCTTAATTATTGTGATTACATCCCCAATCCGATTACGTGCATAATTGCATTTTGGCGGAGGGTTAATGGGAACCGAAACGAAATTGAAATCGAGATTAAATTTGGCAAGCCTCACATGAAATTCAGGAAGGGTTCGTAGCGCCCCTGAAAAATCTATAAATCCCAATTTACCACCTGGTTTAAGAATTCTTAGCGCATGCGGCAAAATAGGGGATACAAATTTCAGAGTCGCTTCAGCTGATCCGTCAAAGACCCCACGGTCATCGGGATCAGCGTCATAGACTATCGCATGAAAATACTCTTCTTTGATCATAGGCAATGCCGTCTGCCATGAAGATATGATCAGATTTGCACTCAGTGGCTGTTTTTCAAGGAGTGGCACAAGAGTATGGTGGTGAGCCTCGATGATCCAATGTTCACGTGTGCTAATTTTCTGAATCGCTTCGGACGCCATTCCGAGACCGTAACCAACTTCAGCCACTACATCATTTAGGCTAACCACAGCCTCGACAAGTTTTTTCTGAATTGGCCTTTCCCAAACTTCAACGCTCGAAACCCCATTAATCAAGAGCCGATCCGTGGTAATCTCAATTTTTGTTTGGGCTCGAATCATGCTTAGGCTCTTTTCATTGCGGGCGAGATTTTCGGTAAATTGATCAGAGGTTCCTTAGGTGTTTTTACCAAAATGTGTTGTTGCTTACCTTAAATTAGCATAGAAATATAACTGGCTTGATGCCAAATTAAATTTAGGAGCTATGCTGCGCGTAAGGATTTCTTAAAAATAATTCCGAATCTTGGTGAAGTGACAAACTATCATTTGTGAATTTTGGGGTGACCGCGATATAACGGTGCAAGAAATGGTCAATCTTTACGTCGGCGAGGATGGTGTATTTCGTGTCTGCTTCGGCTACGAACAACGAGCCATCCTTACAACGCCATGCTACTACAAAATTTCCATGAACTTGAGCATCCTGTCCTGGTTCCCAGCTTTCGATAATTGGCTCGACGGTATCCAAGGCAGGCGTGGTTACGTGGCCCTCCAAATAAAACTGAGAGTCAAGCCTTCCATTCACATACTTGCATTCAGTACGCAAACGCAACCTACCACCATTACGAAAATTGATTGCCCTTTCATATCGATATGGATATTCCCCAAATGGATTCTCTATACCTCCTTTTGTAGCACAGACATTCGGGTATCCCGTGATTAGGCACGCACTCAATACCGTTGGGTCAAAATCATTTGGCAACCTTCTTAGCATGTACTTCCCAGAAGTGATGCCAGAAACTGGATCAATAGTTCCATTCCCGCCCAGTTCAATAGACTGGCCGTTAATCTGGCCAATAAGTTCGGCCGAAAACTCTCGTTTCGCTAAAGTGGACATTATAATTTGCTCCATAAAATCACTAAGATTAATAATAGCTTATACACCTTTCCTGTCAAGCTCCCAGTTCCCCCTATTTCCCCATATTGAAATTATTCGAGTTAATGCGGAATATATCATTGGCTCCAGTTTGCGCATACAAAAACCCGCCGGAATGGCGGGTTCCAAAATGATTATATTTCTCCTGTTGTCATACCATCCCCCGCTCTGCCAAACTCACCACACACCCCTGCCCCACCACTAGGTGATCCAGCACCCGCACATCTATGAGGGCGAGCGCCTGTGTGAGCCTACTGGTTAAGGCAACGTCAGCACTGCTTGGCTCCGCCACCCCCGATGGATGATTATGAGCGAAGATAACCGCTGCCGCATTCAAGACAAGGGCACGCTTCACAATCTCGCGGGGATAGACACTGGCACCGGAAATGGTGCCCCGGAAGATTTCTTCAGCTCTGATGAGACGATGTCTGTTGTCGAGAAAGAGGCACGTGAAGACTTCGTGCTCAAGACCATGTAATCTCACCTTGAGATAGTCTCCCGCTTGTGCAGGAGTGGATAGGGTATCACCTTCACGCAGTGCTTCCTCTAAAGAACGTTTGATGAGTTCCCGTGCTGCGAAAAGCTTGGGGTGATAGCTACTGCTTCCCTCTTCGGCAAAGAACAGAGCTGTGAGTGAATGTTTATGAAACATCTGTGCTTTCTTTTTTCCAATGAGGATGGCTAAAAGATCACGGTTGGATATATGGTGCGTAGTCATGTCGAGCTCCTTTTCGTAAAGAACAAACCCGACATATATAGTTAACCAGATATGGATTAATCTCACGACGTGAGAGTGTGCCACTGTGACACACTCCTACTCCGTGTGTTCTTGTGCGATATCGGTATGCTCTGTGAATGAAGGAGAGGATTAATTACTTCGCCATCACCAATGGGCGCAAAAAGTTGAGGTTCGGCATCAAGGAGCGCGACCGACTCTTCCACATGTACGTCATCGGCAAGACCGGCACAGGAAAATCAACACTCTTGGAAACCTTGGTTCAGCAGGACATCCGACATGGGCAAGGCCTCTGCCTCATTGATCCCCATGGCGACCTAACTGAACGGGTAGTTGCGAAGATGCCAGAAGAGCGGAAAGATGATCTCATTTACCTCGATGCAGCGGACATATCTCAGCCCTACGGCTACAACCCCCTGCGTCGTGTGCGCAACGACAAGGTCCCCCTTGCCGTCTCTGGGCTCATGGAAGCCTTCAAGAAGCTCTGGGATGAAGCATGGGGTGTACGGATGGAACATGTATTCCGAAATACCCTGTATGCCCTCATTGAGTACGGGGATGCAACACTGCCGGACATCCTGCGAATGCTCACGGATACTGGATTTCAACGAGAGGTGCTCCGGAAGGTGGAGAATGTACAGGTGCGGCAATTCTGGGAAGATGAGTTCCCTCATTACAACCCCCGCTACCGACAGGAGATGATCGCACCCATCCAGAACAAGGTGGGAGCCTTCCTCGCCGATCCACGGCTCCACCGGATATTTACTGATGCGCCTGTTGATCTCCATTTCCGCCACATCATGGATACCGGCAAAATCCTTGTCGTAAACCTCGCCAAGGGGCGTTTGGGGGATGACAGCGCAAACCTCTTGGGGGCACTACTGGTCACCACGCTCAATCTCGCTTCCTTTAGTCGGAGCGACACGCCCGAGGAAATGCGTCGGCCATTCTCTGTCTACCTCGACGAATTCCAGAACTTCACCACGCTCTCGGTGGCAAACATGATCTCGGAATTACGCAAGTACAGGGTAGGATTAATCCTTGCCCACCAGCACCTCTACCAGCTTGCACCAGAGGTACGGCATGCGGTGCTGGGAAATGCTGGCACGGTCATTTCTTTCCGCGTCGGACCAGAGGATGCGCGGATACTCGCCCGGGAGTTCGAGCCAGTGTTTTCTTCCAATGACTTGACGACCCTCCCCAATCATCATATCTACTTGAAGCTCATGATCGACGGGGCACCCTCGCAGCCCTTTAGCGCGGGCACCCTCCCGCCATATATTTTTTCCGAGAAGCGTCATACCATATGACCTCAAGTTTCTTTTTCAAGGAGGAGTGCATGAAACTGCTACTACGGCGCAATCAAAAATCCGGCATGATGGGGATGGGAAAGATTAGCTTCATTCTGGAGGTACGGGCGGAACTCACGGATGACGAAAAAGCCAATGTGAAAAAATACAAGCTCGGCGAGACCATGCTCTACGAGCGGGAGAAGATCGTTGATCCCGGAAGTGGGCTCCTCGGTATTGCCTCGCGGATGGCATTTCGGATGATGAATATCTCTGTCTCCGTGAATGATCTTGAGGAAGGCAAGAAGATCGAATGCAAGGATGTGGTGGAGATGCTTGCCGTGGAAGAACAGATCATGGAAGCGGCGAAGACCTTCAAGGCGGTGCTGACTGCGGCGGCAAGCTTTGGTGGAGAACAAATCATCGAGGTGTGATCATTTGTCATCGAACTTCTGGAACTGGCTGAGTCGCTCCCCCAAAACGCGCGAGCTCATGGATACTTATGCTCTGCTCTCTCAGGTGAAAGACGTAGCGCAAGTATCACCCTTTTACGCGGAAGAAGACCTGAATGAGTTTCTGTATGAACTCATTCAGGATGTCTGCGCACGCAAGGAAATCATTCCTTCGATCCCCTTGGGGGAAGCACTCTGGGAAACAATCCGACACCTGCTCTATCTTGAAGGGTTTCTGCTTCATATCCCCGATGATCTGAGCATTGAACATCTGACGCTCGAAGAGGGGGTGGTGTTTCGAGCATCCCTCAAACGCCACCTCCGCTTTCTGTCACAGCATGAACGACTGCTTCCCGTATGGCGCGAGAAGCTTGCCATCGTCTTGTCCGCCATCCTGGAATACTTTCCCCTCTCCGCCTTTACCGACATTGATGAGCGAGGGATAGCGGCGGACGATTCGGTGATTTTGCCCGAAGCAAAAGCTTATGACCTCTGCGACAACCTGCCGGAAGTTGTTGAACGGCTCATGGTGACGTTCTTTGATGAAGATGTGAGGGATGCGCATCTCTTTGATGCCTTGCGAGAGCGGTTTGATAACAATCTGCTTTTTGCCTCCGGGATTCCGCTGGAGAAACGGCATGAAGCAACCTCAAGAAAGATAACATTCCCCATGGAACAGCGCGAGAAGTCGCCTGAGCATCTGGTCAACCTCTATCTCAACGGAACACCGTTTGCGCAGCTTTTTGACAGCCCCTTGCCGTTTGCCATTCCCTTCCCCGCTCGCTTTGAACATACGCATATCGTCGGCGGTACCGGGCATGGCAAAACCCAGCTCATACAGTTTCTGATCAACCATGACTTGGTGCGATCGCAAGAGGATGGGCGCTCTGTTGTGGTGATTGATAGCCAAGGGGATTTGATTCGGACCATTTCACGCCTTGGATACTTTAGTCCCTCGGCTGAAGGGAGCCTTGCCGATAGGCTCGTCATCATTGACCCTACCGACATTGAATATCCTGTATGCCTCAACATGTTTGATTTTAATCGGGACAGACTCTCGGGATATACCGCGCTTGATAGAGAAAAGATATTAAATGCCACGGTAGAGCTCTATGAATATTTCTTTGGGGCGCTCTTGGGTGCTGAGCTCACCCAACGGCAAGGGCTCATATTCCGATATCTCGCGCGGCTCATGATCGAGATTCCCGATGCGACCATTCATACCTTCCGTGAACTAATGGAGCATGGTGAGCGGTTCAAGCCCTACATGGAGAAGCTCCAGGGAACCACGAGGAGCTTCTTCGAGACAAGATTCTTTGACCGGCAGTTCAATGAAACAAAGAAGCAGATTCTCACGCGGCTGTGGGGCGTGCTTTCCAGTGCCTCGATCGAGCGCATGTTCTCGCACCCGAGAAGTAAAATTGATGTCTTTGAGCTTTTAAACCAAGGGAAGATCATTCTCATCAACACGGCCAAGGATCTCTTGGGACAGGAAGGCACCGCGATCTTTGGCCGCTTCTTCATTTCACTCATTGCACAGGCTGCCATACAACGCGCAACAATTCCTGCCCATGAACGACGACCAAGCTTCGTCTACATCGATGAGGCGCAGGATTATTTTGATGACAACATCTCGCACCTCTTGAGCCAGGCGAGAAAGTACCGTGTGGGGCTCATCTTTGCCCACCAGAACCTTGATCAATTGGGAGCGGGACTTCGGGCAAGCGTGCTCTCAAGTACCTCTATCAAGTTTGCCGGAGGCGTGAGCGCCAAAGATGCCCATGCCCTCGATACCGAGATGCGCTGCGGGCCGGAGTTTCTCCTTGCTCAAAAGAAAGGGCGCAACCATACCGAGTTTGCCTGCTATGTGAAAAGCCACACCGCAAAGGCGCTCTCCGTCCGCATACCGTTTGGATATGTTGAAGCGCTTCCCACGCTCACCTATGCAGATCACCAATATCTGCTTGAAGAAAACAGGAACCGGTACAGCGAACCGGTGATGCTACCTACACCATCGTTGCCAGTGGAGCCAATCCCCCCTTCCATACCAAAACCACCTACGCAACCAAAGAGAGAGAAGGTTGGTACCCCATCGGTATCAGAGCCGGAGTCGATCAGTCCCAGCCCGCGCAGAGAAAACCCACCTCCCGTCGGAGTAGAACCCACTTCAAAAGTTGAACCACGAAGTAGGGCTACGAAAAAACAGAAAACAATTCTTGAGCAAGGGCGCGGCGGAAAGCAGCACAAATATCTTCAACATCTTATCAAGCAACTTGCCGAGGAGCGTGGGTTTCGAGCTGCGATTGAGGAAACCATCCTCGATGGTGCGGGGCGGATTGATGTTGCCGTGACCCATGGTGAGGTAAGAGTGGCTTTTGAAATATCCGTGACCACCAACCAAGATCATGAGCTCGGCAATATCGAGAAATGTTTTGCTGCGGGCTATTCGCATGTTGTTCTGGTCGGTAAGAGCGAGCGGCATATCAAAACGCTTGCCACATTCATTGAAGAGAACCTTGATGAGGCAAATCAAGGGAAGGCACGGTATATTGCTCCGGAAGCCTTGGTTGAGTATTTTGATACCCTGCCCCTCAGGGCGCCGAGAGAACAAACGGTACGGGGCTATAAGGTGAAAGTCTCGCAGGCGACACTTTCACCGGCCGATGTAGCTGAACGGCGGGCGGCTATTGCGCAGGTCATTGCGCGCTCACTCTCGAAGGCGCAAAAGGATTGATATTTGGTGCGTTATTCGAGATATTAGGCTCATTTTTCCGGGCTAATTCTCACATTGGATAGGATTGCATACTGCCAAATTGGGAACAGGGGGCATGAAATGATCTTGTGCAATTTTAATATCAACAACTTGTTTATACGGTACAAATTCGGGTCGACGTTTCCCGGTGATCAAAGCGGCAAGAGCGCTTCAGAAAACGAAGACTATGGATATCTTCCGCTGTATCAAAAAGGAAGCTTTGAGATATTTAATGCGGCACAGCGTAAGCTCGCTTCGCTTGCACTCACGCGTGGCGGGACTGTATGGCCTGATATCATCTGCCTTCAAGAAGTCGAGAGCCTCATCGCCCTCCGTACCTTCAATGAACAATTCCTCAATGCAGCGTTTCCCTATGCGCTCCTCATCGATTCACGTGACTTCCGTCAAATCGACGTCGGTATATTATCCAAATATCCAATTATGAGCGTCCACTCACACATAGATGACAAAACGAAGGAAGGCGAATATATCTTTAATCGTGACTGCCTAGAAGCAACTATTCAGCTAAAGAAGGGTACGGATGTTACCCTATTTATAAATCACTTTAAATCGAAACTCGCACAGGGAAAAACTCCCGAGGCCCGCATGGCGGACATACAACGTGCAAATGCGAAAAGAAGATTACAAGCTGAAACGGTTCTCAAGATTGTCAGAGAGCGCTTCCCGGGCAATAGCTTCAATTCGGAGAATTTTGCCATATTGGGCGACTTTAACGACACCCCACAGGCTCCAGAGCTTGCGTCTCTTGCTGGCAATCATGGACTAAAAGATGCCATTGAATCCGGCCTGCCCCCTGAGGAGCGCTGGACCCATTATTACAAAAGTGAGGGTAGCGTCTCCCAGCTCGACCACATTCTTTTATCGCCATCGCTTGGCCGCAAACTAAAATCAGTCCAAATTGAAAGAAGGGGTATTGGATACAGGGAGCACTCAAGGAGGGACGACAGCCTAATACTTCCTAAGCAGGTCAAACTAAAACAATCCGATGATGACTCATCCCCGCCACTAATCGACTTTCAGTTTAATCGATTTGATGATGTAACGACTGAAAATTGCGCATCGGATCATTGTCCAATTTTTGCTGAGTTCGATTTGTCGACATCAGTCTTGCTTTAACAACACTCATGCTTAGTAATGCAATCACCAGGCACACCGTACCAATATCGATGAAGATCATAGTGCTGTGACACGGCTATTTGCTCGGCTGTTAGGGCAAAAAGAACAGATAAGGTCTCTTCATTTATGCCAATAAGTTTATGCATCCACCAGCCGCTGGAGGAATATCTCTATTACTGCTTCTTTTAAAATTGTTTTTATTGACTACAACAGCGCGACCACGGCGCACAAGCTCATTTCCGGCCCATAAAACTTCCCAAGGAATTGCATGGAGCAATTTGGCAATCATTTCAAAGTGAATTGGGCTGTCAGTTGGGAGACTATTGAAAACCGTTTCTATTAAAGATTCATCGATGGTCACACTAGCTAAGTCAGTGGAGTCGCACCAAAGAATGTGATCATACCATACGATGAAATGCGCTCGGCAGCCTGTATCCCTCCAGATAGATGGATATATTGTAAGTTTTCCGTTGCGCTCGTACTTGTGCCAAGCCTTACCTGTGCGCTGATCGAGATTTACAGTTATAGTTTCACCGCAACCATCAGGACATGCCATTACTATGGTCCGTGGTATCCCTCGAACGACAAGAATATAATCTCCTGGGGCATTTAGTTGTCCTATTGCTCCCGCGTGTTTATCTGTTGTTCCTTTCGAAATAATGCGGTGCGCTCTAGGCATAATATACCTTCACTAGCATTTTCATATCAAAGCCTTCCGAATGAGCCTCGTTGTTCGCCAACCCCTTCACGTGCGAAACCTTTTCGAACAAGGCGGCGACAGACCATTAGTACGTCCCATGGTACTTCGCCTAAATCTTCAGCGATATCAGAGAAAGAAATCAACCCTGTGTCTGATAGCCGCTCACTTACAGCCTCGACCAATTGCGTGTATCCATAAGTTTCAGTTGCACTATCAAAATTATCTTCGTACCTACCAAACAAAAATATCTTATCGTTCCAAATAATATAGTGACTTTCACACCCGCTTTCCCGCCAAACAGAGGGATAGAGACTTAATCCAGTATGTCGGCTCATATAGAGCCTCCAAGCCGGGCCTGCGCGAGGATCGAGATTTATGGGGAACTCTTCACCACAACCACAGGGACATGAAAGTAAGAGCCAACGTGGCCTACCACCTCTCTTGATGAGCACTACATCTCCGGCTGCCTCTAGATAGTCAGATGCCTCCCCTCGCGATTGCACCGTTCCTTGGAAACGTAATGCACTTGTGGCCATCATAGGGTATTCACTATTAGAGCTCCGGTGGCCTACTTATACCCGAAGAGATTCTCGTAAGGATAAGCTCAGCTATTACGTACGCACCTGCACGACGGCTTTCTTTCAGCTTAACGAACTGTTTTTTATTGCTGGCTTTTTTTAAAAGGGCTAAAGCCAAAGCCGCCGCATATTGGTCACCATGCTTATCATCATAGTGCTGCATCCTTCTTGCATAAAGTCGAATTTGGTGAATACAAGCATAATACCAGGATGACTGATTACTCGGGTGGCAGCGCGTTGACGCACTATGTAATGGGGTTTCTCTATAGAGAGGCATAATGGAATTTATCCATTCGACTTCATCTCTTTTATCATCACTGAATCCATCAACTAGTAGACCTGCCTCAAGACATGCGGCATCATAAACAATTGGATTTTCGCAATGTTTCTGGAAATCAATGATAATCGCATCCGCAGAGCGCACAAGAACATTTGTTGCATGTAGATCGCCGTGAATTGGGCCAACTAGCACAGGTGAAAATGTACACTTCTCAAATAACACCCGTAAATCTGAAAGGGTTTTTGTCGCTCCTAACTCTCTTGCGCGCGCTTCACGGTTTTCAGGGATTTTTTCTGGAAAATGCGGGAGAAGGTACGCAGTGAGGGGACTCTGTACATTCTGAGCGTGTAGGTACCATCCACGAAGAGTTGAGTTGAATAGGCAAGCAATAGCAGCTGCCGCACGTCCATCACTTGCGCAGTCACGCAAACTTTCAGACTCTTCAACAAAGTCGCCTACAATAATTCCGTCTTCAGCGCCGAGACAACAGCGATCATGGACAAGATGTGGTCCGAGGTGGAAGGGTATATATGGACGAACACCATCTTCGTAGTTCTTATACTCTGCAAAGATACCAGCTCGCTTCCCGATTTTCACAAAGTACGGACGCGGCCATTTCCCGTAGTGTCCTTTTGCTAGTTCGGCGTATGCGCGATAGACCAAGACATCGGAGAGCCCATCCAGCATCGGTACAAGATGGACTTCTGCACAATCCCAGAATGCGCGTCGGATCAATAACTCGTTACTGCTACTAAACTTTATCTCTTTACCATCTTCATCCTTAGAATCTACAATCAGATCGAAATTTGGAGCCTTTCCAAAAGGAGTCTCTGAAATTAGATTAGCGATAACTGCCCAATCAATAGCCGTGTCACATACGTACAGAAACGGAGGTGGCGGGTTACCTGATCTTTTTGGCATCCATGCATCAAAACTATCTTGCTCCGAAAGACTTAGGCCTGCTGATGGAAGCTCAAGACGATTAAGTGTATTAATGATGATCGATCGTCCATCAGGTGCCAACCGAACAAATATTGAACAGTCGTGATCGAGAAGCCGCTTCGCGTGTTCTTCAAAGAGCGGGACGATTGAAAGATATTTCTTAATGTTCTGCGTGAACACAACCGCTGCAACCCCCGACAGATAAGCGGTGTCGCGCAGATCGTCTTCTGTACACGGTGTAACTAAAAGTCCACGTTCCAAAAATGAACGTCCTTCATCTCCTAAAGGAATGCCGCCAAAACACGCAATGCGAGTTCTCGTACGAGAAAGTATCTCAGCTATCGCCATCCTGATCCTGTCGAGCGAGAAGTGGCCACGAATCACCACGAGCAAAACTACCGGTGCGTGAGCAAATGTAACAGGTAGGATTGGGATGGGCTCGAACATTCTTCAAAACTGAATTTACCGCGTTATAGAGAATATGACGCGCGCCAACCGGAATGCCAGCAGCCATTGAGAGTAGCATCGTGACGGCAAGCGAAACTACTGTGCCGTTAAGTGACATAACTGCTGGTGCATGTTCGCGTGCACCTTGAATATAGGGGTCTGATTGGCGCTCAAATGCAGACATCATGTCACGTCTAACCTCGTTTGCATCCAACAGACTACTACAAGTGAAGCACGCATGACCCGGAGCGAGCAGCTGAACGCGTCCATAGATATATGTAACACTTCCCCCCGATACAGCAATGGTCGTTCCAACGTCAATGCACGGAATCAAATACTGGTAAGAAATTTGCTGCAAGACGGCGCGGCTTCCGTGAGAGTCAGTGCAACCGAAAATAATATCTGCGTTCAATAGCTCTTTTGCGGTGCTCGATCTAGTGACGTCACCCTCAATACAAGTTACGGTCGCATACTTCGCAACTGCATTAATGTATCGCGCCGCTATTTCAACTTTCGGATGCCCGATATCGCCTGGCAAGGCATTTGCAACCCGATTTAGATTCGTGGATTCGAGAACATCTGGATCCACGAGGATAAAATCTTGAACTCCAAGGTGCACGAGCTGTTGCGCAACGATTGATCCTGTACCACCCAAGCCAACAATCGCTATACGCAAGCGTTGGAGTGCTTGTTGTCCAGCTGAACCAAAAGCACGTACCTGTCTGTCGAAGATCTCTAAATCTAATGATAACGGCGCTACTGGATCAAAGATAACCTCGCGATGTGAGCCTACTACGATAATGCGTACTCCCTCATCTTTCCCTAGACGGCGTGCGCGCATACCACCCTCACTTACAACAAGAGCAGCATGCTCTTGTGCCGGATGTCGATGCGCCAGAAAAGCTGCGAGGCGCTCTTCGCCTAACGAATCGATGTCTGAAAATATGGGGGCTTCAGTGCCTGGATGACTGTGCACAAAAATGAGCGAAACCATGTTACCCCGAGCTCGCTTGGTCACCCGCGCAACAAACTCAGGACTTAACTCGGCTTCGACATACCCCTGCTTCGTGTAATCGTCTTGTGTGGGAAATTCAATTTCACGAACCAGGAGCCGCACTGTTCTATCTGCGCGCACAGTTTGACTCGCATACAAAATCGCACATCTCTCAATTTGTCTGCCAGTCAGTTCACCACGGATGGTGTCGGCATCATCAGCAGCAAGAACGAGCTCAATCATCGGGCTGGGTTAAGTCGCTGCATGATGACTTTAAAATACGTAATCAGCGAGTCGTTATTCGGGTTCCAACTCTGAAGATGCCACGAAAACCATGTGGTGTTTCGCTGGTTAACTGTATCGCCTGGGATTGGATTGGAGTCGTTGGAAGCTTGTGGGGTAGCAGAATTTTCTAGCCTTAATCTACCCGGCTGTACCCAGAAACAGTCTGGTTGAGCTGCCGGGTAGCCTGGTGGTGCCACAAATAGGATCGTTGCATCCTTTCGGTCCCATCCGGGGGGCATTTCTATCCCCGGTACAGTAATTAAATACGAGCCATTAGATAATGGCGTGAAACTAGGTTCCTCAACCGAGGATTTGGCACGCCAATATTTAAAAGCCTCGAACTGTTCTTCGAATAATGTCATCAAGCACCGAAGGTCGCTGGGGGCACCGCGTAGAAATGCTTAGCACCACGTGTTAGGTCTATGCCTTCGCCGTCCGATATAGCTCTGTCTGGATTATCCCCTTCTTCTTCAAGGAAAAGCTGATAAGTAGGATTTACTCCCGCAATTCTCTTAATGTCAGCCCCCGTCAGAGATGAGTGTTCAGTCTCATACTTCTTGGCATCGACAAAGAAGTGATACTGCTTAGGTTTTTGATGTTCACTCATAGTGAGTCCTCTCTTTACTGATATAGTTAAATATCATAGCAGTTTGAATTATATCATGGAAAAAGCATACGCATTTTGACATAAGAATTACTGTTCCCTCAATTTTGCCCCTCATTCCAGGTCCAAAAAATGAACAATCCTTGGCATCAGCCCAGCCATCGGGTCAGTTTTTCCTTTCTCCCAATTTAAGACAGTAAATGAGGCAACCCCTAATATTTCACTCACTTCCTTCTGGGTAAGGCCAAGTTCCAGCCGCCGCTTCTTGATGTGCTCCCCCAAGGTCCGTGGCTCAAAATCAGTTTCCTTTGGTTTCAATGCCTTAAGGCGCACAGGGAGGTATGGCAAGAAGGCAACGCGTCTATGCCCATGCGGTTATCTCGGACATCCGCACGGACAGTGCCATTGCACCGTCGAGCAGGTCCAGCGTTATCGCGGCCGGCTGTCCGGTCCGTTGCTCGACCGTATCGACATGCATGTCGAGGTGCCGGCACTGAGCGGCGGCCTGTATACCGGAGGGGGTGGCGAGACCAGCGCCGCGGTGCGCGATCGGGTGCTGCGCGCCCGCAACCTGCAATGGCAGCGCAGCCGTCTGGTCAACAGCCAGCTGCCGCCGCGCGAGATCCGCCAGCACTGCGCGCTGGCGGACAAGGAACAGATGACGCTGGAGCATGCCTGTGATTCACTGGGGCTGTCGGCACGCGCCCATCAGCGGATATTGAAACTGGCGCGCACCATCGCCGACCTGGAGGGCAGCGCTGCGATCCAGAAGCATCACCTGCTGGAGGCAATCAGCTATCGCCGTCTCGACCGCCGGCCACGCCATATGCTGGCCGGTCAGCAGGCCTGAGCGTTATTTGTTGACCAGGGTCTTGATGGTATGTGACTGGATCGTGTAATCACCGCCGTCCAGCCCTTTGAACAGCGTCACCAGTTCAAAGCTGTCCTTCAGCTCGTTATGTACCGAGATCCGCACCACATACAAGCGGCCGCTGTATACCGTGTTGATCTCGACACCCTTGACCTGATAACTGATCAATGCACCGTAGTCGGTGCGCCGCTGCTCCAGCAGCGCCTGCCACTTCAGGTGCTGGTCATCGGGGTAGAAGGCGGTCGCCTGCGCGATATCGCCGGCCTGGAGCGCCCGATAATAGGCGTTGATCAGCGCGCTGGTCTGCTGATCATCCACTGTGCCCTGCTGACGCCCGGACGGAGAACAGCCCGGCAGGGACAACACCAGCAGCATGGTCAGGCCGGCAACCAACAGGCGGCAGGCACTACGGTCAGATAGGATTTGTCTCATGGGCACCTGCCAGCCCCTGCATCATTGCAGGGATGACAATTGTATCAAACAACCGCCGCCAGTGTTGCTCCTCTGTGGCGCTCCAGCTGACCCCGACAACACTCCCCAGCTCCTCAATAAACACGTCGCGGAACCGCTCCAGATCGTTGCGCTGCAGCCGAAACCCCTGGTGCTGGATCCCGATATAACGGAGGTTGGCTTGAACAACTGCGGCCTGATCGATGCCCATCAGCAGACTCAGGGTCTCGATCATGTTCCGGCTGCGCTGCGCGGCTGAGGGCGGGAACAGCGCCCGGTAATCAGGGTAGCGCTCGAACAAGCCCTGATAAAATCGGTCTATAAAGGCCTCCTGCCTGTCCGCCAGGGCGTTCCAGGTACGCCTGGCCAGATCAACGCCTGCCTTGTTCTGCACGTCCATCCTGGCCCCCCGTATGGTCAGCAGATGATTACAGTATCCCGTCTTTGGGCGGCTTCATATAACCCGAAAGGATTATCAGGATGCCCGATCACCAATCGGGCCAAACCCTGCTGCAGCTGATTATTTACGATGGATAACAACCGCGCATCGGTCATGTGACTGAGAACACACCAGAACCTTGACCTGCCGGTACACTTTCAGGACGGCAGGACGGTCAGACCGGAAACCCCTGCGCCCGCAGCGCCTGCTTGGCCTGCAATGCAGTCAGCGCCATGTCGAGCTCGTATTCCCAGTCATACAGACCGCTGTCAAACGGCGCCGGCCGGACATCGATACCGTGGAACGGCGTCGCGGCATAGACCTTGACGTGGCGCAGCTCCTCAATGGACGGCGTCAGGTCGGCCCATACCTCGTGCAGCAGGTTGTCGGGACGGGTGATCGACCACTCGGCGATCAGCGCGTAGTCCGCCGGCAGTTCGCGGAAGGCCTGCGGTGTGCCGGTCTGCGGCAACCCGCTCGCGGTATCGACATGGTCGGTATGGATGAAGATGATCAGCTTGGGCCGGCGCTGAATGATCTGCGGCGTGACATTGACCCCGGCCGGCATCCAGGCCGAGAACACGACATCAAACTCCTCGCCGATGTCGGCCAGCGTGCCGTCGCGGAACTGATAGCAGAACGGATCATGAAACTCGGCAATCTGGTTCGGCTTGCCGCCCGGTTGACGCAGACCGGTGACCGCGACACCTTCACGTGCCAGCAGGCTGCCGATGAAACCGTTGCCCGGATGCAGGTCCAGCACCCGCGGCTGCTCGCCGAGCTGACGGATGCAATAGGCAAGCTGATGCAGCTCGCCGCGCAACGGATAAAACGGCGCCACGGTATGGGCAAAACGCGCCGGATCACGGTCGGGATTGCTGAAGATCAGCGCATGCAGCGGCAGGTCACGGATCCGCTCCTCGAACGGGCGGCTGGCATCCCAGGCCGGATGTTCGCGCTGCTGCATCGCGACGATGCGATTGAACATCGCATCGGTGAAGGTCTCCATGTGACGCAGCTTCTCGAATTCCGGGCGGAACACCGACCCGGCCACTGGCGCTTGCATGTCGCTGTCATGGCTGCTCATGCCGGGCGGCTCCTGTGATAGGGCGGGCTCAGCTGATGGACCGCATCGATGAACGCAGTGACACGTTCCGGGTCGACATGCGGGTGGATGCCATGACCGAGGTTGAACACATGACCCGTGCCGTGACCGAAATCGCCCAGGATGGTGGCGACCTCATCACGGATCCGCTGCGGTGAGGCATACAGCACACAGGGATCCATATTGCCCTGCAGCGCAACCTGCTGCCCGACGCGGCGCCGGATGTCACCGATGTTGACGGTCCAGTCGACGCCCAGCGCATCACAACCACTGGCTGCCATATCCTCGATCCAGCCGCCGCCACCCTTGGTGAACAGGATCACCGGCACCTGCCGGCCCTCGGCATGGCGGGTCACACCGGCGACGATCTGCGTCATGTAGCGCAAGGAAAATTCCTGGTAATCGCGCGGCGTCAGTGTGCCGCCCCAGGTGTCGAACACCATCACTGCCTGGGCGCCGGCAGCGATCTGCGCATTCAGATATTCGATGACACTGCGTGCCAGGATGTCCAGCAGGCGATGCATCAGCGCCGGCTGTTCGAACATCATGCCCTTGACCTGGGAGAACTCCTTGCTGCCACCGCCCTCGACCATATAGGTGGCCAAGGTCCACGGACTGCCGGAGAAACCGATCAGCGGCACCCGTCCGGCAAGTTCGCGGCGGATGACCCGCACCGCATCGATGACATAACGCAGGTTGTGCTCCGGATCCGGCACCCCGAGCGCAGCGACGTCGGCCGCGCTGCGCACCGGCTTGGCAAACTGCGGTCCCTCGCCGGTATTGAAGCTCAGGCCCAGCCCCATCGCATCGGGCACGGTCAGGATGTCGGAGAACAGGATCGCGGCATCCAGCGGATAACGCTCCAGCGGCTGTAGCGTCACCTCGCAGGCCAGGTCCGGGTTACGGCACAGGTCCATGAAGGACCCGGCACGGGCGCGGGTGGCGCGGTATTCCGGCAGGTAACGTCCGGCCTGGCGCATCATCCATACCGGCGTCATGTCGACGGGTTCGCGCAACAGCGCGCGCAGCAATCGATCGTTTTTCAGCGTGCTCATCGTGGCAGGTCTTCGCGGCCGGTCAGGAACACATCGACGGCCCGCGCCGCCTGCCGCCCCTCACGGATCGCCCACACCACCAGCGACTGGCCACGGCGCATGTCGCCAGCGGCGAACACCTTGCTCAGCGAGGTCTGATAATTTTCGGTGTTGGCCTCGACATTGCCGCGACCATCGAGTCTGACACCGGCCTGCTGCAGCAGACCGTCGTGGACCGGGTGGACAAACCCCATCGCCAGCAACACCAGATCAGCCTTCAGGATGAATTCACTGCCGGCGATCTCGCTCATCTTCCAGTTGCCACTGCCATCCTGTTGCCAGGCGACGCGGGCCGCATGCAGTTCGCTGACCTTGCCCGCCGTCCCGACAAACGCCCTGGTCGTCACACACCAGTCACGCTGCGCGCCCTCGGCCTGTGAACTGGAGGTGCGCATCCGGTTCGGCCAGTAGGGCCAGGTCAGCGCCTTGTCCGGATGTTCCGGTGGCTTGGGCAGGATCTCGATCTGCGTCACCGACAAGGCGCCTTGTCGGATCGAGGTACCAATACAATCGGAACCGGTGTCACCGCCACCGATGACGATGACATGCTTGCCGGTGGCGAGCAGCGCCTCGCTGGCAGCGATGGTGTCCCCGGCGACGCGGCGATTCTGCTGCCGCAGGAAATCCATCGCGAAATGTACACCGGACAGCTCACGGCCTGCTACCGGCAGATCGCGCGGCGCCTCGGCACCGCCGCTCAGCACGATGGCGTCGAATCCGGCATCCAGCTCCTGGAACGATACATTGACGCCGACATGCTGCCTGGTGCGAAACTCCACACCCTCGGCCTGCATCTGCGCGACACGGCGATCGATATAGTGCTTTTCCATCTTGAAATCGGGGATGCCATAGCGCAGCAGCCCGCCGATCCGATCCTGACGCTCAAACACCACCACCTGATGACCGACGCGCGCCAGTTGCTGGGCGCAGGCCAGACCCGCCGGCCCGGAGCCTACCACGGCGACGCGTTTGCCGGTCATGGTGGTCGGCGGTTGCGCGGCAACCCAGCCCTCTTCCCAACCCTTGTCGATGATCGCGCATTCAATCGACTTGATCGTCACCGGTACATCATCGATATTCAGTGTACAGGCCTCTTCACAGGGCGCCGGACAGATGCGGCCAGTGAATTCCGGGAAGTTGTTGGTCGAATGCAACACCTCGAGCGCCTGCTGCCACTCGCCGCGAAATGTCAGATCATTCCATTCCGGGATGATATTGTTGACCGGGCAACCGTTGTGACAAAACGGGATGCCACAATCCATGCAGCGCGCGCCCTGCTGGCTCACTTCCTTGTCGGTGGGCGCGATGATGAATTCTTTATAATGCCTGATCCGCTCGGCGACCGGTGCGTAGCCGCGGTCACGGCGCGGGATCTCCATGAATCCTGTTGGCTTGCCCATATTACACTCCCCCCTTGCCAGCCTGCGCCTGTTGGCTGTCCTGGGTACGCTGCATGTCGAGCAGCGCGCGGCGGTAGTCGACCGGCATCACCTTGACGAATCGCGGCAGATAGCGATTCCAGTGGTCGAGGATCTCGCGCGCCCGTGCACTGTTGGTGTAATGCAGGTGCTTTTCGATCAGCCCCTTCAGACGCAGCGCATCATAACGTGTCATATCACGGCTGACGTCCACCCGCCCATGGCTATCAAGGCCACCACTACCACTGATCTGATCGATATGATCCAGCGCCTCATCTTCTTCCTGCACCGGTTCGAGCTCGACCATCGACAGATTGCAACGCTGCTCGAAATCACCGGCCTCATCGAGCACATAGGCCACACCGCCGCTCATGCCGGCCGCAAAATTACGCCCGGTGGCGCCGAGCACCACGACGATACCTCCGGTCATGTATTCACAACCATGGTCACCGACACCCTCGACGATGGCCGTGGCCCCGGAGTTGCGCACGGCAAAGCGCTCGCCGGCCACGCCGCGGAAATAACATTCGCCGCTGATCGCGCCGTACATCACGGTATTACCGACGATGATGTTGTCCTCGGCCTTGATCGGGCATTCGGCCGGTGGATAGATGACGATGCGGCCACCGGACAGGCCCTTGCCTACATAGTCATTGGCCTCACCGCTGAGCTCGATGCTGACACCGTGGGCCAGGAAGGCGCCAAAGCTCTGGCCGGCAATGCCCTGGGCCTTGATCGAGATCGTGTCATCAGGCAGACCGGCATACCCATAACGCCCGGCCACCCGACCTGACAGCATCGCGCCAAAGCTGCGGTCGACATTGGAGATCGGCGTCTCGATCTGCACCGCCTTGCCGGTCTCGATCGCGTCGCACGCCTGTTCGATCAGCCAGTTATCGCGCATCTTCTCCAGGCCATGGTCCTGACGCTCGCAATTATGGACCGCGACCTCCGGCCCCATCTCGACGCGATGGAACAGCCGTGAGTAATCGATGCCGCGTGCCTTCCATTGCTGGATCGCACGCCGGGTATCGAGCAGGTCGCTGCGGCCGATCATCTCGTTGATGGTACGGAAGCCGAGCTGCGCCATCAGCTGCCGCGCCTCTTCGGCCACCATGAAGAAATAGTTGACCACATGCTCGGGCTTGCCGGTGAAGCGCTTGCGCAGCTCCGGATCCTGGGTCGCCACGCCGACCGGGCAGGTGTTCAGATGGCATTTGCGCATCATCAGACAACCTTCGACGATCAGCGGCGCGGTGGCAAAGCCAAACTCGTCGGCCCCGAGCAGCGCGCCGATGACCACATCACGGCCGGTGCGCATGCCGCCGTCGACCTGCACCGCGATGCGGCCGCGCAGCCGGTTCAACACCAGTGTCTGATGGGTCTCGGCCAGCCCGATCTCCCACGGCGAACCGGCGTGTTTGATCGAGGTCAGCGGACTGGCGCCGGTACCACCGTCATAACCGGCGATCGTCACATGATCGGCATGGGCCTTGGCAACCCCGGCCGCCACGGTACCGACGCCGACCTCGGACACCAGCTTGACGCTGATCCGTGCCCGCGGATTGACGTTCTTCAGGTCGAAGATCAGCTGCGCCAGATCCTCGATCGAATAGATATCATGATGTGGTGGTGGCGAGATCAGGCCGACACCCGGCGTGGAATGGCGCACCCGCGCGATCACGTCATTGACCTTGTGACCCGGCAGCTGGCCGCCCTCGCCGGGTTTGGCGCCCTGTGCCATCTTGATCTGGATGTCGTCGGCATTGACCAGGTATTCGGTGGTGACACCGAAGCGGCCGGAGGCCACCTGCTTGATCGCCGAACGCATCGAATCGCCATTGGCCAGCGGCCTGAAGCGCTCGGCCTCTTCACCGCCCTCGCCGGTATTGGATTTGCCGCCGATGCGGTTCATCGCGATCGCCAGCGTCGAATGCGCCTCGTACGAGATCGAGCCGAACGACATCGCGCCGGTGGCGAAACGCTTGACGATCGCCGCCGCCGGCTCGACCTCATCCAGCGGCACCGGCGTGCCGGCAGGCTTGATGGTGAACAGGCCACGCAACGTCAGCAGCCGTTCATTCTGTTCGTTGATCAGACGCGCGAACTCGCCGTAGGTCTTGTAGTCATTGGCACGCGTCGCATGCTGCAGCTTGGCGATGGTGTCCGGCGTCCAGACATGGGCCTCGCCGCGGATGCGGTAGGCATAGTCGCCGCCGACATCGAGCGCATCACGGTAGATCTGTTTGTGGCCATAGGCATCACCATGCCAGGCCTCGGCCTCGGCTGCGACCTCGTCGATGCCAATCCCTTCGATCGTGGTGGCGGTGCCGGTGAAATAAGTGTCGACAAACGCCGACGACAGCCCGATCGCATCGAAGATCTGCGCGCCGCAATACGACTGATAGGTCGAGATACCCATCTTCGACATCACCTTCAGCAGGCCCTTGCCGACAGCCTTGATGAAACGCTTGTGGGCCTCGTTGGCCTCGACATCCTTCAATGTCGTGTGACACAAATCAGTCAACGTATCGAAGGCCAGATAGGGATTGACGGCCTCGGCACCATACCCGGCCAGCACGGCAAAATGATGGATCTCGCGCGCGGTGCCGGTCTCGACCACCAGCCCGGTCTCGGTGCGCAGGCCGCAACGCACCAGATGATGATGCACCGCCGAGGTCGCCAGCAGCGCCGGGATCGCGATCCGGGCAGCCGCCACCGCGCGATCCGACAGGATCAGGATATTGAAACCACCACGCCGCACCGCCTCCTCGGCCTGGTTGCACAACGCATCGAGCGCCGGCGCCATGCCGGCCGCGCCCTGTGCGGCGTCATAACAGATGTCCAGCGTCCGGGTGCGGAAGGCACCGGAATGCTCGCCGATATGACGGATCCGCTCCAGGTCCTCATTGGTCAGCACCGGCTGATGGACCTCGAGCCGCATGTGTTCGCCACGCCCGGCCGCGCCGAGCAGGTTAGGCCGCGGGCCGATCAGCGACACCAGCGACATCACCAGCTCCTCGCGGATCGGATCGATCGGCGGGTTGGTGACCTGGGCGAAATTCTGTTTGAAATAATTGAACAGCGGCTTGGCCTTATCGGACAACACGGCCACCGGGTTGTCGGCACCCATTGAACCCACGGCCTCCTGGCCACTGGCCGCCATCGGGATCAGCAGCAGCTTGATGTCTTCCTGGGTATAGCCGAAGGCCTGCTGACGGTTCAGCAGGTCGGTGCCATCGGCCGGCGAATGACTCTGGGCGCGGCTCGGCAGGTTGTTGAGCTGGATCTGCGTGCGGTTCAGCCACTGTTGATAGGACTGCGCGCCGGCCAGCTGGCTCTTGACCTCGGCGTCATCGATGATCCGGCCCTGCTCGAGGTCGATCAGGAACATCTTGCCGGGCTGCAGCCGCCATTTCTTGATGACCTTGTGCGGCGGGAAACGCAATACCCCCATCTCCGAGGCCATCATCACCAGGTCATCATCGGTGATCAGATAACGGGCCGGCCGCAGGCCGTTGCGATCGAGCGTCGCGCCGATCTGCCGGCCATCGGTGAAGGCCACCGCTGCCGGGCCGTCCCACGGCTCCATCAGCGCTGCATGATATTCATAGAAGGCGCGGCGCTTTTCATCCATCAGCGGATTGCCGGACCACGCCTCCGGGATCAGCATCATCATCGCGTGCGCCAGCGGGTAACCGCCGGCCACCAGCAGCTCCAGCGCATTATCGAAACAGGCCGAATCCGACTGGCCCTCGGCGATCAGCGGCCACAGCTTCTCCAGGTCCTTGCCCAGCAGCTCGGAGGACATCGAATGGCGGCGCGCCGCCATCCAGTTGACATTGCCGCGCACGGTGTTGATCTCGCCGTTGTGCGCAATCATCCGGAACGGATGGGCCAGGTCCCACGACGGGAAGGTGTTGGTCGAGAAGCGCTGGTGCACCAGCGCCAGTGCGCTGACCATCGCCGGATCGTTCAGATCCAGGAAATACCTGTCGACCTGATCGGACAGCAGCATGCCCTTGTAGATCAGCGTCTGTGACGACAGCGACGGCACATAAAACATTTCAGCAAGATTCAGCGCGCGGATGCGATGCTCGATGACCTTGCGTGCCACAAACAATTTGCGCTCGAACATGCCGTTGTCGACCTGATGCTGACCGGCACCGACAAACAGCTGACGGATCGCCGGCTCCACGGCCTTGACGTCGCGGCCCAGCCCGCCGTTATCGGTCGGCACCTCGCGCCAGCCCAGCAGCTGCAGCCCTTCTTCACCAAGCACCTGTTCAATGATGGTGACGCAGCGCTGACGATCCTGTTCGTTACGGCGCGGCAGAAACAGCATGCCGACACCATAGCGTCCCGGCTCCGGCAGATTGATCTGATTGCGCCCCATCTCACGGCGCAGGA
The DNA here is from genome assembly GCA_016218365.1 of Gammaproteobacteria bacterium. GTDB lineage: Bacteria > Pseudomonadota > Gammaproteobacteria > SZUA-140 > SZUA-140 > JACREF01. The sequence goes on from JACREF010000008.1 coordinate 107,319, forward strand.
AGGCATCCGGGATCTGGATCAGGATGCCGGCCCCGTCACCGGTCAACGGGTCAGCGCCGGTGGCGCCGCGATGGGCCAGATTCTTCAGGATCTGCAGACCCTGGCTGATGATGTCATGACTCTTGCGGCCCTTGATATGGGCAACAAAACCCACACCACAGGCGTCATGTTCGCTGAGTGGATTATACAGGCCCTGACTGACAGGGCGGCCGCGCTGAAATTTGCTATTGGTCATGTTCTTCACGAATCCTGATATTGCAGCATCACCCGTGCCGCCGGTCACCCTGTTGCACGGCGGGCACGCACCGAAAGCGGTCCCACGGCGCCCACGGGCGCTGACGTGATCACAAAACACGTACGCTTGAACCCCCGGCTGAGGCCAGACTAACGATGCGGGGCAGTCCTGAACGCAATACCGGACCCGCCTGAGCGCAGGTGAAACGGAAGGATTATACCCGTGGTCCCGGGACCGTTCAACTAACGACGGGGCACCGCCAGTAAAATTACCTTATCTAACAAAGTGCTAATTATCGGCGGGCTGTGGAGGGGCCTCAGCGGGCTGACGACTGATGATCACATCCTGGATCGACGAAAACTGGCGCGCCCACGGTCTGGCGCCAGGCAGGCGCTGCAGCAACGCCCGGGCATCCTTCTCGGCGTCCTCCTTGCTGGCATAGTCCCCGTAGATCGCCGCCACCAGCGAGCGCTCGCCTCGGGCCGCCGTGCGGTAATACTGCACGCGGCTGCCAAACCCGCTCTGGCTGATGAAATCCTCCAGTGCCGCCCCCTCCATCGCCAGCAACTGCAATGTATAGTGCCGGGGCGAACGCTCCAGCAGCCAGCGCTCGCCCTGCGCCAGCAGCTGACCGGTATCCTGGGCGCTGCGCTGACGTTCATCGCTGGCCAGCTGCAATGCCGCCCGCACCTCGACAAAATCCCTGCTCAACGGCTTGATGCCACTGAGCACACCGGTACCCAGCGTGCTCAGCGCCGCCTGGGCCTCGGCACGGCTGGCATAGTCACCATAGACCACACCCAGCACCTCACCCTGTATGCTGCGGGCGCGGTAATAGCGCACCTGCTCGTCCAGGTCATGACGGCTGATGAAATCAGCCACTGCAGCGGTGTCGGCGGCCAGCAGCTGCAGCGTAAAACGCCCGGTGGGCCGGGTGGCCAGCCACTCTTCATCTGCAGCGATCCGCCCAAGGCTGACGGTATCGCCACCATCCGGTTGCGCCGCTACTGACTCATGCCCAGCGGCGGCGTCCTGTCGCTGGGCCAACAACACTGCTGCCGGTAGCTGCGTGGTCGTGGCCACCACCGGCTTCGACTCTTCCCGGGCCAGCTGCGGTGGTACGGACACGGGGGAAGGCGGCTGCCGGCGCGCCGTGCTGGCTGCGCCCGCTACACTGGGTACAGAACTGGGCGCAGGAGCGGGGGGCGTGGCGGACGGGATCTCCTCGTCAGTCTCACGCGCCGCAATGGTGTCCTGCTCCTCATCCAGCGTCGCCGGCGCCTCCGCTGCGGTGTCGGGCGCGGTGTTCACATGCCGCATCCATGTCATCAGCGGATCACCGCCGAGCAGGCCGGTGATGTCATGGCGAAAGACCAGCAGCGAGATGATCAGCGCCGAACCGATCACTGCCACGTGCAGCGGCTTAACCCGATTGCCAAGCAGACCGTGTCCGGTCGTGCTGCTGCGCTGCACAGGCGGCGCGGAGTGCGCTGGCTGCACAACAGCTGGCTCAGGATCACGCCGGCGCTCGCGACGCAACCGCAATGCGGTATCCAGCAACTCATCGATCTTGCCCGGCAGGCCACGGGATGCCACCTGGATAAACTTGCCGACCGAAGACGACAATCGCCTGACACCCTGCCCGCCAGCCTGCCCTTCCATACGAAACTGGATATAACGCCTGATGTCCTCATCGGACAGCGCCGGCACGTCAAAGCCGTGGGTGATGTTGGCATGCACCAGCCGCAATTCCGGCCGGGCCAGCCGGCGTTCCAGCTCGCGTTCGGCAAACAGCACGACGCCAAGCATCCGCTCATTGCTATAACCATCACGCAACAGCTTCATCAGCAGGAACAGGCAGTCGTCCTGCAGCAGATGGGCATCATCGATGACCAGCACCGGCGCCTCACCGCCCTCTTTCCAGCTGCGCAGCTGATCCACCAGCGCTGCCAGAAATGATTCAGTATCCTCGTCATCACGGACCTCCAGCCCGTAGCCGCGCACCAGCTGCTGTAAGAAGGCTCCGACCGACTGGGCCGGCTCGGCCTGCACACAGCACACCTGACCCTTTTCGGAATATCCGAGGACAAACTGCTGCAACAGAGTGGTCTTGCCCGAATGCCGGTCGCCATACACCAGAAACAGGCCGCCATACGGGGTCAGATGGTGCAGCAGACTCAGGCGCTGCAGGCGCACCGGCTCGCGAAAAAACGCCTGCTGCGGGCGCTGCGCCAGGCCATCAGCCGGGACATACGGATCATGCGCCACGACGCTGCCCCTCCCCTTGGACGAACACGACCCGGAAGCCCTTTTTCAGCTGTATATCACGGGCATCGATCAGTGCCGTTTCAGCCGCTTCGCGCTCAGTGAAATGCTCGCGTATCACCCGACCGGCACGGCCCTGCTGCCCCCATTCACGGATCAGGCTCCAGCCCCCAAGCAGATCCTGCTGCAACAGCAGGTTGTAGAAGCGCGGCGCCTTGTCCGGGGCAGCGGCTATTTGCATGTAGATGTGCATGTCGCTCTGTGCGTCGCCCCGGCTCCATTCATGTCAGCTGTACAGGGTCAAACATCCGTCCGAACTCGCGGATCGCATAACGGTCGGTCATCCCTGCAATGTAGTCTGCCACCACCCGTGCGCGGCCGGCAACACCGCCCTCGTCAGCGGCCTGGCGAACCTTGACCTGATAATCGTCGGGCAACAGCCGGTGATCCTCGATAAAGGCCTGATACAATGAGCGGATGACCTGCCGGGCCTTGCTGCTCATGCGCCGCACCCGATAGTGCTGATACAAGGCATCGCGCAGAAACCGCTTCAGCTCGCGGTTTAACTCCAGCATCTCTGCGCTGAAACCAACCAGCGGCTCGGACGCGGCCCTGACATCCTCCAGCGTGGCTGGCGCGCTATGTGTGATCCGCTGCCGGCTGGCCTCGACCAGATCGCTGACCTGGCGGTTGATCATGCGCCGTATCACCTCATGCGTCACGCGACGCTGCTGCAGGTCAGGATATCTGCTGGTCACCAGATCGTACTGGGTGCGAAACAGGCTGATCTCGCACAGCTGCTCCAGCGTGATCAGCCCCGAACGCAAGCCGTCATCGACATCATGATTGTTGTAGGCGATCTCGTCCGCCAGATTGACCAGCTGCGCCTCGAGACTGGGCTGGCGATGCTGCAGAAAGCGCTGGCCCAGCGCGCCAAGCTCTGCAGCACGGCTGCGCGAACAGTGCTTGAGGATGCCTTCGCGGGTCTCGTACAGCAGATTGAGGCCGTTGAAATCGGCATAACGTTCCTCCAGCTCATCAACGACCCGCAGCGATTGCAGGTTATGCTCGAAGCCGCCGTGCTGCTGCATACAGTCATTGAGCGCATCCTGGCCGGCATGACCAAACGGTGCGTGGCCCAGGTCATGCGCCAGCGCCACCGACTCGGCCAGATCCTCGTTCAGGTGCAGCACCCGGGCCATCGAGCGCGCGATCTGCGCCACCTCGATCGAATGCGTCAACCGGGTACGAAACATATCACCTTCATGATTGACGAACACCTGGGTCTTGTACTCCAGGCGACGAAAGGCCGCCGAATGGACGATACGATCACGATCACGTTGAAATTCCCCACGCAGACCGGGACCGGCCTCGGCCAGCGCCCTCCCCTGCGAGTTATGCGCGCTGACCGCATACGGTGCCAGGCGCAGGCCGCGCTCAGCCATGGCGGCCCCGCGCATTGGCGATGGTCGCCTGCAATACCGGCTGCGGGTAGTCATCGCTGATGACCGCACTGCCGAGCCGATGCAGCAGGATCAGGCGGATCCGTCCGTCCTGCACCTTTTTGTCCACCGCCATCAATTCCAGAAAGCGCTCGCTCGACAGCTGCGACGGCGGCGCCACGGGCAAACGGGCCGCGGTGATCAGCCGTTCAATGCGCCGCACCGTCTCATCGTCGAGCCAGCCCAGCCCCTGCGACATCGCTGCGGCCATACACATCCCGGTCGCCACCGCCTCACCATGCAGCCACTGGCCATACCCCATGCCGGTCTCGATGGCATGGCCGAAGGTGTGTCCGAGGTTCAGCAGCGCCCGCACCCCGCCCTCCCGTTCATCGGCAGAGACCACCTCGGCCTTGTTGCGGCAGCAACGTTCAATGGCATAGGACAAGGCCTCGCCATCACGCGCCAGCAACAGCTCAACATTCTGTTCCAGCCAGCGGAAAAACGGCAGGTCGCAGATCAGGCCATATTTGATGACCTCGGCGAGACCGGCGCTGAGCTCGCGGTCGGGGAGGGTATCCAGCGTCGCGGTGTCGGCCAGCACACACAATGGCTGGTGAAAGGCGCCGATCATGTTCTTGCCCAACGGGTGGTTGACGCCGGTCTTGCCACCGACCGAGGAATCGACCTGTGACAACAGCGTCGTCGGCACCTGGATGAAATCGACGCCGCGCTGATAGCAGGCGGCAGCAAAACCTGCCATGTCGCCGATGACCCCGCCACCCAGCGCCACCAGCACACAGCGCCGGCTGTAACGGACGCGCAGCAATGCATCGAAGATCCGGTTCATGATCTCCAGCGTCTTGTATTGCTCGCCGTCCGGCAATACCACGCTGTCGATGCGCGCGGCGCCGGCCACACCGCGACGCAAGGTGTCAATATACAGCGGCGCCACCGTCTCGTTGCTGACGATCATCACCTCGCGCCCCTGGACATGGGGTGCCAGCAGCTCAACACGATCCAGCAAGCCCGGGCCAATATGGATCGGGTAGCGGCGCTCGCCAAGCTCTACATGCAGGGTCTTCATCCGGTTACTCGTGTTAATACCGGCAGCGGGTGATCTGTATGACCGCGATCAATCGGCCGATGATTGCTTTTCCCGTCGTTTGGCGATCAGGCGTACGCTGGCCGCCACACTGTGTTTGTCCGTGTTGATAATTATATCAGCAATCTCGCGATAAAGCGGGTCGCGTTGCACCATCAGCGCCTCGAGCCGTGCCCGGGGGTCAGCGGTCTGCAGCAATGGCCGGTTGCGATCGTGGGCGGTGCGCTTCAGCAGCGCATCGATATCCGCCTGCAGGTAGACCACCAGGCCCGCCGCGGCCAGGCAGCGCCGGTTGTCGGCGTCGAGCACCGCGCCGCCGCCGGTCGCCAGCACGATGTTGTCCCGGCCGGCCAGCTCCTGGATCGCTGCCTTCTCACGCCGCCGAAACCCCTCTTCGCCCTCCAGGTCGAAGATCCACGGGATCGTCGCCCCGGTACGTTGCTCGATCTCGTGATCACTGTCGATGAACACCATGCCGAGCTTCCTGGCCAGCTGGCGGCCGATCGTCGTCTTGCCGACACCCATCGGGCCGATCAGAAAGATATTGTTCTTTTTCATCAGGGCACGGCGATGGGCTCTTGAATCATGGTTCTATGCTAATGCCGGGAAAGTCAAATTTCCATAAAATATGAGGCCAATAAACGCAAAAGAGGGTGGTTGGCCACCCTCTTTGCAATATTCTTACAACTGCTAACCCGTTACGGCGCCGCTAATAAAGCGAGAGTAACTGTTACTGTTGAATTGTCAGGCAATGTCAGTTTGATCGACATCTTCCCTGTAGTGCCATTGGCATCAGTATCCTTCTTGCTGATGGTAAACAGTTCTGCCCATGGGCCAGGTGCATTGGTATTTGGAATGAGCTTGGTAGCCGGCTCAGGGAGATTGCCCAGGGTCGTGGTCCAGGTGAGTGATGACCCCAGCCCGGGGATCTGTCCGCGTGAATCCTCCACCTCAACCCAGTAGGTGTGAGGAGTCGCCGATAAACTGATCGGCAATACAACCGGTAGCGAGGTGGCCGTATCATAAACTGTCACTGTGAAATCATACGGATCATTAGTGCTCATAACAATTACGTTGGCGCTACCCACATATACCGTTTTTGCTGTCCCGCATAAGGTCGGATGTGTACAGCGTAGACCATTGTATTTTCCATCTGTCGCGTCATAGGTATTGTTCATGTTATAGTCGAAGAATTCCTCGCCCGCGTCATGGGTGCCATTTTCATTGGCATCAAGAAAGACTTCTGGCAAATCAGTAAACGTATCTCCGGTATCAAATACACCATTACCGTTTATATCAACAAACGTTTCTTCGCCCAGCGTTGCTGCCAATACGGTAGCCCGGCCATTACTGGGACGCGGATTATTACTGGTCCAGGTAACACTACACTGGCCGTCTATCGTCTGGCATGATGACACCACAAATCCGCCCTCGGTGCGAAAATGAATCGGCGTACCGTTCGGAACCGGGTTGTTATAGTGATCCCCGGCAAATAACGTCAAACTTGTGTTCACACCATTCGTTTCCCAAGCGGCGGGAACATTCTTGGTCTCTACAGCAAGGGAAAAACTGTCCTGATCCGGTATTCCTGTTGAAATGACCAGCTGATCGGACTGACTCGAAATCGTTGTCCCGGTGACCGTCGCCGTGACCCGCACCGGCGTTGCCACGGTGCCAGAGTTGACGATGGTCTGCACCTGGCCGCTCAGATCGGTCGTGCCGCTGGCCGAGCTCAGCGTGATGCCGCCGACACTGGTCGACAACGCAAAATCCACGGCGCGGTTCTGCACCGGGCCGCCGGTTGAATCCAGCACCTTGAATACGATGGTCGAGGTCTCCGCCAGACCCGCGCCACCGGTGCCCTTCAGCGAGATCCCGGTCGGGGTTGCCGACACAAACTGGATTGAACCCACCACGGCAGGCAATACCGTCAAATTGACCGTCGCCGCCAGCGACGTCCCGTCGACCACTGTTGAAGCCGTAACAGTATCCGCTCCGTTACAACCAATGGCGGTATAGGTCGTGATTGCCGTACCGTTCACCGTCTGGATCGGTGATGTCAACGCTGCCAGATTTTGTGCCGAACAGGCCGAGGAAAAGGTGATATCGACCGGCGTCGAATAGACATTGTTGTTGGCATCCACCAGATTGGCGATGACGCTGGTCGTGCCGCCGGCCGAGACCGTGGTGAGGCCGATGCCCAGCGTGCCAGTGACAAATCCCGAGCCTGATCCGTTGCCGATCTTGACGCCAGAGGAGGTGGTGGTGGCCGCCGGCGTTGTCGTTGTGGTGGTAGTAGTGGTCGATGATGAAGTGCTCTTGCCCTTGCATCCGGCCACCGCCAATGTCAGTGCCAATACAATGATGAGAAACTTATACCCAGAATGCATAGCCCCCTTCCTCCATTCCATATCGTTGTTCAAACCTGCCATGGCATCATTGACGGGCCAGCTTCTTTTCTTCCAGGATCTTCGGTGTGACGAACACCAGCAGTTCAGCCTTGTTATCCTTCTTGACGGTGTGCCTGAACATCGCCCCGATCACCGGCAGGTCGCCAAAGAACGGCACCTTGTCCAGACTGTCGGTCGTGACCTGTTCATACACACCACCCAGCACAATGGTGTCGCCGTTATTGACCAGCACCTGGGTGGTCAGATGGCGGGTGTCGATGCTGGGCACGCCCAACACCGTCTTGCCGCTCTCGCTGTCCTTGTTGATGTCCAGATCCATGATGACGCGTTTGTCCGGGGTGATCTGCGGCTTGACCTTCAGGCTCAGTACCGCCTTCTTGAACGAGACATTGGTCGCACCGCTGGATGAGGCCTGCTGATATGGGATCTCGACGCCCTGTTCAATGATCGCCTCATTCTGGTCCGAGGTCACGACCCGAGGATTGGACAGTACCTCGCCACGCCCCTCGGCCTGCATCGCCGACAGCTCAAGATCAAGCATGTAATCACCACCGAGTATCGCCAGGGCCAGCCGGCCGGCCTGACCGATCACCGGCAGGCTGACATTCAACCTGTCGTTGAGCGCCGGCAATGAACCGCTGATATTAAACGGCGGCGCTGCACCGGTAACGATGGTTTCGGTACCGGTCAATGAACCAGTGACGGCACCAGTACCTGCCAGATTGCCGTTGAGTGCAGCCATGTCGGCAACCTGGCTGACACCGAAGCGGGCCCCCAGCTCACGACTGAAATCATCGTTGGCGATCACCACCCGAGATTCGATCAGCACCTGCTTGATCGGGATATCCAGCTTGGCGACTAATGTCCGGATTGCGCTGATCTTTTCTGCGGTATCATTGATCAACATGCTGTTGGTGCGCTCATCGATCGACACATTGCCGCGATCAGACAGCATCGAGCTTTCCTTGCCCTTTAACAGCGTCGCAATATCTGCAGCCTTGGCGTAATTGATCTGCACCATCTCGGTGATCAGCGGTGCCAGCTTGTCGATCTGCTGCATCGACTCGAAACCTTCCTTCTCCCGGGCGGCGATCTCGGCGGCCGGGGCCACCAGCATCACATTACCCATGCGCCGTTTGTCGAGGCCGCGGGTCTGCAGAATGATGTCCAGCCCCTGATCCCACGGCACATTCTCCAGCCGCAGCGTGACATTGCCCTTGACGCTGTCACTGATCACCATATTCAGGTCAGTGAAGTCGGCGATCAGCTGCAACACCGCCCGCACCTCGATGTCCTGGAAATTCAGCGACAGCTTCTCACCTACATAGGGGCTGCCATCGCGGGCCATGCTGCCGCTGCCCGGCGCAGGCTGCTTGACCTCGATCGTAAAGATCTTGCCTGACTGATAGGCCATGTGTTCAAACGGTGGCGCAGCGGTCACCACCAGACGCGCGCCCCGTCCTTCAGGATAATTGTCGATATAGGACACCGGCGTCGCAAAATCCAGCACATCGAGCCGCTGGCGCAATGACTTGGGTAATTGTGCATCGCTAAAGCGCGCCACCAGACGCTCGCCCTCTGATTGCAAGCTGACCGGCACATGCTCGTCGCTCAACGTCACGATGATACGCCCCTCGCCGTTCGGACCGCGCCGGAAATCGACCTTCTCGATCTGCCGTGCGCTGCTGGCAACACCACTCTTGGCGGGCCTGTCTCCAGTCTGACTGACAGCTGCGGCTGCGGTTTTGACCTCATTGTCCAGGTGCACATACAACACACCATCTTCGACCCGGGTCTGGTAATCAACCAGCCGCGACAGATTGATGACGATACGGGTCCGGCCCTTGGCCTCCACCGCATTGACGCTCTGCACAGCCCCGATGCCGACAGACTTGCGTTTGGGCGCGGTGCTGGCCGTCTCGGGCAAGTCAAAGGCGATACGCGCCGGCTGCGTCGTCGTGAAACTCAATGGCTCGCCCGACAGCGGTGCGCCGCGCAGCGTAAACTTGAACTCAATCTGATCGTTTGCCAGCGGGGAGTATTCAACATTTTCCAGAGTCCGGGCCACCTCGGCGGCCATCGACTGTCCCGGCAGGATCATCATGCCCCAGCCCGAGATCGCCAGCAGCGCGGACACTATCACGCCTCGCGTTGCCTGTCCTGCCTGTTGCCGCTGTCTGCTCATTTCCCTGTCTCCCTTGCCGTTCACTCTTTACCTACCAGGGTCAGAAATGCCTCACGCTCTTCCCAGCTCCCCAGACCATCCGCGACCATCTCCATCACTGACACCTTTTCCTCGGTCACCTGGGTAACCCGGCCCTGGTTCTGTCCCACATGGCTACCGACACCAACCCGATAGATGACGCCGTCAGACGCCTTCACCAGCGCCCACTGACTGTCTCGCTTCTTCAGCGCACCCACCATCCGCAGTGTATCCAGCGGGAATGCTTCCAGGGGCTCCTGGGGACGATTCTTACCTCCTTTTCCCCGGCCCGATACCGTGGCCTGCATCACCGGCGCCACGTCCTTTTCCCAGGAGACAAACGGATCCTTCAATGACTCACCAGGATAGACAAAGCCCTCGGCTGCCTTGAACTCGGGCAAGGGTCTGACCTGTCCCTTGCGAGACTTGATATCCAGTACATACTGCTTCAGATCCTCGGTATTACCGCCCACGCTGCAGGCACCGATCGCCAAGGTCGCAATCAACGCGGCCACAGGGCCGTATAATCGGTTGATCTGGATCATGGCCCGACTCATTGAGCTGCGCCCCCGGCGGCAGTAGTTGCCGCCCCCTTGCTGCTTTCATCGAGATAGCGATAGGTCTTGGCGATCGCATCCATGGTCAGCGGGTCCTTCCCTTTTCCCTTGACATCACCAAGCTTGATGGTGAAGTTGTGCAATGTCACAATGCGCGGCAAGGCTGCCACGTCACTGACAAAGTTGCCCAGCTCGTGATAGGTGCCAACCACTTTGATCTTGATCGGCAGTTCGGAATAAAACTCCGCTGGCGCCTCTGCTTCAGGCTTGAACAACTCAAACTCCAGGCCGTTGCTCAGACCGGTCTGGGAGATATCAGATAACAGCCCGGCAACCTCGGTCTCACTCGGCAGCTGGCGCAGCATGGTACCAAATGAACTCTCCATCTCGGTCATCTGCTTTTTATACGACTCGAGATTGGCGGCCTTGTTCTGTTTGCTGCTGAACTCCTCTTTCAGGACCTGTTCCTGTTGCTTGCTCTGCTCAAGCCTGGCAAGTTGTTCACGGGTATCAAACCAGAACCCGGCCCCCAGCACCCCGGCACTCAGGATCAGGACTGCCGCACCCTTGACCGGTGTTGGCCAGCGACTGACGTCTTTTAAATCCAGCTCCTTGATCTGCTCCAGATCAATCTTGAAATTCAGGTTCATGACGGCTGCTTCTCCTCTTCCTTGACAGGAGCCTTCAACCGGACATGCAAGATGAACTGGTTCTGACGTACATTATTTTTAGCGCCTTCCGACTGGATAATCTCCAGCTTTGGGTCAGTCAGCCATTGCGAAGCCTCGATACTGCGCATCAACGCCGAGACCCGCGCATTGGATTGGGCTACACCCTTGACCAGCAGCGTGTCTTCCTTCTGCGTAATTTCGGTAAGATAGATCCCGCTCGGCACCTGCTGCGCGATATCCGCAAACAGATGCACAATTCCGGGCCGCCGGGTCTGTAATTGCTGAATGATATCCATCCTGGCGAGCAACTGTTTCTTTTTGGTTTCCAGGGCGTCGATCTCGGTAATGCTCTTATCAACCTCGACAATCTGCTGCTGCAGGTAGGTGTTTCTTTCCTCCTGGGTAAAAATCTTGCCCCCGATATGCAGATGAATATATAACACAATCATCGCCATCAGAATGGCAGCGCCAGCAGTGATTGAGATAAACTGCCGCTGCTGCTCCTTGCGCCGATATTCGCGCCATGGTAATAGGTTGATCCGTATCATTGCTTGTCAAACCTTCTCATCGCCAGGCCGCAGGCAATGACCAGTGCCGGGGCGTCGCTGTTTAATACATCGGCCTTGATGCGGGACGCCAGCGACATATTGGCAAAGGGATTGGCGATACTGGTCGGGATGCCAAGCTTGTCTTCTACCATCTCATCAATTGACGGCAAGGCCGCGCAGCCACCCGCCAGGATCAGATGGTCGACACTGCTATGCTGTCCTGATGAAAAGAAATATTGCAATGCCCGGCTCACCTGCTGTGCCAGCGACTCTTTAAACGGCATCAGCACCTCAGATTCGTAATTGTCCGGCAGCCCCCCCTGCCTCTTGGCCATTCCAGCCTCCTCGTAGGACAATCCATAACGACGCATGATCTCTTCGGTCAGTTGTTTGCCGCCAAACATTTGATCACGGGTAAAGATCACCTTGAAGTCATGGGAGACCGTGAGCGTAGTCATGCTTGCCCCGACATCCACTACCGCAACGGTCTTGCCAACGCCATTATCCGAAAGCTGCTGACCCAGCAGTGAAAACATTGTTTCCATTGCATAGGCCTCGACATCGACGATCCTGGGTACCAGGCCCGCAACCTCGAGCGCCGCCACCCGTTCCTCCACCGTCTCACTGCGACAGGCGGCCAGCAAGACATTCACCGTTGCTGGGTCCTGCTCATTGGGCCCAAGCACCTGGAAATCGATGTATACTTCATTCAGCGGGAACGGGATGTACTGATCAGCCTCCAGCTTGATCTGGTCTTCAAGCTCAGCGTCACTGAGATTGGCCGGCATGGTAACGATCTTGGAAATGACCGCCGAGCCTGCCACGGCAACTGCCGCCTGCTTGGTGCGGGTACCGGCGCGCCGTACCGCGCGCTCAATCGCACCGCCGACGGCCTTGATGTCGGAGATATTCTTGTCCTTGATGGCATTCTCTGGGATCGGAGCCACGGCATAGCTTTCGACACGGTACCGGCCGCCGGTCAGACTGAGTTCCAGCAATTTGACGGATGTGGCACTGATATCCAGGCCTATCAGTGGCGGGAATCCCTTCTGAAACAGTTCCACTATGACGTTCCCTTGTTCCTTTGCCAGGCCGATTCTCTTAGAATATCCGGGCCGAAATCCCTTTTCGAGCCGGAGCTCGTACCCCCTGTATCGTCTCTTTTCAGAAAAAGTTTTATATTCTACGGATAATTAAGTGACTTCAACCACGCAAAATACTCCTTCTGCTGCTCCGGTGAAACCTTCTCGGCCGCCACGGCGTCTGGTAAGGATCGCCTTATATGCCCTGCTCGGCGCTGTTGCGCTGGCCGTCCTGGGGCTGGCTGTCGCCTATATATATATTGCGCCCACCCTCCCCCCCGTCTCCACATTGCAGGATTTCGAGCTGCAGGTACCACTGCGGGTCTACACCCGTGATGAAAAATTGATCGCTGAGTTTGGTGACAAAAAACGTACCCCGATCGATTACAAGGACGTACCAGATCTGATGATCAAGGCCATCCTGGCCGCTGAGGATGATCGCTTTTTTCACCATCCCGGTGTCGATTACCAGGGCATCCTGCGGGCAGCACTGAATCTGGCCCGTACCGGGGAGAAATCCCAGGGTGGCAGCACCATCACCATGCAGGTCGCCCGCAATTTCTTCCTGAGCAGTGAAAAGACCTATTTACGCAAGGTCAGTGAAATCATGCTGTCTTTAAAGATTGAGCATGAATTGACCAAACAACAGATCCTGGAGCTGTACCTGAACAAGATCTACCTGGGCAACCGGGCCTATGGCATCGGCGCCGCTGCACAGGTCTACTATGGCATCCCGGTCAGCCAGCTCTCGCTGGCCCAGATGGCAATGATCGCGGGGCTGCCCAAGGCGCCGTCCCGCTACAACCCGATCGCCGGCCCGGATCGGGCCCTGACCCGGCGCAACTACATCATCGACCGGATGTTGCAACTCGGTTATATCGACCAGACCAGCCACGATCAGGCCATTGCCACCCCGGATACTGCCTCATTACACCAGCTGAATTCAGAGGTTGAGGCCACCTATGTGGCCGAGATGGTCCGTGCCACCCTGGTGTCGATGTATGAGGACAAGGCCTATACCAGTGGTTATCGCGTCTACACCACGCTGGACAGCCGGCTGCAGAATGCGGCCACTGCCGCATTGCGCAATGCATTATATGATTATGATCGGCGCCACGGTTACCGGGGACCGGTGCAACATCAGAACCTGCAGACCCTGCTCGGCTCCGCAGACGGCCTGGCGGTGCTGAACAATATCCCTCAATACGCCGACCAGATACCGGCCATTGTCATTGGATTGGCAGACCAGTCGGCGACGGTAATGTTACGTAACCGCTCGCAAGTCGATCTACCATGGGACGGCCTTAACTGGGCCCGTCAATATATCAATGACAATGCCCTTGGCCCCGAGCTACAGACCGCCAGCGAGGCGCTGAAGATCGGTGACATCGTCTACGTGCGTCCAACCCAGGGTGGCAGCTGGGCCCTGACTCAGATCCCTGAGGTCGAAGGAGCCCTGGTATCCCTGAACCCGAACAACGGTGCCATCGTTGCATTGAGTGGCGGATTTGATTTCTTCCACAGCAAATTCAATCGTGCGGCCCAGGCCGAGCGACAACCCGGCTCCAGCATCAAGCCATTCATCTATTCCGCAGCCTTGGCCAAGGGCTTGACGACGGCCACGGTGATCAACGATGCGCCCATCGTCTTTGATGATCCGTCACTGGAAAATGCCTGGCGCCCTGAAAATTACGGCGGCGAGTTTGGCGGGGCCACCCGGTTGCGTGTGGCGTTGATGCACTCTCGCAATCTGGTCTCTATCCGGGTACTGCAGGCGATTGGTATCGATTATGCAATCCGTCACCTGGCCCGGTTCGGCTTCGATGCGGCCAAGCTGCCGCGCAACCTGTCACTGGCACTGGGCAACGCATCGATGACGCCGCTGGAACTGGCCGCTGGCTATACGGTCTTTGCCAATGGCGGCTATCGGGTCAAACCGTTTTTCATCACCCGCATTACCGACTTGAGTGGTAAAACCTTCCTGACAACCAATCCGACCACGGTATGTCGCAGCTGTACAGACACAGAGCTGGATGAGGCCTCAATCACTGCTTCAACAGCCAGTGATAATGGCGACAAGGCCTCTCCGACGGCCCCGGCGCCTGCCAGGGCACCGCGGGTACTGGCCGCGGACAATGTCTATCTGATGACATCGATGATGCAGGACGTGATTCGCGGTGGTACCGGTCGCCGCGCCAGTCAGCTCGGTCGCAACGACATCGCCGGCAAAACTGGCACCACCAACGACCAGAACGACGCCTGGTTCGCCGGGTTCAGCCCCGATTACGTCACGGTATCGTGGGTCGGATTTGACAAGGTACGCCCGCTGGGAAATTCTGAAACAGGCGGGCAGGCTGCGCTGCCAATGTGGATCGATTACATGCGGGCCGCATTAAGCGGCCTTCCAGACCGCCCTTTGACACGCCCGGCCAACGTGGTATCGGTGCGCATCGATCCGGAAACCGGTCTGCTGGCCGGGCCTCAAACCCGCAATGGCATCTTTGAAATGTTCATCAAGGACACCGTTCCAAAACAGCGCGCTGGCGACAGCGCGCCGGCCCGTGATGGCGGTTCCCAGTCCAGCGATGCCCCAGAACAGTTGTTCTGACCAGACCCGGTTGTTCCAGAGACCAGAAAGGCGGCTCACGCCGCCTTTCTGGTCTCTGGATAGCCGCAATACCATCAACGCTTCTTCATCGGCACATAATCCCGCTGCTGGCTGCCGGTATACAGCTGGCGCGGCCGACCGATGCGCTGATCAGGGTCAGAGATCATCTCCATCCACTGCGCGACCCAGCCGACGGTGCGGGCAATAGCAAACATCACAGTAAACATGTTGACCGGTATGCCCAGCGCCTTGTAGATGAGACCGGAATAGAAATCAACATTCGGATACAGCTTGCGCTCTATGAAATACTCATCATTGAGCGCGATCTCTTCCAGGCGCATCGCCAGCTCCAGCATCGGATCACCGGTACCGCTGATCTTATTCAGCACCTCATGGCACATCTGGCGAATCAGCTTGGCACGCGGATCATAGTTCTTGTAAACGCGATGACCAAATCCCATCAAGCGGAACGGATCATTCTTGTCCTTGGCCTTGGCGATATACTTTGGAATCTGGTCTATGGAACCGATCTGGCTCAGCATCCGCAGCACTGCCTCATTGGCGCCACCATGCGCCGGTCCCCACAAGGCAGTAATGCCAGACGACAAACAGGCAAACGGATTGGCGCCTGAACTGCCCGACAGGCGCACCGTTGCCGTACTGGCATTCTGCTCATGATCGGCATGCAGGATGAAGATCATGTCCAGCGCCTTTTCGGCAATCGGATCGACCTGATAATCCTCGGAGGGCAGCGAAAACATCATGTGCAAGAAGTTACCGCAATAGCTAAGGTTGTTCTTCGGATAGATCAGCGGTTCGCTGATCGAGTGCTTGAAGCTGGCGGCGGCGATGGTTGGCATCTTGGCGATCATCCGGTAGGCCGCCAGTTCACGGTGCAGTGGGTTATGGATATCGAGCGTGTCGTGATAGAACGCCGACAGTGAACCGGCCACTGCAACCATGGTCGCCATCGGATGGGCATCATGGTAAAAGCCCTTGAAAAAACCCTTCAGGCTTTCCTTGATCATGGTGTGGCGGCGGATATTGCCCTGGAAATCCTCGAGCTGTGCCGCCGTCGGCAATTCGCCGTTGATCATCAGATAGGCCACCTCCAGGAAGGTGCTCTGGCCCGCCAGCTGGTCGATCGGATACCCGCGATACAGCAACACGCCCTTTTCACCATCAATGTAGGTGATCTGGCTGCTGCAACTGGCCGTGGACTGAAAACCCGAGTCGAAGGTCAGAAAATCGTGGTCACGATACAGACGGCTGATGTCGATCGCCCGCGGACCCATCGTCCCGCGGGTCACCGGCAGTTCGAAGCTCTTGCCGGTCGCATTGTCGGTAATCGTGACAGTATCCTTCTTCATCGCGCCTCCCTTACAGCCTTCATTTGATCAGCCTGATGTCCTTCTGGACCTGCTCGGCTGACTCCTTGAACATCCTGGCCTCGCCCTCGTTTAGCTTCAGCTCGATGACCCGCTCCATGCCGCCGGCACCCAGCACCACCGGCACGCCGATTGCCAGATCGGAATAACCGTATTCACCTTCCAGCACCGCGACACAGGGCATCACGCGTTTCCGGTTATTACACACGGCGTCGATCATGCTTGCAACTGCTGCGGCCGGGGAATCGTTGGCACTGCTGGTCTTCTTCAATGCCAGGATCTCGGCGCCGCCATTACGGGTCCGATCTACAATACGATTGATGGTCGCCTGATCGAGGAAGTTTTCCACCGGGATGCCACTGATGGTGGTAAACCGCGTCATCGGCACCATCGAATCGCCATGCCCACCGAGCACCATCGGCGAGATGTCCTTGATCGAAAAGCCACTCTCCATCGCGATGAAGCTTGCCATGCGCGCCGCATCCAGCACCCCTGACAGGCCAAACACCCGGTTGCGCGGCCAGCCGGTGATCTTGCGGAAGGCATAGGTCATGATATCAACGGGGTTGGTGACCAGGATGACGATGGCATCCGGTGCGTAGCGCATGACATCCCTGGCCACGCCACGGATGACCTCGAGATTGGCCTCCAGCACATCCGACCTGGACATGCCGGGTTTGCGCGGCAGGCCGGCCGTGATGACCACCATATCGGAACCGGTCATCACCTTGCTGTCCTGGTCGCCATAGACCTTGGTATCAAACCCAAACAGGATCGCCGATTCCTGGATGTCGAGTGCGACACCTTTGGCCGCATCCTCGCGGACGTCCATCAGCACCACCTCATGGCTGTACTCCGCAATGGCAAGACTCTGGGCCGTCGACTCTCCGACGCGTCCGGCACCGACGATGGTAATCTTTTTCATGACAACTCCTTGTGCTCAAGTAACCGCCAAACCGGCAGACCTGGCGGTGCAGCCAGGTTTAACCCTGTTCCCTGCATCGGCTATTGTAGAAAAAGATTGAGCGTGCGGACATCAGGTCATCCATGACCCGGGGCTTATACGTGCGTGAAATGTGAGGGATAAAAATCAGGATAGGGTAGGCGGGCAACGCCGGATTGCACCGCGGCATGGGCCACCGCCGGTGGCACCCGGTCAATCAATCGGGGATCAAGTGGCTTGGGTATGATGTAATCATAGCCAAACTCGAGATGCTCCAGACCATAAGCGCGCAGCACCTCCTGCGGCACCGGCTCATGGGTCAGATCGGCCAGTGCCTGCACCGTTGCCACCAGCATCTGCTGGTTGATCAGCCGCGCCCTGACATCCAGCGCCCCGCGAAATATATACGGGAAGCCCAGCACATTATTCACCTGGTTCGGATAATCGCTGCGGCCGCTGGCCATGATCAGATCGCCACGTACTGCCTTGGCCAGTTCTGGCCGGATCTCGGGATCGGGATTGGACAAGGCAAAGACGATCGGCCGCTGCGCCATGCTGGCAACCATCGCCTCAGTGACCAGATCCGGTCCCGACAGCCCGATGAAGATATCTGCACCGCGCATCGCATCCGCCAGCGTCCGCTCCGCTGTCTTGATGGCAAACTGCTGCTTGTAGACGTTGAGATCTCCCCGTCCCTCATGGATTACCCCGCCACGGTCAAGCAAACGAATATTGTCGCGGCTGGCACCCAGCGCCAGCAGCAGATTCATCGAGGCAATGCCTGCCGCCCCGGCACCGAGGCAGACGATCTTGCTGTTGCCGATGGTCTTTTGCTGCAACTTCAGCGCATTGATCAGTCCGGCGGCGGTGATAACGGCCGTACCATGCTGGTCATCATGAAACACCGGGATGTCGAGCCGCCGCTTCAGCTCTTCTTCGATCTCGAAACAATGCGGCGCAGCAATATCTTCCAGGTTGATGCCGCCAAAGGTCGGGGCAATGCGCGTCACCGTATCGATGAAGGCCTGCGGGGATTCGGCATCAACCTCGATATCAAAGACGTCGATGTCGGCAAACTTCTTGAACAGGATGCCCTTGCCTTCCATCACCGGCTTGCCGGCCAGTGGTCCGGCATTGCCCAGACCCAGCACCGCGCTGCCATCGGTGATCACTGCCACCAGATTGCCCTTGATGGTATAGCGGTAGGCATCCTCCGGGTTGCGCATGATCGCCCGTACCGGTTCGGCTACCCCGGGGGAATAGGCCAGCCCCAGGTCTTCCTGGTTGGTGCAGGGCTTGGTGATCGAAATACTGATCTTTCCCGGCTGCGGCTTGGCGTGATAATCCAGTGCCGCCTGTTTGCGATCTTCGTTCATAGCTCTTCAGGTCAGTGAGGTCATGTATCAATGCCACCCGGCCAGCCGGGAGGAGACTGGGGCAGATTCTAGCATGAAGGCCCGGTTTATGGGTGAATGTTACGGCCGGATCCGGTCATACAGATTCATGTACACCAGATTGTGCTGGCGCCGGCCATAATCGACCCGGGTCAACGAGGCATAATCAACGGTCAGTCGGCGGTAGGATTCCAGCGGCATCTGCAGGGCCTCGGTGACGCACATCCGGATCGGACCAACATGGGCCACGACGACGATGGTCTCGCCTGGATGGCGCTCGATGATCCGGTGGATTACGCCATTGATTCGATCGCGGTGGGCGTGGATCGTCTCCCCACCCTGTGGCACAAACATCACCGGGTCTTGTTTCCAGGCCCGGTACTGGTCGGGGAAATCACGTTCGATGGCATCAAAATACAGGCCGTCCCAGGCCCCGAACGGCCTTTCCTTCAGGTCGACATCGACAGTATGGGGCACCCCATAGGCCTGAATGATCGGCTCTGCGGTCAGGCGCGCCCGCTGCATCGGACTGACATAAATCCTGTCAACGTCAGGCTCGATACTGGCCAGCTGCCGTGCAGCGGCCTGAGCCTGTTGCAGGCCCTCGGCAGTCAGCACCGGATCCTCCCGATCGTCACAATAAAGGCGGTCATGGGGAAAGTCAGGCTTGCCGTGCCTGACATAGATGATCCGGGTGCTTTGCTCCTTCTCACGCATGCGGTGATCAGGTCAGCGGGCTGCTGTGGACATGGGGTTTGCCGCCCGTCTGGTGGGTACTCTCGGCCATACCGACCGGCACCATATGCAGCTTGCCGTGCCGTACGCCGCGTTCGGCCATCACCGCATTGGCAAAATCGCGCACCTCGTTGATCGCACCGCGCATCACCGCCACCTCGAGACAATTATCATGGTCGAGATGAACATGCATGCTGGAGACATTCAGCTCATGATGGCGATGATGGGCATTGGTAATCCGGCTCGCCAGCTCCATCTCGTGATGATTGTACACATAACTCAGTGCGGCCACACAGTACCCATCATCGGACTTTTTCAGTCTCTCCATCTCAAGCCGCTTGCGAATCAGGTCGCGCATCGCCTCCGAGCGATTGGTATAACCATGCTCCGCAATATAGGTATCAAATTGCTCGGCCAGCGCGGTATCCAGTGATATTGTAATCCTTTCCATATCCTACCCCTGTTGATAAGCTGTCAGCGAACCTGCCATACCAGCGTCATTTGTCGTGCCCATGGTCATGCTTATGATCATGGCCGGGCTCGTCATCATGATGGCGGTGACCTTCATGATCATGATCGTGTGTATGGTCGTGCCCGTGATCATCATGATTATGTCCGCTACCCTCCCCCTCATGATGGTGATGAGGGCCATCATGGTCGTGCCGATGCCCGTCGGCCCCATGATCATGGTCATCATCATGGGTATGCGGCACACCGACATTCCCATGACCTTCGTGATGCAGATGGTCGCGCCCCAGATCATGGGAATGCCCTTCGCCAACCCGATCATGCATATGGCTGTGTGGGTGCGGATGGACGTGGATGTGGACATGCTCATGACCATCCGGCCCATGGGCATGGCGATGGGCATGCAGGAATTTCGAGATGATCTCGCGATGGGCGTCGTCCATCTCTGACGCATAGAGGATGCCGTGTAACAGTTCATGGGTCATCAACGCCAGTGGCAGTTCCAGCTTGTTTCTCTCCAACAGCTCCCGGTCATACAGGATATCCTTGCTTGGGCCGTCAGCGATGATCCGGCCATCGGCCAGCACCAGGCATCGATCACAGACCTCCAACGCGATATCCAGGTCATGGGTGCACAGCAGGATAGTCTTGTCTGAGTTCTTAAGCCAGGTGATCAGCTTGCGGCGATTCAGCGGATCCATATTGGTTGATGGCTCGTCAAACACCAGCACATTAGGCCGATATGACAACACCGTCGCCAGCGCCAGGCGCTTTCTTTCACCAAACGACAAATGAAATGATGAACGCTGCTCGAAGCCTTCCAGGCCGACGATCTGCAACGACTCCGTGACCCGTGCCTCAATCTCGTCCCTCGGCAGGCCCAGATTCAATGGCCCGAAGGCTACATCATCGAATACTGTCGGGCAAAACAGCTGGTCATCCGGATCCTGAAATACAATACCGACCCTGCGGCGCACGTCCTTTAGCGACTTCTTGCTGATCTCGATCCCGTCAACACTGATCCGGCCGGAGGTCGGCAGCTGAACTCCATTCAGGTGACTCATGAAGGTGGACTTGCCGGCACCGTTGGGGCCGATCAATGCAACCTTCTCTCCTTCAAGAATGCTGCACGACAATCCCTTCAGCACCTGCAGTCCATCAGGGTATGAGAAGTGAATGTCTTGTACATCTATCATTGTCTTTTTGGACATGCCTGCTCCTGCAACTTTTTATATGAATCTCAATACCAGCCCTGGACGGCCTGATTGAATACCCCGCTGTAATCCAGTGCTACCAGTGCTGAAGCCATGATCAGAACTATCACCGCCTTGATGCCATCCAGTCCGCCGGCACTGAATGTGACCATGGAATGAAACTCGCCCTGATATCCCTTTGACAACATTGCCTTGTAAACCCGATCGGTACGCTCGAAACTGCGAATCAGCAAGGTACCGACAAAATGACCCATCACCTTCATGGTCCGGCCATCAGTACGTGCAATAAACCCGCGGGCGCGCATCGATACGAACATCCGCTCCATTTCCTCCAGGAACACAAAGGTATAGCGATAGGTAAACAACAACATCTGCACAATGATCTTCGGACACTTCAGGTGCTGCAATGCCAGCATCGACACATCAAAGCGGCTGGAACCAAACATTGAAAATGTTACAAAAACGATCGCCATGGCCTTGGTGAAGATCAGTGTCGCCAGCCGCAGTCCTTCCCACGCAAATCCCAGCCCCAGCACCTCGAAGGCGCTCTGTCCCGGGTAGGAAAGCGGCATCACGATGAAAAACGGCAACAGAAAGATCAATACGAAGCTCATGCCATGCCAGACAAAATGGAACGGCAGGGCGGTTAATAGCAATATCAGGCCCGCCAGCACCAGCGCCATCACCGCTACCGGGATCGTCTTGATCAGCGCAATGCCGACGACGAACAACCCCAATGCAGCGATCTTGAACCGCGGATCCCAACGCTGGATCGGCGACTCGACATGGGCATAGCGATCAATATCTAGAGCCATACACCCTCGCTATATATCGCCATTACTGGTATCCGCTCTTTCTGTGCCCGGTCAGCATATCGGGACGAATCCTGTGCAGGAAATCTGCGCATGCGCCCGTTACAACTGCTTCGATGATCATGATCGGGATATGTGCCAGCAACACGCCCTCGGCGATGGTATTGAAGGCCTGACCGGTAGTCATCAGAAATGCAGCAAGCATCGAGCCCGAGGTGACCGATCCGATTGCACCTGCCAGTGCACCAAAGATCATCTCCTTCTTTTTAAAGTTGACCAGATGGCGCAACCTCCAGACACCATATCCTACCAGCGCCCCGGTCCCCATCATCAGCGTGTTGATTCCGATGACGGTGATCCCGCCGTGACCAAAGATGATCGCCTGCAGGATGATGCCGAGCATAATCGCGATAAAGGCCCGCCGCCCGAGGATCACCCCCAGCAGGCCATTCAATATCAGATGGATACTGGCCGGCCCCAATGGCACCTTGATCAGTGACGCGATAAAAAATACCGCCGTCAGCACCGAGATCTTGGGTATTTCTTCCATGTCCATGTTACGCATCGAGACCGCGGCCACCGTCACCGCCACGGCGTAACCTGACGCCCAGACCGACAGCGGCAGAATTCCCTCTGATATATGCATTACACCCTCACTGAGCTGGCTGATCCATTCAATATCGTCACGGTCTTAAATAATCTTCATCATTATTCTTTCTTCTCGATCAGCTTTCTGGCCTTCAGATAAAAAAATAAGCCGCCGAGCCCAATGATCAGGCCTACCCCGCCGATGATGTCGCTCAAGGTCCTCTGCTCCTTCATTTCTGACAGACTGCGCATCACCGGCCTGATCGCGGCACCGACCGCCTGACGCAGTTGTTCTTCAGTGAGCCCTGGTGTGGTGGTTATGGCAGCCTGTTTCACTGGTGCTGCTGTACCATCGACCTTCGCTGCCTTGGCTGGCGCGGCCACTGGCCCGGCAAGATCCCCCTTAGGAAGGGTAAATTCTGTTTGATGGCCCTGACCAACATTGAGGACTATCTTCAGATCATCCTGCTTCGGGGCCTTGAAACTGAACTGACCCTGTTCATTGGTCTTCCCCTTTAACATTACATTGCCGGCACTGTCAGAGACCGTGACCTCACTGTCCATCGGCTTCTTGCCGTCGGCAAAATAACCTTCCATATAAACATTGTCGCCCTCGGCATAAGCAAACATGTTGACCTTGTGGGCCTCCGCCTGTGCCGACAACCCCGCCAACATCAATAAGCCGGCCAGAATCTTCATTGTGCTCATCGTTGAACTCCGCTGCTACCCGAGTTTATGTCTTAAATTATAGCTTATTTTATGAAGAATTATGCTTGTTTCACTGATCTTCATATCGTTTTAAGCTGCACAAAATAAAGGGCGGGTCGGCCAGGGCACCCTTTACTCTCGAGCCATGCCCTAGCCTAAGTTACTTGAAATCATGGGTTTTCACCCACAGCAGCGCCCCGATCTCGACCGGATAGGCCTTGCCATCCTTGTTGATGGTCTTGTCATCCTCATTCAACGCGGCAAACCCCCACCAGCCAGCCTTCGGCATCGCATAGGTAAAGACCCCATTGCTATCGGCCTTGATAACCTGGGTGATCATCGGGTCGGCCCCCACCTTTATCTTGCCATTGGCATAGTATTCAACCTCGACCTCGGTGTTCGGGGCAGGTTTCCCATCGACCTTGACGATGCCCTGGAACACATTACCGGCATAGAGACCGTAAGGCCGTGTCATCGGAATGATCTCGGTCTTCAGACCGACTTCCTGATCCCAGCCTTCCTCCAGACCAAAGCCATTGACGACCACCTTGGTGTAATGAACGATGAACTTGTCTTCCGCCGCCTCCCAATAGGGCGCGGGTTCAATGAAGAATACATAATCACCCGGACGCGACACCTTGTAATTCATCCGATAGCCATTATGCGGCTTGCCCTGACCATCATTGAACTTCAGCGGTTTCAGGTCCTTGGCCAAACTTTCCTTCGTACCATCATGCATGACCCCAAACTGGGTCGGCATGCCCATGTCCATACCATGGCCTTCAAACGGATGGGTAAACATTGCATCCAGCTGCAGCTCACGCGGCTGATCCTGCCTGACCATGTCATTGGACGGAACGATCATCTGGAAATGTGCCCATGAGGTCTGGGGCCCCAGGGTCAGCGCCGCGACGGCGGCCATTGCAAAAACCTTCTTCATCTTCGACTCCTTCGCGCTTAACGTAGATTGATTGCTTAACGAATCCTGGCTGCATACCGTGGATAAGTACGACATGCAGCGGGATATTCATTTATATCTGTCTATCATCCATCCAGCATCAGAACATCACTGCGGCGCGCACACCCATGACAGAAAATGCATCCTGAGTGGTATCACCGCCCGGGTTGGTGATGTACTGCCAGTCCGGCGTCACCGTGAAGGTCTTCGTCACGGCGAAGTTATAATAGGCCTCCATCATCTGTTCATCGGACCCCAAGGCGGCATTCGTTGCCTTGTAGGCATCACTCAGCGTCGTCATGCCATACGCAATGCCGATCACATCGTCGGCGCGATTGAATGCGCCACCACTGATTTGCAACCCGGCGCTGACCGTCTGATCGAACTGGGCAACGTTCTTGTCCTGGCTGCCCCAGCGCAGCCACACGCCAACATTGTCCGAGACCTGCTGATCAAGGCTCACCCCAACCCCGGTATTGTCATCAGAAATCTTTGTAATAGGCACATAATTTGGATCTGATGTATCGGTGATCGCGCCACCAGTCTCGGTAAGAAAATTGCTAAAATGTGCTTGCTGGTTGCGCCAGCCATAGATGCGATAGTTACCGGGGCGCCCCAGCAGCGTGGGCTTGAGGTCGATCTCGACCGCCTGGAAGGTCTTGTCGAACATATCGACATAATCGCCATTGGCATCGATCGACAATGCGGTGACATCCAACCACTCAACAGGTGAATAGGTCAGCCGCAGGCCGGGACCGTAGAAATTCGCCGTACCACCGAATTCTAGTGCAGTATTGTTATCGAATTGGTTGCCGAGAAACTGCGTATGCTCATCATTGGCATAACTGTTGGCATCCAAATAACTGGTCGGGCTGATCTCACCAAGTGTCAATGTCCACTTATCATCACCAAGCATCGTCTCATAATAGATCTCAACGGCCTGCACTTGGCTGCTCATGAAGTCTTCGTTGTCATTATTGACGCCGGTCGGGTCACCATTCGGCCCTGCCAACAGGGCCGGCATATTCAGGTTTCCCTGATCGCCTTGCGAAACATCGAAGTGAACGAGGAACTTGCTCTTCTCATCCAGCGTCGATTCATAGAATACATCAGCCGACATGGTACCCTGGCTGCTATCATTGCTGGTGCCGGAGGTTGATTGAGCAATGGCCAGCAACCAGCCACTGATCGTCGCTTCCCCGACTGAGTGCATCGGGTGCAGGCGGTGGCCAGACTCGGCATTCATATCATGGTGCTCCTCGCGACCTGCCGCCGTGTCGGTCACATTGCCTGCCAGCACCGTATTGCTTTCTTTCCTGTCATCTTTACCCTCATGGGCCTGCGCATAAAATGGAGCGGCCAAGCCTATACTGACCGCCATCGCAAGCACAGACCTTTTTACCGCAGCCACTTTCTGTTCCTCTATTGATCGTTGCATCACTGTTCATCTCCTCAATTTATTCTATGACCCACTGCGATTGTTCATTGAGCTAACAGGCTGTTGATAAACAGCCTGCGTGCGGCGCAAGGAGGCGCCGCCATTTTTCAAGCCGGGTTTATCTGCTTGAAAAATGGAGCAAAGCAGAAATCACATTTTTGCTTTGCGGGTTGAAAAAGGCCACGGACGGCCTTTTTCAACACCCTGCTAAATTAATGCCGACATTTCCTGTTTGGTCTTTTCGGCCTCCTTCTGATTATCCTTAAGTTATTAAATCCCAGTTTTACTGATGATCATGATCAATATCATCTTCATGGTTATGGTTATGCTCGTGTTCATGGTCATGCTCACCCATGACCGGATATGGATGACTGTGATCCTGGTGACTTCCATCATCATGTCGGTGCTTGTGGGAATGGCTATGGGAATGCTGATACTTTAACGGGCTCCTGGGTCCACTGATCATGCTGTTTTTCCGGTTCACCTGGAAATCAACCGATTTGGGCCGTATCCGCTTGACATTGTTATGCGTACTTTCTGACATGCCCATCTCGTCAAGAGTAAATAATACTATAAAATAATACGTATGATCTTCGCCCCTGTCAACCCCTTTCTTGAAAATCGGCTAACTGGGAAAATATAGGCGTAACAAAAAAAGCGCGCCGTTTAGTGGCGCGCCTTTTCCAGCATACTACGTCAACATCAATAAATTACTTAATCACTTGGCTATCCGCTTGGCAACCCCTGGGTCCTCGGAGTTATGCTCGACCCAGTGCTTGACGCCGGCCTTGGTGACTTCACACTTCCAGAACGGCGCACTTTCCTTTAAATAGTTAATGATGTAACGGCAGGCATCGAATGAATCACGCCGATGGGCTGACCATACCGCAACCAGCACGATCGGGTCTGTCGGTACCATGTCTCCAACACGGTGCACCACATAGGAATCCATGATATCCCAACGATCGTGCGCCTCTTGCATGACCTTCTCAATATGCTTCTCGGTCATACCCGGATAATGATCCAGGCTCATCGCCCGAACATCATTGCCATCATTAAAATCGCGCATCGTGCCGACGAACAAGACTACCCCGCCATGTTTGCCCGGTGGCAGCGCTTCGCGCTCGTAGTCGCTTACTTCCTTGTAGGGATCCATCGCATCTTTAAGAATCTTGACTTTCATACCTCAACCTCCCGTCACCGGCGGAAAGAATGCGACCTCATCGCCATCCTTGAGCTTGTGATTCATGTTGGTGTATTCCATGTTTACCGCCACCAGTATTGAATCTGAAGCCGGGATGTTGGACACCTTGGTCCACAGGTCGGAAACGGTAGCACTGGCGCCATCAAATGACACCTGTTCATCACTGCGCCCGATCTTGTCGCGCAGGCTAGCAAAGTATCTGACTTTAACTTTCATACTAAATCCCTCACACCTTTACTATCGTAACACTGCGGTTGCTGGTAAATGTCTAGTCTTCGCGCTTCCAGCTGCCAGACTTGCCGCCGGACTTAGACAACATGCATACATCGGTAATCCGCATGAAGCGGTCCACCGCCTTGCACATGTCGTAGACTGTCAGCAGCGAAATCAGCACCGCATTGACCGCCTCAATCTCGACGCCAGTTTGACCTTTGCAGCGGACCGTGGCGCGGCAATATACCGAATTGGTCTCTGGTTCAGGCTCTAACTCGACATTAACATTGGTGATCATCAGCGGATGACACAACGGTACCAGCTCTGCAGTGCGCTTCGTAGCCATGATCCCGGCCACGCGCGCGATACCGAGCACATCGCCCTTTTTGTTGTCGCCCCTGATAATCCTGTCCAGCGTGCTTTTTTCCATAAAGATACGGCCGTCAGCCACGCCTTCACGAACGGTCTCTTCCTTGGCGCCCACATCCACCATGTAGGCATCACCGGAAGAATTAAAGTGGGTCAATTCGTTATAACTCATGATATTGCTCTCAAGCTAGGTTGAAACTAAAGTTAATCCTGCTTAACCGCCAATCTGCGTCATACTCGACCGGTTACGGCTGATGTCAGACACATTGACCTTGGCCTTGATACTGGCAGCCTTCTTGGATTCAAAACCGTCGATATGCTTCTCGCCAAAGGCCTTGCGGAACAACGCCTCGACATCCTCGTCCGTACCACCTTTTCTCATGACATCCTTAAGCAGATACGGCTCCTCTGAATACAGGCAATTCATGATGCTGCCATCTGCCGTGACACGGATACGCGAGCAGTTACCACACAGACTGCGGGTAAAGGCCGGGATCACCGCGATCTTGCCGGCATAACCTGGTGCCTGGTAGATATGATGCTCAGTACGGGTACCCGACGCTTCTTTGATGCCCTTGTAATGACTCTCGATCTGACCGGTCAAGTCGGCCGCACTGGCAAAATGCTGCCCCGATTCCCAAATCTGATGGGCATCAAACGGCATAAATTCAATGAAACGCACCGTGACCGCCTTATCCTTGGTCAATTCACAGAAATCGATAAGCTCGTTCTCGTTAAAACCACGCATCAGCACCACATTGACCTTAACCCGCGGAAACCCAAGTGCCACGGCCATTTCAATGCTCTCCATGACCTTGCCGATCCCCTTGCGACGGGTGATCTGCTCAAACTTGTCTTCGTGCAAGGTATCCAGGCTGATATTCACACCTGTCAACCCAGCCTTGCGCAATGGCTCTGCAAACTTGGGGAATAGGATACCGTTGGTGGTCAGATGTACGCCCTTGATACCCGGGGTGTTGACGGCATATTTCACCAGATCAACGATGTCCGGACGAACCAGTGGTTCGCCGCCTGTGAAGCGTACCTTCTTTACGCCCATGCTTGCCAGGACCTTGATGACGCGCTCAATCTCATTCGAGCGCAGCACCATGTCCTTTTCCTTGAACTGCACACCTTCTTCAGGCATGCAGTAGGTACAACGAAGATTGCACTGCTCGATCACCGCGATGCGTACATAATCAAAAGTGCGTCCGAACCGATCCTGCAGCGGTGGCCGAGTGGGAACATACGGGGCAACCTGACCCTTGCCTTCGGACTTCGCGGTTTCGTTGAACATATCATTGCTCCTCAAGGACTAATCCTGATTGACCTTCTTGACACCAGAATCCCAGTTTTCAACAGGCATACCCTTGCCGCTGCCGTAACCAGCCTCATCCCAGGCCAGACTGTCAAAGATGGACTAGATAGCCGCTAAAAAGTTCCGAACTTTAATCGGCACCCTAGCGGCCCACGCCCTAACCCGACTAATCAGCCGTGTGATTTTATCATAATTTGCCTTCCCTGAAACACGCCGCTTTGAAGATCGGCCTGGCATCTTACTTAACAGATTGTTATAAAAGGAGAATCAAATATATGTTTAGTCGGCGGCTGTGATAACAATTCGCCATCAAAAAATATATAATCCTGCAACGCCCCGTCTTAGCGGGTGGTCGACCGGTCCATGTATTTATTTATGCGCCGCCGCCAAGCTGCGGGATATTCCAGAAATCATCACTCATCGAGCAAACACATGAAATATCATAACGTTATCAGCGGATCATGGAATACAAAAACTTCCCTGGAGATCGCCAGATCACACCCGCCGACTGCGATCTATAAAGACAAACTGTACGCCTTTGGGGGCGGTGGTCCGAAATTCAAAAGCCAGAACACCTCCATTGTTTACGACCCTGCGCTCAATAGCTGGAAATATATAGCACCGATGCCCAGCTTTCGTTCCGGCGCCATCGCCAAAACAGTTGGAGATGCCATCTATGTCATTGGCGGAGGCTTCAAACAAGACAATGGTACTTTCAAATTCCTTCGTACCACAGAGATCTATTATCCAGATCGTGATATATGGGAAAAGGGTCCGGACATGATCATGCCTCACGACTATCCGGCCGGGGCGTTACTCGGTGGGCATATCTATATCCTTGGTGGCCACCATCCTGATGCTGTCGTTGCCGGCCCACAGACTGACCCTGGTTTTGATTTTTGCGAACGCCTGCACCTTGCCACCGGGCGCTGGGAACAAATCGCGCCGCTGCCAACACCGCGATTTGCCCTCGATGCCGAGGTGATTGATGATAAAATTGTTACCTTGGGCGGTGTTGCCTTCACCCCGCAGGGGTTTAACAATTTCGACCATACCGAGGTGTACGACCCGAGTACCGGTCTGTGGCAGCGCGGGAGCATTACTCTGCCTTGGACCGCAGCTGGCATGGGGTGCTGTCTGTTGCATAATCATCTGATTGTATTTGGTGGATATAGCGGGGACGGCATCAGCGATCATGTTGCCGGCTACGATCTTGCCACACAGAAATGGTCTATCCTGGCGCCGATGCCAGGGACGCTGGCCGCAATGGGTGTCGGTGTCATTGGCAACACCGCCTATCTGGTCGGTGGGTGGGCAGATGACCGACGCGAGCCTCAAAGCTGTGTCTACGCCTTCAATACCTGATGAACCACGCACTACGGCGAAAACAGAGCTGGCGCGGGAACAGCTGATTCGTTATAGCCGTCAGTTACGGTTGCCCGATGTCACCGCCGCTGATCAGCAGCGTCTGCTTAATACCCGCGTCGCCCTGATCGGCCTTGGAGGGCTGGGCTCTCCGACTGCCCTGTACCTGGCAAGCAGCGGGATAGGGCATTTGACGCTTTGTGATGGCGACAACGTCGAGCTCAGCAACCTTCATCGGCAGTTGCTGCATTCTATGGCTGATCTAGGTCGAAACAAGTGTGATTCGGCGCAAGACCGACTACGATCTATCAACCCTGTCTTGTCGATAACCAAGGTGCCAGAATATCTGGCAGGCCCGGTACTCGATACAACTATCGCCAGTTGCGACCTGGTTGTAGATGCCAGTGATAATTTTCCGACCCGTTTTGCGGTTAACGCCTCCTGTGCTCGCCATCTTAAACCCCTGCTCTCCGGCTCAGTGATACGCATGGAAGGTCAGGCCAGTATGTTCAGACATGACCTGTTGCATGCCCCCTGTTATCGTTGCCTATATTCCCCTGATGAGGACAATCTGTTCGGCAGCTGTGACGGTGAAGGTATCCTGGCACCGGTTGCAGGCATTATTGGCACCATCATGGCAACAGAGACGTTGAAATTTGTATTGACCGGCCAAAGTAGCCTTGACGGACAACTGCTACAGGTCGATGCCAGGCAGTTGAATATGAAACTTTCCCTGCTCCGGAACGATCCAAGCTGTCCAACATGTGCCGCCCGGAGAACAAGCCCATGAAATTAATGTTATAATCCCTGCGGTCGTTATAACCGCTGTATAATCAATCTGTATTCTATGTGAGCCCTGTATTAGTACATCCAACCTGGCTGGAGGTTGTCAATGAAAGCCAAAGATCGTCGTCTGTCAGAACTGCGTTCCGTAATTAAAGAAATCACGCCTAAAGAGGCCCAAGATCTGATCAAGGACAATGGCGCGTCCCTGATCGATGTCCGAGACAGTGATGAGGTTGCCCAAGGCAGCCCTCGTGGTGCACTCCGCCTGGGCCGCAGCTTCCTCGAGCTGCGCGTTGAAGACTCAGTGCCCAACCTGGAACAGCCTGTCATTGTTATGTGCGCGGGCGGAGCCCGTTCATTATTTGCTGCCGAGGCATTGGTGGGTATGGGCTACAAACAGGTTTTTTCATTGGCAGGCGGTTTCAATCGCTGGAAAAATGAAGGACTCGGCTTCGAAGTTCCTCGCTTTCTTGATGCCAAGGGCAAAGAGCGTTATTCTCGTCACCTATTGATGAAGGAGGTCGGTGAACAGGGACAGTTGAAACTACTCGACAGCAAGGTGCTGCTGATCGGTGCTGGCGGCCTAGGATCACCCTCAGCCTACTACCTGGCCGCAGCAGGTGTCGGCACCATCGGCCTTGTCGATCACGACGTCGTCGATCGCAGCAACCTGCAGCGCCAGATTATTCATACCGAAGACAGAATCGGCATGCCCAAGGTTGAGTCCGCGAAAATTGCCATCGAGGCCCTGAATCCTGACGTCAAGGTAAAGACCTATCAGCATAAACTGGATGTTAGCAATGTCGAAGAGATCTTTTCCCAGTATGATGTCATCGTTGATGGCACGGACAACCTGACCGCCCGCTACCTGATCAATGATGCCTGTGTAAAGCTGGGCCTTCCCAACGTCCATGCTGCTGTATACAGATTTGATGGCCAAATCACTGTATTCTGGCCCGCCTACAACAAGGATAAATCAGGCTGCTACCGCTGCATGTTCCCGGAGCCACCACCACCGGAACTGGCACCGTCTTGTGCTGAGGCAGGGGTTCTGGGCGTAATGCCAGGTGTTTTCGGTTTGCTGCAGGCCGTCGAGGTACTTAAAATTCTGCTCGATGTGGGTGAACCACTGGTCGGCCGCCAGCTGACCTATGATGCCTTGGGCGGTGAGTTTTACACGATGAAACTCAAGCCTAATCCCAAGTGTCGTTACTGCCGCGACGGCTCTGTATTCCCGGGTTATGATGAAGTAGCGGAGGTGTGCGCTAGCAACCTTGGTGGCCATTAAGCCACGTTAAAAACGGAAAAGGGCGTGTCATTTTTTCTGACACGCCCTTTTCATTTTATATCTCCTAATAATTATTATTCTAGCCAACCAGCTGCCTGACCATGTTATCAAGACTTTCCTGACCACTTCCAAACAACTGGCTGGTGATGGCATTGATCTGGTATTCACCAAGACCAAGCTCGTGAACAGCGGTAACAGGCATCACATCTGATCCGTCACCAATGCCCTGTTTCTTGAGCACAAAATCACTCACCCGAACCAGCGAGACCATAACTGAGCTGGGCCCATGATAGTACTCATTATGATGTTCTCGAGTCGCAACAACAACTTCCTCCGGAAGGCGCCATGACTTCAACAACCATGCGCCTATCTGCGCATGGTCTATACCAAGCACCTCATGCTCTACCTCTGCAATTGGCCGACCTTCATGCTGCAACAAAAACTTGTTAAGTAGGATAAACTCATTTCTGAACAGGTGGCCAAAAACCAGGTGACCAAAGTTGTGCAGCAAGCCGGCCAAATAGGCCAGTCCAGCCTCAGGTCGAATGCTGCTGTCCAGCGCATTACTTAATGCCTGGGTCAAGGCGGCGCTGTAAACAGCATGGCGCCAGAAGTTATCCAGCCCCAAAGGCAGATTCTTCGGAATACGAAATGGCTTGGCAGTCGTCATACCCAGCGCCAGATTCATCACCATGTTAAATCCCAGTACACGCGAAATGGCGGTCTGTACTGAATCTATCTTTCCGCGATAGGCGAACAACGGAGATGAGGCATACCTCATAATCTGAGCACTCAAACTCGGATCAAGTTCTACGATCGCCGCTAGATCCTTGATATTAGCATTCACATCAGAACTAAGTCTGATGATGCGCTGGGCCATTGCTGGCATGGGTGGCAATGTCTTGATTTCCTTCAAACGCGGCTTGATATCCAGTAATGGGCCTTTTTTGGCACCCACCTCGGCAGCAGATGAACTTTCAACAACCGGCTTGATGTTTAAAGCATGCATAGCATTCCACCCTTGAAGTACTGTAGATCCTGTAACCTTTATCGGGACACCCAAGAGGTTATCCCAATGATCTATCGAGTTCTTTGCATCATGCCCGTGCATCATGTGATCAACGTCACAAATCCAACTACCCCCATAATGAACTGGGCATTTAATGTTCATATTCGGTCTTTGGCGTTTATCTTCATAACGAATTGGTTATTGCTACTGCGGCTAATCTGATGTTATACAGGTTATATTTTAATCAGTTCTTTCTGGCCCAAGGGGGGTCAAATGGCTGAGCCAGTAATCAAGAATGATAACCACCTGTACCGGTTGCTGCGCGACGGCCAGATCAAGGCCTTTAACGAGGCGCGGGAACGGGGAGAAAAGGCCGATCTTACTGGGTGCGATTTCCGTGGCGTCGACTTACGGGGCATGAACGCAGACGGATTAGACCTGAGTAATGGTTATTTCAGACAGGCCGATTTGCGTGGTATCAACTTTTCCACCGCACGTCTCGAAGGCGCCAGCATTCATGCCACCAAGATATCAGGAGTGTTTTTCCCCAAGGAACTATCTGCTGAAGAAATCACGTTATCGTTGCTGCATGGAACACGCTTGCGCTGCCGATAACGCCCTTCATACAAGGGGCGCGGCACGCCGCTGAAGAAGATTACGCAGCTCTATCAATGATGAATCGGCGTGGGTGGCCTGCATTATATAAGAAAATGTTCGAGGTATGTCTTGTAAATATCCGGGCTTATGGTCACGAATATTGAGTCGCGCAAAGATGCCGGCGGCCTTTAGATGGCGCTGCACACCCATGCGCTCGAACCAGAGTCGAAACCGCTCCATGCCAACCTCGTTGATGAGCTGTTTATCGACAATGAGCTGGTAATACTCCTCAACCCAACGCTGGATTTGCGTTGCGGGCCACGCGATATAGCAGTCTTTTAGCAAAGACACCAGGTCATAGGTAACCGGGCCAATGACGGCATCCTGAAAATCAAGAATCCCGGGATTTCCAGCCTGCAGGACCATCAAATTACGCGAATGGTAATCACGATGCACCCATACCATCGGTTGCTCCAGTGCCGAATCCGCGAGCAGCGTAAAAGCCTGGTCAAGAACTACAAGCTCCTCCTCAGTAAGCACCAGCCCCAGATGGCGCCCGAGAAACCAGTCCCTGAACAACCCCATTTCATTCAGCAACAGTGTTCGAGAATAAGGGGGAAGAATCCCCCTATCTGTTGGACCTTGCTGCAGGCGCATCAATGCCTGCATCGCGTCACCGTACAAATGCGATACTGTCGTTTCGTTAAGCTCGGCTAGATACTGGCGAGTACCCAGGTCGCTCAATAACAGCAAGCCCTTGTCAAAATCTGCGGCTAACACTTCCGGAACGCTAAGTCCCATGCCACCCATCGCCTTGGCGATCTTTACGAACGGGTGACAATCTTCCTTGTCGGGTGGGGCGTCCATAACAATCCAGGTCTGCCCCCGGTGTGTCACCCGAAAATAGCGCCGGAAACTGGCGTCCCCGGAGGCCGGGACAACCAGGCATCCAGCCATCCCCCTTTCTTCCCGCAACCATTGCTCCAGCATGTCTAGTCTATCGTCCATCCACCACCCCACCCTCAAACTGACTGACCTTATAGTCTAAACCGGATATACTTCCAGCCTGACAGCAATTTATCAACCATCCACCGATTCGACCCAGTGCTGCTATCTAAGTTATCACATCGTCCATTACTTGCCTTGTCGGCCATCGTTCTATCCCTGCTAGGCAGTCCGGTCCGTGCCACGCCCAGCGCCCAGAGCAACTGGTCCTTGTGTTCTTACCACGGCGCCCTGCCTGAATGGTCAAAATCAGTAGCGTCAGATGGTCTCACCACCTTCAATGCAGATCAGGCAGAAGTCTCATCCAAGGGACTATACAACCTGCTCGGCACGGTACGAATCGCCAAGGATGGTCAATATCTAAGCTCAGAACAAGCCCATTACAATCGTGACCTTGATCAATTTCAAGCCAATGGTGCGATTGACTACTGGAGAGACAATATCTATTTGCGTAGCACTGGGGCCACACTGGATCTGGGCAAACAATCAGGCCATCTTGAAGGCGTCTCCTTTGCACTCAATAGCCGCCATGCCCGTGGTGACGCTATACGAGCAGCACTGGTTGATGCCAATACCACAATTCTCGATGATATACGCTACACCACCTGTGATCCTGGCAATAACACCTGGTGGCTCCATGCCAATCAGCTAACCCTGGATCACAAAGAGGGCATAGGCTATGCACGGCATGTCTGGGTCAGCATCAATCAAGCCCCGGTGTTTTATTTTCCATGGATGAGCTTCCCGATAAGTGATCAACGAAAAACCGGTTTTCTGGTGCCCGAAATAAGGGTATCGGATCTTTCTGGCCTGGAACTGAAAACGCCCTATTACTTTAATATCGCCCCCAACTACGATCTGACCGTAAGTCCCCGCCTCCTTGAGAAGCGAGGCACATTGGTTGAAAACGAATTCCGCTATCTGAGCCGCCATGCCCATGGTGATATTCGGGCAGAATATTTGAATTCGGATGCCATGATGGGCGTGGATCGCAGTTATTTCTCTTATCACCACTCGGGTCAATTCAATAATCTGTCAACCACCCTTGAATACAACAAGGTCAGTGACCCCCATTACTTCGAACATTTCGGGAATGGGCTAGGCATCACCAGCATAACGCACCTGCCGCAGTCACTCTTTATCGGCTACCGAAAACACCCCATCGAGGCCTCAACACTGATTCAAACCTATCAGACAGTAGACCCAAGCATCGTGTCCGCTTCCAGACCATATCAGAGACTGCCGCAACTACAACTGAACGTCATACCTGCTCATAATAATGGCTTAACATTCAAATTTGGCTCCGAATATGTCCAGTTTGTGCAGCCAGTGCTGCCTGATGGACAACGCCTGCACTTGTCAACTGAGCTGGGGAAATCATATGGCAACGAGGCATGGTTCTTGATGCCTAGCCTGCAATTGAACCATACGATATATAATGTCGAAGGCTCCCCTGACGAATTGTCCAGGACGGTGCCAATATTCTCCGTGGACAGCGGTGTCTTTCTTGATCGCTTCATTAAACGAAATCAAGATACGAAGTGGTTGCAAACTCTGGAACCCAGACTCTATTATTTGTATGCTCCATTCACTAACCAACTTAACCTGCCGGTGTTTGACACCGGACTGCCCGAGCTCAGCTACACCCAGATGTTCCGCAACAACAGATTCTCCGGCAATGACCGCATTGGTGATGCTAATCAGGTAACGATGGCCGCTACCAGTCGACTGCGTGAACAGGACAGTGGCCGCACCTTGCTCCTTGCCTCCATGGGTAACATTTATTATTTCGAGGATCGCCGAGTAACTCTGCCCGGCTTGCCTGCTGAAACCTTCAGCCAATCCGATCTTCTGGCCCAAGTCGAATATACACCTGCCAGCACTCTAGCGATTACGGCAACGACCAATATAGATGTCACCACCGAGCGGCCGAGAATGGGGGGCGGTCAACTCAGGTACCGTCCTAATGAACGCACAGCCTTAAATATTGGTTACCGCTACAGAATGAACATCCTTGAACAGGGTGATGCCGCTATAATGCTACCACTAGGGCCTAACTGGTCTGTACTCGGGCGCTGGAATTACTCCTACCTTGAGAATCAGGTGCTGGAAACTCTTGGTGGTGTCGAATACAACAGCTGCTGCTGGGCAATGCGGCTGATAGCCAGGCGCTATTTGATCAACAGCATAGGAGACATCAATGATGCTGTCTATTTCCAGATCGAGCTCAAGGGACTCACCAGCTTCGGCCAACATATAGATAATTTGCTGGAAAATGGTATGCTTGGATTTCCTGCCAATTAGTACTCGTTATGACCAGATATCTATCGTTTCTTAACCTCACATGCCTGTATGGACTGTTGACGATCTCGCAGTGGGCCGTCGCTACACCGACGACGCTCAACCACATCGCCGCGATCGTCAATGATCAGGTCATCACTTCCAACGAACTGCTCATCGAACAGGATCTGATGCGCAGCCAGCTACGCCAACAAAAGATTGCCATACCTCCATCTGAAGTATTTCAAAAACAGGTGCTTGAACATTTAATCACAAATCTCATCCAGATCCAGATGGCTTCCGACGTCGGTATCAGCGTCGATGACGAAACATTGAATAAAACCCTGCAAAATGTTGCTGCCCAAAACCATCTATCGTTGCAGGAGTTCAGAGAGGTGTTCGATCGGGACCATCTTGACTTCCAGAGATTTCGCGAATCATTGCGGGGCGAAATCGCAATTAGACGTCTGCAACAGAGAAATATTGATAACCGTATTTCTGTCTCAGAGCAGGAGATCAATGTCTTTCTGGATAAGGCCCAGGATCAGTCACCAACAACTGAATATCATATCGGCCATATCCTGATCGCTGTTGATGAAAGCGCCAACCCCACAGTAATTGAGCAAGCATTTGCTCAAGCAAATCAGATTGTGCAAAGACTGCGCGCCGGGGACGACTTTAATAAATTGGCGACTGAAGCTTCCATATCACAGTTCACCATGCAAGGTAGTGACCTTGGCTGGCGCAAGGCGGGCCAGCTACCCACCCTGTTCGCAGCAAGTGTCCCGGCCATGGTTATCGGCTCGGTCAGCGCGCCGCTGCGTAGTCCGAGCGGCTTTCACATTATCAAGTTACTGGAACGTCGTGGGGTCGTAACCCATATGACCACTCAGTCACATAGTCGACATATCCTGATCCGACCCAACGAGTTGACAAGCGATCAGGATGCGCGTTCCAGGCTGGAGCAATTGCAGCTGAAAATTTCGGCTGGAGAATCGTTTGAGGATCTGGCCCGAACCAATTCCGAGGATCCTGGTAGTGCTGCCAATGGCGGCGACTTGGGCTGGGCCTCGCCAGGCACCATGTCCCCGCCATTTGAGGAGGCGATGAATGCCCTTAAACCCGGCGAAATCAGCAATCCAGTCAAATCAGGTTTTGGCTGGCATCTGATCCAGCTTGTCGAACGTCGACAATATGATGATACTGATGAATTCCGACGTAACCAAGTACGCGAACAGCTTTTCAGTCGCAAGGTGGAAGAAGCACGCCAGATCTGGGTCAGCCGGATTCGCAATGAGGCTTATGTCGAAATTCATTTAACTGACTAAATGGCGATGGTTGATCATTCAGTCAAGCCGGATCTTATCCTTGTTGATGGGTCTTCCTATCTATATCGCGCCTTCTATGCCTTACCACCGCTGACCAACTCACACGGTGAACCAACTGGCGCGATTCTAGGTGTCGCCAACATGCTGAGAAGCATGCTCGATGAATTTAGACCATCACATATGGCTGTGGTCTTTGATGACAAAGGGCGAACCTTCAGAGATGACCTGTACGCACAGTACAAGGCACATCGACCACCGATGCCCGATGATCTTCGGCTACAAGTTCAACCATTGCAGCAACTGGTACGGGCAATGGGACTCAGCTGTCTGGTCATCCCCGGTGTTGAAGCCGATGATGTCATTGGCACACTGGCCATCCAGGCACATGCGCGCGGCATGACAACCCTGATCTCCACCGGCGACAAGGACATGGCACAGCTGGTCTGCGACCGTATCACACTGATCAACACGATGAATAAAACCATCCTTGACAGCACCGGCGTCAAGAACAAATTTGGCGTGCCGCCAATTGCGATGATTGACTATCTCGCTTTGGTCGGTGACAGCTCGGATAACATCCCCGGCATCCCCGGTATCGGCCCCAAAACGGCCGTCAAGCTTCTCAACGAGCATGGGACGCTCGACCAGATCACTGCGCACGCCGGTGAGATCAAGGGTAAACTAGGCGAGAATCTCCGCGCCCATCTGCACCAACTGCCGCTGGCACGACAACTCGCCACCATCCGCTGCGATGTGACACTCGATACCACTCTGGAAGATCTAACAGTAAAATCACCTGACTTGCAGCAGCTTGTTTCGTTGCTCAGCCAGTTCGATTTCAAGCGCTGGCTTAATGAGATCAATATTGAACTTACCCCGCGCCAAAATCACTCTGCGCCCAACCAGCTTGCTGCCGAATACGATACCATTCTCGAATGGTCCAGCCTTGAGGGCTGGCTAGATCGCCTGCGCACAGCTGGCATATTTTCATTTGATACCGAGACCACCGGTCTCGATTATATGGAAGCCGAGCTGGTTGGCCTGTCCGTCGCAGTCGAGCCCGGTGTTGCCGCCTATATCCCATTGCTGCATGACTATGTCGGCGCCCCGCAGCAATTGCCCAGGGATCAGGTACTGGCACGACTAAAGCCATTACTTGAAGATCCATCGTGCGTGAAGATCGGCCAGAACATCAAATTCGACCTCAGCATCATGGCACGTTACGATATCTACCTGGCAGGTATTGACTATGACACCATGCTCGAATCCTATGTGATCGACAGCAATGCGACCCGTCATGACCTGGATTCGCTGGCCGAAAAATATCTGGGATACCGAACCATCCGCTTTGAGGACATAGCGGGCAGTGGTGTCCGCCAGTTAACCTTTAACCAGATTGATCTCGCACAAGCGGCGCCGTATGCCGCCGAGGATGCCGATATTGCCTTGCGTCTGCATCAAGCGCTGTGGCAACAACTGACCAGTGATGACAAACTGTTGCACGTCTATCAGGACATTGAACGGCCGCTGATCCCCATCCTGTCTCAGATGGAGCGCCATGGGGTGCTGATCAATTGCCAGTTGCTGTCACAGCAAAGTCTCGAGATCGATCAGCGTCTGACCGAACTG
This sequence comes from Gammaproteobacteria bacterium, assembly GCA_016218365.1. Taxonomy (GTDB): domain Bacteria; phylum Pseudomonadota; class Gammaproteobacteria; order SZUA-140; family SZUA-140; genus JACREF01. The sequence goes on from JACREF010000008.1 coordinate 147,483, forward strand.
GAGGTGACGGCCCACCAACTGGCGGGGAGTGCATTCAATATCTCTTCGCCCAAGCAGATTCAGGATATCCTGTTCACCAAACTGGGCCTGCCGATCACCGAGCGCACGCCGACCGGTCAGCCCTCGACGGCCGAATCGGTGCTGCAGGAGCTGGCGCTGGATTATCCGCTACCTCAGGTCATCCTCGAATACCGCAGCTACAGCAAACTGAAATCCACCTACACCGATCGCCTGCCCGAGCAGCTCAACCCGCGCAGTGGCCGCATCCACACCTCGTATCATCAGGCCGTGGCCGCCACCGGCCGGTTGTCATCGAGCAATCCCAATCTGCAAAATATCCCGATCCGCACCGAGGCCGGGCGACGTATCCGTCAGGCCTTTATCGCACCGCCGCATCATCACCTCGTCGCGGCCGATTACTCGCAGATCGAGCTGCGTATCCTGGCCCATCTGTCGCAGGATCCAGGACTGCGGGCGGCCTTTCGCGACGGCCTGGATGTCCATCGCGCAACCGCCGCCGAGATCTTTGGTGTTGATGTAGCAACGGTCAGTGACGAACTCCGGCGCCGCGCCAAGGCGATCAATTTCGGACTGGTCTACGGCATGTCCGCCTTCGGCCTGGCGCGTCAGCTCGGTATTGACCGCAACGAGGCCCAACACTATATGAAACGGTATTTTGAACGTTTCCCCAATGTTAATGATTACATGGAGCGTACCCGTGAATTTGCCCGTCAGCATGGCTTCGTCGAAACGTTATTCGGCCGACGACTGTATCTGGCGGATATCAAGGCCCGCAATACCAACCGCCGACAGTATGCCGAGCGCGCCGCGATCAATGCCCCGATGCAAGGTACAGCGGCTGACATCATCAAGCTCGCGATGATCAGACTCGCTGAGCAACTGCGCGGTCACAGCGATGAGGTCGCCATGATCATGCAGGTCCATGATGAGCTGGTGTTCGAGGTCAGGGATGCCGTCCTGGAGAGCTGGATCCCGCTGATCCGGGATACCATGCAACAGGCCGCCCAGCTGTCAGTCCCATTGATCGTTGATATAGGTCACGGGGCGAACTGGGACGAGGCCCATTGAACCCAGCTATAGGCCTGTCTAACGAACCTGCAAAAAATTTTGTCACCTGGTTCAATATTTATGAAACTTTTGCTGACGCCTCCAGTCTTATGGTTACATTGGCCAGTTACCCCCTTAACGTGACCATATTAGTGTAGTGCAACAGCCCGGCCTCCCCCCTTGAGCCGGGCTTTGTTTTATCTGCCCCCAGGCTTTTATATACAGCGCCTTTCACAGAGCCAACAAACTGAAATTTAATTAATTTTTATATTCAGGTATCTCGCCACCAACACAGCTATTAATTATCCAGGGCCCTTTAATTCCGCGCTTTGGCCCCCATTATAATTATAAGCAGATTGCTTTCTCTGTTTCCCGCCCGGCCTCCCTGGCGGGGAAATCGTGCCCGGACCCCAACCGGGACACGTCTCGGCCCCGGCACCCACCCTCTCCGTGATTCGCCGGGGCTTCTTTTTAGACCTGATCCAGACCCAGCCAGCGGGTGACGCAGTGCCTGGCCTCATCTACCCCGAGCTTTTTCAGTGCCGAAAAGACCTGAACGGACATTTGGGCCGCCGGGTAATCACGGCCCAGCAAGACGCGGGCGGCCTGCAAGGTCTGACTGGCGGCACCGCGACTCAGCTTGTCAGCCTTGCTGAGCAGGATATGCACTGGTAGTTCTTCGGCCTGGCACCAATCCAGCAGCTGCAAGTCAAAGTCTGTAAATGGGTGGCGGATGTCCATGATCAGTATCAGCCCTTTCAATGCCAGTCGCTGCTGTAGATATCCCCCGACCAGCTCGCCCCAGTCACGGCGCACGGCGGCCGGCACCTTGGCGTAACCATACCCAGGCAGGTCAACCAGATAACACTGGGGACTGACTGTAAAGTAATTCAGCAACTGGGTACGACCCGGTGTCTTGCTGGTCCTGGCCAGCCCCTTATGGCCGGTCAGCACATTCAGCGCCGAAGACTTGCCTGCATTGGAGCGGCCGGCAAACGCTACCTCACGGCCGTCATCCGCCGGCAACTGAGACAGTGCGGCTACGCTCTTGAGGAACTGCGCTGCCTGCAGGATAGAGGTCATCGAATGGACTCGGCCGCGGCCCGCGACCGGTTCAGCGCTTGCCTCGGCCAAACATATAGCGCGACAACGACATCTCGTCGGCGCTGACGCGGCGAACCAAGTGATCGAGGCTGATGATCGCATGTTCGAGGAAGTTAACTGCAATATATGGATGCTCGACGCGCAGCCTCTCGTATAGGGCCCGAGGCAGTTTCAGCAAACGGGTATCCCCGGTAACCGCACGCACCCGGAGCATCCGTGGTTTGCGGTCAAAAAATGACATCTCACCGACCAGCTCTCCGGCCGTCATCCGGCCGATCTCGGTCTCGCGGCCGCTGTCTTCATACAGCAAGGCCACCTCCCCACTGACGACAAAATACAGGGCATCGCCGACATCCCCGATATCCGCAATCATGGCGCCCTTGGCGCACTCAACCAGATGAGTAAATTGCAACAGGGTCTGAACCTCATTGATGGTCAATGATTCGCACAAATACTGCTGGCTCAGAAACTGGGTCAGATCGATCTTCTTGTCGGTCATAAACTCTCCTGGTCTCAGTCATGCGCTACTACAGCTGCCGATATAATACCTGTCCCGAGGCTTTGTTTCCATGCCGTGCCTAGTACCGGCCCTGGCGCCAGACCTGATCTTCAAATGCCGCCGCATCCGTGTATACTGTTCACAATCAAGTTGTTTTGATATCCAAACGAGGTCTGCATGAAAAATTTCCTGGCCCTGGCGGCCTTGCTAGTGTTGTTGCCTACCCTTGGACACGCTGCAGTGAGCCCCCAGGATGCGGCGAAAAAAACGCCGTACGAAATGATTACACCGCCGGTGCCAACGGCCAGTGGAGGAAAGATCGAGGTCGTTGAAATATTTTTCTACGGCTGTCCGCATTGCCATGAATTTCATCCCTATATGGAACAGTGGCTGAAGACCCGACCCGCCAATGTCAGCTATGTCAGGATGCCGGCCGTGCTGCGCGACGACTGGTCGCTGCTGGGCCGCGCCTACTATGCAGCCGAACTGCTCGGGGTCCTGGACAAGTCACACACGGCACTGTTCGATGCCATCCATAAAGGTAAACGGCAGGAACTGTTCACTGAGGACGGTCTGGCAAATTTCTATGCCGACTACGGCGTCAACAAGGATACCTTCCGCAAGACGCTGTACTCCTTCGCGGTCGAAACCAAGATCAGCTGGTCCAAACAGATGGTCCGCCGTTATCGGATCGGTGGTACGCCGACGGTCATCATTAACGGCAAATACCGCGTGGACCCTGGCATGACCAACGGTTTTGACGGAATGATCCGCACCGTTGATTATCTGGTCAAACAGGAAGGCAAACGCTCCTGACAAGAACTATAGAGCCATGAATGCCGCACAGCTGTTTGTACGCTGCCTGGAAAATGAAGGGGTCGAATTCGTTTTTGGTATTCCAGGCGAGGAAAACCTTGCCCTGATGGATGCCCTGGCGGACTCCAGGATCCGCTTCATCACCACCCGCCACGAACAGGGCGCGGCCTTCATGGCCGATGTCTACGGCCGATTGACCGGAAAACCCGGCGTCTGCCTGGCAACCCTGGGACCTGGTGCAACCAACCTGTTAACGGCCGTGGCGGATGCCAACATGGATCATGCGCCACTGGTCGCGATCGCCGGTCAGGCCAGCACCACCCGTCTGCACAAGGAATCTCATCAGGTACTGGACCTCACCAGTATCTTTGCCCCGGTTACCAAATATTCTACGCGTATCGTTTCCCCCGATATCATCCCGGAGGTGATCCGCAAGGCCTTCAAGCTGTCGGAGACCCCCAAGGAAGGTGCGACCTTCATCGAATTTCCGGAAAATATCGCGGCGATGAAACTTGACGCCACGCCGCTGCGCGCCGAACAGCAGCTGTCGGGCGAGCCGTCCGCGGAGGCAGTACAATGTGCGGCGGCGATCATCTCGCATGCCCGCCACCCGATCATCCTCGCCGGCAATGGTGTGATCCGCGCCCGCGCCTGGCAACAGCTGGGGCAGTTTGCAGAACGCCTCAATATCCCGGTCACCAATACCTTCATGGCCAAGGGCGTGATCCCGTTCCGCCACCCGATGGCGCTGGGTACCGCCGGACTGCAATCTCACGATTATGTCAGCGGTGGTTTCGCCAGCGCCGACGTTATTTTATGTATCGGTTTTGATCTGGTTGAATACCACCCCCACCTGTGGCATCCAACCCGTGACCGCCGCATCATACATATCGACAGCAGCCCGGCAGAGGTCGACGCCAGTTATTCTGTTGAGGTTGATGTCATTGGCGACATCCGCCACAGCCTGGATCAGATTGCCGAGCTCGCAACCGCATATGTCGGCCACCCGTCACGTCCGTTGCGCGAGGCGTTGATCGGGGAGATGAACCAGCATCGTGATGACCTGTCATTTCCCGTCAAGCCCCAGAAGATTATCTGGGATCTGCGCACCGCGATGGCCCTCGATGATATTGCCATCTGTGATGTCGGCGCCCACAAGATGTGGATGGCGCGGATGTTCCGCTGCGAGCAGCCCAACACCTGTATCATCTCCAATGGTTTCGCCAGCATGGGGATTGCGGTGCCGGGGGCACTGGCAGCACGACTGGCCTTCCCTGAGCGACGCATCGTCGCTGTCACCGGTGACGCCGGCTTCATGATGAACTCTCAGGAGATCGAGACGGCGCTGCGTTATGACATCCCGTTCGTTATCCTGATCTGGAATGACGGCGGTTACGGCCTGATCGAGATGAAACAGAAAAAACAATATGGTCGTACCGGCAATGTCCGCTTCAACAATCCCGATTTTGTCCAATATGCGGCATCATTCGGCGCCAAGGGGTACCGTATCAATGACACCCGCGAATTGCTGCCCACACTGAAGGCGGCCTTGGGCGACAACACTGTCAGCATTATCGACTGCCCGGTGGATTACTCGGAAAACCTGAAACTGACGGCAAAACTCGGCGAGATGGTCTAAGCATGGGGCGCGTCCGGCAATCCTTGTCGTCCGGACGACATCCACTGCACGGCCACACCCCAACACCGCCGACAACTTTGCACACGCTGGAAAGACTCAGACTACTGACCTTCAATATCCAGGTCGGCATCGCCGCGACCCGGCTGCGCCACTATCTTACCCACAGCTGGCGCCATCTGCTCCCGCATCACCAAAGCCAGGCAACATTGGACCGCATCGGCGAGCTGATTCGTCACTTCGACATTGTGGCATTACAGGAGATCGATTCCGGCAGTTTTCGCAGCCAGTACATCAATCAGGCGGAATATCTGGCCAGTGCCGGACGTTTCCCGTACTGGTATTCACAACTGAACCGCAACCTTGGTCATCTCGGCCAGCACAGCAATGCCTTATTGTGCCGCCTGTTGCCCGCCGAGGTTACCGATCATCGGCTGCCCGGTTTTGATCGCGGACGCGGTGCGATCGAGGCCCGTTTCGGCCCGCCCGGCGCTCAACTACTGCTGCTGACCGTACATCTCGGGCTCGGCCGACGGTCGCGCCTGCGGCAGATGGAATATCTGTGTCAACTGCTCGGTAATGAACAGCACGTCATAGTCATGGGTGATTTTAATTGCAGGTCACAAAGCCGCGAGCTGGCGCATCTGCTGGATAATACTAGCTTGTGCCCGTTACCTGGGGAGGTCTGCACCTTCCCGAGCTGGCGGCCGAAACGTAACATCGATCATATCCTGGTATCACCGACACTGAAGATTGAGCGTCTGGATGTGCTTGATGAAACACTGTCCGATCACCTGCCCGTCATGGTTGACCTATTATTACCGGATGATCTGCGCACCGCATGGGCAAACGCAGCCGCTACCCCTCAACCAAGCGAGTAGCTTATGCTGTTTTGCGGCAGGGTAGCTGTAGTGTAACGCAACACCAGTTGCCCCCGCAGTCAGGACTTTCCCCCGGAGGCAACTGAGCCAGGCTGGAATGATCAGGACGCGCCGCCTGTAGCCTGTGACAGGCCCTGCGGGTGGACCACCTCGACATTCACGCCGTGTTTATAAACCAGCTCACCGCCGTGATAGGCCGCGGTAACCAGCATTGCCATGCCGGCAATGCTGCCGAGGACAAACACCAGGGCCTTTACACCATCAAGCTTGATCTTCTTCCACATCGCCGCTAGCAGGATAACAGCCAGCACCGCGTGAATAACGATGGTGATCCCGGCCAGCTCTTCATGTTCTTCAAGCGGTGCCTTGTCAAAGCCCTTGTCGAGAGCGGCATCCAGCGCCAGGTCACCGAAGGCGGCGGCGGCGATCGCCATCATCACTCCAACCCCAAGCGCCACGGCCATCGTCAGCTGCAAACACCCTTTGTCAGCCAGATTTGCCTTTCTGACCCACAACACCAGACTCAACAGCGTCGACACTGTAAACAACACGACAGGAAAATGAACAAGGATCGGATGAATATGGCTAATGTCGATCATGCTGAAGGCTCCTTTGTATTCTTATGTAGCAGAATCGTACCTCATTTTGCAGGACATAACATGTCCCGTCCAGGTCCGTTCTGTCGCTCAGCAATTATCGGTACCTGCCGGCGCTGTCTTGATCTTCCACCATCGGTTTGGGGTTTACTGCCCCCCAACCCTGATCTGTACCGTTTAGGGATTACTCTCAATCGCCCCTGCCCGTTGCAGCAATCACCCCAGTTATTTACTGGTAATATATCTAAGGAGGCTCTGATTAATTCGTATTGTCGTCATGCCCGCGGAAGCGGGCATCCATAAATAATTGTAATATCTGGATTCCCGCTTCCGCGGGAATGACGGCCGTGGTAATTTTTGAATTACTCAGAGTTTCCTTAAAAAATTGAAAGAGGCAAATCATGCTAGTCTTCCGGCAACTTTTCGACCCGCAATCATCAACCTATAGCTACCTGCTGGGTGACCGCGCCTCGAACGAGGCCATACTGATTGATCCTGTATTTGAACAAGCTGCGCGAGACATGGCGCTGCTCAGGGAGCTGGAACTTGGCCTCGTTACCACGCTCGACACTCATGCTCATGCCGATCATGTCACCGGTGCCTGGCTGTTAAAGCAGCGCCTCGGCGGAAAAATCGCGATCTCGGCCGCAAGCGGGGCCGAGGGCGCAGATATTCGGCTCGGCGACGGCGACCGGATCAGTTTTGGCAAACGCCATGTCACTGCACTTGCGACACCGGGCCATACCAATGGCTGCATGACGTTTGTCCTCGATGACGAGAGCATGGCCTTCACCGGCGACACGCTGCTGATCCGTGGCTGCGGACGCACCGATTTCCAACAGGGCAGCGCCCACCGACTGTATCTGTCAATCAAGACACGGATCTTCACGCTGCCTGATGATTGTCTGCTATGGCCGGGACACGATTACCGTGGACTGACGGTGACCAGCGTGGCTGAGGAAAAGGCGCATAATCCGCGCCTGGGCGGCAATATTTCCGAGAGTGATTTCGCCGGCTATATGGAACACCTGGGCCTGCCACATCCCAGGCAGATCGACATCGCAGTGCCCGCCAACATGATCTGCGGCCGGCTGACCGATGGTGTGTTGGCGACCGAAGGCCCCGGCTGGGCACCGGCCACCTTCACCTTTGCTGGGTTTTGGGAAATAGACCCCTCATGGGTGGAGGAACATGGAACAGCCCTGCAGATCGTCGACGTGCGCGAGGCAGAAGAATTCGCGGGGCCGCTCGGCCGCGTGCCGGGCGCATTGAATATCCCATTGGGCACCCTGGCGGCCCGGGCCGGCGAACTCTCCAGGGATGAACGGCCCGTCATCACCGTCTGCCGCTCTGGCGCGCGCTCGGCCCAGGCCGTGACGATCCTCAAGAAGGCAGGATTTGATAAGGTCGCCAACATGGCTGGCGGCATGCTGCGCTGGCGTGCCCTGAACCTGCCGACGCAAGATGCTCGTGACTGAGGCGAGAGCCTACCGAAGGACGCAAGGCCCGGAATTATAAGCCGCCCGAGTGTTTTGGGTTTGCCACGGCAAGGTGTTATTACGGAAATAGCGCCTGCGTCAAATGGCAGATCATACGCTCTTCATCGGCCGGGATGCACAAGATCGATTTGGATGACGGCTGGTGCATCCAGGTGGAATGGCTCTTATTAGCCTGTTCATCCAGCGCAAACCCGATAAATTTCAACGGGCGGCATATTTGCTCGCGCACCCGGTTCGCGTGTTCACCGATACCGCCGGTGAACACCAGCGCATCCACCCCACCTGATTTTGCGGCGAGACTGCCTATTGCACCGCTGACCTGGCGGCAAAAATAATCTATGGCGAACCGTGCTGCGGCGCTGGTGCTGTCGAGCAAGGCTGACATGTCGCTGCTTTCGTTGTCCGACAGTGCCAGCAACCCCATATGGTGATACACCATATCGGATAATTGTGACAGGTCATGGCGGCGGGCCAGTTCCAGCATCACACCAGGATCGAGATCGCCGCTGCGCGTGCCCATCACAATGCCGCCGGCCGGCGTAAAGCCCATGGTGGTATCGATCGAACAGAGCGCTTCCATCATACACAGACTCGCACCGCTGCCCAGGTGCGCCACGATAATCTTCCCCCGGGCGGCCTCTCCGAGCAGGTCGGGCAGTTGTGTCGCAACATACGCATAATTTAGCCCATGAAAACCAAAACGCCGCAGCCCGGTGTGCCGTGGAATCGGCAGCCGCCATGATAGCTCGGGCATGGTGACGTGGAATGCCGTGTCAAAACAGGCAATCTGCGGCACGGCAAAACGCTCGCGACACAGATCAACGCCGAGCAGGTTGCCCGGCAGGTGCAGCGGTGCCAGTTGCATGATCGTGGCCAGACGGGAACGCTCTGCATCATCAATCAAGCGTGCCGGTTCGACCGCATCGCCGCCGTGCACCAGGCGATGGCCGACTGCATCGAGCGACACCTCATCGAGCTCGGTTAGCAGCTGATCAAAGGCTGCGGCATGATCGGCGTATTGCCCGTGTCCAATCTGCGGGTAGCGAAACCGTCGCCGCGTGTCATCGGGCAAAAACAGCTCGGCCTTGAGGCTGGAAGAGCCGCTGTTGATGGTCAGGATTGTCTGATTCATGCCGTGTCAGTAAGGCCAGGTCCAGCCATCCGCTTCCGGCAGATCGATGCCATGCTCATAGGCGTAACTGCGGCACTCAATCTGACGATTCAGCATCTTCTCTTTGATGTGTGCCCCCGCCACATGCAGCGCCGGGATACGGTCGATCACGTCGATCACCAGACTGAAGCGGTCGATCTGGTTCTGGATCGCCAGCTCCAGCGGCGTGTTGATGCTGCCTTTTTCCTTATAGCCGCGCACATGGAAGTTCTTGTGGTTGTTGCGACGGTACGCCAGGCGGTGTATCAGCCACGGATAGCCGTGGAAGTTGAACATCACCGGCTTGTCCAGCGTGAACAGGCTGTCGAAATCGCAGTCGGTCAGGCCATGCGGGTGTTCGATGGCAGGCGTGAGCTTGTAGAGGTCGACGACATTGATGAACCGTACCTTCAGCTCGGGGAAGTTCTCGCGCAGCAGCACCACAGCGGCCAAGGCCTCCTTGGTCGGGATATCACCCGCACTGGCCATCACCACATCAGGCTCGACGCCCTGATCGTTGCTTGCCCAATCCCAGATGCCGATACCTTTGGTGCAATGCTCAATGGCGGCATCCATGCCCAGAAACTGCAAATGCTTCTGCTTGTCGCAGACGATGACATTGATGTAGTTGGTGCTCTTCAGGCAATGATCGGCGACCGTCAGCAGGCAGTTCACATCGGGTGGCAGGTAGATGCGCGTGACCTCAGGGCTCTTGTTCACCACCACATCGAGAAAACCCGGGTCCTGGTGCGTGAAACCATTGTGGTCCTGGCGCCACACGGTAGAGGTGATGAGCAGGTTCAGCGATGATACCGGTGCACGCCATGGCACGTCCTTGGACATCGCCAGCCATTTGGCATGCTGGTTGAACATCGAGTCAATGACGTGAACGAAGGCCTCATAGGTGGAGAAGAAGCCGTGGCGACCGGTCAGCAGATACCCTTCCAGCCAGCCCTCCAGCGTGTGCTCGGACAGCATCTCCATCACGCGGCCATCCGGCGACAGCTCGCCGCCCCCTGCATCCTCCGGCAGGTAATCTGCCAGCCAGGTCTTCTTGCTCACTTCATAGATGTTGTCCAGCTTGTTCGAGCTGTTCTCATCCGGCCCGAACACGCGGAAGTTGTGCATGTTGTCGCGCATGATGTCGCGCAGAAATCTGCCCAGCGGACGGGTATTCTCCGCCACCGCCGTGCCCGGCCTTTTTACCTCGATCGCATACTCTCTGCAATCCGGCATATGCAGCGCCTTGCGCAGCAGCCCGCCATTGGCATGATGATTGGTGCTCATGCGGCGCGTGCCTTTGGGTGCCAGCGCCTTCAGCTCAGGCAATAGCGCACCACTCTCATCGAACAACTCAGATGCCTTGTAGCTCTTCAGCCACTCCTCCAGCTTGGCGAAATGTTCCGGTGTCTTCACATCACCGATCGGCACCTGGTGGGCGCGCCAGAAACCTTCCACCTTTTTGCCGTCAACCTCTTGCGGTCCGGTCCAGCCCTTGGGTGAACGCAGCACGATCATCGGCCAGCGCGGGCGCAGCGGTTTGCCGCTGCTGCGCGCCTGCTGCTGGAGGCGGCGGATCTCCAGCACACATCGCTCCATCGTCGCTGCCATCGCCTGGTGCATGACAGCCGGATCGCTGCCTTCGACGAAATGGGGCGTCCAGCCATAACCCTTGAACAGACTCTCCAGCTCCTCGTGCGAGATGCGCGACAGGATGGTGGGGTTATTGATCTTGTAGCCGTTGAGATGCAGGATCGGCAGTACCGCACCGTCACGGATCGGATTCAGGAACTTGTTGGAATGCCATGACGTGGCCAGCGGGGCCGTCTCGGATTCACCATCACCCACCATCACGGTCACGATCAGCTCCGGGTTATCATAGGCGGCACCGAAGGCATGTGACACGCTGTAGCCAAGCTCGCCGCCTTCGTGGATGGAACCCGGGGTTTCCGGGGTGCAGTGGCTGCCAATGCCGCCGGGGAAGGAGAACTCCTTGAAGAACTGGCGCATGCCTTCTTCATGCTCCCCCTTGTTGGGATACACCTCGCTGTACGTCCCCTCCAGATACACCGGCCCAAGGATGCCGGGCGCCCCATGCCCCGGACCGGCCATGAAGATGGCATCGAGATCGTATTTGTTGATCAGCCGATTCATGTGAATATAGGCAAAGGCCAGGCCCGGGCTGGCGCCCCAGTGGCCCAGCAGACGATTTTTGATGTGTTCAGGCTGCAGCGGTTCGCGCAACAGCGGATTGTCGCGCAGATAAATCATGCCCGCAGCGAGGTAGTTACACGCGCGCCAGTAGGCGTGGATGGCATCCAGCTCCTTGCGGCTTAGCACAGCCTGTGTCATGTGGTCTTCCTCCGAGGTAATTATCAACTAGCCTAGCGAGCAGCGGTGGTTCATGAATTTTCCTGCCGCCGGTTACTCTTCACTGGCGTCACCGGCTTTACATCCCATACCTTCTTTGCATATTCCTGTATGGTCCGGTCGCTGGAGAACCTGCCCATATGGGCGACATTGAGGATGGCGCGGCGCGCCCATTCCTCGTGATCCTGATAGAGCGCGCTGACCCTGTCCTGGGCGGCGATATAGCTGGCATAATCGGCCAGCAGCAGAAAGTTATCACCATTGTGCAGCAGGCTTTCAAAGATTGGCCGGTAACGCCCCGGCTCGTCTACCGAGAAGAAACCATTGCCGATCAGGTCCAGCGCCTGCCTCAGCTCGGCATTGCCGTGGTAATATTCCCAGGGGTTGTAGCCCCGCGCACGCAGCTCGGCCACCTGTGGCGTGGTCAGACCGAAGATGAAGATATTGTCATCGCCGACTTCCTCGCGGATTTCAATATTGGCGCCGTCCAGGGTGCCGATGGTCAGCGCGCCATTGAGCGCCATCTTCATATTGCCGGTGCCGGAGGCCTCAGTGCCTGCGGTTGAAATCTGCTCGGAGAGCTCGCTGGCGGGAAATATCTTCTCCGCCATGGAGACGTTGTAGTTAGGGTAAAACACCACCTTCAGCAGATCGCCCACTGCCGGGTCGTGGTTGACGATGGCCGCCACGTCGTTGATCAGACGGATGATCAGCTTTGCCATCCAGTAGGCGGGCGCCGCCTTGCCGCCGAAGATCACCGTGCGCGGCGTGATGCCGTGTGTCTGGCCGCAACGGATGCGATTGTAGAGCGTGATCACATGCAATACGTTGAGCAGCTGGCGCTTGTATTCGTGGATGCGCTTGACCTGTACGTCGAACAGCGAATCCGCGTCCACCCGCACACCGATATGCTGACCGATATACTCGGCAAGATACAGCTTGTTGGCATGCTTGACGGCGCGGAACTGCGCGCGGAATTTCGGATCCTCGGCATGCTCGACCAGCTTGCCGAGCTGTGCGAGGTCGCGCACAAAGCCGCTGCCGATGCGTGAGGCAATCAGTTCCGACAGGCGCGGGTTGGCCTGATGCAGCCAGCGGCGCGGCGTGATCCCATTGGTGACATTGATGAACTTGGCCGGGAAGATGCGGTGGAAATCGGCGAACAGCGCGGTCTTCAACAGCTCGCTATGGATGGCGGCGACGCCATTCACGGTATGGCTGCCGACCACCGCCAGGTGTGCCATGCGCACACGCCGGCCACCCATCTCGTCAATGATGGAAACGCGCTTCAGCAAGTCGGTATCACCGGGAAAGCTATGGTTTACCTGCCCGAGAAAACGGCTATTGATCTCGTAGATGATCTCCAGATGACGCGGCAGTACGCGCCCGAATATCTCCACCGGCCAGGTCTCCAAGGCCTCCGGCATCAGCGTATGATTGGTGTAGGCAAAGGTGCTTGTCACCAGGCTCCAGGCGTAATCCCACTTCAGATGATGCGTGTCGAGCAATTGATGCATCAGCTCTGCCACCGCGATGGCAGGGTGGGTATCATTTAGCTGAATGGCGATCTTTTCCGGCAGCAGATTCCATTCGTCGTGATTGGACAGAAACCGGCGCAGGATGTCCTGGACCGATGCCGAAACAAAGAAATACTCCTGCTTGAGGCGCAACTCCCGCCCGTTTGACGACGAGTCATCCGGGTAGAGCACCTTGGACAGGTTTTCTGTAATATCTTTTTCTACCACCGCCCCGATATAATCGCCTGCATTGAAGGAATCGAGATTGAATTCACGCGTCGCCTTGGCGGCCCACAGCCGCAGGTTATTGACCGATTCCGTGTTGTAGCCGGGGATGGGCATATCATAGGCCATCGCCATCACCGTCTCACCCCCTATCCAGTGATGCTCGATAGTGCCGTGCATATCGGCAAATGTGACGACATGACCGTAAAAATTAACCGGGTAGAGGCGCTCCGGACGCTGGAACTCCCAGGGATTGCCATAACGCAGCCAGTTGTCCGGATGCTCCACCTGCTGCCCGTTCTCGATGCGCTGGTTGAACATGCCATATTCATAGCGGATGCCATAACCTTGACCAGGCAAATCGAGCGTCGCCATCGAGTCAAGAAAACAGGCGGCGAGACGCCCCAGGCCACCGTTACCGAGCGCGGCATCGGTTTCCAGTTCCTCGATCTGTTCCAGCCGCTGACCCAGGGCACCCAAGCCCTCGCGCAGCGATGGCGCTATCCCCAGGTTGAGCGCGGCATTCGACAGCGTGCGCCCGATCAGAAATTCCATCGACAGATAATAGACCCGTTTAGGGTCCTGCTCGTAATGATTGTCCACCGTCCTCGACCATCGCTCGATCAGATGATCGCGCACGGCGTGGGCAGCGGCGTCATACCAATCACGCCCGGTGGCAACCTTGACGGACTTGCCTATGGTATACATCAAATGATTGGTCAGCGAATGTTCGATTGAATGTTGGTCAGAGCGCAGGAAGTGCTTATAAGTATAATTCTTAGGGGTGCTCATGAAGCCCTCCTGACCACAACATTACGGCACGAGAAGAAAACTCTATCCGGCAGACGGTTGGCCCGCCTCAGCCCGTCTTTTATCGACGGGCATCACATTAACCTGAAGCCAAGGACCTGCTCAACTGGATAGCGCGCCCTAGAGGATAAAGCTGGGCACTGGTCAGAAGGTCTTTCCATCCCGTCTGTATCAGTCGTGAAAAACATCTCTTCCAGCCTGACAGGCCGGAAACAATCCCCCTTATGTTAGCAAGAACCTTGCTGCGGTCCTAATATCCGTGCATCATCCGGCGCAATACGCGATGCCGATTGCGCTGCAGGTCGATATGATCCATGCAAATAGGCCTGCCTTTCGCTTTCCGGCAGTTTCTCGATTGCATAGCGCAACATGGTACGCGGCATCTCTTTATAGTGTCTCGCCAGAAATCCTGTTTCAATATCCCGGCTTCTCTTGCCCACTTCGCGCAACATCCACCCCACGGCCTTGTGGATCAGGTCTTCCGGGTCTGCCAGCAACATCGCGGCAATTGTCAGGGTATCTGTGAAGTCGTCTCTTTTTACAAAATAGAGCGTGGACATCACCGCCATCCTTCGTTCCCACAGGCTTTTTGATCGTACCAGCCGATAAACAGGTTTTCTATTTCTGGAAAACAGGTGAGCCCCGATAATATGCGGCGCTGAACAATCAACCAGATCCCAGTTATTGATGCATGCGGCATGCCGCAGGTAAAAGCGAAAGATCGCCTGCTGCTCACCACACTGTTTTTCAGAGGAATAGCGTGCAACCAGTATCAACACGGCCAGCAGTCGTGCTTCATGGAAAGGAGATCTCAGAAGATTCTCGATATCTCTCAAGGAGAGGGTGCAATATTCTTTGGCGCATTTTCTGATGGCCGGGACCCGTATCCCGAGGATACCTATCCCCTTCACCATATTCTCCCTTGCCAGTCTTGAAAAATCGCTGCGAATGGGCTGCAATCTCGCTGTCCCCCAGCTCCCGCAGCGTGCTGATGATTGTAGCGGCCTGCCCACCCATGATGGGATCTACCAATCTCCAGCGCCGCCGGACACCGGCCGCAGGCGCTGACTCAGACTATTACGGATGTTCAATTTCATGTCGTGCGCAACAGGAGTTTGGCCCCTTATATTCTGCCATAACGCAACCATGCCC
Organism: Gammaproteobacteria bacterium; assembly: GCA_016218365.1. Lineage (GTDB taxonomy): Bacteria > Pseudomonadota > Gammaproteobacteria > SZUA-140 > SZUA-140 > JACREF01. The sequence continues at coordinate 162,806 of JACREF010000008.1, forward strand.
AAAATTAGAACTCATAAACCGTGGTCTGTTTCGTGTTACGTTCTGGGCCCCGCTTTCAATTTCCCGGAATTCCACAACCGAAAGCTTGAGCTTCCCGGCACCGACTCACGCGCGTGCCGGAAGGCAACGCCCGTGGTCTTCCCATTTAAGAGGTGGCTAGTTAGAAAAGTCTGACAGAATTGTGAAGCAACTGCTCCTTCAACAGAGTGAAATGGCCCAATAAAATACCTACAGATAGGTGCTTCCGACATGATTGCACCAAAACTCTGGTACCCAGTTTTGCAGCACAAGGATATGTAGGTCTTTTTTGGGGCACCATGTACTCGAAGTTCCTGGACGAGGGTAGCGGAATCTTTCCAACCATCAACGGCGAACTTGATACCCGTTTTATTCCCATGACCTATCCAAATTACGTGCGAATATGCTGCTTGGTTCTGCTGCCAGAATTGCGTTAACTCCGCGAGACTTCGAACACGAACAGAGCGGATTTGATCATCCGGAACAAGTAGGCGGCAAAATTGGGCCACGGATTTAGCGAGCGGGTCCAATAACGTATGTTCAGTTTCGAAGTCACCAATATTTATAACAAGTATTCCGACATCCTTGTGTAGTAGTGCAGACCCAATCAAACCAGACGGATTTCCGTCTCGCAAACGCACCTTCACTCGTTTTCCGTTGAGCTCAACTACGCTGGTCTTGTATAGCGCCACCCCCGTGCTTTCCATGCCAGGAATGCATGTGCAGGGAACATATACGGTATCGCCAATATGAAGGGTTCTCGCCATAGTTTTTGGCAGCTAACGCCATGCATAAGCCGCGAGCAAAACGCGCGGCGACTTGCGAGTCGAGTATGCGGAGCACACGGGCTTGATGCATTTGTTGGGTGTCTTCATTGCCGACTCAATTCAGCGATGAATTCGTGAAGCCGACGCGACCTGCCATCAAGTGACTTCGACATTTTCGATTTCTCCGAGCTGTCACCGTAGAACGTCATGCCGCTAAAGTCTCTAAATCGAACAACGTATGCGGCACCAAGACTATCGCGCAGCCAAGCTTCAACGCGCGCCACCCAGGTGTTATGGTCCGTAACTGGGAGCGGCGTTTGATCCAGCCGCGCCCGCAATGCTTGAGCCTCTTGAATAAAGGTTGCCAACTTTTCAGCTTGGTGCCTTCGCTCGGCGGGCGTGATCTTTTCTTCTTTGATAGGAAGCAGATCCTTTGACTTTTTCGTAGCCCAGGACAATAGATCGACGTTGTTTGTCCACGTCAGATACGTGAGCCATCCGAGGAAGAGCGTTAAAACAATTCTGCTGATCCAAAGTGTCATGTACATTTCGACACCCAACGTAAAAGTGAGGGACTGCGCGCTTTTGCGCAGTCCCTATCGACTGCCGGGTTGGGCATCATCCGAAGAATACCTTGGCGATGATGCCTACAATGGCGATGACAACAGCAACTACAATTTCGGCGAGATACTTGCGCCACCATGGCTCGGCCTTCGCTTGAGGACTTGCGCTCCGATGCGAAAGGACAGAGTAGATCGAGCACGCTGTGAAATGCTGAGCGGTGCATGATGACCACGACCAAAGAGGGTGACCGGGAGGAGTGCCATCTTTTTCGAGACGCTGGTGAGCAAAGTCCGAATCGATTTCATCACCGTACTTGGTGAGGCCACTTGCGAAATACCCGAATCGCTCAAATGTGACCTCTGGACAGAAGTTGCAATAGATGGATGGGTTGTCAGGAGTACCGAATAGAGATGTGGCTTGCTCGTCGGTACGTGGCCAAAGGTCGCTTGATTTCCAATTCTTGAGAAGCCGCTCATCTTCGGCCTCAGGAATCTTTGTACTGCCCGCTTTGCCAAGAAGAGACAAGCTCTGGTAGTAGCGCGGGCACGACTGAACAGTTGCGAAAGGGCAGCGAAAAGCAACGCCTCGCTCTTGGCTTAAATTTGCGTACCACTCACGATTAGGAATATCCGTCATGTAATCGGCCAGCCTATGATGCCCAACCGTATAATAGGCGGGTTATGCAGTATTGAGTGATAGGCGGCTTCCGCCTATTGTGCGATTGACGGAATCCGCCTAGCATTAATCCCATGATGAGCATTTCAGGGCTGGATGCCCGCCTCACTGGACAAGGAGTGTCGCCATGTCGGATTCCCTTTCTCAGCATCCCGATGCCGCCTCGCGTTTTTTTGATAACTATCTGATCCTGCTCGACAGAAATAAGATGCCCGACAAGCGGCGGTGCTGGTATGTCAAGCATGTCGAGGACTTCATTAGGGCGCAAAACAGGCGCAAGGTCAAGGGGCTTTCCGGTCATGATGTAAGCGGATACCTTGCCATGCTAGGCCGCCACAACCGGCTGCAGGACTGGCAATTTTCCCAATGTATCGATGCTATGTGGATTCTCTACATCGAGGATCTCGCCTCAATCTCGCTGGATTTGATCACCTCTTCGATAAGGATTTCAGCACGGCGCAACGTGAAGCCCAGCACCTTCATCCGCCCGATCAGGCGCCCCTGACGGTGATGCACGGTGGCAAGCCGCCCCGCCAGGGCGCTGTGATCCCGGCGAAATTTCGGCCAGTCTGTTAGCTGATGGATATATTTTGTCGCCATAACATCCGCATATTGTGCGGAGATTATGGGTTCTAATCTCCGCACGCCTGGCAGGATCGGTGAGGCTGGCGAATCACGCAGCGGGCGTGGCTTGGGGACACCCATTTTAGATTCACCCATCGCCAACACTGACGCTGCTGGTCAATGAAATCACTGTCACCGCGATGAGGTAAAGGTAACGGGCAGCTGCATGGGATGCAAAAGACACGATGAGAAAAGCGCCCGAAACGATACGCCTGGGCACTGGGTTGAATATATTGCCCTTGTGTGATGCCTGACGCCGCGGAGCACCGCTTAATTACTGTTTACTGACCAGTACCAGCCTGATCCGCGTCCTTTAGTTGCTGTTGGCTGGCTGCCATGGCAGCATCTATCTGGTCAGTCACATGCTCTTTGGTCTTTTGTGCGTCCTTGACCTCTTCCGCTTTTGCCTTGCCCACCGTAACTGCGGTCGTGGCCACATCGACGCCACAACCCGAGAGGGAGAGGATTATTGCCAGCGCCATGTATTTGTTCATCGGCTCGTCCTTATAAGGCAGGAAATTAAAGGCATTACTCTGCTGCATCGGCCAGAGACATAAATAATAGAGACACAAATAATTAAGAGTGGTGCCCGCTGTCATTGCAGGGAGCGGACGGGTGAGGAAGTGCCCAGAAACATACCGGAATGGCGCGCCCTAGAGGATTCGAACCTCTGACCTTTGGAATCGGAATCCAACGCTCTATCCAACTGAGCTAAGGGCGCGTGTCTTGCAGACCGCATAGGATACTCAGCAGCGCCCCGGATGTCCACGCCGGGGAGGCCGTGAGCCGGGCTTATTCCACCGTCACCGACTTGGCCAGGTTACGGGGCTGGTCGACGTCGGTGCCTTTGAGCACGGCGACGTGATAGGCCAGCAGCTGCAGCGGGACGGTGTGGACGATCGGCGCGATCTCCTCGTCGACGGCCGCCATGTCGAGGCGCTGGATCGCCGGGTCGGGGTCCACCTCGACGGTCTCGTCGGCAAACACCAGCAGACTGCCGCCGCGCGCCCGCACCTCCTGCAGGTTCGACCTGAGCTTTTCCAGCAGGTCGTTGTTCGGTGCCACGGCGATCACCGGCATATCGGCATCGATCAGCGCCAGCGGGCCGTGCTTCAGTTCGCCGGCCGGGTAGGCCTCGGCATGGATATACGAGATCTCTTTGAGCTTCAGCGCCCCTTCGAGCGCGATCGGATAATGGCTGCCGCGGCCGAGGAACAGCGCATGCTGTTTGTCGCCGAACTGCTGCGCCAGGGCCGCGATCGCCGGGTCGAGCGTCAACACGTCCTCGATACGCCGCGGCAGGCTCTGCAGCTGGCGGACCAGCCGCTGCTCGGTATCCGAACTCATGCCATGCTGGCGGCCGAGCGCGATGGTCAGCAGCAGCAGCGCGGTCAGCTGGGTCGTGAAGGCCTTGGTCGAGGCCACGCCAATCTCGGGGCCGGCCCGCGTCATCAGGCACAGATTGGCCTCGCGCACCAATGTGCTCTCCGGCACATTGCAGATCGCCAGCGCATCACTGTAACCGAGCCTGCGCGCCTCCTTCAGCGCCGAGATGGTATCGGCGGTCTCGCCGGACTGCGAGACCGTGACGATCAGCGTGTCAGGCTCGACGACCGGCTTGCGATAGCGGAACTCACTGGCGACCTCGACGACGCAGGGCAGGCCGGCCAGCGCCTCGATCCAGTAGCGGGCGACCATGCCGGCATGATGGCTGGTGCCGCAGGCGATGATCCGCACACGCCGCACCCGGGCAAACAGCGCCGTGGCGCCGACGCCAAAGGCCTCGGGCAATACCCGCTGGTCGGTGATCCGCCCTTCCAGCGTCTCGGCGACCGCCGTCGGCTGCTCGAAGATCTCTTTCAGCATGTAATGGCGATAACCGCCACGGTCAATGGAACCCGCGGTCACTGAGCTGTGTTTGATCGCGCGCTGCGCCGGGTGGCCACTGCGATCAATGATGGACACGGCCTGTCTGGACAGGTCGGCGATGTCGCCATCCTCGAGAAACATGAACTGGCGCGTCACGGCGATCAGCGCCGAGACATCCGAGGCGATGAAGTGTTCGTCGTCGCCGATACCGATCACCAGCGGGCTGCCGTGCCGTGCCACGATGATCCGGCCCGGTTCATCATTGTTCAACACCGCGACCGCATACGCCCCTTGCAACTGGGAGATCGCGGCCCGCACTGCCTCCAGCGTATCAGGGTGTTTTTTCAACTCGTAATGGATCAGGTGGGCGATGACCTCGCTGTCGGTCTCGGAGCTGAATTGATACCCCTGCCGCTGCAGCTGTTCGCGCAGCGCACGGTGATTCTCGATGATACCATTATGGACGATGGCGATCTTGCCGTGGCTGATGTGCGGATGGGCATTGGCCTCACTGGGCACGCCATGCGTCGCCCAGCGGGTGTGGGCAATACCGGTCCGGCCCTGCAGCGGCTGCTGATCGATACATCGTCTCAGATTTACAATCTTGCCGACGGCGCGGCGCTGGCCGATCGCGCCATCACCCTGCAGCACCGCAAGCCCCGCCGAGTCATAGCCGCGATATTCGAGCCGGCTCAGGCCATCGAGCAACACCTTGACGGTATCTTCCTTTGCAACGGCACCGATTATCCCGCACACGGCATCAATCCTTTTTGCTGCTATCTTTTTTTCGCGGGCGCTGCCAGCCTGCAATGCTTTTTTGCTGGCTGCGGCTCAGCGTCAATTGCTCAGGCGGGGTATCGCGATTGATCGTCGAGCCGGCACCGATCGTTGAGCCCTTGCCCAGCGTCACCGGCGCGATCAGCTGGCAATCCGAGCCGACGAACACATCGTCTTCGATGATGGTCTGATGTTTGTTGGCACCATCATAATTGCAGGTGATGGTGCCGGCACCGATGTTGACACCGCTACCGATGGTCGCGTCACCGACATAGCTCAGATGATTGACCTTCGAGCCCTGCCCGACCGTAGATTTTTTGATCTCGACGAAATTTCCAATATGGACATCTGCAGCCAGTTCACTGCCGGGACGGATGCGGGCAAACGGCCCGATGCGCGCGCCGTGGCCGATCACCGCCTGGTCGATGACGCTGCAGGCGTGGATCACCACATCATCAGCGAGCACGCTGTTGCGGATGACACAGTTCGGACCAATCATCACGCGCTCGCCGAGTTGCACGCGGCCTTCGAACACGACATTGACATCGATGATGCAGTCACGGCCGGCGGTGACCGTGCCGCGTACATCCAGCCTGCTGGCATCCTTTACTGTCACACCCTGCGTCATCAGCTGATCGGCGATGCGGCGTTGCAGACAGCGCTCCAGATGTTCGAGCTGGCCACGGGTGTTGACACCCATGACCTCGTCTATATCAGCTGTCGTCACGCCTGAAACCGTGACGCCTTCATTGACTGCCAGTGCGACGACATCGGTCAGATAATATTCACGCTGGGTATTGTCATTATCAAGCTGCTCGAGCCAGCGCCGCAGGCGATGGGCCGGTGCCGCCATGAATCCGGTATTGACCTCGGTGATCTGGCGCTGTGCCACACTGGCGTCCTTCTCTTCGACGATGCGGATGATATCACCGCCATTGCTGCGGATGATCCGGCCATAACCGTGCGGGTCCGGCAGTTGCACCGTCAGCAAGGCCAGCGACCTTGGCCCGGCCTTGGCCAGCAACTGATGCAGGGTATCCGCCGTGATCAGCGGCACATCGCCGTACAGCACCAGCACGATGTCATCATCATCAATCCCGTCGATCGCCTGTTGCACCGCATGACCGGTGCCGAGCTGGCTGGCCTGATGGATCCATATGATCCCCGGCCGATCGACGCTGGCACGCACCTGTTCGCCGCCATGGCCATACACCACGCGCAACTCTGATGTATCAAGCGCCGTGACGGTGTCCAGCACATGCGCCAGCAATGGCCGGTCACCGAGGCGATGCAGCACCTTCGGCAGGCTGGAGCGCATACGGCTGCCTTCGCCAGCAGCCAGGATAATCACCGTGATCTTCATCTCAATGGGATACCACAACAGGTTTCATCGGCCAATTATATGTAAATTCTCCCCCCCCAGAAACAACAAAACCGCCGATCAGCGGTTTTGCTTTAGCACCGTCAGATGACGGGGCATTAACGTACCCCGCTCTTCTGGCGCAGCTTATTGATCGTCTGCAGCTGGGCCACGGCTTCGGCCAGTTCGGCCACGGCCTGGGCATATTCCAATGCCGAAATCTTGTCGCGCAGCATCTGTTCGGCCCGTCCCTTGGCCGCCAGCGCCTTGGCCTCGTCCAGGTCCCTGGCACGCATGGCCGTGTCCGCCAGCACCGTCACGACATGGGGTTGAACCTCAAGTATGCCACCGGAGACATAGAAGGATTCCTCCTGCCCCTCAGCCAGCTTGACCCGCACCTCGCCGGGCCGCAGCTGGGTCAGCAACGGGGTGTGACGCGGCAGGATACCGATCTCTCCCAACACCACCGAGGCAATCACCATCTCTGCCGGGCCGGAAAATACCGCCTCCCTGGCACTGACAATATCAACATGTACTGTTATGGCCATGGTTGTTCTCTAGACCTGTCCAATCAGCTCCGCCGATTATTGCAGCATCCTGGCCTGCTCAACCACTTCTTTGATGTCGCCGCCCTGGTAGCAGACCCGTTCCGGTTGTTGGCGGTATTGACCGTCGACGATTACCTTGAAACCAGTGATCGACACCGTCAGGCGGGGGTAATCGCCTGGGACATCAGTGAATACGTCAGCAACCAAGAATGGCTGTGACAGCAAGGGCTGGATCTTATCGGCGGGTGATGGTCAGTGCACCGTTTCTGGACGGTCCACCGCTACCGTCCTACGTCAGGAGCTGTTTTAACGTACGCCGGTCTTCTGGCGCAGCTTCTTGATCGCCTGCAGCTGGGCCACCGCCTCGGCCAGTTCGGCCTCGGCCTGGGCATATTCGAATTCAGAGCTCTTGTCACGCATCGCCTGTTCAGCCCGTTCCTTGGCCGCCAGCACCTTGGCCTCGTCCAGATCCTTGGCGCGCGACGCGGTATCGGCCAGCACCGTCACGACATGGGGTTGAACCTCAAGCATGCCACCGGAGACATAGAAGGATTCCTCCTGTCCCTCAGGCAGCTTGACCCGCACCTCGCCCGGCCGCAGCTGGGTCAGCAGCGGAGTATGACGTGGCAAAATGCCAACCTCACCCATCACCGCCGAGGCAAACACCATCTCGGCTGCGCCGGAGAAGATCGCCTTTTCGGCACTCACGATGTCGACATGTATGGTCATGGCCATGCTCGCTCTCTTGATCTGCTCGATCGGTTTGCCAATTACTTCAGCTTCTTGGCCTTCTCGACCACTTCTTCGATGCCGCCGACCATGTAGAACGCCTGCTCCGGCAGATGGTCGTATTCACCATCGACGATCGCCTTGAAGCCGGTGATCGAGTCCTTCAGGCTGACATATTTGCCGGGGGCGCCGGTAAATACTTCAGCGACGAAGAACGGCTGTGACAGGAAGCGCTGGATCTTGCGCGCGCGTGACACCGTCAGCTTGTCGGTTTCAGACAGTTCATCCATACCGAGGATCGCGATGATGTCCTTCAGTTCCTTGTAACGCTGCAAGGTGCCCTGTACGGCGCGCGCCACGTTGTAATGCTCATCACCGACGACCAGCGGGTCGAGCTGGCGGCTGGTTGAGTCCAGCGGATCCACCGCCGGATAGATACCGAGCTCGGCGATCTGACGTGACAATACCAGCGTTGCGTCCAGGTGGGCAAAGGTCGTGGCCGGTGACGGGTCGGTCAAGTCATCCGCCGGTACGTACACGGCCTGGAAGGACGTGATCGAGCCGGTCTTGGTCGAGGTGATGCGTTCCTGCAGCACGCCCATTTCCGAGGCCAGCGTCGGCTGATACCCCACGGCCGACGGCATACGGCCCAGCAGTGCTGATACCTCGGTGCCGGCCAGCGTATAACGGTAGATATTGTCGATAAACATCAGAACGTCGCGGCCTTCATCACGGAAGTATTCGGCCATGGTCAGACCACTCAGCGCCACGCGCAGACGGTTGCCTGGCGGCTCGTTCATCTGGCCATACACCAGCGCCACCTTGTCGAGTACCCCGCCATCCTTCATTTCATGATAGAAGTCGTTCCCTTCACGGGTACGCTCACCAACACCGGCGAACACCGAGAAGCCGCTGTGCTCGACGGCGATGTTACGGATCAGTTCCATCAGCGTGACCGTCTTGCCGACGCCGGCGCCGCCGAACAGACCGACCTTGCCGCCCTTGGCGATCGGCATGATCAGGTCAATGACCTTGATGCCGGTCTCGAGGATCTCGACGCTGCTGGCCTGGTCTGCGTAATCCGGGGATGCACGATGAATCGGCCAACGGGTCTCGCATTTGACTGGACCGGCATCATCCACCGGGTTGCCGAGTACGTCCATGATACGGCCCAGCGTACCGGTGCCTACCGGTACCTTGATCGCATCGCCGGTGTTGGTGGTCTTCATGCCACGCTTCAGACCGTCGGTCGAACCCAGCGCAATGGTGCGTACCACGCCATCACCGAGCTGCTGCTGAACTTCCAGCGTCAGGCCAGCGTCGTTGACCACCAGCGCATCATATACCTTCGGCATCGATCCACGTGGGAACTCAGCGTCGACGACCGCACCGATAATCTGAACAATCTTTCCAGCACTCATGCGTATATCCCCTTGACTAGAAATTCTTTGAAACTGTTACAGCGCCGAGGCACCGCCGACGATCTCGGCGATTTCCTGGGTAATCGCCGCCTGGCGCGCCTTGTTGTACATCAGCTTCAGGTCACCGATCAGGTTGCCGGCGTTGTCAGACGCCGCCTTCATCGCCACCATCCGCGCTGCCTGTTCGCAGGCCGCATTTTCCACCACACCCTGATAGACCTGTGACTCGATGAAACGGGTCAACAGCGCCGTCATCACGTCCTTGGCCTCAGGCTCGTATAGATAATCCCAGTGATGCTTCAATTGCTGGTCGTCCGAGGCCTGGATCGGCAGCATCTGCTGGATCGTCGGCTTCTGGGTCATGGTGTTGACGAATTCGTTATACACCAGATACAGACGATCGATCTTGCCTTCGTCATAGGCATCGAGCATGACCTTAACGACGCCGATCAGATCCTCCAGCTTCGGCGCGTCGCCGAGGTGATGGGCCTGACCGAGCACCTCGCCACCCATGCGGGCGAAGAAGCCGGCCGCCTTGTTGCCGATGGTGCACAGCGATATCTGGATGCCGTCATTGCGGTTTTGCCGCATCTCGGCCACCAGCCGTCTGAACAGATTGCTGTTCAGGCCACCACACAGCCCGCGATCGGAGGAGATGATGATATAACCGACCCGCTTGACCGGACGCTCCACCAGATACGGGTGCTTGTATTCCGGGTGGGCGTTGGCCAGATGGCCGATCACATTGCGCATCTTCTGGGCATAGGGACGCGAGGCCGCCATGCGCTCCTGGGCCTTGCGCATCTTGCTCGCCGCGACCATTTCCATTGCGCGCGTGATCTTCTGCGTGTTCTGCACGCTCTTGATCTTGACGCGGATCTCTTTACCTACGGCCATCGCCCGGTCCCCGTGCTGTTACCAGACGCTGCTGGCCTTGAATGCCGTGATCGCAGACTTCAATGCGCCCTGGATCTCGTCATTGTAATCGCCGGTCTTGTTGATCCTGTCGATCAGCTCGGCATGTTTGCTCTTCATGTAGCCGTGCAGCGCGGCCTCGAAATCGCCGACCTTCTTCAGTTCGACATCATCGAGGAAACCCTGGTTGGCGGCAAACAGCGATACCGACTGTTCAGCGACGCTGAGCGGGGCATATTGCTTCTGCTTCATCAGCTCGGTGACGCGCTGACCACGCTCCAGCTGCCTGCGGGTCGCTTCATCAAGATCCGACGCAAACTGCGAGAATGCCGCCAGCTCACGATACTGCGCCAGGTCAAGACGCACACCACCGCCAAGCTTCTTGACGATCTTGGTCTGGGCCGCGCCACCGACGCGCGATACCGACAGACCGGCGTTGATCGCTGGACGGATACCGGCGTTGAACAGGTCGGTCTCAAGGAAGATCTGGCCATCGGTGATCGAGATCACGTTGGTCGGAACAAACGCTGAGACGTCACCGGCCTGGGTCTCGATGATCGGCAGTGCGGTCAGTGAACCGGTCTTGCCCTTGACCTCGCCATTGGTGGCCTTCTCGACGTATTCGGCATTGACGCGCGCGGCGCGCTCCAGCAGACGCGAATGCAGATAGAACACGTCACCCGGATAGGCCTCACGGCCCGGCGGACGGCGCAGCAGCAGTGACACCTGGCGATAGGCCCAGGCCTGCTTGGTCAGGTCATCATAAACGATCAGTGCATCTTCACCGCGGTCACGGAAATATTCGCCCATCGAACACCCGGAGTACGGCGCGATGAACTGCATCGATGCCGGGTCAGAGGCTGAGGCGGCAACCACGATGGTATGCGCCATCGCGCCATGCTCTTCGAGCTTGCGCACCACATTGGCAACCGAAGAGGCCTTCTGGCCGACGGCCACATAGATACACTTAACGCCGGTGCCCTTCTGGTTGATGATGGCATCGATCGCCACCGCGGTCTTGCCGGTCTGACGGTCGCCGATGATCAACTCGCGCTGACCACGACCCACTGGCACCATCGCATCGATGGCCTTCAGGCCGGTCTGCACCGGCTGGTCGACCGATTTACGCGAGATTACGCCCGGCGCGACCTTTTCGATCGGCGAGGTCTTGGTGGTGTTGATCGGGCCCTTGCCATCGATCGGGTTGCCCAGTGAATCGACGACGCGGCCGAGCAATTGCGGGCCCACCGGCACCTCAAGGATGCGGCCGGTGCACTTGACCGTCGAACCTTCGGTGATGTGCTCGTAGGCACCCAGCACCACGGCACCCACCGAGTCACGCTCCAGGTTCAGCGCCATGCCGAAGGTATTGCCGTCGAACTCGAGCATTTCACCGGCCATGGCATCGGCCAGGCCGTGAATACGAATGATACCGTCGGTCACACTGACCACGGTACCTTCGGTCCGGGCTTCGCTGACAACCTCGAAGCTTTCAATTCGCTTTCTGATCAGTTCGCTGATTTCAGCTGCATTCAACTGCATTTGCGTATCCTCTCAATCCAAGAATTCTTTAAAATTTTAGTGAGACAGCACGTTCACCAACTTGTCCAGCTTGCCTGACACCGAGCCGTCGATCACCAGATCGCCGGCCCGGATGACCGCACCACCCACCAGCGTGGTATCGGTACGGCATTCCAGTGTTACCTCGCGACCCAGCCGCGTCTTCAGCGCCGCCGCCACCCGCGTCTTCTGCTCGTCACTGACCGGAAACGCCGCGATCATCTCTGCCTGCACGGTCTTCTCGGCCTCGGCCTTGTAGGCCTCATACAGCTCTGCAATCTCGGGCAACACCGCCAGACGACCATTCTCTGCCAGCAGGCGAACCAGGTTCTGGCCAAATTTGTCCATGTCCTTGCCACACACCTCATTGATCAGCTCAGCCAACTTGGCACGTGGCACCTTGGGGTTACCCACGATGGTCCGCAGCGCATCACTGCCCGCGACCGCCGCTGCGGCATGCAGGGTCTTCGACCATTCATTGAGCCGCTTGTGACTGGACGCCAGCGAGAACACTGCTTCGGCATAGGGACGTGCGATTGTCAGCTTCTCAGCCATTACCGCTCACTCTCAAAAGTTAAATCTGGGCAACCAGGTCTTTCAGCAAATCATCATGCTTGTTGGCGTCGATCTCGCGACCGAGGATCTTGCCGGCACCGGCTGCGGCAATCCCCGCCACCTGCTTGCGCAGCTGTTCCTTGGCGCGATTGACCTCCTGGTCGATCTCGGCCTTGGCGGCAGCGACCAGCCGTCCGCCCTCGGCACGGGCCTCGGTCTTGGCGCCGTCGATGATCTCGCTGGCACGCTTCTCGGCCTGGGCAATGATCTCGCTCGCCCTGTTCTTGGCCTCGACCAGCGCCTCCTTGGCACGCTTCTCGGACAACTCCAGCTCATGCTTGCCCTTTTCAGCCGCCGCCAGTCCGTCGCTGATACGCTTCTGACGCTCGGCCAGCATGGCGTTCATCGGGCCCCACAGCAGCTTGTTCACGAAGATGATCAGCATGATAAACGCTGCCATCTGGGCAAACAGTGTTACGGTTATATTCATCTGCGCGTTCCTCTAAGGTTACTGGGCCGCTGACGCCAGGACTTAGGCGGCGCCCAATGCGCTCTGCAGTGCGCCAACAAACGGATTGGCGAACAGGAACCACATGGCAAATGCCAGGATGATGAACGGGAAAGATTCCATCAAGCCCGCGAAGATGAACATGTTCGTCATCAGCGCCGGGCGCATTTCTGGTTGACGCGCAATACCTTCCAGCGTCTTGGCGCAGATCAGGCCCCAGCCGATTGCCGAGCCGAGGCCGGCAGCTGCCAGGATTACGCCAACGCCAACTGCGGTGTAGGCGTAAATTTGTGCGATCATATCGGGTGTCATCTCTTCTCTCCCTTACAGTTCAATGTTAAAACAAAACCAACAGCATTCAGATCAGTGATCGTCGGTATGGGCCATGCCCAGATAGACGATCGTCAATACCATGAAAATAAAGGCCTGCAGCGTGATCACCAGCAGGTGGAAGATCAGCCAGCCCAGATCCAGTACCGCCTGCAACGGCAGCATCAACGCCATCGCGACGCCGATGGCGGCCGTGCCGCCGATCAGTGCGATCAGCAGGAACACCAGCTCCCCGGCAAACAGGTTACCGAACAGTCGCAAGGCCAGTGACAACGGCTTGGCCAGCTCTTCGATCAGCGTCATGACGATGTTGACCGGCACCAGAAATTTGCCAAACGGGTGAAACAGGAACATCTTCAGATAGCCGACCGGACCCTTGACCTTGATGCTGTAGAAGATGATCAGCAGGAACACCGTCAGCGACATCGCCAGCGTGGTGTTCAGATCGGTGGTCGGTACCGCCTTGAAATAGTGGATGCCGAACCAGCCGGCGATCAGCGGCAACAGATCGACCGGGATCATATCCATGAAGTTCATCAACCATACCCACAGGAATATCGTCAGCGCCAGCGGCGCGATCAGCGGGTTGTGGCCGGGGAAGGTGTCCCGGACCTGGCCGCTGACGAACTCGACGATGCCCTCAATCAGGTTCTGGAAACGGCCCGGGGTATTGGGGTTCAGGTTGCGGCCGACACGCCAGCCGACAAAGACGATGGTCAGCGCCAGCAGCAGGCTGACAAAGATGGTATCAAGGTGCCAGGCAAAGAAGCCGTTGGCGGCGTGAGTAACCGGATCGCATTCCCCGGCACACAGATTGGTCAGATGGTGCTGGATATACTCGACGGTACCGCCACCCGATGATTGTTCCGCGCTCAATTCTTGTTCTCCGGTTCCACCTGGTCGCGCCCGCCCGCCGCCAGGACAAATGCCATCTGTACCAAAACAAAACCCGCTACCATTGCAACGGCCTGCAACCTCAAGGCCATCAGGCCCAGTGCGAACAGGGCCAACACCATCAAAAAGCGCAATGCCGCGCTGACGTAGAGTATGGCCTCTCCGGTTCCACGGGCCTGCTCGCTTGCCCAGGCCACACCCCGGCTGAGCCATAACGCGGACAGCAAACTGATTGCTGACCCGTAGGCTGCGGCAACGGCATGTGCTGGCGTTTGCAACAGATAAAAACCGGCGGCCACGACCGCCCCGATTGCCAGCTGCAGACCCAGCACCTTACGTGCCCTGGCCTGCACAGTCCCGGCCGTTGCGCTCTTCACCACGCCGTCCGGGCCAGCAATCTGTACACCTTCAGGATCCCCCCAACCAATCCGAGGCCGCCGAATACTAGCATGAAGATCGGCGAGCTATCCAGCCAAACATCGGTGAAATAGCCCAGCACAAAGCCGGCGACCACCATCGATGTCAGCATCGTTCCGACCCCCACGAGCAATAGCCCCGGCGGTACGGGTTTGTTCATGGCATCAATCCCGGAAAATGAGCGCGGAGTATAACGCGCGCCCTTAGGCCCTGCAAGAGATCAGCTGATATGGGCGAGGATGCCTTCCAGTTCGTCCAGATTGTGATAACTGATCACCAGCTTGCCCTTGCCTTTGGCGCTGTGCTGCAGGCTTACTGTCGCGCCAAGGCGCTGACTCAATTCATCCTGCAAGCGGAGGATGTCGGGATCTTGCTGCGGCTGCGCGGTCACGGCGGGCCGGGTCGCAGGGGCGCCGTCGCGCAGGCGTCGCACCAGCTGTTCGGTCTCACGCACCGACAGGCCCTTGGCCACCACCTCGCGGGCCGCCCGGGTCTGCGCCTCGGCGCCCAGGCCCAGCAGTGCGCGGGCATGGCCCATCTCCAGCTCGCGCCGCTCCAGCAGCTCCTTGACCTCGACATTGAGTTCAAACAGGCGCAACAGGTTTGACACGGCAGCCCGCGACCGGCCCACCGCCTCGGCCGCCATCTGGTGGGTCAGCTCAAACTCGTCGATCAGCCGGCGGATCGCCCCGGCCTCTTCCATCGGGTTCAGATTTTCGCGCTGGATGTTCTCGATCAGCGCCATCGCCATCGCATCCTGGTCCTTGACGTGCCTGATAACAGCCGGGACCTGCTGCAGACCCGCCATCTGGGCGGCGCGCCAGCGGCGCTCGCCGGCAATGATCTCGTAGTTTTCACCGGCGATCGGCCGCACCACAATCGGCTGCACCACGCCCTGGGCACGTATCGAATCGGCCAGCTCCAGCAGCGCCTCCTCACGCATATCGCTGCGCGGCTGATACTGACCGCGACGCAGCGCGGTGACCGGCAGGTGCCGCAGTTCGCTGTCTCCGCCCACTGTGCCCGGCACAGGCGAATCCACCAGCCGGCCACCGCTGGCGATGCCGCCGCCCAGCAGGGCGTCCAGCCCGCGTCCCAACCCCTTCTTCTTCATCACCATGCCGTAGGTCACCCCTGTCCCGTCATTGCCAAACCGCCGTCGCTTCCGCCCCTGCGCCGCAAACTACCCCTGCCTTCAGGCCGTCACCGCCGCCGGTTGTTCTGATGATTCACGGCGCAGGATCTCGCCGGCCAGCGCCAGATAGGCCAGCGCGCCCTGGGATTTGCGATCATACAGCAACACCGGCAAGCCATGACTGGGCGCCTCGGCCAACCTGACATTGCGCGGCACCACGGTGCGGTAGACGCGGTCGCCGAAATGCTCGATCAGCTGGGCCGATACCTCGTTGGCAAGGTTGTTGCGCGGATCGAACATCGTCCGCAACAGGCCCTCGATGCGCAACCGGGCGTTCAGCGAGGAACGGATCTGCTCAATGGTATCCATCAGGGCCGTCAGTCCCTCCAGCGCGTAGTATTCACACTGCATCGGGATGATGACGCCCTGCGCAGCCACCAAGGCATTGACCGTCAACATGTTCAGTGCCGGCGGGCAATCGATCAGGATATAGTCATATCGTCCGCTGACCGCCGCCAGCACCTGTGCCAGCCGCTGCTCGCTCTGCGGCAGCTGCATCAATGCCACCTCGGCCGCCGTCATGTCGCCATTGGCCGGTAACAGATCATAGCCGGCCTGTTCACACGAGATGACGGTCTGCGAGAACTCCGCTTCGGCCAGCAGCACCTCGCAACCCGTCTGCTGCAGCCTGCGCTTGTCGATACCACTGCCCATGGTCGCATTACCCTGCGGATCAAGATCCACCAGCAATACCCGCCGCTTGGTCGCCACCAGCGAGGCCGCCAGATTGACACTGGTCGTCGTCTTGCCGACGCCGCCCTTCTGATTGGTGATTGCGAATATCCTGCCCATCATCTATCCCGGTTCGTGTGCCGCCATCCGGTCGATGCTGACCACATGGCGGGCTGCCCGCAGCTGGGGAACGCTGATGGCTTGTATGTTTTTGATTGTAAAAGGCGGGACTATGGCCGCCAGCTCAGCCGCCGGATGCTGCCCCTTCATCGCCAGCACCTGACCGCCTGGCCGGCACAGATGCCCTGCCGAGGCCAGAATCTGGCCAATCGTAGCATAGGCACGGCAGATGACTGTATCAAAACCCTCTACCGGCCGGTAATCCTCGGCCCGTGACGTCACGACCTCGACGTTGGCCAGGCCGAGTTCGGCCACCGCCTGCAAGACAAACCGGGTCTTCTTGCGATTACTGTCCAGCAGGACAAAGTGTTGCCCCGCAGACACCAAGGCCAGCGGGATGCCCGGCAGGCCGGCACCGGTGCCGACATCGATGATCCGGGGTCCGATGATAAAAGGTAACATCACCAGGCTGTCGAACAGATGCTGGACCACCATCTGTGCCGGTTCACGTACCGCGGTCAGGTTATAGCTGTGATTCCATTTGTCCAGCATCAGGACAAAGGCCAGCAGCCGCTGTGGCTCGGTGTCGATATTGAGCTCGGCCAGCCCGGCAACGATCTGCTGCTCCAGTGCCTGATTGCCCGCTGCGCGCTGTCCCGCCATCCCCCCCGCCTGTACCGTCGCTGCCCTGTCCCGCCGGTATTATAGCCGACTGCCGCCCTGCTGCGCCTTGGTCATACCCCGACACCAACAGTAATGCTATCTTTACCCGAACCCAGCCTAAGGTCGTCACGATGTCCCAGAAATCCCTGCGCACGCTGTTTTTATGGGTCATCTGGACCACCTCGATGCTGGTGGTCTATCTGACACTGTACCAGGACTTCCCGATCCATGAGCTGATCGCCAGCGATACCAGCCACATCTCGATCCTGATCATCATCCTGTTCTGCTTCGGCTTCGTCGCCAGCTTTGTGTTGACGCTGCTGATCACCCTTGAGGCCATCGCGGCGCTACGGATCGAGGATGCCATCCGTGGCAACGGCCTGGCCCGGCTGGAGACCAGCGCCTCCAAGCGCCTGGCCTACCGCTTCTTCGCTGCCCTGAAGGACACGGTGGACAACAATGGCCGCGCCGACGTCGAGGCCTTGCTCAATGTTGAGCTGGCGCCCTATCACCGCATCAGTCATTCGATAGAAGTGATCGGCAATCTGCTGATCACCCTGGGGCTGATCGGGACCGTGATGGGAATGACCATCACGCTGTCCGGGCTCGGCACCTCGCTGGATGCCATCGGTGGCGATCAGGATCAATTGCTGACGGGATTACGCAAGGCGATGTCCGGCATGGGCACGGCCTTCTATACCACACTGTTCGGCGCAGTCCTCGGCGGCATCCTGTTGCGTGTCTATGCCCAGATCACTGACAACGGTGTCGATGGCCTGTTTGACAAGCTGATGCGCACCTGCCTGATCCACTGCTCTGCCGATCTGCAACCATCGATGGATCGCGACATACGGATACTGGAATCCGAGATCGAATCCCTGGGGAAAAGCTTGACCCGGCTGCAGGTCGCATTCCATGACACCCGCGAGGCCATGCAGATGTTCCGTGAAGAGATCACCGAACTGAAGACCCAGTCGCGACAGGAAAATGAGGTGCTGCTGAAAAATATCCTGCTGCAACAGCAACAGAGCGAATCACTGCGCAATGAGGCCCGGCTGCTGCGCCGCGCCACGCAGCCGTGGTGGCGACGCCTCGTCATGGCCCTGGGCCTGGTGAAGCCCAAGTCATGAGACGGCGCCGCCGCGATCCCTCGCACAGCATCCAGGAAATATTTTCCGACATGGCGCTGTTGATGCTGAGCTTCTTTATCTTCCTGTTTGTCACCATCCTGATCACCACCCGGCTTGGTGAAGAACAGCAGCTGCCGGAACTGGAACAGCAGGTCACGAAGTTGCAGGCCGAATTACAGCGGTCGCAGGATTCCCGCCAGCGCCTGGTACAGCAACTGGATCATGCCGCCAGCAGAAATGTTGCCGGGCAGGTGGACCAGATCCTGGCTACCGCAGGACTGCACCATGGCCAGGGGCGCAAGGATTTCGAAATCTTCGTCAAGGGATTAAAAGATCTGCCTGGCAACGACCTGCACCTGGTCGTCGATGCCACCGGATCGATGCACGGGGTAACGACGTTTCTGATCCCGGTGCTGCGGGTGATCGTGATGCGTTCGGGCAAACATCTGGATGCCATCACCTGGTTCTCCGGTGGCGAGGCCGAAACCTATACCGGCTCGATGGGTGAGATGTTTGACAAACTGATGGAGGGCGCGCCCTTCATCGGTAGCAATGAAACCATCGGCGACGCCTTCAAACAGGCCGCGCGCAACATCCGCGCGCCCGGTGCCTACCTGCTGATCGGTGATGAGCCCTCAGATGACCGGATCTTTTATCTCGATATCAAGGCACCGGTCTTTACCTTGCCACTGGGCCATTCCAACCCGACCACGTTGTGGGAGTATCAGACCCTGGCCGACAAGACCGGCGGCAAGATGCTGCGACTTGAGTTCCGCTGATTAACCCGCCAGTTCCGCACACAACCGGTCCATCAGCTGCCGGGCCTGCTGCAAGTACCCGCCGCCAAACAGATTGAGGTGGTTAAGCACATGATAGAGCCTGTACAGCTCCCTGCGCTGTGCATCCCCCGGCTGCTCGGGTAGCAGTGCACGATAACTGCGATAGAAATCGGCGGTAAAGCCGCCGAACAACTCGGTCATCGCGATATCGGTCTCGCTGTCTGCAAAATACACCGCCGGATCGTAGAGCACCGGCTGTCCTGCGGCATCAAACATCAAATTACCGGACCACAGATCGCCATGTACCAGCGAGGGCAGGCAGCGCTGCCCGGCAAATATCAGTGGTAGCCGCTCCAGCAACAAATCACCGTGGCCCTGCAGCTCTTTGCAATGGCCGTTGGCATACGCCAGTTCCAGCTGGAACTCCAGGCGATGGCGGCGCCAGAACTCGGCCCAGTCATCTTCAAAATGATTAATCTGCCGCGTAGTACCAATGGTGTTGTCGCGCCGCCACCCAAACTGCTGGGCATGTATTTGGTGCAATGCGGCCAGTTGACTACCGAGCAGCCGGTGACTGTGTGGTTGTGGAGGTGCTGATTCAATGTATTCCAGCACCAGAAATGCCTGATCGCAGCAGTGTCCAACACAGATCGGACGCGGAACGCGTATAACGCGGGCATCTGCCAGCTGCTTCAGGCCGGCATATTCGGCCTCGAACATCCCTGGTCCGTCACTGGCATGGGTCTTTACAAAGTATTGCTGGCGCTCACCACTGACCAACCAGGCCTGGTTGATGCAACCACCGCTCAAGGGCTTTACCCGGGAGATTGAAAACTGTCGACCAGCGCTGTCATTGATCTCACATGCAATATGGCCCCACATCGCATCCATGGCATCACCCCCGGTTGATCCAGGGTGTCAGCGTATTAAACGGCTGCAGAGAATGGAAGAAAAAAGCGGCTGGATTCCAGCCGCTTCTCACACCCTAGAAAGACCCTGGTCAGGCCTTGCGCTTGCGTCGAAAGGTCTCAACCTTGCCATCGATGACACCGAGCAGATTGTGGAAGGCATCAATGAAGATCTTGACCCCCTCCTGCTCAAGCTGCTCAGACACCGCGTGCAGGTCTATGCCGACATTCTTCAGCTTGTCGACCTGCCTGCTGGCCGCCCCGGTCCCATGTTCCAGCGTCGCGGCCACCTTGCCGTGATCACGGAAGGCCTTCAGCGTTGCCGGGGGCAAGGTGTTGACGGTATCCGTCCCGATCAGCGTCTCAACATATAATACATCGCTGTATTTATCGTTCTTGGTCCCGGTACTGGCCCACAACACCCGTTGCGACTGGGCACCCGCCTTGGCCAGCTTGGCAAACCGGGCCGACCCAAACAATTCGCGATAGGCTGCAAAGGCCAGCTTGGCATTGGCAATCGCCACCTTACCCAGCATCTCACGGGCAAAGGCGATGTCACCCTTGCCCTTGTCGATAAATCCCGACAGCTGCTTGTCGATGTTGCTGTCGACGCGACTGACGAAGAAGCTGGCCACCGAGGCAATATTGGCCACCGGTTTGCCGTGGGCGCGCCGCTGCTCCAGACCGCGCAAAAAGGCCTCGGCCACCTGCTGGTAACGTTCCACCGAAAACAGCAACGTGGCATTGACGTTGATGCCCTCGGCAATCAGCGTCTCGATGGCTGCGATACCCGGCTGGGTCGCCGGCACCTTGATCATCAGGTTCGCCCGGTTGACGCGCGCCCACAACGAGCGTGCCTCATTCACCGTGCCGGCGGTGTCATAGGCCAGATCCGGCGACACCTCCAGACTGACGTAACCGTCGCGGCTACGGCTGGTCTCGTACACCGGCCGGAACACGTCGGCCGCACCCTGGATATCCTCGATGGCCAGCGCATAAAACAGGTCCTGGCTGGTGAAGCCCGGGTTTTTGGCCACAAGCGTCTCGATAGCCTGGTCATAATCCTGGCTGCTGGCGATGGCCTTCTCAAATATCGCCGGATTCGATGTGACGCCACGCAGGCCGTCATCCACTATCAATCGGTTAAGCTCGCCAGAGGCGAGCATTGAGCGCTGGATATAATCCAGCCAGATGCTTTGCCCCTGGTCCTGCAATGCCTTAAGGGGATTCATAATCGGGTTTACCTCCTGCTGATAACGACAGATCGCCGTCTGCCAGTTATCGACTTAGTGGGTAAAAAATTGACCCCTGTTACCTAGGCCATGGCCTGATGTAGATCATATACCCTGGACAGGCGCCACGCTAACCGGGGTATGCTGGCAAACCTATTGTTTTGCCAGCCGCCCGCAATTCCCTCCCTTAAGAACAGGTTAATGACGCCCATTCTGTTTGACTTCAATACCCTGTTCTTGATATAAAAATGTACAAGATTGAAAGAGGTATATGCAGGGTAGTGCCCCCGGCGGGGTGTCCCGATAACCGGGCTGGCAACATAAAGTAGAACCAATTTAATTACGTAAGCGGATGATAGTAATGCGAAAGCTATTATGCGAATTATGTCAGCGTCTGGCCGTGGCCCTGTGTATCGGATTGGGCCTGTGCAGCACCCTGCGCGCCCAGACCGTCACCGAGTACACCCCGGGCAATCGTATGGGCAGGGCGCCGACAGGCCTGTGTGTCGATGCCTGGAAAAATGTCCACGCCTGCTTCGCCACCTCCTTCACGATGAATAACAACCCGCCAGAAGTCTCGCTCAGAAACCTTGCCACGCAAGACCTGTCTGAAGAGGCCTCGATTTTCCACTACAGCCAGCCCTGCCACAGCCTGGAATCGAAGAAGGCTCCACAAAATCTGCGTGACATGATGTCGGACCTGTCGGTAATGAAGCTGGCCATTGATGACCATACCCGCATGAAGATCCAGCTCGATGCCAATCGCGATCTGGGCATACATGTTGCCAAGGTTTCGTTGTCTTACGCCACCTGCTGGTAATCTCCCGCTCTGCTGTTTCAGACGCCAGCTGATAAGTCCCGCCTACAGTTATCGTTCTATTCAGCCGGCCAGTCGGCTATCATCTTTCCAATCCCACTAATGGCTGGCCGCCATGTACCCTGTGCTGGTCCGTTTTATTGATATCTGCAGGTTGCATTGCGGCCCCCAGCATCTGCCTGACTCCCGCTTTCTGCTCGCGCTGACCCTGCTTGGCTACCTGTCTGCCGGCATGATGGCCGCTGTTACTGATCTGGTGAGCCTGTTCCAGGCACTGGTAATATCCGCACTCAACCTGACACTGCTGGCCGTCTTTCTGTATCTGCTGCTGTGGATCAATAACCTCTCATCCCGCTTTTCCCGCAGCCTGACGGCGATCAGTGGCTGCAGCGCGCTGATCGACCTGTGCTCGATTCCGTTGCTGCTGTGGGCCCAGCTCGCGACACAGGGCAAGCTGCCGGGACTGCTGCTCTCCTCGGTGCTGCTGTGGACCGCCTTGTTGTGGCAGGCGGTCGTTGTCGGGCATATCCTGCGTTATGCCCTGGCGACGTTGCTGCCGATAGCCATGTCGCTGTCAGTGCTGTATACACTGATATCGTTTAACATCAACCGAATGTTGTTTGCCAACCTCAACTGAACAGGTTCTCCATGCATGTACATATCCTAGGGATCTGCGGCACCTTCATGGGCGGTATTGCACAGCTGGCCCGCGAACTGGGTTATACCGTCAGTGGATCGGACAGCAATGTCTATCCACCGATGAGCACCCAGCTGCAGCAGGCCGGCATCACCGTGTCCGAGGGTTATCATGGCGCACATCTGCACCCGGCGCCGGATCTGGTTGTCATCGGCAATGCCCTGTCGCGTGGCAATCCGGCCATCGAATATGTACTGGATAACAGCCTGCCCTATATGTCTGGCCCGGAGTTTCTGGCACGTTATATCCTGCAGGGACGCTGGACACTGGGCGTTGCCGGCACCCACGGCAAGACCACCACCGCCAGCATGCTGGCGTGGATACTGGATCATGCCGGACTCGCGCCCGGATTTCTGATCGGCGGCGTGACCCACAACTTCCCGGTCTCGGCACGGCTCGGCCAGACGCCGTTTTTCGTCGTTGAGGCCGATGAATATGACACTGCCTTCTTCGACAAACGCTCCAAGTTTGTCCATTACCGCCCCCGCACGGTGATCCTGAACAATCTTGAGTACGACCATGCCGACATCTTCCCAAACGTCGAGGCCATCATTACTCAATTTCACCACCTGGTGCGCACCATTCCCGGCACCGGCCTGATCGTGCGCAACGATCGTGATGCCCACCTCGCCACGGTGATCCACCGCGGCTGCTGGACGCCGCAACAGACCTTTGACAGCGAACAGCCGTCGAATGCCGACTGGCAGGCCCGCGAGGTCTCGGCCAGTGGTGACCGGTTCACCGTGTGGTGCGAGGATCGCGAGGTCGGCACCGTGCGCTGGCAGATGATCGGCCAGCATAATGTCGCCAATGCGCTGGCGGCCATCGCTGCGGCCCGCCATGCCGGCGTACCCGCTGCACAGGGGGTCGCGGCCTTGAATCAGTTTGCCGGTGTCAAACGCCGCATGGAGTTATACGGCACGGTAAACCGGATCCGGGTCTATGATGATTTTGCCCATCACCCCACCGCCATCGAGACCACGCTGCAGGGGCTGCGCCAACAAGTGGGCAATGGGCGCATCATCGCCGTACTCGAGCCGCGCTCCAATACCATGAAACTGGGCGTCCATCGTGACAGCCTGGCTGATTCATTACGCGCCGCCGACGATGTGATGATGCTGCAGCCCGCGGAGATCGATTGGCCCTTGGACGAGGTGGCATCCCACCTGCCCTCGGCCACGGTCCACACTACCATTGATGCAATCATCGATCAGGTCGTAAAGATCGCCCGCGCCGGCGATCATGTGCTGGTGATGAGTAATGGGGCCTTCGGTGGCATCCACGCCAAACTGCTGAAGCGCCTGGAACAACTGTATGCGTAACCCGGCCATTGCCGTCGCGATGACCGGCGCCTCCGGTGCGCAATACGGGCTGCGCCTGCTGGAATGCCTGCTGGACAGCGGGCGCGAGGTCTACCTGATGGTGTCGGCGCCGGCGCAGGTGGTCATTGCGATGGAAACAGAACTGAAACTGCCCGGCCCGCCCCAGGAAATGGGGCGTTTCCTGACTGCACACTACCGCTGCAGGCCAGGACAGTTGAAGGTCTTCGGCCGCGATCAGTGGACGGCGCCGGTCGCCAGCGGTTCGGGTGCCCCCGAGGCCATGGTCATCTGCCCGTGTACCAGCGCGACGCTGGCCGCGGTTGCCACCGGGGCCAGCCGCGACCTGCTGGAACGGGCCGCTGACGTCATGCTGAAGGAACACCGCAAACTGATCCTGGTCTACCGCGAGATGCCGTTGTCGGCCATCCACCTCGAACATGCGCTGACACTGGCCCGTCTCGGCAGCATCATCATGCCGGCCAGTCCCGGCTTCTATCACCGGCCGCGTTCAGTGGAAGATCTGGTGGATTTCGTCGTGGCCCGGGTGCTCGACCATCTAGGCATCGAACATCAGCTGGTGGCGCGCTGGGGGTTGGAACAGCAATGAGCCGGAGCGATACGGCAATCAGCGGCAACGATCAGCCGCCTGATTCCGAGCGGTGGCTTTCCAGGTAATCTTCGACATTATGGTCATGCTGGATACGCAGGCGATTAGCGCGGGCAAAATTCATGATGAAGTTATATGCCGCCGGGTCGCGATTCTCCAGCCCCTTGGCAACGATCAGGCACACGGTCTCGCCGATGATGCAGGGTTGTGCATATTCGGAATAGACCAGCTTGTGGTCCGGCCCGAAGCTGGCCAGCACCGCTGACACGCGCTCGGCCCAGTTGCTGGGCCTGAACACCTTCTGGTTATCTTCCCTGACCCCTTCGATGATGAGCCAGTCTCGTGCTGCGTCTGCTGACATGTGATCCTTACTGTAAAAAATAACCGCGTAATTAGCTGGCTATTATATCGCTTCTAAGCCGGCAAAGTTGAGAGACATTTCCGCTATTTTTCCTTGCTTACTCTGACATCAAAGTTCGACATTTCCGATATGGAATAACCAGTTATCTGCAGATTCAAGACGCCGCTCAGTCCTTGCTGGCGTTGCGACGCAGCGCCTGCAGGCGCGCCTGCCGCAGGCCATCCCCCAGCGCCTTGCCCGACAAGCCACGGGCCAGCAGCGGCCCGGCGTCCACCCGCTGTATGGTCTGCAACGCCTGTCGAAAGGTCTCCGCCTGGCGATAGTCCGAGCGCTCCTGACCGGTACGCCCATGGGCATCGGCCTGACACGCCAGCAAAAACTCCTCAAACCGCTCGGGCCGACGCAATGCATCCAGCGCCATCAATGTATCCAGCATCGTCTCCGGTCGCAGCTCCAGCGCACGGTGGCAGTGGCTGTGAAACCGCGTCACCAGCACCGCCAGCTCGCGAAACTCATTCGGCACGTGCAGGCGCTCACACAGCTGTTCCACCAGTTTGACGCCCCGCGCTTCATGGGCGATGTGCTGCGGCCAGTCCTGTCGCGGAGTTGTGCCCTTGCCCAGGTCATGCATCACCGCGGCGAACCTGACCGTAGCGCGCGTGCTCAGTAGCACCGCCTGCTCCAGCGCCATCATCACATGCCTCCCGGTATCAATCTCAGGGTGATGTCGGGCCGGCTGCGGGACACCAAACAGGCGATCCAGCTCCGGCAGGATCACCGCCAGTGCAGCGCTTGCGCGTAACACGTTAAAAAATTCCCCGGGGTTCCGTTCTGTCAGGGCCCGCTCCATCTCGGCCCATACCCGCTCAGCAACCAGCGCATCACACTCACCACCCTTGACCATCTGGCGCATCAAGGCGATGGTCTCCTCGGCGACGACAAACCCCAGTGGCGCGAAGCGCGCCGCAAACCGGGCCACCCTGAGGATGCGTACCGGGTCCTCGACAAAGGCCGCCGACACATGACGCAGGACCCTGGCCTCCAGATCGCGGCGACCGCCAAACAGATCGATAACATTGCCATGTTCGTCCTCTGCCATCGCGTTGATGGTCAGATCACGACGCAACAGATCCTGTTCCAGCGTCACCTCAGGCGTGGAATCGATGTCAAAACCACGATAACCCGGCGCGGTCTTGCGTTCGGTGCGTGCCAGCGCATATTCCTCGTGGGTCTGCGGATGCAGAAACACCGGGAAATCACGTCCCACCCGGCGGAAACCTTGTTGTTCCATCTGCTGTGCTGTGGCGCCGACAACGACCCAGTCACGATCCGTGACCGGCAAACCCAGCAGCCTGTCCCGTACCGCGCCGCCCACCATGTAGATTTGCATAGGCTACCCCTGTTGCGCCTCAGTCCAGATAACCGGCGATGACGCCTTCAACACTGTGCGGGGATATCTGAAACAACTCGCCAATATGTCGACTGCAGACATTGTCGATCTGCAACGAACGATAATTGTCATAGGTGAACAAGCGGCCCGGCAGATGACCAAGTATAGCCGCCACCAGCCGAGACGAACCCATCCCTAGACCCGGCAGATAGCGCCTGACACCCGTTGTGCGGGCCGTCAATGCCACCAGTTCCTGCAGCGTGTAACTTCGGGGGCCGCACAACTCATATGTACCACCCGGCGCAGTTGGCTGATCCAGTACCGCGATCATCGCCGTTGTGATGTCACCGACATACACCGGCGCCAGCCTGGCCTGGGCACACACCACCGGAAAGATGCCCGGCGCGAGACGCAATAACGTAGCAAAGCGGGTAAAAAAATGGTCGCCCGGGCCAAAGATGACCGATGGCCTGAATATAGTCAGCCGGGTATGTTGTACGCCCTGCCGCAGCTGCACTTCGCCCCGCCCCTTGCTGTCAAGGTAATGGCTAGCGGTGCGCCCGGCGTGCAAGGCGCTGATATGCAACAACCGCGACACCTGCTGCTGCTCACAGATCCGGGCAATCCGGGCCGGCAGGTCGACATGCAGACGCTGGAAATCCCCCATGCGCCGCTCATGCAAAACAGCAACCAGATTGATGACGGCATAACAACCGGCGAAACATTCCCGCAACCGGGCTTCATCATTGATATCACCTTCGATGACCTCGATGCCGGGTACCGTCAACAAGCCGCGCGCCCGCTCATAGCGCCGAGTCACTACCCTGACCTGGTAACCATGCCGCGCCAGCTCAGGCACCAGATGATGTCCAACAAACCCGGTCGCCCCAAGCACACAGACTGTTCTGGCTATCATCGGCTGTATATAAATCTCCATGCACGGCACCCCGGGGCGATGATCCATTATCTGTGCAGTATATCCGCTGCGAGTTGGCTTATACTATCTATCCCTGCAACAGTGGCGGAGCAGCCAGTGATGTCTGATTTCGTGTCACGCAACCCCGCCACGACGGAGATCCTGCACCGTTTCCCGGCATGGGATCCTACCCAGACCAAACAGGCGCTGCGCCAGGTGGCCGCCGTCACCCCGAACTGGGCAAACTTTCAAATCGAACAACGCGGGCAGTTATTGCGTCGGCTCGCTGCGGTGCTGCGGCAACAGGAAGGGGCGCTGGCTCGACTGATCACGCTCGAGATGGGCAAGCTGCTGACTGAGGCCCGCGCCGAGATCACCAAGTGTGCCACGGCCTGCGACTACTATGCCGATCAGGCGACGGCCTTTCTGGCCGACGAGACCATCGCTTCCGATGCCACTCGCAGCCTGGTTGCCCATCAGCCACTGGGCACGATACTGGCCATCATGCCGTGGAATTTCCCGTTCTGGCAGGTATTCCGTTTTGCCGCACCGGCATTGATCGCCGGCAACACCGCGGTACTCAAACACGCCTCGAACGTCCCGCAGTGTGCACTGGCACTGGAGCGGTTGTTTGTCGAGGCCGGTTTTCCCGAGCATGTATTCCGGACGCTGATGATTGCCTCGGCCGATGTCGCGGCGGTCATCAGGGATCCGCGTATCCATGCGGTGACACTGACCGGCAGCGAGGCGGCCGGGCGCAACGTGGCGGCCTGTGCCGGCGCCGCGTTGAAAAAATGTGTACTGGAGCTCGGCGGCAGTGACCCGTTCATTGTGCTGGCGGATGCCGATCTGGATCTTGCCATCGAGACCGCAGTGATCACCCGCTTTCAGAATGCCGGACAGAGCTGTATCGCCGGCAAGCGCTTTATCGTCGTCGATGCGGTCGCTGATCAGTTCGTCGAACGTTTTGCCGTGGCGATCGGTCAGCTGCGTGCCGGCAATCCTCTGGATCCAAACAGCACACTGGCGCCGTTGGCCCGCGCCGACCTGTGTGATGAACTGCATGGTCAGGTCAGTGCAACACTGTCAGCTGGCGGCCGACGAGTCACCGGCTGCAACCGGCTCGACGCACCCGGCTATTACTATCAGCCATCACTGATTGATTATGTGCTTCCTGGCATGGTGGCCGCTGACCAGGAACTGTTTGGTCCGGTGGCCAGTGTGCTGCGAGTTGCAGACAGCGCCGCGGCGCTGCAGCTTGCCAACCAAACCCGCTTTGGTCTCGGCGGCAGTATCTGGACCCGCGACCTCGCACTGGGCGAACAGATGGCGCGGCAGCTTCAAGCCGGCGCGGTCTTCGTCAATGGCCTGGTCAAGAGCGATCCGCGCCTGCCCTTCGGCGGTATCAAGGATTCCGGGTACGGGCGCGAACTGTCGCATCATGGCATGTTCGAATTTCTGAATGTCAAAACGATCTGGAT
Source organism: Gammaproteobacteria bacterium (assembly GCA_016218365.1). Lineage (GTDB taxonomy): Bacteria > Pseudomonadota > Gammaproteobacteria > SZUA-140 > SZUA-140 > JACREF01. The sequence goes on from JACREF010000008.1 coordinate 191,627, forward strand.
CCGTTGATTCCCGACCTCGCCATTCACATCGTACTACCGTGCCTGGTCCTCGGCCTGGCCACCGGTCTGCTGGCCGGTCTGCTGGGGGTCGGCGGGGGGCTGGTCATCGTCCCGGCGCTGATGCTGCTGTTTGAATACCATGGCTGGCCGGCACAACACATCCCTCATCTGGCCATCGGTACTTCACTGGCCACCATCGTTGTCACCTCTGTGGCTGCACTGCGCACCCACCACCACCATGGCGCAATCCTGTGGCCGGTGGTCATCAGGCTATCACCCGGCTTGATCGCCGGGACTGCGGGCGGCGCGGCGCTGGCAGTCCATCTGGATAGTGAGCTGTTACGCTGGGTGGTCGCCGTCTTTGCCGTGCTGGTCTCCTTGCAGATGATGCTGAACATCAGACCACCGGCCGGCCGGCCGTTGCCCGGGGCGACAGGCCTGGCCGGCATCGGCGCCGGCATTGGGGCGGTGTCGGCGCTGGTCGGTATCGGAGGGGGCAGTCTGACGACGCCGTTTCTGGTGTGGTGTAACCAGCCGTTACGTCAGGCCATTGCCACCTCGGCCGCCGGCGGTCTGCCGATCGCGCTGGCCGGCGCGGCAGCTTATCTGCTCGCCGGTCTCGGCACGACCGGTCTGCCTGCATTCAGCAGCGGTTATCTGTACTGGCCGGCCTTTGCCGGGATCGCGATCGGCAGCATGATCACGGCCGGGCTGGGTGCCCGCTTGACCCATCGCCTGCCAGTCACGGTGCTCAAACGGGTATTTGCAGTGCTATTACTGGGCGTGGCATTGCGCCTGGTATGGCCGTGACTACCCCCATAGTACTGACGATGTCGTCGTCGCACGCTGCACCGTTCTAGGGGCTGGCGCCAAATCGCTGCTCCAGATAACGGATGATGTCGCGGGATTCATACATCCACTCCACCGAGCCATCACCATGTTCGATCCTCAGGCAAGGCACCGTCGGTCGGCCACCCAGCGATCGCAGTTCCTCGCGGCGCTGCCGATCCATCAACGTGTCTCTTAATTCGATATTCAGGCCCAGACGGCGCATGGCCTCGCTGACCCGCCGGCAGTACGGACAGGCACGGTATTGATAGAGCGCCAGGCCCGGGATGACCTGATCGCGCGCCCCGAAGTTTGATTCACCTTGATCTTCCGAAGAGTTTCCCATGGCCGGATCCGGTCGCCAATGCGGCGGGTGTTTAGCATTGTCAGTGCTACCAGCATAACAGGAAATCCTAATGGTAATAATCCGTTAGGGCGGCCCCGACCTGAAAAAATATCAGATTTCTGGTATTATTCCCTCACCTGTTAACCCAGCAAGCTATCGTCCGGAGCATTGATATGTCCAGCCTCGTCAAACCACACGGCAGTGATCATCTAAAACCCCTGTTGCTGTCCGGTGCCGCACTGCTTGAGGAAAGAACACGCGCCACCACGCTGCCCAAGATCCTGATCAGCTCACGCGAGGTCGGCGACCTGATCATGCTGGGCATTGGGGGTTTCACACCGCTGGACGGCTTCATGAGCCACGCCGACTGGGAAGGGGTGTGCGACGGTTACAAGATGGCCAACGGCCTGTTCTGGCCGATCCCGATCACGCTGTCGACAGACCGGGCAACAGCTGACGGCATCAAGACCGGTTCCGAGGTGGCGCTGGTCAACAATGAAAACGGTGAGATCATGGCCACGATGCGTGTTACTGAGAAGTACAGCATCGACAAGGAACACGAATGCATGATGATCTTCCGTACCACCGATGAGGCGCACCCCGGCGTCAAGATGGTTATGGGCCAAGGCGAGATCAACCTTGCCGGTCCGGTCAAGGTCCTCAGTGAAGGCGGGTTTGCCGAGCGCTTTCCCGGCATCTACATGACGCCGGCCGAGACCCGGGCACTGTTCGAGGCCAAGGGCTGGTCGACGGTGGCGGCGTTCCAGACCCGCAATCCGATGCATCGTTCCCACGAGTATCTGGCCAAGATCGCGATCGAGACCTGTGATGGCGTGCTGATCCATTCGCTGCTCGGCAAGCTGAAGCCTGGTGATATCCCGGCCGAGGTGCGCGCCCAGGCCATCGGCACACTGATCGACAAATATTTTGTCAGCGGTACCGTGGTTCACTCCGGATATCCACTCGACATGCGTTATGCCGGCCCGCGCGAGGCGCTGCTGCATGCGCTGTTCCGCCAGAACTATGGCTGTTCGCACCTGATCGTCGGCCGCGACCATGCCGGCGTCGGCGAATATTACGGGCCCTTCGATGCCCAGCATATCTTTGACGACATCCCGGCCAATGCGCTGGAGACCCAGCCGCTGAAGATTGACTGGACGTTCTGGTGTTATCAATGCAGCGGCATGGCGTCGATGCGCACCTGTCCCCACACGCAGGACGGCGCGCGCCTGATGGTCTCCGGCACCAAGCTGCGCAAGGCCCTGTCGGAAGGTGGCGATGTCGCGCCAGAGTTTTCCCGTCCTGAAGTGCTGGCCATCCTCAGGGACTATTATGCGGGCATCAACGATGAAGACCGGGTCGAGATCAAACTGAGCGGCCATTCCGCCAAATAAGTGCGACCCGGTCGTGACCCGGAATCATGGCTGCGACTGGTTTGTCTACATACTGCGCTGCGCTGATGACACCCTGTATACGGGCGTTACGACCGATCCACCGCGCCGCCTGCGCGAGCATAATCAGGGCCACGACAGTGCGCGCTACACCCGCGCCCGGCGGCCGGTGACACTGGTCTACACCGAGGCGGCCACTGATCGCGCCGCCGCCTGCCGGCGCGAGGCACAGATCAAGCGTTACCGCCGCACAGACAAACTGGCGCTGATCACTGCACACCCCGCCTGCTATGATGAAGACCGGAGCGAATCATGACAATGCGCAGACAACCGGTGGTCTTTGTATCACACGGCGCACCCAGCCTGGTATTGGAATCCGAGGCGGTTGCCCACCGCTTCTTTGTTCGCCTTGGACAGACCCTGCCGCGGCCAACGGCGATACTGTGCATCTCCGCCCACTGGCAGGACCCGCAGCTGGCGCTCACAGGGGCAGCGCACCCCGTAACCATTCATGATTTCTACGGCTTCCCGGAGGCGCTGTATCAGCTACACTACCTGGCGCCGGGTGATCCGGAGCTGGCCAGTGAAATCTGCCATGTGCTGAATAAGCAGGGCACTGCTTGCACGGTTGATGCGGTGCGCGGCCTCGATCACGGCGCATGGTCACCGCTGCGGATGATGTATCCACAAGCCGATATCCCGGTGCTGCAGCTTTCATTGATGCAGCAGGGCTCGACCAGGGAGCATTACCGGCTCGGCACCATGCTGACGGCCTTGCGTGACCAAGGCGTGCTGATCCTGGCCTCCGGCGGCATCACCCATAACCTGCGTGAACTCGATCGCCGCGCTGACGCACCATCTGCCGCATTCGCCGTTGCCTTCGCAGACTGGGTGCATGAGCAGATTACCCGGCACGACATCAACTCATTGCTCGACTACCGGCGCGCTGCGCCACAGGCGCAACGCAATCATCCGACCGAGGAGCATCTGCTGCCGCTGTTTGTCGCACTGGGCGCCGCGGGTGATAACAATAGTGGCCTGCGCATCCTCCATGAACTGTGTTATGGCGCGTTGTCGCTGGACTGCTATTTATGGTCAGAGCAGCCTGTTACCGGCTGGCCATGATCATTCTATGATCTTCATCTGATAACCTGCCGGCAGCACGCCTGCCGGATAGATCCCGTTCAGCAACCGCAGCTGTTCCTCGGCATGACTGGCCAGTGGCAATGACCGCGCCAGCACCGGCAGTGAAGTATCGGCGGTCGGCGTTACCAGCTGCAGACGCTGTGGCTTGCCGAGCCGCCGCTCATGTTCCTGCAGCGGGTGCAGACTATCAAATGTTCGTGTAGCGCCGCTGCTGAATGCCTGCTCCGGCGGCTCGCGGCGGGCCACCGCAGTAAATATCAGCGCCCGTTTCTGATGATAGGCTATGGCGATCATCGCCGTACGTGGACCGGATGCGGTCTTGATCACCGCCTCAAGGCGGATACCTTCAAGCCCCGCCGGGGCATAGGGGCTGGTGGCTGAAACCTTGTCGATCCCGAGACGCTGCTGGACAAATTCCAGTGGCGTCATCTTCTTGTGCAGGTCTTCGGCTGTGAACTGGATGAAGCCATGGTCATCGCCGGGGCGGATCAACAGATAAACCGGCTGATTCTCCACCCGCCAGCCGGATGGGGCCTCCAGCGCGATGTCATATGGAATATGATAAAAGTGTTGGCCGCGTACAATGCCGTTATCTTCGCCGTCGCCATATACCATGCCCTTGATGTGCTGCAGATATTGTTCACGGTTGTCATGGGCCGAGGCGGTCGATGGGCCGCTCGCCGTCGCCACGGCACCAATCACCTGCTGCAGACGCTGATCATTCTCCGGGTGCGAGGCAAACACCCCGTGATAGATATGTGGCGTGCGCTGCTGCTCCTTGGCCAGCTGGCGCTCAAATTCTTCCTGGTGCTTGAGGACACCGATGACATCAATCATGGCCCTGGGATCATAGCCGCTGCGCGCCAGATATTCAGCACCAAGGCGGTCCGCCTCAAGTTCATGTTCACGTCCATAACCACTGGAGATCGCGCCACTGAGGGTGGTGAACAGATCGCTGACGGCCTGCGACTGCAGCTCCGGCACCAGGATCGCGCCGATCATATAGCCGATGCCGGCCGCGCGCTGGCCGCTAATCTGGCGCACACTGTGCCGGGCCGTCACATGCCCCACCTCATGGCCAAGCACACCGGCCAGTTCCGCCTCACTGTTCAGATAAGCCATCAGACCACGGGTGATATAGACATAGCCACCCGGTAATGCAAAGGCGTTGACCTCGGGAGAATCCAGCACGGTAAAGCGGTAATGCAGCTCGCTGCGGTGACTGCGGACAGCGACCCGCTCGCCCACCTGCTGGACATACTGCTGTAACGCCGCATCATGGTATTCCCCGCCGTATTGACTGAGGATCTCGGGGTGGGATTTGTAACCCAGCGCGATCTCTTCCTCCTCACTCATCAACACAAAATCCTGGCGACCGCTGACCGGATTGGTCTGACAACCGGTAAGCCCTGACAACATCAACATGGCCACCACCAGCGAATAACACACCGGTCGCTGTCGCTGGAGACCTGCGGACCTGCTGCTCATCCATCTCTCCTTTGATTTGCCGGCACATGATAACCAGCTGTTATTATCATTTAGGGAACCTCTGATCAATTCAGAGGTTCCTGCGGCACACGGATGTGCCGCCACTACCATGACAGCAGGTCATGGTAGTGAAGGAAAGTGAAAACCACGTTTTCCGCTTTCCGTGCTCTGAGAATTCCAGGATGGAATTATTCA
>JACREF010000009.1 GCA_016218365.1 Gammaproteobacteria bacterium
AGCGCGTACCGAAGGGCCGCTACTCACCACGAACGGCTTGTTGCCGCGCTGGGCACCTGTTCACCACGAAGGTGTGTTGTCCGCTGGGCACCCGCTCACCCCGGACGGTTTCCCCCCGTCCCGTTCGCCCTGAGTAGCGCTGCACAGCAGCGCGTATCGAAGGGTCCGTCCTGAAAGTGACCTTGATCATACAGCGAAGGACCGCTCTGGTCATCGCCGGCAGAGCTGTTATACTGCGACGCAACGGAAACATTATAACTAAAGAGCCCGCACCGACACCGACATGCGCCTCCGCTTCACCAAGATGCATGGTTTAGGCAACGACTTCGTCGTCATTGATGGCATCCATCAGTCCGTCGCGCTGACGGCGGAACAGATCCGTTTCATCGCCCATCGTCATTTTGGCATCGGCTGCGACCAGGTGCTGGTCGTTGAACGCCCGCGCGATCCGCGCGCCGATTTCCTGTATCGCATCTACAATTCCGACGGCAGCGAGGTCAGCCAGTGTGGCAATGGCGCGCGTTGTTTTGCCCGTTTTGTCCATGATCAGGGTCTGACCGGCAAGGACGACATCGTCGTCGAGACCCATGCCGGACTGATCCGGCCGCAGTTGCAGTCCGGCGGGCTGGTGACCGTCGACCTGGGGGTGCCGCAGCTGGAACCGGCGCAGATCCCGATTGACACCCCCCGTCGCCAGCCGACCTACACCCTGCAGCTCGACGGCGCGACGGTCAGCTTCAGCGCCGTGTCGCTGGGCAATCCGCACGCCGTGCTGCGGGTCGGCGATGTGACGCGGGCGCCAGTCGCGACACTGGGGCCGCAGCTCGAATCGCATCCGTTCTTTCCGCAGCGCGTCAATGTCGGTTTCATGGAGGTCGTCGACCGCCAGCACATCCGGCTGCGGGTGTTTGAGCGCGGCAGTGGTGAGACCATGGCCTGTGGCAGCGGGGCCTGTGCGGCGGTGGTGGCGGGGCGGTTGCAGGGCGTGCTGGATCGGCGCGTGGCGGTCGAGCTGTCGGGGGGCAGTCTGTTCATTGACTGGCAGGGTGAGGGTGAGCCGGTGCTGATGACCGGTCCGGCGACAACAGTCTACAACGGGGAGATCGAACTATGACAATTACAACAGATCACGAAACCGTAGCACCGGGGATCAGCACGGCCCAGGTGGCCGCCTATCTGCGCGCCCACCCCGAGTTTTTTGTCACCCACCCCTATCTGCTGTCCGAGATCACCATTCCGCACGGCATCAGCAGCGCCGCCTCGCTGCTCGAATATCAGATCAAGGTGTTGCGGGACCAGAACGGCCGCAGCAATGATCGATTGCAATCATTGATCGATATTGCCCGTGACAACGACGCGGTGATCCGCCGTTTGCACACACTGACGCTGAGCCTGCTCGATACCAGCAGCCTGCAGGAGGCGCTGGTGATGCTGAACACCAGCCTGCGCCATGACTTCAGCGCCGACGCGGTGGCCTTGCATCTGTTCACCGCCGCGCCCTATGCCAACCCGGAGGAGATGCCGGCCGAGTTCATGAATGTGCACTGTTATGGCGACGATGACCCGATGCGCGGCGAGCTGGAGCGGCAGTTCACCGCCGGCGAGCCGTTTCTCGGTGTGCTGGACAAGGAGCGCACCCGGATGCTGTTCGCGCAGCGTTCCGCGCTGGCGGGCTCGGTGGCCTTGTTGCCGCTGGGTTTCACGATGTCATTCTTCCCGGAGCGGCCGCCGCTCGGCGTGCTGGCCATCGGCAACCGGGATCGTAACCATTACACCACCACGATGGGCACCCTGTATCTGAAATACATGGGTGAGTTCGTGTCGCGGATCCTGCTGGCCAGGCTGCAGCCGGCGTCCCAGGGCTAGACCGTGGCGCTCCACCTCGGGCTGGAGCAGTTCATCGCGCATCTGCAACAGGTACGGCGTTATTCACCGCTGACCGTCACCCATTACCGCCGCGATCTGCAGCGTGTCATCGCCTATTGCACTGAGCAGCGCATCACCCGCTGGGCGGATCTGGATCAGCCGCAGCTGCGCCAGTTCATCGCTGCGCAGCATCACCGCGGGCTCGGTGGCCGCAGCCTGCAACGGTTGCTGTCGGCGCTGCGCACACTGTTTCGTTTCCTGCTCGAGCACGGCGCCGTGCAGCACAACCCGGCGCTGGGCCTGCGGCCGCCGAGGTCGCCGCGCCGCTTGCCGGCGACGCTGGATGTCGATCAGATGTTCAGCTTGCTCGATGTAGCCGGCGATGACCCGCTGACGCTGCGTGATGTCGCGATCATGGAGCTGCTCTATTCATCCGGGCTCAGGCTGGCCGAGTTGGTGTCACTGGATCTTGCCCACATCGACCTGGCGGATGCGACGGTGCGGGTCACCGGCAAGGGCGGCAAGACCCGGGTCGTGCCGCTGGGCCGCCAGGCGCGCGACAGCCTGCGGGCCTGGCTGGCGCAGCGTGGTCAGATGACCTTGGCGGATGACAGCCGGGATGCGCTGTTTGTCGGCCGTCACGGCCGGCGGCTGACCGGGCGCGCGGTGCAGCTGCGGCTGGCCCACTGGGCCCGGCAGCAGGGCATCGCTGGGCGGGTGCACCCGCATATGCTGCGCCATTCGTTTGCGACCCATGTGCTGGAGTCGAGCGGCGACCTGCGGGCGGTGCAGGAACTGCTGGGTCACAGCGACATCGCTACGACCCAGGTCTATACCCACCTCGATTTCCAGCACCTGGCCGCGGTCTATGACAAGGCCCATCCGCGCGCCAAGCGCCGTTCCTGATCAGTTTGGCAGTTTGGGGTCAGAGTAAAAACTCCTGACTATGCACTGTTGCTGAAGGCGGGTAGCCTGGGTTGAGCGACAGCGAAACCCGGGTTTCACTCCGTTCAACCCAGGCTACCTCCTATCAAAAACGCTTAAGTAAGTACCATTCTACTCTGACCCCAAGCTTAGTGACCGCTCCGGCCTTGGTGTACAATCCCCGCTTACATTGATTCAGGAGGCGGCGGTGGAACAGTTCAGGGGCACGACGATACTTTCGGTCAGGCGGCATGGCAGGGTCGTCGTCGGCGGTGACGGCCAGGTGTCGCTGGGCAACACCGTCGTCAAGGGCAATGCCCGCAAGGTGCGCCGGCTGTATCACGACAAGGTGCTGGCCGGATTTGCCGGCGGCACTGCCGATGCCTTCACGCTGTTCGAGCGTTTCGAGGGCAAGCTGGAAAAGTTTTCCGGCAACCTGACGCGCTCGGCGGTCGAACTGGCCAAGGACTGGCGCACCGATCGCATGCTGCGCCGCCTCGAGGCGATGCTGCTGGTCGCCGACCGCGAGGCCTCGCTGATCATCTCCGGCAACGGCGATGTCATCGAGCCGGAGGACGACCTGATGGCGATCGGCTCCGGCGGTGCCTTTGCCCAGGCGGCGGCGCTGGCGCTGCTGCGCAACACCGAACTCGATGCCCGCGCAATCGTCGAACAGGGCCTGGCGATCGCGGCGCGGATCTGCGTCTACACCAATGACAACCTGACCATCGAAGAGCTGGAGGTCTGAGCATGTCGGAGATGACGCCGCGCGAGATCGTCCAGGAACTCGACAAACACATCGTCGGCCAGAATGATGCCAAGCGCGCGGTGGCAATCGCCTTGCGCAACCGCTGGCGCCGTTCGCAGGTACCGGAGGCCTTGCGCAACGAGATCTCACCGAAGAATATCCTGATGATCGGCCCGACCGGTGTCGGCAAGACCGAGATCGCGCGCCGGCTGGCGCGGCTCGCCCATGCCCCGTTCATCAAGGTCGAGGCCACCAAGTTCACCGAGGTCGGCTATGTCGGCCGCGACGTTGAATCGATCATCCGCGACCTGATGGACATCGCGATCAAGATGACGCGCGAGCAGGCGATGGCCAAGGTGCGGCACCGCGCCGAGGAGAATGCCGAGGAACGCATCCTCGATATCCTGCTGCCGCCGGCGCGCGGCATCCAGCCCACCGACAGCCCGAGCGAGACCCGGCAGAAATTCCGCAAGAAGCTGCGCGAGGGTGAGCTCGACAACAACGAGATCGAGGTCGATGTCAGTGCCGGCGGCATCGGCGTCGAGATCATGGCGCCGCCGGGCATGGAAGAGATGTCGAGCCAGTTGCAGGGCCTGTTCCAGAACATGGCCGGTCAACGCACCAAACGCCGCACACTGCGGATCCGCGAGGCCTTCCGCTTGCTGAGCGATGACGAGGCGGGCAAGCTGATCAACGAGGACGAGATCAAGAACCAGGCGGTGCACAACGTCGAGCAGAACGGCATCGTGTTCATCGACGAGATCGACAAGATCACCAGCCGTTCCGACAAGGGCGGGCCGGATGTGTCGCGCGAGGGGGTGCAGCGCGACCTGCTGCCGCTGGTCGAGGGCTCGACGGTGACGACCAAGTCCGGCATCATCAAGACCGATCACATCCTGTTCATCGCCTCCGGCGCCTTTCACCTGTCGCGACCGACCGACCTGATCCCGGAGTTGCAGGGCCGGCTGCCGATCCGCGTCGAGTTGCAGCCGCTGTCGGTCGATGACTTCGTCCGCATCCTGACCGAACCCGATGCCTCATTGACCCGGCAATATCAGGCGCTGTTCGCCACCGAGGGGGTGACGCTGGAGTTCACCAGCGACGGTGTGCGCCGCATCGCCGAGATCGCCTGGCACGTCAACGAGCGCACCGAGAACATCGGCGCGCGCCGGCTGCACACCGTCATGGAGCGGGTGCTGGAGCAGCATTCGTACGAGGCCTCGGACATGAACGGCCGGCAGATCACCGTCGATGAGGCCATGGTCGAGCAGCATGTCGGCGCGCTGGCGCAGAACCAGGACCTCAGTCGTTATATCCTGTAATGGATCGAAAATGAAAAACACCCCGCGCCCCACCGACCTCCGCCTGCACCGCAGCTCGCGCGTGCTCGACGTCAGCTTCGACAACGGCGACACGTTTTCACTGCCCTGTGAATACCTGCGCGTCTATTCACCGTCGGCCGAGGTGCGCGGCCACGGCGTCGGTCAAGAGGTGCTGCAGCTCGGCAAGGAGCAGGTCAATATCGACGCGATCGAGCCGGTCGGTCATTATGCCGTCAAGCTGTGTTTCGATGACGGTCATGACACCGGCCTGTACACCTGGGAGGTGTTGCATTACCTGGGCAGCCATCACGAGCAGTTGTGGCAGGAATATCTGCAACGCCTGCAGCAGGCCGGCCACGTGCGGCGCGCTGAGGGTTGATGTAGGGAGGTTATGATGAATTTGTATTCTCGCCATGCCCGCCCCCGATCGGGTAGAGGGCAGGTTCCAGCGGGCATCCATAAATGCCTGTAACACCTGGATTGCTGCTTTCGCGGGAATGACAAGATCTCCTAAACTGTCGTTCCAGGCGCAGCCACGCTGCAATCCGGAATCCAGACTTGATAGACCAGGGACTCAATTATGGATTTCCGCTTTCGCGGGAATGGCGGCCGTGGTAATTTTTGAATTAATCAGAGATTCATTAGGAATGCAGCGATGACGGATCAACCCCAGGACACCACCGACTTCGGCTTCCAGCGCGTGCCGGTCGATGACAAGGTGCGGCGCGTCGGCGCGGTGTTCGACTCGGTCGCCAGCCGCTACGATGTCATGAACGACCTGATGTCGCTGGGCGTGCATCGCTTGTGGAAGCGGGTTGCGGTCGAGCTCAGCGGTGTGCGCCCCGGCCAGCGCGTGCTCGATCTGGCCGCCGGCACCGGCGACATGAGCGCGCGGCTCGCTGCCGAGACCGGCAGCACTGGCCTGGTCATTGCCAGTGACATCAACCGCGCAATGCTCGGTACCGGCCGTGACCGGCTGCTGGATCGCGGTGTCACCGGCAGCATCGACTATGTGCAGGCCAATGCCGAGGCCTTGCCGTTCCCGGACAACAGTTTTGATGTCGTCATGATGGCCTTTGGCCTGCGCAACGTCACCTACAAGGATCGCGTGCTGCAGGCGATCGAGCGCGTGCTGCGCCCCGGCGGCTGCGCCGTGGTGCTGGAGTTCTCGCACCCGCAGTCTCAGGGTTTTGCCAAGGTCTATGACCTGTATTCATTCAATGTGCTACCGGTGATCGGCAAGCTGGTGGCAGGCGACGCCGACAGCTACCGCTACTTGGCCGAATCGATCCGCAAACATCCCGATCAGCAGACGCTGCAGGCGATGATGGAGCAGGCCGGCCTGGTGCGCTGCGAACACTTCAACCTGACCAATGGCGTGGTCGCGATCCATCGGGGTTACAAGGCATGATGCTCGCCGCCGCGCTCAGCGCCGCCATCGAGACCGCGGCCAATCAGCTGCTGCGGCTCGACCCAGCGATGCCGGACAAGCTCGCCGGTCTGTCCGGCAAGACGATGGCGTTGCAGCTGCGCGAGCCCAAGCTACGCTTGGTGTTTGCCGTCACCGGCAACACGCTGCGGGTGCGCAGCGTCGATGACTCACCAGTGGATGTCGAGCTGCATGCCACCCCGGCGGCCTTGCTGCGCGCCGTCGCCGAGGGTCGCGAACAGGACAGCCTGCTGCGCGGCGACATCGAGATGCGCGGTGACATCGAGACCGGGCGGCGTTTTCAGCGGCTGCTGCGCGAGCTCGACATCGACTGGGAAGAACAGTTGTCACGTGTCAGCGGCGACATCATCGCCCATCAGCTCGGCAATCTGGCGCGCGCTCTGGCGGGCTGGACCCGGCAGAGTGGTGATACCTTGCGCGCCGATATCCGTGAATACCTGCTTGAAGAGCGGCGCATCATCGCCTGGCGCGACGATGTCGAGGAGTTTCTGCACGCGGTCGACACGCTGCGTGATGATTGCGAGCGTCTGGCCTTACGCATCCAGCGGTTGCAACAACGCATCGCCCAGGGTACGGCATGATCAGAAACCTGTCACGGCTGCTGCGGCTGCTGCATATCAATGTGGTGCTGGCACGCAATGGTCTCGATGAGGTGATCTTTGCGACCCATCTGTTCCGGCCGTTCCGCTTTGTATTGTGGTTGCTGCCGTGGCACTGGCTGCCGCGCCGGCTGCCGCCGCGCGCGGTGCGGTTGCGCCGCACGCTCGAAGACCTCGGTCCGATCTTCATCAAATTCGGCCAGATCCTGTCGACACGCCGCGACCTGCTGCCGGACGACATCGCCGATGAACTGGCCCGCTTGCAGGATAATGTGCGGCCGTTCCCCGGGCAGCAGGCGCGCGCGATCATCGAACGCGCCTACGGCCGGCCGCTGGCTGGTATGCTCAATAACTTTGATCCGCAGCCGCTGGCCTCGGCCTCGATCGCGCAGGTGCATACCGCGCTTTTGCCCGATGGCCGCGAGGTCATCGTCAAGGTGGTGCGGCCCGGCATCCGCCGCGAGATCGAGCGCGACATCGATCTATTATATGCGCTGGCCGATCTGGCCACGCGCTACTGGCCCGATGGCCGTCGGCTGCGGCCACGTGCTGTCGTGGCCGAGTTCGAGAAGACCTTGCTCGACGAGCTCGACCTGCAACGTGAGGCCGCCAATGCCTCGCAGCTGCGGCGCAACTTCGCCGGCTCGCCGCTGCTGTATGTGCCGGAGGTGCACTGGGAGTATACGCGCCGCAACGTCATGGTCATGGAGCGCATCCACGGCACGCCGATCAGCGACATCGCCACGCTGAAACGCCACAACATTGACCTGAAGCAGCTGGCCGAGCGCGGCGTCGAGATCTTCTTCACCCAGGTGTTCAGCCACAATTTCTTCCACGCCGACATGCACCCCGGCAACATCTTCGTGTCGCCGCAGGGCCAATACATCGCCGTCGATTTTGGTATCGTTGGTACGCTGCGCCCCGAGGATCAGCATTACCTGGCCGAAAACTTCCTGGCCTTCTTCAATCGCGACTATCGCCGTGTCGCCGAGCTGCATGTGCAGTCGGGCTGGGCGCCGAGCGGCACCCGCGTCGATGAGTTCGAGTCGGCGATCCGCAGCGTCTGCGAGCCGATCTTTGAACGGCCGTTGAAGGACATCTCGTTCGGCCGATTGCTGCTGCACCTGTTTCAGACCGCGCGCCGCTTCAATATGGAGATCCAGCCTCAGCTGGTGCTGTTGCAAAAGACCTTGCTGAACATCGAGGGTCTGGGCCGTCAGCTGTACCCGGAGCTCGATCTGTGGCAGACCGCCAAGCCATTTCTGGAGCGCTGGACCGCCGATCAGGTCGGCCCGAAGGCCTTCTTCCGCGCGCTGCGCGACAACGCCAAGCACTGGCTCACCGACCTGCCGCAGCTGCCGGGCCTGGCGCATGAGGCCTTGCGCCGCCTGCATGACGGCACGCTGCGCATCGAGACGACCTCCAAAGATGTGCAACAGCTGCGTGACGAGATCCGCGCGGCTTCACAGCGCAACTTCCGGCTGATCATCGCCGCCACCTTGCTGATCTGTGCCACGCTGATCTACAGCCTCGACGGCATCGCCTCCTTCATGATCTTTGGCATGCCATGGCTGAGCTGGCTGCTCGGCAGCGCCGCGGTCATGCTGCTGGTGGTCAACTGGCCGCAGCGCGGGGATGGGGATGATTAATCCTCGCCGTTGATGGCGTGTCATTGCAGGGTGTGGACTTAGAGTTGCGCCGCGTAAAACTGTTCGATACGCTTGGACTATCAGCGACGCCATGTCCGGCGCATTCAGGGAGGGGTCTATATATGAATATTGCCTTGATATGTGAGATGACCCAGGTAGAAACCGTTGTCTGCCCCCGATAGACCGCCCGATAGACCGATAGATCCGATTGTTTGTCCGATTCCTTCGTTTGGCAGATGTGGCCCTAATCTATGAATACAAGTACTTCGCGGAAAGATTCTGATAACTCTCGGCTGTGGTCCAGTGCCGTGGTTGCAGCCATTCTTTCTGCTGGGATCGTCGGAACAGTCAACTGGTATATAAATAAAAACGAGGTATCCGTAAAGTATGTCGAAATCGCCGCTGGCATTCTCTCCACAAAATCCCAAGAGAGTGACAAGGATTTAAGGGAGTGGGCTATTAATGTTATAAATGAAAATGCACCTTTCTCGCTTGAAATAACAGGAGATTTGAGATCGCGTTTAATTAACGGGGAAACCAGTTTTTCTGGCATTGTCTCTTTTACCGAAGATGACGATACGGCATCTGTTTCAGGAACTGTGAAATAATAACGACGCTTTCTATGTTTTGTGCGTTATAGAGGACGGAGGGATTATATTTTGATCAAGTTCAGTTTTTTCAATTAATAATCCCTCCGTCCCCTTTACCTTCTTTACCTTATAGGTAATTCTCAATAATCTAGTTAAGACGGAGAAAAGATATGAAAAAATTTGCTATTGTTTTGGCATCTATTGTCACCCCCGCTTTAGTGTATGCTGAACCGGTATACTTGGACTGTTACACTGAATCCCAGAGAGAGAAGGAGATATTTTCTGTAAAATTGGATGAAGATTCAGGGAAAATCACTCATACAGCAGAAAATGGTAGCGCCTTTAATGCAGAAGGTTTTTTTTCTGCAACTACGACTTGTAAAATTGATTATCAAGTACGAAATTGATCGCACGAATTTGAAGGTGAAAAGTATTGCCGAAGTTTCAGCAAGTTATCCAGGCGCAGCGCCTGACACTCCTTCAGTAAGGAGCGGTTCTTGTGATATTGTAAAAATCAACGATCGGAAAATATAGACTTAAAAAATACAACTAAACTTTTGATATGCGCGATCATTCACATGCCTGTTTCCCTGTATTTGGGCGGGCAAATAGGAGCATCATGAAAAAAATGGATGATAATCTCAGTCTTTATGCGGAATATAACAAAACTCTACGGGCGTGGCTTGTAGGTTTTGGGTTTGGCGTCCCTGCGCTCTTTATTATCGATAAAGCTGCTCAGGACAAACTCGTAGCAAATCAGGACGCGATATTTATAATCTCGCTTTTTATTATTGGTGCAGCAGCTCAGGTTTTCATGGCTCAACTGAATAAGATTGTGTCATGGTGCGCATACTATAAACACGAAAAGGGACAGTCTAATGTTAATTGTGCCGTTTTATTTTTTTCTTCGCTAGAAAACTACTTTTTAATCGATGTACTACTTGATCTTTTATCTCTGAGCGCTTTTGGATGGTCGATTTTCTTGATTGTTGGCCTATTCCTGTAAGAAAACTAATATGTAGAGCCAGCGTTATAGGGACGGAGGGATTATATTTTGATCAAGTTCAGTTTTGTTCAATTAATAATCCCTCTGAGCTGATCCAGATATTTATTTCACTGCGGTGGTCACCCATCCCGCTACCGGGACAGTAAATTCCTTGCGGATCTCCACGGCATCCATGGTTTGCACATCAAAGCCCGCGGACTTCAAGGAAGCGCGCACGTAGTCCGTGTCATGACTGTGGCGACCGTTGGGGTTGATCTGATAATTGCCATGGGCTGTTATGTCGCTGGCCTGTTCATGGGTGAAGATCAGCAGGCCACCTGGCCGCAGGGCGTTCGCGCTTACGGTAAAGACCTCGTCCAATGAGCCGAAGTAGATCAGTGTGTCGGCGATGACGATCACATCAAAGGCCGCTGGATGATCCAGCAAGAACCGGGTCAGCTCTGCCTTGTGCAGCGCGTTGTACACGCCACATTGCCGCGCAATCTCCAGCATTTTGGATGACAGGTCGACGCCGACCAGCTGGCGGGCGTAGGGCGCGATGCGAGGGCCGCATAAACCGGTGCCACAGCCGCCGTCGAGGATATCCAGTCTTTGTTCCGGTACACGGAACCTGGCGAGCGCCTGTGTGATGATGTCCGGACCTTTATATGACAGATCCCCGACCAGTTTATCATCGAAGTTCTTTGCATAGTCATCAAAGGTTTCTTCAATATAGTCATCGGAGGCGCGTGCCGGGACGTTGACGCCGGAACAGGCGGCATACAGATGCAGCGCCGTGGCGTTCCCCGGCGCCTCGAACAACCATTGGCGGTATATCTCTGCTGCATCGGCAATCCGCCCCAGTTTGTAGTAGGCGATGCCCAGCATGTTTTTTGCTTTGCCGTCGTGCGGCTCCAGCACAAAGGCGCGGCAATAATATTCGGCCGCTTCGTTATCCTTGCCCTGTGCCGACAGCAGGGCGGCAAGATTATTCAGTGCGTGGGAAACTTCGGGGTTCAGCGCAATCGATGTCTCAAAGGCGGCGCAGGCCTCATCGAGCCGCTCGCAGCGTTGTAGCGCCGCGCCGAGGTTGTTCCATACATTGGCATCGGAGGGCTCAAGTGTCAGGGATTGTGAAAAGATCCCGGCGGCAGCGGCGAACTCGCCGCGTTCCATCAGCACATTGCCCAAGTCGTTGTACCAGGCCGGCTGCGGTGGCGACAGCTCGATCGAACGTATGATCATCGCCAGCGCGGCATCACTGCGATCACGCTGATGCAGCAGGATGCCAAGAAAATGTAAAGCCGTGTGTTCATCCGGCGTGATGGAGAGAAGCTGTTGGTACACCGCCTCGGCCTCGTCCAGACGACCATGCGTATGCATTTCTATCGCATAATCGAGCAGTTCTGACATGGTGGGTGGATTCTCCGCGGCATTGCTGTGCTCCATTCGAGTCCTATTCCAGTCTCCGGAAAAACAGGGTCGGAGAGGAATGGTACTTACTTAAGCGTTTTTGATAGGAGGTAGCCTGGGTTGAACGGAGTGAAACCCGGGTTTCGCTGTCGCTCAACCCAGGCTACCCGCCGGCTACCTCCTTAAGTAAGTACCATTCGGGTCGGAGAGACATTGTTTTGCTGTTGGCAAGCTGACCTCAACCTGGGGATCATTCACCTGGATTGTATAGGGCAGAGAGTCAAGCGACGGGTCATCTTATCACCTGTGATGTTAGCGATACATCGCGGGAAAAAACCGCCCAAGCAGCCAGTGATCAACCGCAAGTTTGCCTAGTCCGCCGAGCATCAGCACCAGCAACATGATGCCCCAGGCCTGATGGTCATAGGCCGCGGCCGGGTCGAGGTCCGGGTAGCTGATGACGGCCATGATATTGAAGGCGAACAGCATCAGCGCGCTGAGGCGTCCGGCCAGTCCAATGATCAACAGCACGGGCAACACCAGTTCGATGAAGGTCGCGAGCCAGGCGGCCAGTTCCGGTGGCAGCAGCGGCACCTGGTATTCGTAGTTAAACAGGTACAGTGTCGAATCCCAGCTGGTGGTCTTCAAGTAACCAGACTTCAGGAAGGCCCAGCCGACCCATAGTCGCATGATCAGCAGGCCGAGCGGGGACAGCCAGTCCAGAATCCGCGCAGCATGCCGGGTCAGGCCAGCCAGTTGGTCAATCACAGGATGATGTACTTTCATGGTGTGTTCTCAATGATCATCAGCTCACTGAACAGCTGGCGCTGCAGACCGAACTGGATGACGCGGCTGATGGCGGAGGGGCCGGAGACCGCGTTCAGCAGTGTGCCGACACGGTGGCCGGCCGCCAGCAGCGCCAGCAGTCGATAGTGCGGCTCGTCCAGCCGTGTGATCTCGACCTCGTCAAGATGGCGGTAGATGAGCAGTCTATCGCCGCCTGCGTTGAGGTCGATGGTGGGCACTTCATCGCTGTCAGCACGATTGGCCAGCCAGATGCGCAGCGCTGGATAATCTGAGCGTAGCAACCGCAACGCCGGTTGCATCGTGAACATCAGGTCGGCATAACCGCCGGCGGCAATACGTTGTTGCTGCACATCAGACAATGGTGCGCCGGCGCCGGCATGAAAGGCCTGGTGATAGGCCAGCTCCAGCCGTGCGACATCGGGCAGGTAGGGCAGTGGACGGGTCGGTGCAAACCCGCGCAGAAACTCAGGGAGGTGCGCGCCGAAGTGATGGATATTGCCGGAACGCGACGGCGCGTGTCCGGCATAGATCCGGGTCATTGCGGCAAAGAATTCATCGCCGACCAGCCGCCTGACCACCGGATATATCGCCGCCAGCGCGTCCTCGATGTTGATGCGGAAATTATTGCGGTAGGCCGTCAGCCGGCCGGGATTGAGCAAGGTGTCGTGCCACAGCGACTCATGCTGAGCCGCTGCGTGAGCGTCTACGATGGCCGACGCGAATTGCCGTTGCAGTTCAGGCAGTGACAGCATGGTCAGACTCCATGATCGACTGTGCGTGTTCTGCTTCACTGAGTAATACTTCCAGCGCGGGCAGGGCGGCGTCCCATTCGATCAGCACCGGGACGGAGGCCAGCCGTGGCATCGCAAAGCGGTACAATGCCCATACCTCATCGGAGACCCTCTGGTCATGGGTGTCGATGAGGAACGGCACGCCATCGATGACGCGCCGCGTGTGGCCGGCCAGATGGACCTCATCGACCAGCGCGGCCGGGATCGCGGCAAGATACTGCCGGGCATCGAAATGGTGATTGACGGCGCTGACATAGACATTGTTGATGTCGAGCAACAGCCGGCAGCCGCTGCGCCTTGCCAGTTCGGGCATGAATTCCCATTCCGGCATGGTCGAGTGGGTGTATTGCACATAGCTGGACAGGTTCTCGATCAAGAGCGGACGACCGAGAAAGTCCTGTGCCTGCTGAATCCGGTTGACCAGATGATTCAGCGCCTCTTCAGTATAGGGCAGTGGCAGCAGGTCATGCAGGTGCCGGCCATCGACCGAACACCAGGCCGCATGCTCCGACACCAGGGCCGGTTGCACACGTTCGATCAGTTGTTTGAGTTGGCGCAGATGTTCAAGATCGAGTGGATCGACGGAGCCGAGCGACAGGCCGACGCCATGCAGGCTCAGCGGGTAATGCTCGCGCAGCCGTTCCAGCCACGTCAGCGGCAGACTGCCCTCGCCAAAATAGTTTTCACTGTGCACCTCGAGCCAGCCGATGGCCGGCCGGGTCTGCAGCAGCGCGTGGTAATGTTCGGCGCGCAGGCCAATCCCGGCCGCGGCCGGGATGGTCTGGCTGGCCCCGGTAACGGATGTTACCCGGGGTGTCGCGGTCAGCGGGCTGGCCATTGCCCGGTTCACATCGAGGTCAGGCTGCCGTTGACGATCTTTTCGCAGGTGCCCTTGGGCACCAGCACGAATGCCGTCGCCAGCCCGTCGCGTTCTGCATGACCGGCGCAGGAATTCGACGCGGTCTTGCAGTCATTCTTGCCGGCCTTGACGATGCCATAACATTTTTCCATATCGGCCTTGGCGGCCAAGGCCGGGCTGGCGGCGCCGAGCATGCCGACGGCGATGACCGTGGCCATCAATGCGGGAACGGTAATCTTCTGATGATTCATGATGTCTCCTTTGTAAGCTGTGATTGAGATAAGCGCCGCGCCGCGGGTCCGGTGATGACCGTCGGGCGTGTCGCGTTCGGGGATGGAGACGCAGCAGCGGCGGGAATGTTACAACAGCAGTGAAAAAATTATTGCTTGTGATTCTGGTCGGCGCGGTGGGCCTTCAGCAGGCGCGCAAGCTGATCGTCAAGCTGTTTGGGATCAGTGGCTTGTTTGACGCGGGCCAGCGCAGCGATGGTCGTTGCCAGCTGGCGGATGAAGTTGCGGCAGTCGACGCAGATAAACAGGTGCAGCCGGAATTTGATCCGGTCCCAGCGCGACAGCCGGCGCTCCAGATAGTCGCTGGCGTGTGCATGGATGTCACGGCATTTGAACATCACTCGGGCTCACCCTTTTCAAAACGGTCGATCGTCTGCCACACCCGCAGCCGGGCCCGATGCAGCAGCACTCGACAGTTAGACGCGCTGACATCGAGAATCTTACAGATGTCGTCGATCTCCAGCCCTTCGATGTCGCGCAGCAGCAACACCGCACGCTGGCCATCGGGCAGCCCCTGAAGGGCACCCTCCAGCGCCTGTTGCAACTGCTCGCTCTCGAGCAGCCGTTCCGGCGTGTCGTGATGCCAGTGGCCGCGCGGCTCGGACCAGTGGCCATCGGCCTTGAACAGGGTTTCGATGTCGGCGGCATCGCCGACCGCGACCGATCGGATCTCGTGGCGGCGCCGGCTCTTCGCGGTGTTGCTGACGATCTGCAATATCCAGGTCTTCAGGCTCGACCGGCCCTCGAACTTCGGCAGGGCGCGCAACACCGCCAGCCAGGCATCCTGCACTACCTCCTCGGCGATGTCGCGGTCGATGATGCCGCGTGCAACGTACAGCATCAGCCCCTGATAGTCGCTGACCACCTGGCGGAAGGCGGCTTCATCACCGGCGATCAGCCTGTTGACCAGTTCCTGTTCATGCATGATGCGATAGAGTAGGCCAGATCTGGTGGCAGAGACAAGTAGCAGACCTGCCGGCCTGGCATATGCACTGACGTGCCAAATATTTATGGTCAGAGTAGAATGGCACTTACTTAAGCGTTTTTGATAGGAGGTAGCCTGGGTTGAGCGACAGCGAAACCCGGGTTTCACTCCGTTCAACCCAGGCTACCTCCTTAAGTAAGTGCCATTCGGGTCAGAGTAAAAATTTTTTCTCAATTGGACGCCGCATGGTGTCACTGCACTCTTTGCGTAGCACCACTGAACTCAAACATTCTCCATGAGTAGTCGGTTGGCTTCATCCTTGGACAGAACAATCCAGACGTGCTCCCAGCCTCGGGAATATTTGCCGGCGCAGGACATCAAGATTACCCGGGCCTGACGATTGCGATCCGGTACCACGAGGCCGCATAATGATCGTGGCGGGAGGACTTTGCTGGCAACTACATGGAGCGGCGTGATGCGGGTATCTATTAAGCTGATGGTATTGATCGGGATGCTGGCCGTGTTGGCGGGTTGCGCCACGACCACGGCCGAAACCGGCAAGGTCGACCAGCTGACGGTCGGTACCGTGCAGCGCGAGATCAAGCTTGGCATGGCGAGTGCCGAGGTCGTCGAGGTGCTGGGGTCGCCGAACATCGTCACCACCGACGATGAGCGTAATGAGGTGTGGGTCTATGACAAGGTGTCGACCAACGTGTCGCGCTCCAGCAGTTCGGTCGGGGTCTGGCTGCTGGTATTCGGCGCCGGATCGTCATCGGCCAGCAGTTCACGCAGCCAGCAGACGCTGACCATCGTCATCAAGTTCGACGCCAACAAGAAGGTGCGTGACTTCTCCTATCACACCTCGCGCTTCTGAGTGGCGGGGCGGTAAACGATGCGACTGATCATGGCGGCACTGCTGCTGGCCCTGGCTGGCGGCTGCGCCACCGGGCCGGCGCTGCTGTTTGCCGTGCCGCCGGACAATCTCGCGCAACGCCAGATACAGACCCGCGTGTTCGCGACCCAGGACGAGAAGCAGATCCTGGCGGCATCGGCGGCGGTGCTGCAGGACATGGGTTATACGCTGGAAGAATCCGAGACCCGGCTCGGGGTGCTGACCGCCTCGAAGATGGCCGATGCGACCAGCGGGGTGCAGATCGGCCTGGTGATCCTGTCGGTGATGCTGGACGGGGATCACCACCATCAGCAGGTCGCAGTCGACAAGGAACAGAAGATCCGCGCGACGCTGGTGGTGTTGCCGCGTCAGGGTGGCGACGGTTACGCGGTGCGGCTGACGCTGCAGCGCGTGGTGTGGAACACCGCCGGTCAGGTGTCACGCACCGAGACCATCAAGAACAATGAGGTGTACAGCGATTTCTTCGACAAGCTCGGCAAGTCGGTGTTTCTCGAGGCCCAGAGGCTGTAACGGGATCAATCCATGCGTTTTATAACGGCACTATCATTTGTTGTACTGTTGTCCGGCTGCGCGCCGCTCGACAGCCATGTCACGGAAGGGGCGAGCCAGCTGCAGCTGCGCCAGATCCAGACCCGTGAATACGATGCGATCACCAAGGAGCGGGCGCTGCGCGCGGTGCTCGCAACCATGCAGGATCTGGACTTTGTCATCGACAAGGCCGATCTCGATCTGGGTTCGGTCACCGGTACCCGGTTGTCGCATGTTGTCATCAAGATGACGGTGATCGTCCGCGAGCGCGGCGCGGACGGCGTGGCGGTGCGCGCCAATGCCAACCTCAACGACCGGCCGGTCGAGAGCCCGGAGAGCTACCAGAGTTTCTTCACCAGCCTCGACAAGTCGATCTTCCTGCTGCAGAACAAGGTCGACTGATCCGGGGTGGCGTGGCCGCGGTGGAACATTTGCCACTGTCCCAGCGTGTCAGGCTGCAGCATGCACAATTACAATAATCAATTGCGAGGAGGGATCATGCGCAAGCTAATCATCGGCGGGATACTGGTGGCCATGCCGCTGCTGGCCGGGGCCGACACCGACATCCGGCTCAAGGTCGAGGGCATCGACATCTCGATGCCCGGGGTGTCGATCCATATCGGCGACCGCGACCGCGACGGGCGTTACTGGGACGGTTATGACTGGCGCGACCATGCGTGGTGGGCGTCGCACCGCGGTCATCACATCGGTGAACGCAGCCAGCGCGGCCATTACTGGGACGGGCATCAGTGGCGTGATCACGCGTGGTGGAAGGAGCATCATCGTGAACATCATGACGACGATGATGAACATGAAGGGCGTGATGAAGGCCGGTTCTGTCCGCCGGGGCAGGCCAAGAAGGGACGCTGCTGAGTCGATTATCGCTGTCTGCCAGGCAGATAGCGGGCAGATAGCGGTGATTTCAAACGGAAGGTCTCTTGCGATGGATTCCGGGTCGCGCTGCGCGCGCCCGGAATGACAGTTTATAAAATGCTGCGTCCTGCCCGGGATGACAGTTTTGCAGCGCTGCGCTCATCCGGAATGGCAGTTATGAAGCACGGCGTTTGCTTGGCATGACATCCCGGATTGCCGTCATTCCGGACGCCGCATGGCGGCGATCCGGAATCCATGCTCTGGCTTTAGGCGTCCTTCGATACGCCATGCTCCGCATGGCTACGCAGGATGAACGGGGGGCAGAGCCGTTCGTGGTGAGTAGCGGCGCTAGCCGCGTATCGAACCATGAACCGGTCCTTCGATACGCCATGCTTTCGCATGGCTACTCAGGATGAACGGTGGTTTTAGCCGCGCACCAGTCCCTGTTCGACCTGCAAGCGGCGCTCGTGACCGGCCAGCAGCTCGACCAGCGTCAATGCAAAATCCATCGCCGTGCCCGGTCCGCGTGACGTGATGATGTGGCCATCGCGGACCACGGCCTGTTGCTGATAATCGACGCCGGCGAGTTGCGCCGCGTTCAGCGAGCCGGGATAGCTGGTGGCGCGCCGGTTCGACAGCAGGCCGGCGTCGGCCAGCACCTTCGGCGCGGCGCAGATCGCGGCGATATATTTGCCATGTTGATGCATCTGTTGCAGCAGGGTATGGATACGCCGGTCGGCGTTCAGATGATCGGCGCCGGGCAGGCCGCCGGGCAACACGATCATGTCAAAGTCACGCCGCAGCGCCTGGTCCAGCGTCATGTCGGGCAGCAACACCGTGCCGCGGCTGGCGCGCACCGGCTCCAGCGCCGATGACAGGCCGGCGCTGACGACGTCGATGGCGGCGCGCCGCAGCAGATCGATGACGGTGACCGCCTCCAGCTCCTCGCACCCTGTGGCCAGCGGTATCAGTACAGATGGCATGGGGTGTCCTCGCAGTCAGTCCAGTGACAGATCGGCCGGCGTCGTGCGCGGCGGCGCCGGATGGGCGGTCAGCAGCAGCGGTGTTTGCTGAGGCGGCGTCTGTTGCTGGCGTCGCTGCAGCATCTCCGATACCGGCACCAGTTCATAACCGCGCTCCTGCAGCAACGGCAGCGCCAGCGTCAGATAGGCCAGTGTCTCCGGATACGGATGGCCGATCGCCACGGCACTGCCATGGCGGCGCGCGATCAGCAACAGACGTTCAAACTCTTTGGCGATGGCGGGCAGGCTGCGCTGGTCATCGAGGAACACATCACGCGCCAGGTGCGGTACGCCGAACTGCCGGGCGGTGGCGTCGGCGATGCTGTAGGCCGTGGTGCGGCTGTCGACAAAAAAGATGCGGCCGTCGTGCTGCTGCAGCGTGTTCATCAGCGGGTTCATGATCTCGGGCATCGTCGTCAGCAGGCTGCCCATATGGTTGTTGATGCCGCGGACATGCGGGATCAGCGTCAGACCCTGTTGTACGACCTGCCGGATCTCGTCGGCGGTCATGTCACGGGTCAGCGCCCGTTCACCGAGGCGGCGCCGTTTGCGCGCCTCCATCGGCAGATGCAGCATCACTTCCTTGTTGCGGGCATGGGCCAGACTGGCCAGTTCGACGACCTGTTCGCCAAACGGCAGGAAGGCGCAATTGAAGCGGCCGGGCAGCGCGAGGGCGCTTTGGGTCGCCGCAGTCTGTTCGCCGAGGTCATCGATGATCAGGCTGATCAGCGGGCGGACGTGGTAGGTCACGGCAGCAGCCTCGGCGGCACCCGCTGGCGCGCCACCCCACAGCACCATCACGATGATCAATGCGATGTGCCAGCCGCGCACCCTACCTCGCTTCCTGTTGTCGGCCCGGACGGCGGCCGCAGGTCTTTATTGGGTCTTGATCAGGACCAGTCCCTTCAGCAGGTTCAGCGCCTCGTACAGCTGATAATCACTGTTGGCCAGTTCGGCCTGGGTGTTGCTGTCCTTCTGATCCTTGCCATTTTGCTTGTCGCTTGCCTTGCCGGCCTTGTCATTGTCGCCCTTGGTCAGGTGGCCGGTCAGATCGGCCTCGCTGAGCGGATCGATGGCGGGCTCCTCGGCCGCGGCGACCTTGACGTTTTCCAGCTTGATATCCGGTTCGATACCCTCGGCCTGGATCGAGCGTCCCGATGGCGTGTAGTAGCGGGCGGTGGTCAGTTTCAGGGCGCTGCCATCCTTCAGCTGCAACACGGTCTGCACCGAACCCTTGCCGAACGAGCGGTTGCCCATGATCACCGCGCGGTGCTGGTCCTGCAACGCGCCGGCGACGATCTCGGAGGCCGAGGCCGAACCGTTGTTGATCAACACCACGATCGGCGCACCGTTCAATACATCCTTCGGCGTCGCCGTGTAGACGATGCGCGAATCGGCGGTACGACCCTCGGTGTAGACGATCTTGCCGTTGGTCAGGAAGGCGTCAGAGACCTCGACGGCGGTGTTCAACACCCCGCCCGGATTGTTGCGCAGGTCGAGGACGATACCGGCCAGCTCCTTGCCGCCCTCCTTGTTCAGTGTGGCAATCGCCTCCAGCAGGTTTTCACCGGTCTTTTCCTGGAACTGGGTGATGCGGATGTAGCCCAGGCGCCGTTCCTTGTCGAGCAGCCGGTTTTTGACGCTCTTGACGTGGATGACGTCACGGGTGATGGTGAACTTCAATGGCTTGTCCTGGCCTTCGCGGACCACCGTCAGCACGATCTTGGTGCCCGGTTTGCCGCGCATCAGGTCCACCGCCTCGCGCAGGCTCAGGCCCTTGACCGGCGTATCGTCGAGACGGATGATCAGGTCGCCGGCCAGTACGCCGGCGCGCTGCGCCGGGGTGTCGTCGATCGGCGAGATGACCTTGACGAAGCCGTCTTCCATGCCGACCTCGATGCCGAGGCCGCCGAATTCACCGGAGGTGCCGATGCGCAGGTCGGTGTACTCTTCTTTGTCGAGGAACGAGGAATGCGGGTCCAGACCGGTCAGCATGCCGCGGATCGCGTTGTCGATCAGCACCTTGTCGGTGACCTCCTCGACATAATTGCCCTTGATGGTGGCAAACACCTCGGTGAAGGTGCGCAGGTCGTCGAGCGGCAGCAGGTTGGTGGCGGGCTTGCGCTCTGCCATGACGGCGTGACCCAGCGTCAGCGAGACGCCGATGACCACCCCGGCGCCGAGTACCAGTGCATGACGAGACATCTTTTTCATCGCGGACCTCTTGGCTGAATGCACCTGATTATCGGTCGAATCAGGCGTTCCATTAGTTGTAAATCAGCACATTAGCATAAATCCTGCCAATGCTGTATCCGTGCTCAGCGTCGGGGCGCAGCGCCCGCAAACCACTGCATCGGGTCGACCGGTGTGCCATTGTGGCGGATCTCCAGGTACAGCGCCGGGTCTTGCTGGCCGCCGCTGCTGCCGACCGCCGCGATCAGATCGCCCGGGATCACGGCATCGCCGGCCTTTTTATACAGCGACTCGTTGTGGCCATACAGACTCATATAGCCACTGCCGTGATCGATGATCAGCAGCAGACCGAAATTCCTCAGCCAGTCGGCGAATACCACCTTGCCGCCCGATATCGCGCGGACCTCGCTGCCCTGTGGCGCAGACAGCTCGATGCCCTGCCAGCGCAGGTTGCCGAGTTTGCGCGGGGCACCGAAGCGGGCGGTGATCTGGCCGCGGGCCGGCAGTGTCAGCTTGCCGCGCAGCGCGGCAAAGGCCGAGCGCCGCGCTGCCTCGGACAATGCCTGGGCCCGCGCCTCTGCTTCGGCCTGGCGTTGCAGTGTTCTGATCAGTGTGACCAGCCCGGCCTCGTCATCCACCAGCTGCTGCAGCTGGGACTTGTCGCCGCGAATCCGTGATGACAGCTGCAGCACCAGCTGGGAGCGCTGCTGATATTCCGCGACCCGTTTGCGATGGGTCTCGTAACGGTTGCTGAGCAGGTCATTGATGTGTGCGGCCTGGCGGGTGATCTCGGCCTCGGTCCTGGCCAGTTGCGCGAGCTCCTGCTGGATGATGCCGATCTGCCGGCCGCGGGCGCGGTTCAGATAGTCATAATAGGTCATCACCCGGCCGATGTCGGTCGGGTTCTGCTGATTCAGCAGCAGTTTCAGATAGCCCTGGCGGCTGATCAGATAATGGGCCTGCAGCTGTTTCTCCAGCAACTGTTGCTGCCGATCCAGCGAGCTGCGCTGCTGTTGCTGGCGGCTGTTCAGGTCATCGAGGCGCTGCTGTTGCGACTGCAGCTCGGTGTTGAGATCGTGCAGTGACTGGCTGAGTCGCGAGATGTTTTCCTCGGCCTGCCGCAGCTGGCCTTCCAGCGCGCTTTTTTCCTTGCGCGCCGATTCGAGCGAGCGCTTTTTTTCCTTGATCGCACCGCGCAGGCTGTCGAGCTTGCCGGTCTTTTCCTGCAGCAGTTGCTGGGTCTGGGCGGCGTCTGCGGCAGGGGGCAGCAGCAGGGCGGTAAGCAGCAGACCCTGCAGCAGCATGACAGCCGCGTGGTGCTTGATCATCCGGTGAGCTTGAGCAGCGGTTTGCCGGTCATCTCGCCGGGGATCGGCAGCCCCATCAGATACAGCATCGTCGGCGCGACATCGGACAGCGCGCCGTCTTCGGCGGCGATGGCCGGGCGGCCGACGAAGATCAGCGGCACGCTGTTCATGGTGTGCGCGGTATGGACCTGGCCCGCCGCGACATCCATCATCTGTTCGGCATTGCCGTGATCGGCGGTGATGATCAGTTCGCTGCCGGTCTGCTGCGCGGCCGCGACGACGCGGCCCAGGCAGCTGTCGATGGTCTCGATCGCCTTGACCACGGCATTGAAGTTGCCGGTGTGGCCGACCATGTCGGGATTGGCGTAATTGCAGATGATCATGTCATAACGGCCGGAGCTGATGGCCTCGACCAGTTTGTCGGTCAGCTCCGGTGCGTGCATCTCCGGTTTCAGGTCATAGGTGGCCACCTTCGGTGATTCGACCATGATGCGGTCCTCGCCGGGGAACGGCTCTTCGCGGCCGCCGTTCAGGAAGAAGGTGACATGGGCATATTTCTCGGTCTCGGCGATGCGCAACTGGGTCTTGCCCAATGACGAGATATAGGCGCCCATGACGTTGTTCAGCGGTTCCGGCGGGAAGGCCACCGAGGCCGCAAAGCCCTTTTTGTATTCGGTCAGGCAGACAAAGTCGGCCAGCTTCGGCCAGGCGCCGCGCCGGAAGCCGTCAAAGGCCGGATCGACAAATGGCTGGGTGATCTGGCGCGCGCGGTCGGCGCGGAAGTTCATCATGATGACGACATCCTTGTCGAGGATACGGACCGGTTCGGTGCCCTCGGGTACGATCGAGATCGCCTGGACGAATTCATCGGTCTCGCCGCGCTGGTAGGCGGCCTCGAGTCCGGCCAGCGCGTTGGGCGCGGTGAAATCACCGGTGGCGCGGGTCATCAGGTCATAGGCCTTCTGCGTCCGTTTCCAGCGGTTGTCGCGGTCCATCGCGTAATAACGGCCGATGATCGACACGATGCGGCCGCGACCGGTCTTTTTCAGCGTCTCCTCGAGTTGGCGCAGCGAGGCGGCCGCCGATTTGGGCGCGGTATCGCGGCCGTCGAGGAACATATGCAGGAAGACATGGCGCACACCGTGCACGGCGGCCATCCGCACCATGGCATGGATATGTTTTTCGTGACTGTGGACCCCGCCGGGGGACAGCAGGCCGATGATGTGGACCGCCGTGTCGTTGAGCATCGCCTGGTCCAGCGCGGTGGTCAGCACCGGGTTGTGGGCAAACTCGCCGGTCTCGATGGTGTTGGCGATGCGGGTGAATTCCTGGAATACGACACGGCCAGCCCCGAGGTTCAAGTGCCCGACCTCGGAATTGCCCATCTGGTCATGCGGCAGCCCGACACGCGAACCCGAGCCCTGGATCAGCGTATGCGGGCAGGTCGCCCACAGCCGGTCCCAGGTCGGTTTGCGTGCACTGTAGATGCCGTTATGTTGGGTCTTTTCACTGTAGCCCCAGCCATCCAGCACGATCAGGACCATGGACTTCTTGTTGTTATGTCCGGTAATGTTACTCATAGGACCGTGTCTTGTTTGTGCTCCACTGTTTCGCCGACCCCGATGTTGCCGACAGCAATTTTGCTGACCTTAGCCCAGATGTATTAGACTAGCCGCAGCAAGGCCGGCGCTGCCGGCACGGGGTCCTGCCGCTGGCCGCGGGCGGGTATTATAGCTTCTAAGAATCGGCGTCGCTATGGCTGATCGGCTGGGCAAGCCCCTGGCGGTGGATGACGGAGATATCGACCAGGCCGCACGGTCGCTGAAGGCGCTGTCGCACCCGATCCGGCTCAAGATCCTGTGCCTGCTCGGGGAGGATGCGTTGAGTGTTCAGCAGCTTGTCGACAGCATCGGCACCTCGCAGAGCAATATCTCCCAACACCTGGCGATCCTGCGCGGCAAGGGCCTGCTGACCACGCGCAAGCAGGCC
The DNA here is from genome assembly GCA_016218365.1 of Gammaproteobacteria bacterium. Classification (GTDB taxonomy): domain Bacteria; phylum Pseudomonadota; class Gammaproteobacteria; order SZUA-140; family SZUA-140; genus JACREF01. Next base: position 24,044 of record JACREF010000009.1, read on the forward strand.
AATCGGGTCATGTACCAGATCGGCGACAAGCGGATGGTGCAGCTGGTGCTGATGATGCGTGATGTTTTTTGTACCTAAGACCAAAGGCGGGATATGAAGGAGCTGGGCATCTTTTTGCTGAATCACTGGTTGCTGTTCCTGGCGCTGGTTATTGTATTGACGCTGATCGTGATGAATACCGCGCGTTTCAGCCTGCTGGGATTCAAGGAGCTGCAGCCCGCCGATGCCGTCCGGCTGATGAATGACCGCGACGTGCTGGTGCTCGATGTCCGCGAGCAGGACGAGTTCAGCAGCGGTCATATCATCCACGCCCGCCATGTGCCGGTGGCGCAGCTCACGGAGCGGGTCAGCGAACTGGATGCGTTCCGTCAGCAACCGGTGGTGGTGTACTGTCGCACCGGGCAGCGGGCGGCGCGGGCGGCAGCGCTGCTGAAAAAACAGGGATTTTCCGAGATCTACAAGCTCAATGGCGGCATCATGTCCTGGCAGGGCGCCGGCCTGCCGCTGGAGAAGGGCTGAAGCGGTGACGCCGCAGGCCCGTCAACTGCATAACCATTATGAATAAAAGGTGAAGATCATGTCTGAAGCTCAGGGTACACAGGCCGGCGATGGCCAGTCGGCAGCAACGGCCGACAGCAAGGTTTTTGACCTGCAGAAGATCTATATCAAGGACATGTCGTTCGAAAACCCGAACGCGCCGCAGATCTTTACCATACCGTGGCAGCCGCGCGTCGGGCAGCACCTGTCGAGCCGCCGCGAGCAGCTCGGCGACGGGGTATATGAGGTGATCCTCAGCGTGACGCTGACGGTCAGCCTGGGCGAGCGCACCGCCTATCTGGTCGAGGTGCATCAGGCGGGGATCTTCCGGATCAGTGGTTATCCGGCCGCGCAGCTGGACGCATTGCTCGGTTCCTACTGCCTGAAGATCCTGCATCCCTATATCCGCGAGGCGATCTCCGATCTGATTGCCAAGGGCGGGTATCCGCAATTCCTGCTGCCACCTATTGATTTTGACGGGCTGTATGCCGATTATCAGCGCCAGCGCGCCGCCAGTCAGCCGGCCGCCGCGAGCGCCTGAGCCGCATGGTTGACGCGCCCGGCGGGGATGATAGCGGCAGCATCGCGCTCGAGCGGCCCATCGCGACGGTAGCGGTGCTGGGCGCCGGCTCCTGGGGCACGGCGCTGGCGATGTTGCTGGCCCGCAATGGCCTGACGACGCTGTTGTGGGGCCGCAACCCGGCCGAGCTGCAACAGATGGCGCAGCAGCGTTGCAATCACCGTTTCCTGCCAGGTCTGTCGTTCCCCGAAGGTCTGCAGATTGCTCCTGCCCTGGATGCGGCATTGCAGCAGGCCGACCTGGTGCTGCTGGCCGTGCCCAGTCACGGTTTTCGTGAACTGGCTGAACAGGTGGTGCCCGGTCTGCGTCCGGGACAGCGCTTGTTATGGGCCACCAAGGGGCTGGATCTGCGCAGCGGACAACCGTTGCACACCATCATCACGGCGCTGTGTCCTAAAGCGGTGCCGTATGCAGTGATCTCCGGGCCGACGTTTGCCGCCGAGGTGGCGCGTGGTCTGCCGACCGCGGTGACCGTGGCGGCGACCGATGCCGGGTATGCCCGGATGCTGGCGGCGGCCTTCAGCAATGACCGCTTCCGCGTCTACACCTCATCGGACATCGTCGGGGTTGAGCTCGGCGGGTCGGTCAAGAATGTGCTGGCGATCGCCGCCGGTATCGCCGATGGCCAGGGTTTTGGCGCCAACACCCGTGCGGCGCTGGTGACCCGTGGTTTGTACGAGATGATGAGCCTGGGCCTGGCCTGTGGCGGTTTGCGCGAGACCTTCATGGGGCTGACCGGTCTCGGCGATCTGGTGCTGACCTGTACCGATGACCAGTCGCGCAATCGCCGCTTTGGACTGGCCTTGGGCCGGGGGGTGGCGGTGGCCGAGGCGCGGCGCCAGATCGATCAGGTCATCGAGGGCATCGAGACCACCGAGGCGATCCATCGTCTGGCCCGGCACCATCATGTCGAGATGCCGATCGTCGAGCAGGTCTATCATGTGCTGTTCGAGGGACGTGAGCTGAAGACCGCGGTCAGCAGCCTGTTCGGTCGCGGGCTGAAGGCGGAAGATGCGCCACTGTAGCCGACGGAGCGTGACACCATGAAGGCGATGATCCTGGCCGCCGGCCGCGGCGAGCGCATGCGGCCGTTGACCGACACCTTGCCCAAGCCGTTGCTGGCCGCCGGCGGGCAGCGGCTGATCGAATACCATATCCGGGCGCTGGTGGCCGCCGGCATCACCGACATCGTCATCAATCATGCGTGGCTGGGCGCCGTCATCGAGCAGACGCTGGGTGATGGCAGCGCCTATGGCGCATCCTTTGCCTATTCGCCGGAAGGGGAGCAGGGCCTGGAGACCGGCGGCGGGATCTATCGCGCGCTGCCGTTGCTCGGTGCCGGGCCGTTTATTGTCATCAATGGTGATATCTGGACCGATTTCCCGCTGGCCAGCCTGCCGCATGTGCCAGAGGGTCTGGCGCATCTGGTGCTGGTCGATAATCCGGATCACCATCCCGATGGCGATTTTGTCCTGAGCGGTGCGCGTTGTCTGGCGGCCGGCAGTCCGCGGCTCACCTTCAGCGGCATCGGTCTGTATCACCCGCAACTTTTTGCCGGCTGCAGCGCCGGGCGCTTTCCGCTGGCGCCGTTGCTGCGCGCCGCGATGGCCCGCGGCGCGGTCAGCGGCCAGCATTACCAGGGGGCATGGTTTGACATCGGCACCCCGGAGCGGCTAGCGATGCTCGATGTGCTGCTCAGGCACTAGCAGGCGACTGGCGGGTGTTTGCGCATCACCGCTAAAACAGTCATCATGACCGTGCAGGGTCAGGGATGGGTGACGCGACGATGATGAGGTGGACTTCCGATGCCTGACAGATATGGCGGGAGCGGGGCGGAGCCGCGCACACAGCTCGAAGCCCTGATACTGCAGGCGCGACAGAACGAACGCAAACTGCGCCGCTTCCAGGCGCTCGAGCTGAAGATGATCGGCGTCGAGTCGCTGTTTGAGCTGCTGCAGACCATGCTGTATCCCGATCCCAGCCGTTTCAAATGGGACAGTGTGTCGCTGCTGCTGCTCGACCACGAATACGAGATCCAGCGCATCCTGGAAGAGGACGGTGTGGATTTTGCGCGTCACCCCAATCTGCTGTTTGTCACCGAGCGTGACGATATCGAGGCCCTGTATCCACCGTCGATCTTTCCGTTGCTCGGTCCCTATGTGGCGCGGCGTCATCACCGGCTGTTTCCGAAACGGGTGCGTGCACCGGCCAGTGTGATGTTGCTGCCGCTGGTGCGCCATGGCCGGCTGATCGGCAGTTTCAATATCGGCAGCCTGGATGCCGAGCGTTTTGCCGAGGGTGTGCGCACCGATTTTTTCGAGCATCTGGCGGCCACCGCAGCGATCTGTCTGGAGAATGCGGTCAATATGGAGCGCTTGAAGCGCCAGGGCCTGACCGACACACTGACCGGCATCAACAACCGGCGCTTCTTCGACCAGCGTCTGGCCGAAGAGGTGGAGGCGGCCAAGCGCAGCAAGGCGCCACTCAGCTGCCTGTTGCTGGACGTCGATCATTTCAAACGCGTCAATGACCAGTATGGTCATCTGATCGGCGACCGGGTGCTGAAGGACGTGGCGCTGCTGGTGCGCGGGCAATTGCGCGGCAGCGATGTATTGGCCCGCTATGGTGGCGAAGAGTTCGTCGCGCTGTTGCCGGCAACGGCGGAAGGCGCAGCGATTGAGGTCGCCGAGCGGGTCCGGGAGGCGATCGAGGGCGGTGTCTTTCGTGATGCGCAGGGGCAGCCGTTTTGTGTCACGATGTCGATCGGCGTGACGACCTTTGATCCGGCCACCACGGCCGATGCCGCGCAGACGCGCGGCGAGTCACTGGTCAGGCAGGCTGACATCTGTCTGTACCGCTGCAAGCAGCAGGGGCGCAATCGCGTCATCAGCTCCGGCAGTCTCAATCTGGGTGTCGCAGTCTCAGCTGGCTGATACCGGTCTGTAGCAGTCGCGGTTGGCCCGGCGCCAGCCCGGATCAGGCCGCCGGCTTTTTCACATGCAGGCCGCATTCCTTGTTGGCCGGGTCCTCCCACCACCAGCGCCCGGCGCGGATGTCCTCGCCGACTGCGATCGCCCGGGTGCAGGGAGCGCAACCGATGCTGGGATAGAATTGATCATGCAGCGCGTTGTACGGCACCGAGAAATGACGGATGTAGTTCCATACATCGTCATGGGTCCACGCGGTTAGCGGATTAAATTTCTGCAGGCCATTGCCGGCATCCCATTCCGACACCGGCAGTTCGGTGCGGGTCGGGGCCTGTTCGCGGCGCAGCCCGGTGATCCAGGCCTTCTTGCCGTGCAAGGCGCGCTGCAATGGCAGTACCTTGCGCAAGCGGCAGCACTCCTTGCGCAAGGACACGCTGCGGTAAAAGCAGTTGGCACCCTCCTGGGTCAGAAACGGTTCCAGGTCGCGCGGGTCCGGGAAGTAGACGTCGAAGCGGGTGTTATAGTGTTCCAGCACCTGATCCATCAGGTTGTAGGTCTCCGGCGGCAGCCGGCCGGTGTCGAGGCTGAAGATCTGGATCTGGTGTACATGCTTGCACAGCAGATCGGTCAGCACCATGTCCTCGGCGCCGAAACTGTTGGCGAAGGCCGCCGGGGCATGGTCAACAGCGATCTCTTTCAGCAGCGTGATCGCCTGATCGATCTTGGTGGAAAGTTGTTTATCAATACTCATGTTGCAATAGCTCCACAATTAAATACTACAGACGTTAACCGGCCTTGCGGACACTGACGCGGGTCGTGGCGTCACCGTTGTCCTCGACACGGAGGATCTGGTGGCCATCGCTCTTCAGGCTGGATGAGGCCTGGCTGGCCGGGTCGCCGGAGGCGAACAGAAAGTCGATGACATCACCGGCCTGGAATTCGCGCAGCGTATTGCGGGCCTTGATGTAATGCATCGGGCAGCCATAGGTCGACAGATCGATGACGGTGCTGCTGGCAACTGCCGCTGCCTTGCGGGCGGTGATCGAGGCCACCGATGCGCTGAGGTCGAGCTGACGGTCGATGGTCTGACAGGCACTGGCGGCACGCACGGTCCAGTCATCGATCTGCGCGGTCAGTTGGGTATAGGCATCCAGATCAAACTCATCCTTCAGCGTGGCAAGCCGATCAGCAAAGGCGGTGAGTTCGGCGGCCTCGCTGCTGCGGCCCGGCACCACGGCAGCGATCTGCTGCGCCAGTTGTGGCAGGTCCTGGACATCGGGCTGGCCGGCCAGGAACAGCAAGGAGTTACCGATCAGCCGCAACGACATCTCGGCGCATTCGATCGACTCGGTGTATTTGCGCTGCAGCATGAAGGCGTTGCGGTAATTGCGTTCATTGGCGGCCTCGGCGAAGTTGGCGGCGACATTCTCCTGGGCGGCACCAGAGCATTCGCCGCCACCCAGCTGCAGGACCTTGAAGGCAGCGCTGTCGCCGTGGTCCATCGTTACACTGGCCAGTTGCTCGGCGGACACGGCCTTGACCGCTTCGAGCAGTCCATCAAAGTATTCTTTGCCCTGACGCCGGCTCCAGGCAAAAAAGGTTTCGTTGTCAGTGTGGCGTTGCGCGTAATCGTCCTGCAGCAGGCCAATGGCCCGCTCGATGCGTGCCGCCGGTACACTGACACTCTTGAAGGCCAGGCCGCCCGAGCCGCGGCCGTCGCCGCCGATGTACATCTGGTAATGCGGGATCAGCTTGCCGTGCAGCCGCTTGCCTTCACCGTAGATACCGATGTCGCCGGTCTCCGGCTGGGCGCAACCGTTGTGACAGCCGCTGACACGGATCCGCAGGTCGTGTTTGCCGCCATCGAGCTTGGCCCCCAGCACCTTCGACGAGGTGATGCCCAGCCGGCAGGTCGAGGTGCCAGGGCAGGCCACGACACTGTCGCCACAGCTTGGCAGGCCAAGGCCCAGTTTTTTGATGCCGGTCTCCAGCGCGGTGACGCGGCCGGCCGGGACATGGGTCAGGATCAGCTTCTGGTCCTGGGTGGTGCGCAGTTCTGACAGGCCTTCGGCCTTCAGCAACAGGGCGATGCCACGCATCTGATCGGCGCTGATGTCACCGATTGGTACATGAACCGGAACGATAAACAGCCCGGGTTGTTTCTGGGCCAAGGGCTGGCGCGGCGCCCCCGGTTGCTGCTGCAGTGGCGTGCTGCTGGTGATCCATTCACCCTTGATATAAGGCTTGCCGGCCAGTGCGGCGCGGGTGCGCGGCAGTTCTTCACGATATTTTTCCACGAAACCTTCTGGAGTAAAGCGTTCGACCAGGAACTTGATGCGTGACTTGGCGCGCTTCTTGCGGTCGGAATAGCGGTTGTGAACGGCGATCACCGCCTCCATGCTGGCCAGCAGGTCCTGTTCCTCGATGAATTCCTCGACGACAATGGCTTGGCGTGGCTTGTGGCCCAGCCCGCCGCCGGCCAGGATCTTGAAGCCGAACCTGCCATCACGGCGCACGGCGACGACCGCCATGTCATGCAGCATGCCCTGGGCGCAGTCGGTTTCGCAGCCTGAGAAACTGATCTTGAATTTGCGCGGCAGATGCTGGGCCAGCGGGTGACGCAGGAAGTGACTGACCGCACCCTCGAGAAACGGCTGGATGTCGGTGTGTTCGCTGGCGCACAGCCCGGCCAGCGGGCAGGCGCTGATGTTGCGGACGGTGTTGTTGCAGGCCTCGCGCGAGGTCAGGCCGCTGGCGGCCAGGTGGCGCAGCGCCAGCGGGGTCTTGGCCAGCGGCACATGATGGATCTGGATCGCCTGGCGGGTGGTGATGTGCATCACATCATGATTGGAGAACTTTTCCAGCACCTCGGCGACGGCGATCGCCTGGTCGGGGCTCAGCCGGCCGCCCGGCAGCTTGACGCGCACCATGTTGACGCCTTCCTGGCGCTGCCCATAGACACCCTGCTGCAGACGCATCGACTGGAAGCGGTCGCCATCGATCTGCTGTTTCAGGAACGCTTGCACCCCTTCTTCATAGCGTGTCAGCTCTTCTTCATTAACCAGAATCTTGGCATCAAGCATGATTGGTCTCTCCAGCAGGCGGGTATTTTAATTGGTCAGGATGAATTTGACGCCGATCAGCATCAGCATGCTGGCCAGCAGTGTGCGCAGGACCTTTTCCGGGACCTTGCTGCTCATGTGGCTGCCGAGATAGATCCCGGGCAGCGAACCCAGCAGCAATGCAAGCAGCAGCGTGGTATTGACGTTTCCCATGAACAGATGACCGACGCCGGCGATCAGCGTCAGCGGCACGGCATGGGCCAGATCAGTGCCGACGATATTGCGCGTCGGCTGCGACGGGTACAGGAAGATCAGCATCGCTGCACCGAGGGCGCCGGCACCGATCGACGAGATCGGCACCAGCACGCCGAGTATCATACCGCCAAAGACCGTAGCAGGGGCGCGCAAAGACTTGAATTGCGGCGCCAGCACCGTCAGTCGGCGGCCGGTACGGTGCAGGCTATTCTTGAACAACAGCACCAGCGCGGTCAGCACCAGCGCGATGCCGAGGGTAACATTGATCAATGGGTCGGTCTTGACGCCGTGCGCATGCAGCTGGCGCAGGATCTGGACCGTGATCAGCGCGGTCGGTACACTGCCGAGCATCATCAGGCCGACGATGCGCCATTGCACGGTCTGGCGCCGGGTATGGGCCCAGATGCCGCCGATCTTGGTGATCGCGGCGAACAGCAGGTCGGTGCCGACGGCGGTGGCCGGGGCCACGCCAAACAGGAAGATCAGCAGTGGCGTCATCAATGAGCCACCGCCGACGCCAGTCATGCCGACCAGCGTGCCCACCAGAAACCCCGACAGTGGTTGATACCATTCCATATCGTTGACGACCGTCCCTTTATCCCTGTAGGCCAGCATCGGCCGGCACCATGAATTATAGAGGCTACTATATCAGACCACCTATATCACAAAAAATAATAATATATTATATTTGTGTCGGTTTGTCGTATAAGCGAGGGCGCCATGAATATCCAGCAGTTACGCTATATAAGAGAGGTGGTGCGCTGTGGCATGAATATTTCCACTGCGGCCAATATGTTACATACCGCCCAGCCCGGTATCAGCCATCAGATCCGGTTGCTGGAAGAGGAGCTGAACGTCCAGATCTTCGAGCGCAACGGCAAACGGCTGGTGGGTCTGACCCAGTCCGGCCGGACGGTGCTGGCGACCGCCGAGCGCATCCTGCGCGAGATCGATAACCTCAAGCAGGTCGGTTATGAGTTCTCCGGCGATGCCCATGGCACGCTGTCGATCGCGACCACCCATACCCAGGCCCGTTATGCATTGCCGAAGGTGATCCGGACCTTCACCGAGGCCTATCCGAACATCCGCTTGCATATGCACCAGGGCAACCCCAGCCAGCTGGCGCAGCTGGTGACCTCGGGCGTGGCCGACATCGCGATCGCGACCGAGGGCATGACGCTGTACGAGGATCTGGTGACGCTGTCCTGTTATGAATGGACGCATTGTGTCGTGGCGCCGCCGGGCCTGCCGATCCTACGCGAAACCCCGCTGACGCTGGCGGCGATCGCCCAGTACCCGATCGTCACCTATGATGTGTCGTTTGCCGGCCGCACCCGGATCAACGAGGCCTTCGAGCGCGCCGGGCTCAGGCCCAATGTGGTATTCTCGGCGATAGATTCGGACGTCATCAAGACCTATGTCGAGATCGGACTCGGCATCGGCCTGATGGCGCGGATGGCGTTTGATGCAGAGCGTGATACCAATCTGCGGATGATGGATGCCTCCCACCTGTTTGAATCCAGTACCACGCGTATCGGCCTGCGGCGCGGCGCCCATCTGCGTGGTTATATGTATGCCTTCATTGAAATGTTCGCCCCGCAGCTCGATCGCAAGACTGTGGATGCGGCAATGCATGAGTGAGAGCCGATGACCAGCAAGACCATACCGATCCATGCCGAGGTGATGACAGCGGCCAACAAATGCAGCTTCTGTACCGGTTCAACGTGCTGCACCTATGCCACGCAACTGATACCTACACCGCGTTCCAAGCATGATTTCGATCATCTGTTGTGGCAGGTGGCCCATGCCGGTGTCGAGGTGTACAAGGACGACGACGGCTGGTTCCTGCTGCTCAACGCCCGCTGCACCCAGTTGCTGCCGGATGGCGGCTGCGCGATCTATGACACCCGGCCGCAGGTGTGCCGCGATTATTCCAACGATTATTGTGAATATGACGAGCCGGCCGAGAAGAATTTCGAGCTGTATTTCAAGAGTTATGACAGCTTGCTGGCCTATTGTCGCCGCCGTTTCAAGTCCTGGGGCCAGGGGTGATGCCTGGCAGGATGTCAGCGAAGTCGTGCAGCGGGGCAAACTCGGCAGTATGCTGTCGTGCCTGGCGGCGGTCCGGTGTCGACGCCGCCAGCAGATGGGCGATGCCGTAATGACGGGCCGAGCGTAACACCGGCAGGCTGTCGTCGATCAGCAGCGTCCGTTGCGGGTTGAAATGTGTGGTCTGTTGCAGTTGCTGCCAGAAGCGCGGCTGCTCCTTCGGGATCCGGAACTGGTGGGAGCTGATGATGGCATCAAGGTGCTGACCGAGCGCGGTGTGCTGCAGTTTCAGCTCCAGGCTGCCCTGATGGGCGTTGGTCACCAGCACGCGCCGTTTGCCCTGATGGTGCAGTGCCACGAGGAACTCGATGGCGCGGGGCTGCAGGGCGATCAGATGGGCGACACTGCGTTTCAGCGCCAGGATGTCGAGATCGAGCGCCTGCGACCAGTAATCGAGGCAGTACCAGTCGATGGTCCCGGCCACGGCGTCGTACCGGCCCAGCAGCTGTGCACGCGCATCGCCCAGTGACAGGCCGTGCTGCGCCGCGTAATGGCGTGGCAGGTGTTCGCGCCAGAAATGGCTGTCATAATGCAGATCGAGCAGGGTGCCGTCCATGTCGAGCAGGACGGTGTCGATGGACTGCCAGTCAACGGTGGTATCCATCATGAGCGCCGGTGAGGATGAGATGGGTGATAATAGTGGCATGGCGGGTCAGCCACCGCAAATCCTGCTGCGCCGTGACGTGGCACACAGCCGCTTGTTCCGGATCGAGGAGCTGGAGCTGCGTTTTTCCAATGGCGAGGTCCGGCATTTCGAACGGTTGGCCAGCAGCTCGCGCGGTGCCGTGCTGATCGTGGCGCTGGCCGATCGCGATACCGTGTTGCTGATCAGGGAATATGCCGCAGCGGTTGAGCGTTATGAGCTGGGTCTGCCGAAGGGGCGCATCGACGGGGACGAGACGCTGGAGCAGGCGGCCTGCCGCGAGCTGATGGAAGAGACCGGCTACGGGGCGCACACCGTGCGTCATCTGCATACATTAACGCTGGCGCCGGCCTATTTCAGCCACCTGACCCATGTGATGCTGGCCGAGGATCTGTATCCGCAGCGACTGGCCGGCGATGAGCCTGAGCCGATCGAGGTGGTGCCATGGTCGCTGGCCGAACTGGATGCCCTGGTGCGGTCCGGCGCCTGCAGTGAGGCGCGCAGCCTTGCCGCCTTGTATATGGTCAGGGATCTGGTGCAAACGAAGGAGACGGAGTGAATGGCGATCGTGGCAGATGAGGCATTGCTGCAGCAGGTGGTGGCGATCGCACGGCGTGCAGCGCAGCGGATCATGGAGGTTTATGCTCGGGATTTTGATGTCAATCACAAGGCAGACCGCTCGCCATTGACCGAGGCCGATCTGGCGGCGCATCAGGAGATTGTTGACGGCCTGCAGTCCTTGACGCCGCAGACACCGGTGCTGTCCGAGGAGTCATCGCATGTCGATTATCAGCAGCGTCGGCACTGGCAGCAATACTGGCTGGTCGATCCGCTGGATGGCACTCGTGAATTCATCAAGCGCAACGGCGAGTTCACCGTCAACATCGCGCTGATTGACTGCCAGCAGCCGGTGCTGGGCGTTGTGGTCGTCCCGGTGACCGGGCAGTGTTATTCCGCACTGCGTGGTCACGGGGCGTTTTGCGACGGACCGGACGGTGTGCGCCGCTTGCAGGTCCGCGCCTTCAACCCGGCCGATGTGGTCATCGCCGGCAGCCGTTCACATGGCGGTGCGCGACTGTCACACTTTCTCGACCGCATCGGTCCGCATCGGCTGGTCAGCATCGGCTCATCGCTGAAGAGCTGTCTGGTTGCCGAGGGGGTTGCCGACATCTATCCACGGCTCGGACCAACCTCGGAATGGGATACCGCCGCGGCACAATGTGTCGTGGAAGCGGCGGGTGGCATCCTGACCGACATCCACCTGCAGCCGTTGCGCTACAACACCAAGGAGTCGTTGCTGAATCCGGAGTTTCTGGTGATCGGTGATCCGCGACACGACTGGCGGCGCTATCTGCCGCAGGAGTGACAGCGTATCCCCGGGTGCCCGATCAGGGCTGGACCCGTTGTATCAGCAGCAAGAATCACTGCGCCTGATGCCAATCCTGACCAGTAGCGATTCCATCAGGCACCAGCGGGTGAAACCGGATTGCAGCAGGTTGGCGCCGACAAAGGCGGTGAACCACAGCCAGCCGGGTTGACTGAAATCGACATTGCTGTAGCGGGCGGACAGATACAACGACAGCAGGATGAAGCTGCCGGCGATGATGCGGATCATGCGTTCAGTGGTCATGGGATCTCCTTGGGTTGATGGGATAAGGTCAGGTCTGGTTACGCTGCCACAGATAGTAGAGCAGCGGGATGACGAACAGTGTCAGCAAGGTGGACGCCAGGGTGCCAAAGGCCATCGCAACACCGAGGCCGCCGAACACCGGATCGGAGATCAGGATGGCAGTGCCGGCGATGATCGCCAGCGCCGTCAGCAGGATCGGCCGGGCGCGGATCGCGCCGGCCTCGATGACGGCATGCTCAAGGGCCACACCCGCGGCACGACGTTCGAGGATGAAGTCGATCAGCAGCAGCGAATTGCGCACCACGATGCCGGCCAGCGCGATCATGCCGATCATCGATGTGGCGGTGAACGGCTGTCCGGTGATCATATGGCCGGGAAAGATGCCGATCATCGTTAACGGGATCGCACCCATGACAATCAGCGGCAGCATGAAGTTGCCGTAATAACCGACCAGCAGTACATAGATCAATACAATGCCGACGATGAACGCAGCGCCGAGGTCGCGGAATACATCAAGCGTCAATCGCATCTCGCCATCCCACAGGATCTGGTAGCGCGTGCCGGGATCCGGCGTGGTATGGGTAAAGCGCATGCCGCCGGTGGTGACCTCGGTGCCAGCGATCAGCGTGCTGTGATCCAGTCGCTGGTCCAGGTCCAGCAGTGGATAGACCTGCGGGCTGGTGCGGGGTTCTGCCGACACATAGGCGACCGGAAAACCATCCTTGGTGTAGACCGGCTTGTCGGCAGTGATCTCGGTGACGCGGGCGATCGATGACAGCGGGATCAACCTGCCTTGCTGGTTGGTGACATACAGCCGGTCCATGTCGCGTGGCGCAATGCGCAGATGTCTGGGGATCTGGATGTGGATCATTACCGGGTGTCGTTCGTGGCTGTCATGGATCTGGCCAATGTCAAAGCCGGCGACCAGGTCGCGCAGCATGCGGCCAATCTGGGCGGTGTTGACCCCGACCGCGGCCGCCTTCTCCTTGTCAACGACAAGCAGGTACTCCTGCTGGTCGGCGCTGATCGAATCATCTATGTCGGTCAGGTCCCAGGTCCGGGCGAATTCCTTGCGCACCTGTCTGGCCAGTGCCCGAACATGTTCGTAGTCAGGTCCATAGATCTCCGCCAGCACTGTCGAGCGTACCGGTGGTCCCGGTGGATCCTCAACCAGCCTGACGGTCGCCAGCGGAAAATCCTGATAGACCTGGTTCAGGGCGCTGCGCAGTTGCAGCACGATCTGCTCGGACTTGATGGTGCGCAGCTCACTGGCCAGCAGGTTGACACGGATCTCGGCAAGATGCGGTCCGCGTTTGGCGGCCGCACCGCGCAGCATGCCATTGAAATCGACCGGCCCTGCGTTGCCGACGTAGGTTTCATAGTCGGTGACCATGGGTTGCAGGCGCAATACATCACCGATGCGGCGTGCGACCTGATCGGTAACCTCCATTGAGGTTCCTTCCGGCATATCAATGGTGATATTGAAGGTGTTCTTGTTGCCCTTGGGCAGCATCTTCAGGGCCACGGTGCCCGGGGTTGCCGGGCCGTTGATGCCGGCGGGGCGTACGAACTGCCAGATGGGTTGCCACATTGCAACGATGAACAGCAGGGCCAGCACGAGCCAGAAATTACGGCGGTAGGCCTGTTCACCAAGCAGGCGCCGTGCATAACGGGAATAGTAGCGGTGCATCCAGTCGCGGGTCTGCTGCGCATGAGCAACCGGTTCGGAGTCGTGTGTGGTGGCCTGGCCAGGGTTGTGTGCCGGCAGCCAGCGCGCGGCAATCCACGGTGTGAACATGTAGGCGATGATCAACGAGGCAAACATCGCGATCGAGGTGTTGAACGGGATCGGCGCCATGTACGGGCCCATCATGCCGGTGACAAACAGCATCGGGAGAAAGGCCAGGATCACCGCAAAGGTCGCGATGATCGTAGGTCGGCCGGTCTCGTTGGTGGCCTGGATGATCAGGGCCGCCTTGTCGCGCAGCTGGTGACCGGCCTGCTGCATGTGGCGATGGATGTTTTCGATGACGACGATGGCGTCGTCCACCAGCATGCCCAGCGCCAGGATCAAGGCAAAAAGTGTGATCCGGTTGATGGTCTGACCGAAGATCATGTCGACAGCCAGGACGATGAACAGGGTCAGCGGGATGTTGATGGTGACGATGGCTGCCTCGCGCCAGCCCAGAAACAGCAGCAGGATGATGATCACCGAGATGACGGCGATGCCGAGATGTTCGATCAGCATGTTGACGGCGGCATCGGCGTTGTCACCGGCATTGCGCGTTGTTGTGACCGTTATGTCATCCGGGATCAGAACCTTTTTCAGTTGCTCGACCTGGTCCAGGATCCGTGTGGAGACGATGACGGCATTGGCGCCGCGTTTTTTCGCCAGCGCCAGCGTCACCGCAGTGTGTTCGGGTTCACCGGGCAGGGCATGGCCCCGTGCCGGGCCGTAGGCAATGCGGTGGGTGAATTCGATATCGCCCGGGCCATCAGTGATGGTTGCGATATCGCGCAGGTAGACCGGGCGCTGATTGCGTACCGCGACGACGATATTGCCGACATCCTCCAGCGAGCTCAGCGCCCCCTGCAGGCGTATCGTCTTGACCTGTTGGTCGTTGACGGTATAACCGACCGGCAGGTCGAGATTGGCGGCGTTCAGGGTCTGATAGATCTCGGTCAGCGAGATGCCACGGCCCGCCAGCCGGTCGGGATCGAGATTGACCTGGATGCTGCGGTCGCGGCCGCCAATGATATCCGCCACCGCCACACCTGGCAGCGGCGTCAGCTGTTCACGTACCCGTTCTGCAACCTGTTTAAGTTCAGTATCGCTGTGGCCGGGGCTGGAGAAGGTCAGCGTGACGATGGGAACATCATCGACATCTATCGGTTTGACCAGTGGTTGCGAGGCGCCCGGCGGGATGTGATCAAGATTGTGCATCAACCGGTCGTACAGCCGTACCAGGCTCTGTTCCTTGTTGCTGCCGATCTCAAACTGCACGGTGATCACGCCCAGCGAATCACTCGCGGTACCGTAGGTATGTTCGACACCTTGCATTTCCCGGAGTATCCGCTCCACTGGCTTGACTACCAGGTTCAGCGTCTCTTGTGGCGAGGCCCCCGGCAGTTGCACCAGGACATTGGCTGCCGGGACGTCGATCTGCGGATTCTCCTCGCGCGGCGTGATGAACAGCGCCAGGCTGCCGGCCAGCAGGATCAGCAACCCGGCGATCGGCGTGACATAGCTGCGCATCGCTGCCTGTCCCAGTCGCCCTGCAATGTTTAATCGCGTCGACATGGTGATTATCGTCCGGCAGCGGCGGGCATGGATTTGCTGGCCGGGGGCTGCGCCTCGATCCGGTCGCCGCTGTGGATCGGCAGGGTGCTGTGAACGATGATGCGATCACCGGCCGTGATGCCGGACAGCACCTCAATGCGGTCATCAATACTGCGCCCGGTGCGTACCATCCGGTAATGGGCGATGTTGTCGCGGTCGATGCTGTACACCCCGGTCAGGTCGGCGCGGTGGACCAGCGCTGTTTGCGGGATCGTCAGCGCTGCACTGCTGCCGGTCGTGAAGATCACCCGGGCGAACATGCCGGGGCTGAGGCCGGTGGTTGATTCGGGTGTGATCTTGACCAGATAGCTGAAGGTGACCGGGTCACCAGAGGGAACGACCTGGGTTACTGTGCCGTGGCCATGCAGGCGTGCAGCTTCAACCTCCAGCTCGACATTGTCGCCAAGGGTGATGTCGCGGATACGGTCCTCCTTGACGTAGGTGCGCACCATGATCTGGCGGGTATTTTCCACCGTCAGCAGCGGCGTGCCTGGGGTGGCCATGTCGCCGGCCTCCTTGTATTTGCCGACCACGATGCCGCTGACCGGTGCGCGGATGCTGGTGTAATCGAGTTGTACCTGGCTGCGATCGGCCAGCGATTGAGCCGCGTGTAATTCCTGGCCGGCCAGCCGGTAGGCCAGCTCGATCTTGCGGAAGTGGTCGATGGCAACCAGTTGCTGCTCAAACAGGGCCTTGAAACGCTGATAGTCCGCCTCGGCCTCGGCGTAACGGGCCTGGGCCTGTGACTGCCGTGCCTGCGCCTCGCTGACCTGGGTCTGGGTCTCGGTCGGGTCGATGGTCAGCAACAGCTGGCCCTTGGTGACGCGCTGCCCTTCCTTGACATGAATCGTGTGGATGAAGCCCATGACCCGCGCAGCGATGTCGACACGCTCATCGGCAATCAGCGTACCGGTGGTGGTGTAATGTTCGCTGATGGGCTCCGGTTGTACCGTCTGTACCACCGCGGTTATCGGCGGCTGACCGGGTGGGGTGGCGGGTGTCGAGATCTCGCTGCCGCAGGCGGCCAAGGCCGCGATCGCGGGCAGCAGCATGATGAACAGAGACCGCTTCATGGCAATCGCTCCTTTACGTCGGCGTCATCACAATACAGCGTATAAAGCAGGTCGATCAGCTGGCCGATCTCGGCTTGCTGAATGTGATAATAGACATGCTGTTGACGCCGCACGCAACCGATGATGCTGGACAGTCGCAGCTTGGCCAGATGTTGTGACAGATTGGACTGGTTCGCGCCGGTTAGTGAGATGAGTTCTCCGACATTCCTGGGTTGTTGTTGCAAATGGCACAGGATCGCCAGCCGTAACGGGTGGGCGATGGTCCGCAATAGCTGTGCGGCCACGGCATGGGGTGAAGGTGTGTTTGTCATTGGGTTACAATATTAGAATATACTAATATTGTCAATAATAGGCGGTCATACGAAATAATATATATAAGTTACAGCGTGTTATTGTTTGACAGGCTTGTGTTGTGCTAAGCGGTTCAGGGTCAGCAGCGCGACCAGCGCCAGCAGCAGGCTGAGGGTAGTCCCCGGGTATTCGATGATGAAGATCAGCGGGGTCAACGCCCAGCGGGTCAGGGTGCGCAGGGTTTCATGGCTGGCAATGTAATCAGCAACCGGCGGTGACAGCCGGTAATAGCTGTCGACAAACCATCGCCCGGCACTGCTGGTCAGCAGCTGCTGGTCACGGAAATGTCGCAGGACAGTGACATGTGGCTCCAGATAGCTGCCAAATGCGGCGGTGGCAATGAAGCAGCCCCCGCCACCCGTTGCGGCTGCATCCGCCGCAGTAGCCTGAATCGGAACCGACAGGTGATGGCTGTTATTGCCGCTGACGGTATCAGTGGCCATGCTGTTACTGATGGAGGCGGTGAATACGGCATTCACGGCGACTCGAGGGACAACGATGATATCAAATGTGGTAGTGGTGCCTACCGCAATGATCCCTGGTTTGCAGGTTATGACGCCATTTACAGGGCTTGCACAGCCGAAGCCTGCAGAACCAAAATCAACATTGGTCGGCAGTATAACAGTCAAGGTAATGGCATCGCGATTGTTGGCAAAAGTAGGGCCGTAATTAGTAACTGAGACCGTGTATTTGAGGTTCTCGCCTAATACTCCAGTAGCGGGAGCGGCAATGGCGGTGACACCAAGGTCTTCAGCAATAATGGGTATGGCGAGAAATGCAGTGGTGACCTGGGAGGTGTTGTTTGCAGAATTATTTTCCAGGACTAGCGCTGACGAAATATAGGCAAATGTACTGGTAGCTGTGGCTGGGGCACCACTACTAACCTTGAAGATAGAGGTGGAGGTATTACCATTGGTGATTGAGCTGACAGTGCAATTAAGGATATTGGATGTCTGCGTGCAGGACCAGCCCTGGCCAAGGATGGAGGATTTGACAATAATGCCAGTGCCCAAGGTAACCCTGACCGCAATATTTCGTGCAGTTGATGGGCCATGATTCTGGATGGCGAGGGTATAATCGATGTCAGCATTGACATAGGCGCTGTCAGTAGAGGCATTCAGTGAGAGCGCGAGGTCGGCCATCTCGCCGATTAATATGCTCTTGGTCGCAATATTGCTTGGCAGATTTCCGGAGCTTTCAAAGCCGGCACTGTTCAGGTAGGCGACGGCATTCAGATTGCCCGAGGCGCTGTCCTGCACCAGTGTGGTTACTGTCATCGTGGCCGTAGCACCCGCCGCGAGGGAAGAGATAGTGCAGCTGGCAGCAAGCTGATCGATGGTGCAGCTGCCACCTGAAAGGGTTGCAGCTAATGGTGTTATGCCAAACGGAAGTGCGAGGGTTGCCGAAGCATTGCGCGCTGCGCCGCCACCGGCGGCATTAGAAAAGGGAATAACATAGATCAGGGCATCCCCAGGCAGAGCATTGGCGACAATGGTGGTGTTGACCTTGGTATCGATTGTGCCAAGGATAAGATTCGACATGGCATCAAATATAGTGGTGACAGTTGCTGTGTCATTGGATGTGTTGCCATCGCCTGCCGGATGGGCGATTGAGTAAACGGCTGAATAGGTGCCCGCAGTAGCCGCGGTCAGGTCAATTAGCACTTGGATGCGGCTGCCGGCGTTGATTACGAGTCCGCTGCAGGTGGTTCGGCATGACCAGGCCAGTCCTGCGTCAGTCGAGACATTGAGCGTCAAACCTGTTTGATTAGTACTGCCGGTGTTGATGATATCAACGATATGGCTCGTAGTTTGTCCGGCCGGCACGGGGTTCGCCGTTGCATAGGCGTGAACTGCGATGTCAGTTGAGGCGGCAACGTCTTCATAGGCGCCAGTATCGCACTGAGCATCACGCGCAAAGCCGCGCTGGTCGCTGGTAATGCCGCTGCAGCCGGTTTGGTGATTGATGGCCGGATCGGCCGCAGGGAGCTTGCGGGTCAGCGTTGGGCCGCCATAGGCGCCTAGCGTCGCGGGCTGGCTGGCAAGGGTATTATGATTATTGGTTCCGCCATTGCTGGCCAATTTGCAGGAGCCGGCGTTGCCGGTGTCACTATCAATGTTATGGCTGGAGGGCAATAAGGTATACGTGGCGTTGAACGAGCAGTTCCTTCGGGCCGAGTTTTCGCAATTGTTCTGGCCCGCGGCAGGGGACGTTGTGTCACTGTAACCGACCAGATTATTGGCAAGTAGTGCCGCGGTCAGCGTGATGCTCGGTGAATTGACATATATTCCACCGCCGCAGATGTTGGCGCGGTTGCCGGCGAGGGTGACATTCTTTAGTGTTGCGGGGCTGGTCAGATACATCCCCCCGCCATAGCCGCTGGTAGATGGTTGTCCACCCCAGGTATCAGGTGTGCTGTTGTCGGAGATGGTGCTGTTGGTGATGGTTAACAGGCTGCCATTGCCGGATCCAGTGATGCCCCCGCCCAGATAGGCCTGGTTGCCTGAGACAGTGCTCTGATCAATGGTGGTCGTCGCAGCATTGAATACCCCGCCGCCGACCTGGAAGGCGGAGTTATTTTTGATGGTGCTGCGGATGATGGCGGCGCTGCCGTTTGAAATGTACACACCGCCGGCATTGAAGGAGGACGAATTGCCATCAATGGTTGTAGTGTCGATGATGCTGCTGCCTGCCGACTGGCTGATGGCGCCGCCGTTGGTGGCCGTATTCGAGCTGATGGTGCTGTGTGATATTGCCAGCGTGCCCCAGTTGGCAATGGCCCCGCCCCCTTCCTGGGCTAGCGTGGACAGATTATCTTTCAGTACACAATCCTGGATGGACAGTGTCGCGCCACGATTATAGACAGCGCCACCGCCGCCATCTACGTTGACCTTGCCGTTTTGCAGCGTGACGCCACTGAGCGTGACGGTAGTGCCGGTGAAGATGTCGAAGATCCGGCTGGCGCCGGCTGGATCATTGACGGCATTGCCGTCGATGATGGTCGAGCTGGCGCCGGCGCCATGGATCTCGACGCTCTCGATGATGTCCAGATCACCTGCTGCCGCGACATTATCATTGCCGCTGATGGTCAGTGTGTAGCTGCCGGCAGGGATGGTGATGGTGTCGGCGCCAGGCCAGGTGTTGGCCTCCTGGATTGCGGCCCGCAAGCTGCAGGTGTTGGTGCCGGTGTTGCAAAGCCCGTCGCCAGGGCTGGTATCAACGGCATCGGCAGTATCATTAACCGTGTAGGTGAAGGCCCGGGCGGTAGACAGCGGCAACAGGATTGCCAGCGCCATAGCTGCCGCCAGCCGGACTGCTGTGGTGCAAAGGCGCTGTCTGCTAGATGGGTGCATATGCCAGTGAATCGCAGGATGATCCCTTGCTGAAGACCTTATAGTAGTAATGGTTTGAAGTATAACCCGCCCACCAGCGGGTTTTCCTGAGTATAAACTTAAGGTTGGAGTAATGAAAGAAAGCCCGGGATGCGCTGGAGGTTGTTTAACGGGACTGCCCGGCGCACAATAACGGGCCGATTGATTGGGGCATGCCGGGGAAGAGGTTATGGATAGCAGGGAGTTGGGGCTGGTTCTGGGGCAGCAGCTGACAGGTCTTGAGGATCTGCATTACGGGTTCTGGGAGGCTGGCCAGGCCCCGACATTCACTGACTTCCATGGTGCCCAGCAGCGTTATACCGATCTGATCCTGTCTGCGGTGACGGCGGCCGGCGGTGGTCCCGGGGCGCGGGTGCTGGATGTCGGGTGTGGCACCGGTGAGATCATCAGGCAATTGCTGGAGCGGGGTTGCCGGGCCGATGGTGTGATCCCGGCCCGCTATCTGGAGCAGCAGGTGCGGCGCAAGGTGGCGGCGGTAACGGGTTATATGCCGGTGATCCATGGCTACCGGTTCGAGGATTTCCCGTTTGATGAGCTGCGCGGACACTATGATGTGGTGCTGTTCAGTGAAAGCTTCCAGTACATCGCGCTGCGCGACTGCCTGCGTGGGGCCATGACGTTGCTCAGACCTGGAGGCCGGATCGTCATCTGTGACTTTTTCAAGACCGGGCATGAGGGAGACGGCGGCTTTGGCGACAAGAGCTTCCGTGGCGGCCATGACCTGGCCGAGTTTTACCAGGTGGTGGCGGGGCACGGTCTGAGCATCGATCTGGACCGCGACATCACCTCGAACATGAGTCCGAATATCACGCTGGTCGATGAGCTGCTGATGAAGCGTGGCCTGCCGGCGCTGCGGACGCTGGATCAATATCTGACCGGACGTCACCCGCTGTTCATGCGGCTGTTCAGGTTTCTGTTCCGCCACAAGCTGGCGAAGATGTCGTTTAAATACTTCTCCGGCCACCGCACCCAGGCGGTGTTTGAGCGTTACAAGTCATACCGGTTGCTGACGCTGGTCAAGCCATAGCGGGCTCCCCCCGGCTGTACTCATGCCTCGTGGTAGACGGCAGCCCCGCTGCGGACAAATTCGACGGCCTTGTCTTTCAGGCCCTTGTTCAGGGCCTCGGCATTGTCCAGACCCTGTTGCTCGGCATAGTCGCGCACATCCTGGGTGATCTTCATCGAGCAGAACTGCGGTCCGCACATCGAGCAGAAATGGGCGACCTTGGCCGACTCCTTCGGCAGTGTGGCATCGTGGTAGGCGCGGGCGCGGTCCGGATCGAGGCCGAGGTTGAACTGGTCCTGCCAGCGGAATTCAAAACGCGCCTTCGACAGCGCATTGTCGCGCAGCTGCGCGCCGGGATGGCCCTTGGCGAGGTCGGCGGCATGGGCGGCGATCTTGTAGGTGATGATGCCCTCCTTGACGTCATCACGGTTCGGCAGGCCGAGGTGCTCCTTGGGCGTCACATAACACAGCATTGCACAGCCATACCAGCCGATCATTGCCGCACCGATGCCGGAGGTGATGTGGTCATAGCCGGGGGCGATGTCGGTGGTCAGCGGGCCGAGGGTATAGAACGGCGCCTCGCCGCATTCGCGCAGCTGCTTGTCCATGTTCTCCTTGATCATATGCATCGGCACATGGCCCGGCCCCTCGATCATCGTCTGCACATCATGTTGCCAGGCAATCTTCGTCAGTTCACCGAGGGTTTCCAGTTCACCGAACTGGGCCGCGTCGTTGGCGTCGGCGATCGAACCCGGACGCAGGCCATCGCCGAGCGAGAAGGCCACATCATAGGCCTTCATGATCTCGCAGATCTCATTAAAGTGGGTGTACAGGAAGTTTTCCTGATGATGGGCCAGGCACCATTTGGCCATGATCGAGCCGCCGCGCGACACGATGCCGGTGGTGCGGCGCGCGGTCAGCGGCACGTAACGCAGCCGCACGCCGGCGTGGATGGTAAAATAATCGACGCCCTGCTCGGCCTGTTCGAGCAGCGTGTCGCGGAAGATCGGCCAGGTCAGGTCCTCGGCCTTGCCATCGACCTTCTCCAGCGCCTGATAGATCGGTACGGTGCCGATCGGTACCGGGCTGTTGCGCAATATCCATTCACGGGTCTCGTGGATATTCTTGCCGGTCGACAGGTCCATGATGGTGTCGGCGCCCCAACGGATGCCCCAGGTCATCTTGTCGACCTCTTCATCGATACCGGAGGTCACGGCCGAGTTGCCGAGGTTGCCATTGATCTTGACCAGGAAGTTGCGGCCGATGATCATCGGCTCCAGTTCCGGGTGATTGATGTTGGCGGGGATGATGGCGCGGCCACGGGCCACCTCGGCGCGGACGAATTCCGGTGTGATGACGGCCGGGATGCTGGCGCCAAACGACTCGCCGGGATGTTGCGCAAGTTGCCCCTGTTCCCGCACCAGATCCAGCCGCAGGTTCTCGCGGATGGCGACAAACTCCATTTCCGGCGTGATGACGCCGCGCCGTGCGTAATGCATCTGGCTGACATTATGGCCGGTACGGGCACGTTGCGGGCGGCGCAGGTGCTCAAAACGCAACGAGGCAAGTGCGGGGTCACCCTCGCGGTGCCGTGCAAATTGCGAGCTGGGGGCTGGCAATGGCTCGCTGTCGCCGCGTTCCTCGATCCAGCGGCTGCGGATGTCCGGCAGGCCGCGGCGGATATCGATGCGGACATCGGGATCGGTATAGGGGCCTGATGTGTCATAAACGGTGACCGGCAGGTTTTTTTCGATACCGCTGCGGGTGCGGGTATCGGCCAGTGCAACCTCGCGCATCGGGACACGGAGATCGGGCCGCGAGCCGGTGACATAGATCTTGGTTGAACCGGGGAAGGGCTGGACGGCGTTGTCGGCGATCTGGCGGGTCTTGGTCAGAAACTCTTCAGGGATGGCATTCATCGTCCCGACTTCCTCTTGGCTGCACTGCACGGAAACGCCCCACTCTATATTACTGCAGGGGGCGGGTGCAAGCCGGGCACGGCCCTGGCGTCAGGGAAAACTTATTATGAAACATAAGGTTTATTGTCGCGTTGGATGATGGCTAATGATGCGGCAAGAGATCTGACCTTGCCTGATATGTATAAAACGACTACATTCTAATCCTTTGCCGGGCCGTGCTCGGTTCGTGGCAGACTGCGGGGGAACGATGGAATTTGAACTGGCACGTTTCAATATGATTGAGCAGCAGATCCGGCCGTGGGAGGTCCTGAACCAGGATGTGCTGAGCCTGATGCAGTCGATCCCGCGGGAGGCTTTTGTGCCGGAGTCGTACCGCTCATTGGCCTACGCCGATATCGCCGTGCCATTGGCGCATGATCAGGTGATGATCAAGCCCACGGTGGTTGCACGGATGCTGCAGTCATTGCGTCCGGATGCCACCGATATCGCACTGGAGATTGGTACCGGCAGCGGCTATGTGACGGCGTTGCTGGCCCGGCGGGTTCATCATGTTGACAGTGTAGACATCTTCGCTGATTTCACGCCGCTGGCGCAGCGAAACCTCGCGGCTCAGGGTATCCATAATGTGACCTGCAGCAGTGGTGATGCTGCCCATGGCTGGGGTGAGCGCGGACGTTATGATGTCATCGCACTGACCGGCTCGGTGCCGGTGATCCCGGACGCCTTTTTGCAGGGCCTGAATCGGGGCGGACGGTTGTTTGCGATCGTCGGTCAGGCGCCAGTCATGGAGGCGCAGCTGATCACCAGGGTCGGCCCGGAGGAATGGAGTTGTGAGGCATTATTCGAGACCGAACTGCCGATGTTGCTGAATGCTGCGCAGCCCGGCCAATTCATTTTCTAGCAACGGACCAAACAATCATGATATCCGATGGCGGCGTGCCGGCTTTGCTGGCGGTGATGCTGGCGTTACATTGCGGTCAGGCCGGTGCCGAGAATCTGCTGGATGTCTACCGGCTGGCGGCTCAGCATGATCCGCAGTATCTGGCCGCGGATGCGGCCCATCTGGCGGCCAGCGAGGCACGGACGCAGGGGCGGGCGCTGTTGCTGCCGACCTTGAACCTGAATGCCAGTGTCTCGACCGGAACCCAGGAGATACTTTCGGCCTCTGCCGGCAGCGCCTACAGCACCAGTGTCGGCAAGCGTTACGACAACGATACCACCGTGTATGGCCTGAGGCTGGTGCAGCCGATCTTCCGTTTTGACAGCTTGGTCCAGCAGGGTTTGGCCGGGGCCAGGGTGGCGCGTGCCGAGGCCGAGTTCGGTGACGAGCAGCAGGCGATGATGGTGCGGGTCGCCGAGGGCTATTTCAATGTGCTGGCGGCCCGTGATTCGGTTGATTTTGCCGAGGCCGAGCGCAAGTCGATTGAGCGGCAGCTGGAGCAGACCCGGCAGCGTTTCAAGGTCGGCTTGGTGGCGATCACCGATGTCCACGAGGCCCAGGCGGCATTTGATCTGGCCACCGCTCAGGAGATCGATGCTCGCGATCAGCTGGCCAGTGCCATCGAGGCCTTGCGCCAGTTGACCGGCATGCAGCACGACGCGCTCGACCGGGTGGCCGAAGAGATCCCGCTGGCAGGACCCGACCCCGCTGATATCGAGTTATGGACGCAGCGGGCGCTGGACGGGAATCTGAAGATGCAGGCCGCCCGTTTTGCCGAGCGTGAGGCCTATCATGGCAAGTTGGTCACCCGGGCCGGTCATCTGCCCAATATCGATGCGGTTGCCGATTACTCCCGCAGCGACATCAAGAGTGGTACCTTCATGGGGGATCGTGAGGTCGAGGACACCTCGGTGGCGGTACAGATGACGATGTCACTGTTTGCTGGTGGTGCCACCCAGTCACGGGTCAGGGAATCTGCCCAGCGTCATGAGCAGGCCGTCCAGATCCTTGAGCAGCAACGGCGTCTGACCGTGCGTCAGGTACGCGATGCCTATCGCAGTGTGCTGGCAGATATCCAGCGCGTGATGGCGTTGAAGCAGGCCGTGGTGTCGGCGCAGAGTGCACTCAAGGCCAATGAGGCAGGATACTCGGTCGGTACCCGGACCTCGGTCGATGTGCTGGGGGCCAGGCGGGAGCTGTTCAAGGCGCAGCGCGATTATTCACAGGCCCGCTACCGTTATCTGCTTGATACCTTGCGGCTGAAGCAGGCCACCGGTCAGTTGACCGCGCAGGATATCGAACTGGTCAACGGCTGGACCGTTCACGGCTGATCCTTGTCAAGGAAGGGGATCAGCAGCTGCACGGTACGCTCCAGCGCCCCGCGGTTCTCCGCCACCACCCGGGCGCCCGCTTCACCCATCCGGGTGCGCAAGGTGCTGTCGGCCAGCAATTCTGTGACGGCGCTGGCCACGGCGCGGGCGGTGCTCGGCAGTTGCCGGGCGGCACCTGCGGCGAGCAGCAGCTGACTCGCCGCGCTGAAGTTATACATATGGGGACCAAACAGCACCGGCCGTGACAGCGCGGCAGGTTCAAGGATGTTGTGTCCGCCGGTTGCCACCAGGCTGCCGCCGACAAACGCGACATCACTGGCGGCATAGAACTGTTTCAGTTCCCCCATGGTATCTCCAACAAAGATGTCATGCTGCCGGGTACACGGGGTCTGCATGCTGCGGCGGTTGATGCAAAACCCCTGGGCGATACACATCTCGGCGACCTTATCAAAACGCTCGGGGTGGCGCGGAACCAGGATCAGCAAGGCATCCGGCAGGTGGTTGCGGATCAGCTGGTGGGCCTGCAACAGCAGCGCATCTTCTCCTTCGTGGGTGCTGGCGGCGATCCATACCGGACGCTGTTCACCCACTTGCTGACGTAGCGCCTGGGCCTCTTCATACAGGCTGGGTGGCAGGTCGAGATCAAACTTGATATTGCCTGTGACCCGGATCGTCTCGGTGCTGGCGCCAAGGGCGCGCAGTCGTTGCGCCTCGGCCGCGGTCTGCACGGCCAGCAGACTGACACAGCGCAGGGTATCGCGTGTAAGTTGCCCGGCACGACGATAGCGGTGGGCAGAATGCTCTGACAGACGGGTATTGGCCATCAGTACCGGTATATGATGGCGCTGGCACAGTCGGAACAGGTTGGGCCAGATCTCCGTTTCCATGACGATCAATGCGCGCGGATGGACCTGCCGGATCAAGCGCCCGGTCATTGAGGGCAGATCATAGGGCATGAAGCAATGGTAGACGGTTTCTCCCAGCTGTTTGCGGATCAGCTCTGACCCTGTGATGGTGGTGGTGGTGACCAGGAACGGTGCGGACGGGAAATGTCTTTTCAGTGCGGCGAGCAGTGGCAGCGCGGCCTGCGCCTCGCCAAAGGATACGGCGTGAATCCAGATTGCTCCGGCAGGGATGTTGTGCGGGATAAAACCAAAACGTTCAGACCAGCGTGTGCGATATGCACGGTTGTACAGGCTGCGCCACAGCAGGCGCAGCAGGGCGACGGGCAGCAATAACACCAGCAGCATATTGTAGAGTGAGCGTGTCACAATGAAAGATCCCGTTAGATCGTGCCGATTGTAGCACAGCCCCCGGCGCAACTTGTGACGGCCGCTGTGGCTGCAGTAGAATCGCAGGTAGTGGCGGTGGCTGACAGTGTCTGATATCAATACCAGGGAAATATACGCATATTGGCAGCCACGTTACTGGATGACGTGGCTGCTGTTTGCATTGATGTGGTGTCTGGCGCGACTGCCATTTCACTTGCAGATGCGTATCGGGCGGATGGCGGGGTACGGGCTGGCGGTGATCCCATCCCGCCGCCGCCATGTCGCCGCTGTCAATCTTGCGCTCTGCTTTCCCGGGTTGAGTCACGCCGAACGGCAGCTCCTGCTGCATCGCCATATGATCTCGTTGGGCCAGTCGCTGGTGGAGACCGCGATCAGCTGGTGGACGCCCACGCGCCGGCTGCTACCCCTGATCAAACTGGAGGGACTGGAGCACTATCAGCTGGCCAGGGCGCAAGGTCGCGGGGTTATCCTGCTGATCGGGCATTTCGTTCATATGGAGTTGATTGGACGGTTGCTGGCCTTGCATGCCCCGTTGCACATCAGCTATCGGCGTAACAAGAACCTGCTGTATGACGCGATGTTGCGGCGGGTGCACGGCCGCCATTGTTCCGGCTTGATCGCACATACCGATTTACGTGGTATGTATCAGGTGCTGGCTGACAACGAAGCCTTGTGGTACGCGCCGGACCAGAACTACGCGGGCAAGCTGAGTGCCTTTGTGCCATTTTTTGGTGTCCCGGCGTCGACGATTACTGCGACATCGCGCATTGCCAGGCGCAGCGGCGCAGCGCTGATCCTGGTGTCTCCCGAGCGGCTGTCCTCAAGCCAGGGCTACCGGATTGTTCTGTCGGCACCGTTGCAGGGTTTTCCAGGTGAAGATGAGGTGGCCGATGCGGCACGCATCCTTGGCTGCCTTGAGCAGCATGTGCGCAAGATCCCTGATCAGTACCTGTGGGTACACCGCCGTTTCAAGACCCGGCCGCCCGGGATGCCGGATGTATATCGACGCGGGTGACGGAGCGGGGGCAGATGGCTTCAGCATTATACGCCGCGGTGGAGGTTGATATCCGGGGTGATAGGGGCCGCTTGTCGAGCGTCATATAGCCCGAGTTGCCACCGATATCCTGGCCAGTGACATAATATCGCCCGGGCAGTTCATTTGGATTAGTGATGCTATAGCCAAGCAGCAGCGCGATTTTTTTGCCAATCTCGTAGTGGGTGGGTTGTGACAGGTCTGTTATTCGGCGCAGCGTTTCAGCTTGCAGGTGCTGACCGTAGATGACCAACGGGACCCGGGTCGTCTCAACCTGCAGATGGATGTGGCCAAATTTTCCGGTTTCACCGAGCAATTCGGCATGATCGGCTGTGAAGAGCAGCAAGGTTCGTCCTGTGCTGTGGGCCTTCAAATGCTGGATGATCTCGTTGACCAGGGAATCGGTGAACAGTATGGAGTTGTCGTAGCTGTTCGTCATATAGTTGGCAAAATCGAGATTTGCGGTAGGATAGCGGGCAAATGCAGGCGGATACTGGCTATCATAGGGGCTGTGAGAATTTCGTTGATGCAAGATAATGAAGTTGCGCTTTGATAGATCGATCTGTTGTAGCTGGTCTAGCAATGCGCGGTCCTTGTGAATGGCGAAGTCATCTTCCAGGTCATCCCGGGTCTTGAAGTTATCGATGAAGCGTTCGCCTACATATGTCGCAAGGTTGGCGGTTTGGGCGGAGATGTAATGAGTAGTGAACCCTTGCTGCTTGGCAAGTTTGAAAAGATTGGAATCCATCCTGATCAGATGTTCGAAATTTCCTGGCTCGCGCTGGATATTGTAGAACATCGGCAGAGACACCTTGGTGGTCACCCCGGCGGAGTAGGCGACGGTGGCGAATATCTCGGAGGATGTGGCCAGGCGCTGCAGGTTTGGCGTGGTGTCGCGTGAATATCCGAACAGGCTCATATGAGACGCGCTGAGGCTCTCGCCCATTATGATGACAATATTGTCGGCTTGTGGTTCAGTGATCCTGTTGCTCTGGTACGCTTGGCAGGAATTGCCAGTGGTCTCTCCGGACAGCCGGTGGGGCAGGTCGCGACCAAGAAAATATGAAACAGCGTACAACGAGTTGGTGACGGCATACTCGCGTGGATTCGGATAGAATGTCTGTGCGATCGCCCCGGGGCTGTGTGCCCGGACCGGAAGGATCGAGAAGAGCACGACCAGAGGTAGCCAGACCAGCGGCAGCCGTAGCCGCCAACGTTGCGTGGATCGAAACAACAGCGTCAGCAGGATGAGTTCCGCTACAATCAGCGAGATGGGTAGCGCCAGATGTCCAAGCAGTTTTCCGAGCGTCTCCATGATCTCGTCGCTTTCGGAAAACAGCAGTGTGACGGCCTGCGGCGAGATAAGCGAGCCGAAATAAGAGAAGTGCATGAGCTCGGCGAGCTGGAGCAGGGCCAGTACCAACGACAGGATAAAGAACAGCAGCATCGAACCGGACAAGCCCAGCGAAAAGACCGTCATCAGGACGATGAAGGACGACCCGCTGAAGCGGGCCTGGTACCCGCTTTGATAAATCTGGAAGATATGGTCTGGGGTCAGGACGATCAATGCGCAGGCCGCTGCCAGCAGCAGGTGGCGCAGCATACGCAGGCCAGTGGTAGCAAGGAACATCTTGAGGGCAGGGTTCATGGATGTCGGATTCGATCGGGTTGCTCAGCGCGCGCATGACGTCATGGAGTACAATATCATCGTACATTATACAGTAATTATCGGCGGGCAAGACTTTTAGGTGGGTTAATGAATATTTGCCAGGTAATATGCAGTGCTGGGCATGGCGGCCTGGAGCGACATTTTGCCGATCTGTGCAACGGGCTGAGTCAGCGTCATAAAGTCGTCGCGCTGGCGCCATCCGGTTATCAGGGCCGCTTGGTCCCGGCGGTTGATTACCGGGCCCTCCCTTTGGACAGCTGGCGGTATAATCCTGTAGCCCTGCTTAGATTATTGGCAGAGATACGGCGGTGTGAGCCGGACATTGTCCATGCCCAGGCCAATAAGGCGACGAGCATGGTGGGCAGTCTGGCGAGGTGGATCAGCGCAAAGCGGGTGGCGACAATTCATAACCAGCGGCGCAATGTCATGATGTTTGCCGGCTACGATCATGTCATTGCGGTCGGCCAGCAGGCGGCCGCGCAAATCACTGGATCCCCGGTCAGTGTGGTATTTAATGGCATTGCGGCATCGCGGGAAATGGTCACGCGAAACCCGGCCGTTCTGCGGAAACGATTTTCCATCGATGACCCGCGTCCATTGGTGATTGCGCTGGGGCGGATGGTGCCCGCCAAGGGATTTGATGTGCTGCTTGAGGCCTGGCGCGGCATTGATGCCTGCCTGTTGCTTATTGGTGATGGCCCGCAACGATCGTTGCTTGAAAAGCAGGCCAATGATCTGGGGTTGCGCGGCAATGTGAGGTTTGTCGGGTATTGTGCTGATGCAGCGCAGTTGCTGTGGCATGCCGATCTGCTGGTGATCTCGTCCCGCAATGAAGGTTTCCCGTATGTCCTGGTCGAGGCGTTGCATGCGCGCCAGGTGGTCATATCAACCAGTGTTTCAGGTGCGCTGGATGTATTGCCGGCGGAGTATCGCGTAAGCTGCGGGAGTGCTGCGGCCTTGCATGACAAGGTGCAGTGGGCGCTGGACAATATTGAGCTGCTCAGGAAGATGTATGAGCCGGTGTGGTTGATGGCGCATCAGGAGTTGACCATCGAGAGCATGGTTGGCAGGACCGGGGCGATCTATCAAGGCTTGTTAGAAGGATAACATGACGTGCGCTTGACGGCAGAGTTGCTTGCATATCTTGGCGACGAGAAGTATTCAAACGCACTGCCGGTGCGTTTTGAACGCGAAGCCGTTGACTGTGAATACCGCTCACGCTTTGATGTGTTGCGCGAGCTGTGTCGCGGCAAGCGAGTGATTCATGTGGGCTGTGTTGATCATGACGTGATGTCCATTGAAAAAAAGATCCAGCGCGGCAAATGGCTGCACAAGGAGTTGTGTACTGTCACGGCAGCATGTTTTGGCGTGGATATTCGCCAGGACGGGATCGAGTATATCCGGGATGTGTTGGGGTATGATCAGGCGGCGGTGCTGGATATCTTGCACGATGCAGATGACAGGCTGGATCAGGAGACGTGGGATTACATCTTATTGCCCGAAGTGCTTGAGCATATCCCCGATCCGCGGGCCTTTCTTGCGGCGCTGGGGGACCGGTTTCGTGGCAAGGTCGGCGAGTTGGTCATTACGGTTCCCAACGCCTTTTCCAGAGAGAATGCCCGGCATGCAGCAATGGAGGTCGAGATCATTAATAGCGATCACTGCTTCTGGTTTACCCCCTATACACTGTCGCGGATTGTGACCAAGGCAGGCATGTCAGTCGAGCAGATCGTCATGTGTCGTCACGGCATTGTCAAGAAGCGGGCATTGTTTAGAAACGCATACTATCGGCGACATCCAATGCTGCGCAATAATATCGTGGCCCGCATACGGCTTTAGTGCTTTTTGAAAATGGCGCAACATTGGCGCCAGCGCAACGATGGTATCAGGAAACGCAGCAGGCGTAGCCGGCGGTAATAGCGTCGGTCATCCACCCGGACTGACGCTGAGGTGATCAGCCTCAGGTCCGGCAGGGTGGTGGTAACTCGCTGCACCAGTGTCGCCGGA
Organism: Gammaproteobacteria bacterium; assembly: GCA_016218365.1. Lineage (GTDB taxonomy): Bacteria > Pseudomonadota > Gammaproteobacteria > SZUA-140 > SZUA-140 > JACREF01. The sequence goes on from JACREF010000009.1 coordinate 55,140, forward strand.
TCGGGACGGTACATGGTGTCAATGGGGTCGCCATGATGCCGGTACCTTTCCGGCACGGTCAGGACAAGATACCCGCCTTTTTTCAGCAATAGCGAAATGTTATTTAGTGTGCGATCGATGTCGCGTACATGTTCCAGCATGCTGGAACAGATGGCGAGGTCAAAGGTTCTGCCAGTGCAGGCCTGGATAAAGGCGGTCTCTGGTTGCGTGATATCGCAGCATATATCAATGCCATCACCTGATTTGGCGTCCAGATAACAAATATTCATGCCACGTTTAAGCAGTGGCGCAAACAGGTTGCCGTGGATGTGCGGCTGGATGACTTCTCGCAGTTGGCGTGTCGATGAGCCAATATCGATTACATCTGCCCCGTGGGGCAGGGCAAGCTTCGCGATTTCGTCCCTGATCCAGGCCGATTCATCGGTAAACATGTGAAGTTTCTCGTCGGTTAAATGAAATATGGCCAATGGGTAATGTCAGCGTTGCTCAGCCTGTTGCCGCCGATATCAAACGGTGTCTGTCAGTCCAGTATATGAGATTTTTATCACTATGTAATTTTTAGAAAGTCGTGCAGTGGAAACGGCAAATATGCGAGAGGCGAAAGGAAGGTCCGATTGTTCTGGCGGGTCCGCCAATGTTTACAGTGCGGCTCCCGGTATCATATCATACAATTTATACGTATTTTGAGCGAACCGATTGTGAATGCTGAGTCTGGCGGATCATCAGTGACGGCTGCTGTTCAGGCCGAATCCAGGGGTGGGGCGGCGTGCAGCAGGTTGCTGGCAGCGTCGCGTCTGCTAGTGCTGATACTGCCGCAGCTGCTGGTGGTGAGTGCGACGGCCGCCGACTCGGCGATCACACTGGTTGCGCTGATGTTTCTGATGTATAGCTGGTTGGCCGATGACTGGTCATGGATGGTGCGTCCCGCTGTCTGGATGCGTTGGGCGCTGGCGCTATGGCTGTGGATGTTGATTATCAGTCTCTTTGCCTATGATATTGACCATTCCTATCTTATGTCGCTGGCATGGATACGTTTCGTAATATTTTGCGCAGCACTCGAACACTTGCTGCTTGATCAGGTCTGGTTGCGAAGATTATGGTGTAGCGCTGCCATGACGGCGGTCTTTGTGGCACTTGATGGGCTTTGGCAATATAAATTCGGCGCTGATTTTTTTGGCTATGAGAGGCACAGCGCCGATCGGTTGTCCGGGATGTTTCAGCGGCCGAAGATCGGCTCGTATCTGATGATGATGTTTATGCCTGTTGTCGTCGGTATGTACATTTATTTCGCACCAGAGAGATCCCGGCATTCCAGGTTGATCAGGATTGTGATTGGCGTGGTGATCATGGTCTTGATGGGCACGATCTTCGTCAGTGGCGAGCGAATGCCATTTCTCCTTGCCTTGGCCGGTTGTCTGCTTTTATTGGTGCTGAGTTCTGGGCTGCGACGCAGGGATGTGCTGATTGCAGGAGTTTGTATGCTGGTGTCCGGGTCATTCTTTGTCAATCCGGTGAGCCTGAACAGGCAGCTTTCAACTGTGACCGATATCAAGCAGGTTGCTGAAACGGCATATGCCAAGGCCTGGAGCAGGGCATTTGATCTGGGGATGGATGCCCCGTGGCTGGGGCAGGGCGTGGACGCGTTTAGGTTTGCATGTAATGACCCGGCCGTGGGCCACGCTGATAAAATAACTACCTGTTTTAAGCATCCGCATCATGTGTATCTGGAATGGTTTGAGTCCACGGGTATCATCGGTCTGATCGGATTCATTGGGTTTGCTGTGGCCATATTGAGAATATTTTTGCGAGCTCATGGTTCCGGACAGCTTTCCATGATGAATTATGGTCCCTTGGCCTCTGTCTTGCTTGTTCTGTGGCCAATAGCGACGGCAGGGTCATTTTATGGAAGCTGGCGCGCCTGCCTGTTCTGGCTGATGCTGGGGTGGGGGTTGGCCGCTGTTCGTGGTGTGCAGGGTCGAATTTGATAAAAGACTGTGAGCCGACGCAATTCGACCTGTTGTGTCAGGGCTGCCTTTGGCCTGCTGCGATGTTTTGATACAGGGTTAGCGTTTCCATAGTCATCTTTTGCAGTGGGTAGCTATTGGGCCTGACGACCTGGCGGGGGTGCTGGATGAAGTCTGTGACACGTTGGGTCAGTTGGTCCACGTCTCCGCGCGGCGTCCTTCCCTCGGGGAACATGGTCTCCAGGGTCTCGTGAACGCCGCCGTGGTCATAGCCGATGACGGGTGTGCCCAGGCTTAAGGCCTCAACGACCGTGCGGCCGAAGGACTCTGATCTTCCTTGCGTCAAGGATAGCACCAGATCGCAGACGCTGTAGATCTCCCGCATGTCAGAGCGATGGCCGGTAAAGACGATGTTATCCAGTCTTCGCTGTTTAATAGTCTCGCGGAGCTGTTGTGCATACTGTTTCCGTGACGGGTCCTCGCCTCCCACGATTACGCCATAGGCGTTAATGTTGCCGGCCTTCAGGTGAGACATCAGCTCGATGAAATCGTGGTGGCCCTTCAGCCAGGTCAATCTGCCGGGCAGGGCGATAGTGAAGCGTCCCTTTAGCATTGGAAACTGCCGGTACCAGCTGTCGATCCATTCTGCCGGCGGGCGGTAGCCACGGGGGAATTCTGCGTCATCGATGCCGCGGTGGATGACGGTGATCCGCTGCGGATCGACCTTGGGGTAGTGGTCGAGGATGTACCGGCGGCAGGTCTCGGAGACGGCGATGATCCGTTCGCCGCGCATCATGATGGCGCTGTAGCGATTGACCGAGTTCATGCCGTGGACGGTGGTGACAAAACGCGGGCGCTGGCCGGCGGGCATGCCGCGCCACGCCAGGTAGCTGATCCAGGCTGGCAGCCGCGAGCGGCTGTGCAGGATGTCGACCTGCTGTTCGCGCAGCAGGCGGCGCAGCCGCGGGATCAGGCGCAAGGTCAGCAGGGATTTTTCACCTATCGGCCAGCAGATGTGCTCACTGCCCTCGGCGATCAACTGCTCAACCATGCGCCCGCCGCCCGAGATGACGATCGAGCGATGGCCGTGTGCGACCAGGGCGCGGGCAATCTCCAGCGTGCCGCGTTCCACGCCGCCGGCCTGCAATGCCGGCAGGGTCTGGACCACGGTCAATGGGCGGACATTATTCATCGTGACTCAACCAGCGGCGATAAATCAGCTGTGCGCAACGTGCGGCCTCATTGAACGGTGGGTCAGGCGGGCGCAGTTGTTGACCGCCACGGACCTGGCTCAGCGTTGAGACGATGTCGCGCTGCTGCAGTGTCGACAGGCCGCGGGTCACGCGGTTGTCGGTCCGGTGATCCAGCTCGATGATGCCACAGGCGCAACCGGCCGTCAGGGCTTCATAGATCATCGAGACGCTGTCGGCCGTGATCCAGGCCATCGCGGCGGATCCCAGCATGGTGCGCATCCAGTCCGGTCCACAGTCCTGATAGGGCGTGACCAGCAGGTTGGCGAGTTGGTGGCTGCCCAGTATGGGCAGCAGGGTGGTCGGCGTGCGTCGTGATGTGGTCAGTTGCCAGCGCATTGCAGGATAGAGCCGACAGATGACCGCGATCTGCTCGACGACCTGTGCGTCCGACCATCGAACATGCGGCGAGGGCCCGCCAATCAGCAGTACCCCCAGATCAGATTGTTTATCAGTACCACGCCGCATGGCATTCAATGCGCCCTGGGTCACGATGATGTGGGGGCTGGCGCGAGGCCGGTCGTGTTCAGGGATCAGGCACAGATCAAACCAGGAGCAGGGCAGACTGGGGCGCATCAGCACGATGATCCGGCCACCGCGGCAACGGCGTGCCGCCAGCAGTGATAGGTGAGTGGCGTGACCGGCACCGATCAGCAGCTGCGGTGTCGGCAGTGTCGAGGTATCTGGATAGTGTTTGTCCAGCAGTGTGTATAGCGCCGGTACGGTGCCGAGCAGGGATATTTGGTGGGTGGTCACCGGTGTCAGGGCCGACAAGGCCTGGATCAGGCCCCGGGCCTGCTGGTCATGGCCAGCCTTGCCATCGCTGACGTGCCAGATTACCAGCGGTGGCGGTGCGGCCTTGGTCGGGTTGGGCATTATGGGCGCGCGATCAGTATTTACAATCGGATTGGTGATCAGTGATGTCGATGGAGTATTATAGAGGCAATTTTGCCAAAAGGTTGCATTAAATGGAGTTGCATTAAATGGACGATCAGCTGAAATCCGCGCACCCCAGTTTTGCTCCGGTCAACGATACCATGCTGACCCGGGAGTCATGGAAGATATTCCAGATCATGGCCGAATTCGTCGAGGGGTTTGAGCGGCTGGCCAAGATCAAACCGTCTGTCAGCATCTTTGGTTCGGCGCGCACCAAGCCGCACCAGAAGTATTACCGGCTGGCCGAGGAGATTGCCCGCAGTCTGTCTGATGCCGGCTTCAGTGTCGTCAGCGGTGGCGGGCCGGGCATCATGGAGGCGGCCAACAAGGGTGCCTTCGCCGGCAAGTCACCGAGTGTCGGCCTGAACATCATGCTGCCGAATGAACAAAGCGAGAATGACTATCAGGATATCTCGCTGCGCTTTCGTCATTTCTTTTCCCGCAAGGTGATGTTTGTCAAATATGCCTCGGCCTATGTGGTATTGCCGGGCGGGTTTGGCACGCTGGACGAGCTGGCGGAGATCCTGACCTTGGTGCAGACGGCGCGCACCCGGCGCATCCCTATCATCCTGGTGGGCGCAGAATTCTGGACCGGTCTGATTGAATGGTTCAAGGGCAGCCTGATCTCGGAGGGCATGATCAGCCCTGAAGACCTCGAACTGTTTGAGGTCATCGATGCCCCCAGGGATGTCGTGGAGGCGATCTTCCGCCACTATGAGCAGCGGGGTTTCGAGCCTTCGGCCGAGGAGCAGGAACGGTTGATGGATCTGTGACGATGGGGTGTGTCATGCGTGGGACTCGGCAAGTGGTATCGGCGATAGTAGTGCTGCTGGCGGCCCTTTCACTGGCCCAGGCCTCAGAGACCGCACCGGACGCCGGGGTTGAGGCATTTCCGTTGCCGGGCGCCGACATCACCATCTCGCCCACCTACGACGGGATGATTGAGGAGTACCGTTTCAAGGGCCGGGTTTACATGATCAAGGTCACGCCGCGCAAGGGATTCAGTTACTACCTTGTGGACACGGACGGTGATGGCCACCTTGACGCACGGCATAGTGGCCTCGAGTCTGCGGGGTATATTACCCGCTGGTCACTGTTTCGCTGGAAATGACCCGATAATGTTGCCGCGCACGCTGGCAGGGCATCAATGGGTTGCCATGCCAGCGAAGTGTCTTTATGTTGTCCGATCAGCGACCACGATGGTCAGTTTGAACATCGTCATCGCCAGCGCCGGACCCACAGGACGCTGGCCGGTACAGCGCCCTCTTTGGTCCTGTGGATGACAAAACTCTGATGGGCGGCAAGCCAGGACAGCGCACCATGAACGCGTCACGCTGGGCGGCCGTGGACATGGCGCGTGGCGTGGCATTGCTGATGATGATTGGTTACCACTTCTGCTATGACCTGAAGGCCTTTGGCAGGATACAGGCCGATTTTGATAATGACCCGCTGTGGCTGGGGCTGCGTACCGTCATCGTCAGCCTGTTTCTGGGGCTGGTCGGGGTGAGCCTGCAGTTGGCCAGTCGTCAGCGTCTGCACTGGGGACGGTATTTCCGGCGCCTGGCGGCCCTTGCGGCCTGTGCGGCGGGTATCAGTGTCGTCAGCTTTGTCATGTATCGCCAGCAAATGATATTTTTTGGCATCCTGCATTTCATCCTGGTTGCCAGCCTGCTGGCGCTACCCTTCAGAAGCCTGGGGTGGATGAATGCCGGGTTGGGTGTCGGACTGGTGATGCTGGGCAGCCTTTACTCGCATCCGTTGTTCGACCAGCCTGCCTTGCAATGGGCCGGACTGATGACACACAAGCCATATACCGTGGATTATGTACCAGTACTGCCATGGTTTGGTGTGGTGTTGCTGGGTTTGTCTCTTGGCAGATGGCTGCTCGATGATGGCCGGCTTGCACACTGGCGGCCGGGCAGTTGGGGAAGGGTGCTGGCGGCCGGCGGGCGGCACAGCCTGTTAATCTATATGCTGCATCAGCCGATTCTATTGGGGTCGTTGTATCTGATATTCGAGGTCTTATGACTGGGGTTGTTAAACACCAGACAGTTTTCCGGCGAGCTCGGGGCGGGTGTTGAGCGCGGTGGCCAGACTGTTGCCGCATGTCAGCCTGCGCGGACGCGAGATCCAGTGGACGGTGCTGGTGACGTTGCTGCTGCTGGTGGCCATCGCCTATCAGCTGGCCGATCTGAGTTGGCGTCTGGTGCCGGGCTCACCGTCTAGGCAGCAGGGCATGCCGGCCCCGATGCCGGAGCAGGTGACGTCGCCGGTGATGGCGCGGGCGCAGCAGGCCATCTCGCAATGGCATGTGTTTGGTCAGGCGACACCGCCTGCCATGCCGCCAGGAGGCGCCGTTGGTTCAGTGGATACACACCAGCTTCCCGATACCTCCTTGCAATGGGTGTTACGCGGCATCATCTCGGGCAAGGATCCACGCACCGGCGGGGCCATCATCGCCGTGGCGACGGCTGATGAGAAATTCCATGCCACGGGCAGTATCGTGGCCGGCGTTGCGACCCTCAAAGAGGTCTATGCGGATCATGTGGTGCTGGAGCGCGGCAGCCGCCTCGAGGTGTTGCGTTTGCAAAAGGCCTTGCTGACCCAGGGCAGCGGGCCGGGCGGTGCGTCGGCGATGCCGGGCGCCGGGACCAGCGTCACGGCTGCGCCGCGCTCAGCCTCGGTCGGGCGTCCGGGCAGGACCTTGCGCGAGTACCGCGATGACGTGCTGAATAATCCGCAAGGGCTGAACAACCTGTTGCAGCCCGAGCCGGTGATGCAGGAGGGCCGGCTCAAGGGGTATCGGCTGCAGCCTGGCCCCGATTCCACGCTGTTTGAGCGCTATGGCCTGCAGCCGGGGGACATCGTGACCAGCATCAACGGCATTGCCCTGGACAGCCCGGCCAAGGGGGTTGCGATCCTGCGTTCGGTGTCAGATGGCGGGGGTGACCGGGTTGAGGTCCAGATGATACGGCAGGGGGTGCCGCAGACGCTGTCTTTCAGCCTGAACGACTGATCTCTTGCCGGCAGCGGGGGTTTCACGTAAAATCCGCACTCCATTTATGCCGTACCGGGACCTGCCGGCTGGCGGCATATAGCCTACTTCAAGAGGGTGACGACAGATGAAACCGGAAATCCATCCTGCCTATAAAGAAATCAGCGTGGTATGCAGCTGTGGCAATAACTTCAAGACCCGCTCGACCAGCGGGCGGGGACTGCATATTGACGTCTGCTCGCAGTGTCACCCGTTCTACACCGGCAAACACAAGCTGGTGGATACCGCTGGCCGCGTTGACAAGTTCAAGCAGAAGTATGGCCTGAAAAAATAAAGCGGCCCGTGCGAGCTTGCAGTAACAAAAAGGCGCCATTGATTGGCGCCTTTTTGTTGGGGCTGCTGGCTGTCGCCGCGGCGGCTGCCGCAGATGACTGTCGTTTGCAGCAGGCGCCGGATCAGACGGTGGCCGTGATCCGGGTGACCGACGGCGATACGGTCCGCCTCGGTGACGGCCGGGTCGTCAGGCTGATCGGCATCAATGCCCCTGAGCTGTCACATGACGGCTCCACCGCGCAACCCCATGCCGAGCAGGCCGCGGCCAGACTGGCGGAGCTGCTGCAGGGCAGAGGGGGGGTCGGTGTGGTATGGGAGGGTGAGCACCGTGATCGGTATCAGCGGGCGTTGGCACATCTGTATCTCCCCGATGGTCAGAATGTGCAGGAGCTGATGGTGCGCGAAGGTCAGGCCATTGCCATCGCGGTGCCGCCCAATATCGCACAGTTTGCGTGTTATGCCCGGGCCGAACAGCAGGCGCGGCGCCACAGGCTAGGCTTATGGCGGCTGGCGTATTACCAACCGCTTTCAGGGGCGCAGCGGGATCCTGGCGTGGCGGGATTTCGACTGATCCGCGGACGGGTGCGCAGCATTGGTGACAGCGCAAAATCAGTATGGCTGAACCTGGAAGGTGATCTGGCGTTGCGGGTGGCCCGCAACGATCTGCAATATTTCTCCAGCCTTGATCTGCATCGGTTACTAGGTAAGGAGGTGGAGGCCAAGGGCTGGCTGCGCCCCTACCGAGGTCAGCTGGTCATGCAGCTGCGTCACCCGGGGATGCTTGAGGTGATAGCGCCGTAGCGTCAAGGACGTTTGCGCGCCACGAAATGGAGGACGGCACCGCTGCCCAGGTGGCGACCGTCGACGACGACATCGGTCAGCGCATCTTCAGACAGCATGATGTCACAGTGATCGGCGAGCTGGCGTAATTCAGTGTGATTATAGAGCAGGCTTGCATCCTGTGGCCCGCCGCTGTTGCAGCCGAGCTGTTCGCTGCGATAGCCTTCGACGAACAGCAGTCCGCCTGGTTTCAATGAGTCTTGCATGTGGCGGAACAGCCGCCGGCGTTGTCCGGGGGGCAGATGCAGGAAGATGCAGACTGTCGCATCAAACGACTCGGTGGGCCAGTGCCAGTCAAACAGGTCCTGGCACTGGATGTCGATTGAAAGATCTAGTGTGTTGGCGCGGTCACGCGCCCGTTGCGTTGCATCGATAGACTTGTCGATGGACGTCACCTGCAAGCCGAGGCCGGCCAGCCACAATCCGTTGCGTCCCTCGCCGTCAGCGACGGACAGCACCCGCATGCCTGGCGTAAGCAGGTCGGTATGTGAGGTCAGCAGCGCGCTGGGGCGCTCGCCAAACAGGCTGTCGGCGCCCTGGTAGCGCCGGTTCCATTCCAGTCCCTTGTCATCAGGGGCGCTCAACCCGCCTGGCCAAGCGCGACCAGGGCGGCCGGGATGGCGCCGCCGCGCTCTATCCTTGCCTGGACACGGGACAGCACATCTTCGAGCGCGGCCAGGCACAGCAAGACATTGCGTCGGTTACAGGCCTGCCCCATCAGGCCGATGCGCCACACCTTGCCGGCCATCACGCCCAGTCCGGCGCCGATCTCAAGCTGGTAATCCTGCAGCAGCAGGCCGCGTACTGTGACATCATCGATGCCCTCCGGGATGTGTATGGCATTCAGCTGCGGCAGACGCTCGGTCTCCGGTACAACAAAGCGTAATCCCATGGCCTCCAGTCCGGCCCGCAGTGCGCGATGATAATGGCGATGACGGCGCCATGCCTGCTCCAGTCCTTCCTCATGCAGCATCACCAATGCCTCGTGCAGACCATACAGCGTATTGACCGGGGCCGTGTGGTGATAGGTGCGCTTGGCCCCGCTGCCCCAGTACCCCATGACCAGGGTCAGATCGAGGAACCAGCTCGGGATCCGGCTGCGGCGCGACTTGATGGCAGCAACCGCCCGCTCGCTGAAACTGACCGGAGACAGTCCCGGCGGGCAGGACAGGCATTTTTGGCTGCCGGAGTACACGGCATCAATCTGCCAGTCGTCGACTCGCAGCTCGATGCCGCCGAGCGAGGTGACGGCATCGACGATGCTCAGGCAGTCATAGTGCCGGGCGAGCCGGGTTAGTGTGTTGACATCGGAGCAGGCCCCGGTCGAGGTTTCGGCATGGACAAAGGCCAGCGCCTTGACCCCGGGATGGGCGCGCAGGGCCGCCTCGACCTTGTCGGGATCGACGGCCCGTCCCCAGTCGTCACTGATGAGGATCGGGACACCGCCCATCCGTTCAACATTCTCCTTCATCCGGCCGCCGAAAACACCATTCTGGCAGACTACGACCTTGTCGCCCGGTTCAATCAGATTGGCAAAACAGGTCTCCATACCGGCCGAGCCTGGGGCGGAAACTGGCATCGTCAACGGGTTGCTGGTCAGCATAGCCTGCTGCAGCATCATCTTTACCTCGTCCATCATCGAGACGAACGCCGGATCCAGGTGGCCAATCGTCGGGCGCGCCATCGCGGACAGGACGCGAGGGTGGACGTCTGAGGGGCCGGGACCCATCAGCGTACGTACGGGTGGATAGAACGGCTTGAAATTCATCAGCAGGGCCTCGTTGATACGGTTGAACGGCTTAGCAAGCGGTTAATATTGCGCGCCCCAAATGTCCGACTATTTTACTAAGGTTTGAGTCGTGTATTCAATCCATCGAGCGACGCGCCCGTCAAACGGGCCTCAACCAGCTCTATCCAGTGCCTGACCGGGGTGACGGACTCCTGTTGCAGGAACAACTGGCAGCCAACATTGGCCGTGGCGATACAGGTCGGATTGCCGTGATGGAGTCCGGCCAGCTTGTTGCTGCGCAACTGCCTGGCCAGGGCGGGTTGTGTGATCGAATAGGTCCCGGCCGCACCGCAGCACAGATGGGGATCAGTGACCGGCGCAAGCACAAAGCCGAGTTTTTGCAGGATATCGCGGATCGGGCCATCCAGCGCCTGACCATGTTGCGCCGAGCATGGCATATGCAATGCAATCCTTTGGGCGTCTGGTATGTGCGAGTCAGGGGTCAGTGCAGCCAGCTCCCTGGCCAGCAGTTCTGACAGGTCATACGTTTGTCCGGAGACCCTGGAGGCCCGTTGGGCATATTCCGGGTCATCGCGCATCAGGTGGGCGTATTCCTTGATCATTGCGGTACAGGCACTGGAGGTGGAGATGATGGCCTCGGCTCCGGCCACCAGCAACTGCCACCATTCATCAATATTGTTTCTGATCTGCTGATGACTCAGTTCTGTATAGGTCAGATGATGGCTGGCTGCCCCGCAGCAGCCAGTGTTACCGGCGTGAACGACTGAGATACCCAGTCGGTCCAGGACGCGGGCGGCGATCAGGTCTACCTCAGGCAGCATCACTGGCTGAACACATCCAACAAGGAAGATGACGTGCCGTTTGTGCTGCTGTTTCGGCCAGTGATCCTGGGCCGCAGGTTTGGGGAGTTGAGCCGGTATGTGCTCCTTGAGCATGGCGGGCAGATAGCGTCTGAACTGATGGCCGAGGCGCAGCATGACACGGAATCTTTTCGGGTTGGCCAGCGACCAACGCAAAAATCCGCGTAACCAGCGTTCGCGCGCCGGGCGTTTGAGTTTTGGCTCAAGTGTCTCCCGGCCGATGGCGAGCAGTTTTGCATACTGGACCCCCGACGGACAACTGGTCTCGCACGAGCGGCAGCCGAGGCAGCGGTCGAGATGAGTCTGCGTCAGTCGCGTAGCCGGGTGGCCTTCAAGCATCTGCTTGATCAGGTAGATGCGGCCGCGTGGCCCGTCCAGTTCGTTGCCCAGCAGCTGATAGGTTGGGCAGGCTGCATTGCAGAAACCGCAGTGTACGCAGCTGCGCAATATCGCATCTGCTAGTTGTCCGGATGGGGATTGGGCAATCTCTTCAGGGAGCTGGGTTTTCATGGTTGAGGCCAATTATCATGATTTTTAAGGGATTTTACCAGTGACATGATATCGTCAAACTTTACTCAAGGTTTACCGGGAAAGCCAACCATAAGGCGTATTTAAGGTGGCAGAAGGTTAAGCCGCTATCAGTCTGGGATGAAAGTGTCGGAGAACAGGGCCATGGGGCTTGCTGAGAAATCGCTGGAAGCGGCGGATTTAACAGGGCTTTCACCGATAAATACCCTGGAACCAAAGTTGCTCGAGGAATTGGTCGAGCACGCGACGATTGACCGTTATCCCCCGGGTCGGCATATCTTCAGGGAGCGCGATATCGATAACAGGACGGTGTTCCTGTTGTCAGGACAGCTGGCCTTGATGGCCAATGGCCAACCAGCGGTTACCGTCAAGTCAGATACCAGTGAGGCCTGTTACCCGATTGCCCAACACCAACCGCGGCTGGTCAGTGCGCTGGCGCGTACCAGCGTGACGGTTTTAAGTGTAGACACCGGCTTTCTCAGTCAACTGATCAGACGCAATGCACCGGTTGCATCAGCCGACAGCAACAACGAGGTGCATGAGGAAGAGAGCGACCCACGGATCAACAGTCTGTTGAAGCGTCCGCTATTCGAACATTTACCCTATGCCCACCGCCAGGTCCTGATGCGCAGGATGGTCGAGGTCCCGGTGGCGGCGGGCGAGGTGGTGATCCGTGAAGGCGAAGAATCCGAGAATTATTACCTGATCGCCGAAGGGTGCTGCCGCTTGAGTCGCAGTGTCGGCGGGGATAGCGGCCAGGAGATCATCATGGGCGACCTGGACCCGGGGCACGGTTTTGATGAGGGGGCGCTGATTGAGAATGAGCCGAATGAATGGACAGTGACCATGCTGGAGGATGGGTTGTTACTCAAGCTCTCAAAAGGGGAGTTTCTGACCTTGCTGGTGCGGCCTTTTATAAAATGGGTTGGATGTGATGAAGCGCTGCTCCGGCAGACGGACGGTGCCGTGTTGCTGGACGTGCGTACCCCGGCCGCCTTTCAGCGCAATAATCTGCCGGGCAGTCTCAATATGCCATTGATCGTGTTGAGGCGGGCGGTCACCATTATTGATCGTACCCGGTCATACATTGTCTGTTGCGATGTTGGCCGACGCAGTGCGACGGCTGCCTTTTTGCTTGCCCAGCGGGGCATCGATACCGCGATCCTTGAGGGTGGCTTGCGCAAGTCCTTGCGAAAATGATCAGGCCATTGTCTGGCGGCTCCTACCCAAAATTACCCGGTGCCTTAAGTCAAACTTAAGTTATGAGTATTCCCAAGGCCGGTTACCCGTGCTTTCCGGTAGAATATAAACCTACGGGGTAGAAACTTTTACTGCCGGGCCGCGTCTAATTTTTGGTTAAGGACGGCATACCCTGGAATGTATGATGTTTTGGCAAACGTTTTATTAGCCCACTGTTATATATAATTTATTTCGTGTTTAAGGGTTGACCCCGGTCCTTTGCATGAGAATGGCGATCACGAATGAGCAGAATATACAGGTACCTTTTGATAATACTGCTGCTGGCATTGTCCGGCTGTGAGGTGCTTAACCTTGATCAAACCAATGCCCCGACGACTATCAGCGGATCAGTGAAGGTCCCAGCCAAATTGCTCGCGGCAGTTCGCCAGCAGAGCGATAGCTCTACGTTTCTGGCCGGCGTGTTGCAGAGGTTGGTGCGCAGCAGTTATGCCAACGCCACGGGGATCGTCGGGGGTACCACGGGTACCAGTGGCTCCTTTGTGCCGGTCTCTGGGATCACCGTCGAGCTGGTGCGTATGGTCTATGATCCGGCGAGCGGCGCGTATTCCGAACAGATATTACCCTGTAATGGCGGTTGTCCGGTAACCGCCGTGGATGGCACGTTTACGTTGTCTACACTGCAGCAACCGTCCAGTGATATTGCATTGAAGGTCACCTTTATCGATGTGAACAGCCAGCAGGTCATTATGCGCTCCCCGCTGTATGGCAGCAGCGTGGATATCAATCCAGTATCAGAGGCCGTGACACAGCTGATCACACCGGTTGTTGGTGGCACGGTGCCGTTGAGCAATTTCACGCCCAATGAAATCAAGGCATTGGTTTCTCTTGTGGATGATGAAACGCTGGATGTCAGCAATCTGGATTTCAACGCGGCCATCGCCAAGATCAAAACCGAGGCCAGCGATGTGCTGGCGAAATTCCTCGCTGGGTTCCAGGGGTCAGGCGAGATGCATGCGGTACGTCCCCATGATGTATTCCATATCATGGAGTCTGGCCTGCAATTGACTGCCCCGAACCTGAATTTCACCAATGGCGCAATGAATCTGAAAGCATCCTTGGGTGGCGGTGTATCGTTTGATGCCAACGCTAACCTGCAAAGCGGCAGCGCCATCTATTTTTGGGGGTTGCGAGGGTTGTTTGCCGGTGATCCGCTCAGGTTATTTGATCAGGCGCTGGATCAGCTGGTGCAGGATCCGGGTATTGTCGGGTATAACACCTTTGCCACCTACGGGCAGCCGATAGGCATGGAAGGTATCATTGGTGCAGTTAATGGTAATGCCACCGCCTATTCCACTACCGAATCAGCGACCCCAGGATTTATCACCAACGACGGTGGGCTGATGGTGTTTCTGCGCGAGCAGGACAATGCCGGGCAGCTGGTATATGAGCGTGGTACCCGAATCCTGATGAAGAAATGGGTGAAGAGCGCAAATAATTATAACGAGCTGTATACCAACGCCAATTTCTTTGCGACCTATGATCCGAATGGCGCGACTATTAATAGGAATAATAATCAGGGTAATCAGGTGTCACCTGACCTCAACCCGATCATGTCTGCAAAGGCCTATAACGTCGTAACCTATCAGAGCCTTATCGATGCCGCTGGCGTCGAACAGGGCGCGGGGACCAGTCTGTGGTCGTTTAGTAACGCCGCCCCGGTGTTGCTCTCAGGCGGGGCCAACGCATCGACCAAGACCTTCGGGACAGTGCTGGTGTCGGGTGCTGGGGTCAATGCCGCAAAATACTCCTACGGTACTGCGGCGGTTACGGTTCAGGCGAAGCCGCTGGACCCGTGCCCGAATTACTATCAGATCCAGGAAGGTGGGTCACTGATGCTGCGGCGTGACAGTCTGAGTGCAGCGTGCCGCGGGCTGGCGGCCAGCGTCTTTGCCGGTACCGGCGGTGTGACGGCCGATGGCGAGGTCTTTATCGTGCCGCAGATCTATGATGACCTGGAGGATGATGTCACGCTGGAGTTTCCAATCACTGGCGGTGCCGGGCGACGTGGCTGGTATATTGGTATGCAACAGGCCGTCGGCCTGATGGACGTGAACGTTACCGGCGTGTATCACGTCGTGGGGCAGATCACCGACCTGGATGCCGTTACCAAGGCGGTGACCCAGCGCAGTCTGCACGGCGATCTGCAGTTTGTGCCTAATTCCGGGGGTGTTCCGGGGAACAACATCGTCTCCGGGACCGTGCATGACAAGCGGATGGTCATGGATCAGATCCAGGTTGGTGATGCCGTTGCCGCTTCATTGTCCAAGACCTTCTCGCAGCGTAGTGATCTGAGTGGTGGCAGTTATCAGGTTGCAGCAGATGGCACGTTTACCTTCGCCCTGCCGGGTATGACTGAGACCGTGACCGGGATTGCCGGACAGGTGCTGACACTGGGCGATGGCAGCAAGGTGGCAATGTTGCTGGCGATCCCGGTGGTCAACAGCACGACCAATGGCCGCGGCCTGTTGTTGCTGGCCCACGAGTTTCTGGTTCCATATCCGGTGCCGTAAGCAGACCCCACGACTCAGTTGCCGAGGCGCTCGACCAGCCATCGTCCGATGGTTTGAATTTCATCAATACATACACTGTGCCCCATGCCGGGATAGCAGCGCCATTGCGGATGGTAACCGGACTTCTCCAGCGCCTGCCGCGAGATCTCGGCCATCGGCAGCGGGATGATGTCGTCGCAATCGCCATGTATCATCAGGATCGGGATGGCGGCATTGGCCGGATGGCGTTGTAGCGGCAGTGTGGCAGCCAGCGGCAGATAGGTCGACAATGCGATGACGCCCCCCAGTGGTGAGGCGTGGCGCAGGCCGACATGCAGCACCATCGCCCCGCCCTGCGAGAATCCGGCCAGAAATATCCGCTGCGACGGGATGCCACGTTCGATCTCGCGGGCGATCAACTGCTCAATCAGTGACGCAGACGTCTGGATACCTGCCGCATCCTCGTGGCGCAACATGCCCTCACCGAGGATGTCATACCAGGCGCGCATCACATAGCCATGGTTGATGGTGACCGGACGGCGTGGTGCATGCGGAAAAATAAAACGCAGGGCCGGTGCGGCCGGCAGGCCCAGTTGCGGGATGATGCCGGAGAAATCATGGCCGTCGGCGCCGAGGCCATGGAGCCAGATGATGGAGGCCGTGGCCGGATCACCGGTCTGTTTTTCAATCGCGGGTTCGAGTGTGGACATGGCAGGCCTGGGAAGTACCGTTGATGAAGTCTATGCGTTATCATGATTGCCTTCGCGTGGACATCATACTGGAAATCGGACGATGCAGCAGCCTGAGACACTGGCCAGATATTTGACCATCATCGTATTGGCATTATTGGTGGCGGCCTGTGGTCTGAAGGGTGATCTGTATCTGCCTGAGCAGCCTGGCGCAGGTGATCCCAGTGTCGCAGGGGGTCCACAGTAATGGATCATTTTAGTTTCCGGGACGGCATGCTGTATGCCGAGCAGGTGGCGGTGGCCGAGCTGGCGGAGCGCTATGGCACACCGTTGTACGTCTATTCCCGGGCAACCATTGAGCGTCACTGGCACGCCTTTGACCAGGCCTTCGGGGCGCGGCCTCATCTGGTGTGTTATGCGGTCAAGGCCAATTCCAATATTGCAGTGCTGAATGTACTGGCACGGCTGGGTTCAGGGTTCGATATCGTGTCGGGTGGAGAGCTGGAGCGGGTATTGGTGGCAGGGGGTGACCCATCCAAGGTGGTCTTTTCCGGGGTGGGCAAGTCCGCTGCCGAGATCCGCCGTGCCCTGATGGTGGGTATTGCCTGCTTCAATGTTGAGTCCGAGTCCGAGCTGCAACGCATCAGTGAACTGGCGACCGCGCTGAACAAGACTGCGGCCATCTCGCTGCGCGTCAATCCCGATGTCGATGCCCAGACCCACCCCTATATCTCGACCGGTTTGAAGGAGAACAAGTTTGGCATTGGCATTGATGGTGCGGCCGCGATTTATCGTCAGGCCAGCCGGATGCCGGGCCTGCGCGTGGTCGGGCTTGATTGTCACATTGGCTCACAATTGACGGCGACGATGCCTTTTGTAGACGCCGCCGATCGTCTGCTGACCCTTGTCGACACCTTGATGGCCGACGGCATTGAACTGGAGCATATCGATATTGGTGGCGGGCTTGGCATCCGTTACCGCGACGAACAGCCTCCTGATCCGAAGGAATATCTTGGCGCACTGCTGGGCCGTTTCTCACAGTTCAAGGGACTGCTGATGGTCGAACCCGGACGTGCGATTGTTGGCAATGCCGGGATACTGGTTACACGGATTGAATATCTAAAGAGCACTGAGGCCAGGCAGTTTGCCATCGTTGATGGGGGTATGAACGATTTGCTGCGCCCGTCGCTGTATGGCGCATGGCAGGAGATCATCCCGATCCGGCCGCGAACCAACGGCATCAATGCGGTGTATGACATCGTCGGCCCGGTGTGTGAGACCGGAGATTTTCTCGGCAAGCAGCGCGAGCTGAATGTGCTGGCCGGCGATCTGCTGGCCGTGCGCTCGGCCGGCGCCTATGGCTTCGCGATGAGCTCCAACTACAATACCCGGCCCCGTGCTGCCGAGGTCATGGTCGACGGCGCCCAGTCCCATCTGGTGCGCCGGCGCGAGGTGTTGGCAGATCTGTGGTCGGCAGAGCAGATCCTGCCGGGTTAAGGATGCAGCGCATCCCTGAGCCCGAGTTGATGTGCGATGAGGCCCAGGCCGCGGCCTATGCCAATGCGGATTTCTCCCAGGCGCATGACCAGTTCGTCAGCCTGTTTGGTGAAATCTTTCCCGGTTTGCTTGTCAGTGATCAGGTAATCGACCTGGGTTGTGGTCCGGCAGATGTGACGGTGCGTTTCGCCAGGGCCTGGCCTGAATGCCGGGTCCTGGGGCTGGAGGGTGCCGAGGTAATGCTGGCTTTGGGGCGGACTAATGTTGCCAGCGCATCATTGGATACCAGGATACATTTAGATTATTGCCATCTGCCACAATCGATCTGGCCATATGGACACTTTGACGTTGTGATCAGCAACAGCCTGCTGCATCATCTGGCTGACCCCAACACCCTGTGGCGTACCGTGCGACAATGTGCACGGGTGGGCGCTACGGTGTTTGTCATGGATCTGCTGCGGCCAGCAGGCTTGCTGCAGGCCAGGCAGCTGGTGGATGACTATGCGCATGATGAGCCGGAGGTCTTGCGCCGCGATTTTTTCAATTCATTGTGCGCGGCCTACACGGCGGGCGAGGTCGAGCAGCAGCTCGATCAGAGCGGGCTGGCGGGCCTGGGCGTTCGTCAGGTGTCCGATCGTCACCTGCTGGTTTCAGGCAGGATAATCGGCTGAACCGGCAAAACCCTGCTGGCGCCAGGCCTCGAATAATACAATGGCCACGGTATTGGACAGATTCAGGCTGCGATTATCTGCCGACATCGGGATGCGCAACACCTGTGAGTCGGGAGACTGGGTCAGGATCTGCGCCGGCAGTCCGCGTGATTCCGGACCAAACAGCAGCGCATCACCCGGCTGAAAGCGCGCCTCGGCATAACAGCGCCGTCCCTTGGTCGAACAGGCGTACAGCTGCCGGGGCCGGGTGGTCTGAAGAAACGAATCCAGCGATGAATGTTCATGGAGATTTGTCAGGTCATGGTAATCCAGGCCGGCCCGGCGCAGCTGTTTTTCGTCCAGTGAAAAACCCAGCGGATGGATCAGATGGAGCATTGCGCCACTGTTCGCGCACAGGCGTATAATGTTGCCGGTGTTGGGCGGGATTTCCGGCTCATACAGGACGATGTGAAACATCAGGATAATCCCGGAGGCTGGTTGATTATATGTCCGTGCCCATGAGCAGTGATGACAGGCAGATGCTGGCGACGCGGTTCTGCGGCATGCATCTTGATACCCCGCTGGTGCTGTTATCGGGTTGTGTCGGGTTTGGCGAAGAATATACCCGGATCAATGGTTTTTCCAATCGCGATGTCGGTGCGGTCTGTTTAAAGGGCACGACGCTGGCGCCCCGCCTCGGTAATCCGCCGCACCGGGTCTATGAGACCCCGATGGGCATGCTGAACGCGATCGGCTTGCAAAACCCCGGTGCCCGGCATGTCGTTGACAGCATCCTGCCGGAGCTGGACTTTACCGAGACGCGCTTCATCGCCAATGTCTCGGGTTCAACGGTCGAGGAATATTTTGAGGTGACCCGGATCTTTGATGACTCGCCGATCGATGCCATCGAGATCAACATCTCGTGCCCGAATGTCAAGGAAGGTGGCGTAGCCTTTGGCAACAACCCCGATATGTCGGCACGGGTGGTCGAGGCCTGCCGCCGTGCCACCGCCAAACCGCTGATCACCAAGCTGTCGCCGAACCAGACCGATATAGCCGAGAACGCACGGCGCTGCATCGAGGCCGGTACTGACGGCTTTGCGGTGATCAATACGCTGATGGGCATGGCGGTGGATATCGAGCAGCGTACGCCGGTCATTGGCAATAACCAGGGCGGTCTGTCTGGCCCGGCGATCAAGCCGATCGCATTATTGAAGGTTCACCAGGTTTATCAGGTGTGCAAGGCTCATGGCATCCCGATCATCGGCCAGGGTGGCATTGTCACGGCCGAGGATGCCCTGGAGTTCATCATCGCCGGGGCCAGTGCCGTCGGGATCGGGACGGCCCTGTTCTATGACCCGTTGGTGTGCCCGAAGATCAATGCCGGGATTGTGGATTATCTGCAGCGACATGGGATCAGCGAGATTTCGCAGCTGGTTGGCAGTCTGCGGCTGAACACCCCGGCACCGCCACGCTGCGATTGATGGATGCATCGCCCTGCGCAGCGTTGGTCATGTCTCTTCGTCATGATCCGCGTCGTCAGGCCCGATACCCAGCTCCTTGATCTTGCGCGTCAGCGTATTGCGTCCCCAGCCCAGCAGCTTGGCCGCTTCGATGCGCCGCCCGCCGGTAAACTCCAGCGCCGATGCAATCATCACGCGCTCAAAGGCGGGGAGTGCATATTCGAGCAGCGAGTGTTCATTGCGCACTAGCCGCTGGCGTATCCATAGCTGCAATGCCTTTTCCCATTCAATTTCATCTTGCGTGGACCGGTTGTCGCTGCGCAATTCCGCCGGCAGCTGGTCGAGGTGCACGATCTGGCCAGGTGACATCACCATCAGCCAGCGACAGACATTCTCCAGCTGGCGAACATTGCCCGGCCATGAATAGAGATTCATGAAACGTTGCGTGTCATCGTCCAGTGTCTTGGGTTCCGCATCCAGTTCCCGGGCGGCCTGTTGCATGAAATGGCCAGTTAATAACGGGATGTCCTCGCCGCGCTGCCGCAGGGCCGGGACATGGATCCTGATGACGTTCAGGCGATGATACAGGTCTTCACGGAACAGTCCCTGCTGGACTCGTTGTTCCAGATCCTGGTGCGTGGCGGTGATGATGCGCACATCAACGCGTATCTCGGTATGACCACCAACCCGGTAAAAGCTGCCATCGGCCAGTACCCGTAGCAAGCGGGTTTGCAGCTCGACGGGCATGTCACCGATCTCGTCGAGAAACAGTGTTCCACCATTGGCCTGCTCAAAGCGGCCACGACGCTGACCGTGGGCGCCGGTAAAGGCCCCCTTTTCATGACCAAACAGCTCAGACTCAAGCAGATCCTTCGGGATGGCCGCAGTATTGAGTGCGACAAAGGGGAGGTTGGCGCGTGGGCTATGATTATGCAGTGCGCGGGCTACCAGTTCCTTGCCGGTACCGGACTCGCCGGTGATCAGTACCGTCAGGTGTGAACGCGACAAGCGGCCGATGGCCCGGAATACCTCCTGCATTGCCGGGGCCTTGCCGATGATCTCAGTGGCAGCGACGGTCGTGGCTGTCACCGCATTTGGCTGGCGTGTCCCCTGATGCTGACTGATGGCGCGGCGCACCAGGGCCGTGGCGTCATCGACATCAAAGGGTTTAGGCAGATATTCAAACGCCCCGCCCTGGTAGGCCGACAAGGCGCTGTCCAGGTCGGAATGTGCAGTCATGACAATGACGGGCAGTGCCGGATGCTGATGGTGTATACGATCGAGCAGTGCCAGACCACTGATGCCGGGCATGCGGATGTCAGTCAGGATGGCATTGGGTATTTCACTGTCCAGCTGGCGCAGCGCCTCAGCGGCAGTACTGAAGGTCTGCACCGTGATCTGTTCGGCGCGCAAGGCCTTTTCAAGCACCCAGCGAATCGCCTTGTCATCATCGATGACCCAGACCTGTGCCGTTTCATTCATGCGGGTTCTCCAGAGGTAAGAAGATCGTGAAGATGGTTTCACCAGGGCGGCTGCTGCACTCGATCAGGCCGCCATGCTGGTTGACCAGGGCTTGTGCGATCGGCAGGCCAAGACCGGTACCTTCGGGGCGATCTGTCACCATCGGGTAAAAGATTTCCTCCATCCGTTCAGCCGGTATCCCGCGGCCGTTATCGATGATATCGATACGGATCACCAGGCGATGGCGATGCTGGCCCAGGGTAATCTGGCGCTGGGTGCGACTGCGGATCAGTATCCGGCCCCGGTCTTCGATGGCCTCAATGGCGTTGCGCACCACATTAAGTACCGCCTGGATCAGTTGATCACGATCGGCCTGGACATCGGGGATGCTCGGGTCATAATCACGCTCGACAGCAATGCGCTCCCTGCATTCGGCGGCAGCCAGTGATCGCACATGTTCCAGTACAGTATGAATATTGATGAGGGTCTTCTTCGGCGGGGTTTCCGGCCCCAGCATACGGTTGACCAGGTTTTTCAGGCGGTCGGCCTCGCCGATGATGATCCGGGTATATTCGCGCAATGATTCATCCGGCAGCTCCCGTTCCAGCAGTTGCGCCGCGCCGCGCAGGCCGCCCAGCGGATTCTTGATCTCATGGGCCAGGCCACGGATCAACAGCTTGGCCGTGTGATTTTGTGCCAGCAGATTTTCTTCGCGGGCGATACGCAGATGGCGGTCCACCTGTTGCAGCTCCAGGATCAGTGAACGATCCTGCTGGTCGATGACTGGCGTGACCGTGCAGTCGACGGTGATGAAGCGGCCGCCGACGAATTGCAGACGCATTTCACGCTCGGTGTACGGGCGGCCCGAGGCTATTGATTGCTGCAGCTTTGTGGAAAATTCATACATACCGGGCATCAGCTGGCTGAGCGGCTGGGAGAGGATCTGGCGTGCACTGGCCGCGAACAGGATCTCGGCGGCCGGGTTCAGATAACGCAGACACAGTGCCTGGTCCAGCACGACAATGCTGGTGTTCAGGTTGCCAAGCAGGCGAGCGGCATCAGGTTGTTGAGTTTCGCTAGACACAGTTACCTTTCTGCAAGAAGCAGTCCATGATTGCGCCCGATAAATTAACCATTCTAAATCATAATATTAACAATGCATGACAAGGATCGGCCCCTTGGCGGGGCGACATGGCTATGGAGTGACGTCTGTTTTCAGTGCATCAATGCACTAATATAGTGCATTGATGGCTGGATGCAAGATAACGATTAACGCTATTTTTCAAGCGGATAAACCCGGCTTGAAAAATGGCGGCGCATCCTTGCGCCGCACACCGGCTGTTTTTCAACAGCCTGTTAACGTTTAACGGTATGCTGTTTCAGGTGGAAGGTGATGGTCGGAGAAGCCATGACGGTCTTGTTGCGCGGGTCGAGGATCAGTGCCCGCAGCAGATGGGTGCCGCGGTCGACCTGGTTCAGCATAAGGAGGCCATCATTGTCGGTGGCTTGTTGTTCACCATCCAGCTCCAGGACACGGCGGTGGCCGGGCTGCAGCGCCGGGATGATCGACAGCGCCACAGTGACGGCGCCTGCATCATCCCACAGCGTTGCATCATTGGCCGGTTGGATAATCGTCAGTTGGGTGTAACTGACCGGAGCGGCTGCTTCGGCTGGAGGCGGTGAGTCCGTGTCACGGGTGTTGTCGCCCGCGGCAGTGGGCGATGCGTAGGTCTGCGGCACCGGGACCGGGATCTCCGTGGCCTC
Source organism: Gammaproteobacteria bacterium (assembly GCA_016218365.1). GTDB lineage: Bacteria > Pseudomonadota > Gammaproteobacteria > SZUA-140 > SZUA-140 > JACREF01. Next base: position 77,869 of record JACREF010000009.1, read on the forward strand.
GGCTTGCGGTCGATCTGAAAACACCACCGTGCCGTCAGCACGTTTCCAGGTATATATTTCAGCCGACGCGGTCTGGCACGACATGATCAGCAGCATGATGCCTGGCAGGTATCGGGTATAAAGGGTAGTCATCGTTGTTTTGTAGCGCGGATGCGGGTGGTTTGTCAAAAAAAAGCCCCGCATTGCGGGGCTTTTGATGCAGAGTTTATTACTGCGTTCGACAGGTCGATTACAGGCTGTAATACATGTCGAATTCGACCGGGTGCGTCGTCATGTTCAACTGATAGACATCCTGCATCTTCAGCTTGATGAAGGCATCGATCATATCGTTGGTGAACACGCCGCCCGCGGTCAGGAACTTGCGGTCCTTGTCGAGTTCGGCCAGCGCCATTTCCAGCGAGTTGCACACCGTCGGGATGCTCTTGGCCTCTTCCGGTGGCAGGTCGTACAGATCCTTGTCCATGGCATCGCCAGGGTGGATCTTGTTCTGGATGCCGTCCAGGCCTGCCATCATCATCGCCGAGAAGGCGAGGTATGGGTTGGCGGTGGAGTCCGGGAAACGCACCTCGATGCGGCGGCCCTTCGGATTGGCGACGAACGGGATGCGGACCGAGGCTGAACGGTTGCGGGCCGAATAGGCCAGCATCACCGGGGCCTCGAAGCCCGGCACCAGACGCTTGTAACTGTTGGTGCTCGGGTTGGTGAAGGCGTTCAGCGCCTTGGCGTGCTTGAAGATACCGCCGATGTAATACAGCGCGATGTCAGACAGGCCGCCGTATTTGTTGCCGGTGAACAGGTTGACGCCGTCTTTGGCCAAGGACTGGTGGACGTGCATGCCGCTGCCGTTGTCGCCGACCAGCGGCTTCGGCATAAAGGTCACGGTCTTGCCGTAGGCATGGGCAACGTTCTGGATCACGTATTTCAGGATCTGTACCTCGTCGGCCTTTTTGACCAGCGTGCCGAAGCCGACGCCGATCTCGCACTGCCCGGCGGTGGCCACTTCATGGTGGTGCACCTCGACGCGCAGGCCCATCTCTTCCAGCGCCAGACACATCGCCGCGCGCAGGTCATGCAGCGCATCGACCGGCGGCACCGGGAAATAACCGCCCTTGACGCCGGGGCGGTGACCGATGTTGCCGTCTTCGAATACGCGTTCCGAGTTCCACGAGGCCTCTTCAGAGTCCACCTTGTAGAACGAGCCGTTCATGCTGATGTTCCAGCGCACGTCATCAAGGACGAAGAACTCGTTTTCCGGGCCGAAATAGGCGGTGTCGGCGATGCCGGTGGATTTCAGATAGGCCTCGGCACGGCGGGCGACCGAGCGTGGATCACGCTCATAACCCTGCATGGTGTTTGGTTCCAGGATATCACAGCGGATGTTGACGCAGCTTTCATCGAAAAACGGGTCGAGGACGGCGGTTGATGCATCCGGCATCAGCACCATGTCAGATTCATCAATACCTTTCCAGCCGGCAATTGATGAGCCGTCGAACATCTTGCCACTCTGGAAGAAAGTATCATCGACATCGCGGGCCGGGATCGTGACGTGCTGTTCCTTGCCCTTGGTGTCGGTAAAACGCAGGTCAGCGAACTTGATCTCGTTGTCCTTGATTAACTTCATTACATCTTTGGCAGACATGGTCATCCTCCGAACGCCGTTATTTTTAGAAACTCGAGTGCCTTGGGAGTGCACCTTCTGTGCCAGCTGCTATTTATTGGTAAAACAGAAGCTTGCGCGGTAGCTGGCCCGCTGATCGGTCATCAATGGCACTGCCATGGTGCGTGACGCACCCTTTTAGTGCTCGTTGCCAACCTTGATCAGGATGCGGATCTCCCGGCCCTGCCGGTCGATCTGCACTACCTGATGGCCGTTAATGCGGCACCAAGCAGGTACATCGTTCTCCGCGCCAGGGTCGGTGCAGATTACTTCCAGAGTATCCCCGGGCGCAAGGGTCTTGATCAAATTCTGGGTGCGGATCACCGGCATCGGACACAGCAGATTATGCGCGCGGAGCGTGTGATGCGTGCTCATAGGTACCAGTCGGCCGGGATGGCCTCGGCGTGCAGCGGCGACACGGTCAGCTGCGTGTGCTGGCCGTGCGGGCCGGTGACCGCGACGGTGACCAGCGGGGCGTCGCGGCCCTGGCTGTAGCGTGCCACCAGCTGGGCGGCCAGTTCGAGATCCTGGTCGTTGGCGATCCCGTCGACCAGCGCCAGTGCCCCGGGGTGGCTGATGGTTTGCAGGTGGATGAATTGGTGACGGTAGCCTTCGAGGAAATTGTTTTCGCCCTCCTCGCGGCCGATGATCAGCTTGAAATGGGGGCGGGGACGCAGGTGACGTCCGACCTTCAGCAGCATGATGTCGTCCAGTTCATACTGCCGGGTGCCGCGGTGTTGCCACATATCGGTCAGCTTATTGGCGTATTCCGCGTTGGTCAGGAAGCAGCAGCCCCCGGATGGTTGTGCATAATCCTCGATATGATAGCTGCGGGCCAGCGCCTGCTGCGGTTTACGCGAGCGGCCATTGATGGCCAGCAGCTTTTCCCGGTCGACCCAGCCCTCACGTTCCGGCAAGGTAGCGGGCAACAGCTTGGCGCACAACGGCCGCAGCAACCGGTCAAAGGCGCCGGATTCGCGGGCGATGATCGGCATCGTGTCGCGGCGCTGCGACATCGGCCGCTGGCCGACGACCTCGCCGGTGATGATGAAGTCGAAGTTGTTTTCCTCCAGCCACTCCCGGGCCTTTTTGACCATGAAGCCCTTGCAGTCCAGGCACGGGTTCAGGTTCGAGCCATAGCCGTGTTTGGGGTTGAGCACGACATCCTTGTATTCCTCGATGACGTCGATGATGTGCAGCTTGATGCCAAGTTGTTCGGCGACCCACAGCGCATTATTGCGTTTGGGCCTGGCGCGATCATGTTTGCGGATGGCATGGGTATGGCCTTCGACACAGAAGCCGGTATAGAAATTGATCCCCTCGACATGGATGCCTTGTTCGAGGATGGCCTTGGTGGCGAGCATGGAATCCAACCCGCCAGAGATCAGCGATACAGCCCGGCGTTGCGTCATGTAAGGGGTCTCGGGGTGGTCAAACAGGGCGCTTATAATAGCACAGACCCGGCTGGGCTCCGGGGGCATGTCGGCACGGGTCGTGATCGTGTTTAGTGAATGATCAGGGTGTCAGTGGCTGCGGGTACTGCGGACTGCGGTGCCGGGCTTGATGTGCTGCGGGTATGGTGCTGCAGCGCATGGGCGCTGCCGGTGTCTGCCCATAATTCGAAGGCCTGCAGAGGGTCAGGCAGACCCTTGGGTTGGCCCAGCTGTCGTATCGTTTGCAGGATCTCCATCAGCAGGATGAAGTCACTGGACAGGCGTTGATACAGGTCGGCGCTCAGGGTCTCCAGTTCGCTGGCCATCTGCTGGTAGGCGCTGCGGCCCACTCCTATGAAATAGCTGATACTGACCAGGCGGCGCCTGGCGATATGCGGGAACAACCCCGAAAACAGCAGGCAGTGATCACCGACGTCGCGCAGCTGGGCCTGACGGACGCTGCCGCTGGCATGCTGGCTGTTCAGATAATCAAGCGCCATCAACCGTTCGAACATCCCCGGATGTTCGGTAAATCGCATCAGCATAAAGACCAGATAGCTTTCGAGTTGTTCGTCAAGATGACGGGATGCGCTGGACTGCGCCTCGGCCAGCAAGGCCTGCCATTGGGCAACTGCAGTCGGGTTTAACACCAGTGTATGCATCGGCATCTCCTGTAACAGACATCGGCCACGGCGCGTCCGGGCTTGAGCGCTTGGAGTCTATGCCGTTGTTTTTACAGGACGGCAATATGTAATTTGCAGATCGGGGCGTGTATACTTGCCGCCAGCAATAATACCCCGGTATGGGCAGAAGAGCGGGTTACCAAAAAACGTGTCGCAATCAATTACACCCGATGTCAGGACCTTTCAGGGTCTGATCCTGGCACTGCAGACCTACTGGGCGCGCCAGGGTTGTGTGCTGCTGCAGCCCTATGACATGGAGGTCGGGGCGGGGACCTTTCATCCGGCGACCTTTTTGCGGGCGATCGGCCCCGAGCCGTGGGCGGCCGCCTATGTACAGCCCAGCCGCCGGCCAGCTGACGGGCGGTATGGCGAGAATCCGAACCGTTTGCAGCATTATTATCAGTTTCAGGTTGTCATCAAGCCGTCGCCGCTGGATATCCAGCAGCTGTATCTGGGCTCGCTGTACGAGCTTGGCATCGATCCACTGATCCATGATATCCGCTTCGTCGAGGACAACTGGGAATCTCCAACGCTGGGTGCCTGGGGTCTGGGTTGGGAGGTGTGGCTGAATGGCATGGAGGTCACGCAGTTTACCTATTTCCAGCAGATCGGCGGCCTCGATTGCCGGCCGGTGACTGGCGAGATCACCTATGGGCTGGAGCGCATTGCGATGTATCTGCAGGGCGTCAACAGCGTCTATGACCTGACCTGGACCGACGGCCCGCTGGGCAAGGTCAGCTATGGCAACGTATTCCATCAGAACGAGGTCGAGATGTCGGCCTATAATTTTGAAAAGGCCGATGTCGCGGCCTTGTTTGCCGCCTTCGACAACGCCGAGTTGCAGAGCCAGCGCCTGATCAGCGACGGCTTGCCGCTGCCGGCCTATGATATGGTCATGAAGGCCTCGCATGCCTTCAACCTGCTCGATGCCCGGCGCGCGATCAGCGTCACCGAGCGCGCCCGTTTCATCGGCCGGGTGCGGGCATTGGCCCGGGCGGTGGCCGAGGCCTATTACCGGTCACGCGAGGCGCTGGGCTTCCCGATGGTCAGGGGGGCGCAGTGAGCGCGAGCGCCGATTTCCTGTTTGAGCTGGGCTGCGAGGAGCTGCCGCCGAAGGCACTGCTGCGTCTCAGCCAGGCGCTGGGCGATGGGGTGCGTGACGGCCTGTCGCGGGCCGGTCTGGCGTATCAGGTCATGCAGCTGTATGCCGCGCCGCGCCGGCTCGCCGTATTGCTGACCGGCCTGCAGACAGCCCAGGCCGATGCCGTCGAGGAGCGGCGCGGGCCGGCACTGACGGCGGCCTTTGACGGTGCAGGCAATCCGACGCCGGCGGCGCAGGGCTTTGCCCGCTCCTGTGGCATCACCGTTGAGCGGCTCGATACCCAGACCACCGACAAGGGCGCATGGCTGGTCTATCGCCAGGCACGCCCGGGCAAGGCCGCGGCCGAGCTGCTGCCGGACATTATGCAGACCGCGCTCGACAAGCTGCCGATCCCGAAGCGGATGCGCTGGGGCAGCCTCGATGTCGAGTTCGTGCGCCCGGTCCACTGGGTCGTCATGCTGCTCGGTGATACCGTCATCGATGCGACGATCTATGGCATCCACGCTGGCCGCGAGACCCGTGGCCACCGTTTTCATCATCCGGCCCGGATGTATATCGCGGAGCCGGCGGCCTATGCGCCGCTGCTGGAGAGTGAAGGTTATGTGATGGCGGACTTTGCCGCGCGCCGCGAGGCGGTGCGGGCCCAGGTCCTTGAGGTGGCCGCGGCGGTCAACGGCCAGGCGGTCATTGATCCCGAGCTGCTCGATGAGGTGACGGCGATGGTGGAATGGCCGCGCGCACTGCTGGGTAACTTCGAGCCACGTTTTCTCGAGGTGCCGGCCGAGGTGCTGATCTCGGCGATGAAGGGGCATCAGAAGTATTTCCATGTCACCGACCAGCAGGGCCGGTTGCTGCCGCATTTCATCACTGTCAGCAACATCGATAGCCGTGACCTGGCCGTGGTGCGGGCCGGCAACGAGCGCGTGATCCGCCCGCGGCTGTCGGATGCCGATTTTTTCTGGACCCAGGATCGCAAGCAGCCGTTGCAGCAGCGTGTTGCCTCCCTGGCGTCGGTGGTCTTCCAAAAAGATCTCGGCACACTGGCCGACAAGGGGGCGCGCCTGGAACGGCTGATGCAATATCTGGCCGGCGAGCTGGGCCTGAACGGCGCGCAGGCCGGACGTGCCGCGCATCTGGCCAAGTGCGACCTGATGACCAGCATGGTCGGTGAGTTTCCCGAGCTGCAAGGTGTCATGGGCCGGTATTATGCCCGCCATGATGGCGAGATGACCGAGGTCGCCGAGGCGCTGTATGAGCAATACCTGCCGCGTTTTGCCGGCGATCAGCTGCCGAGCGGCGCGCTGGGACAGGCGCTGGCACTGGCCGACAAGATCGATACGCTGGTCGGGATCTTCTGGATCGGCGAGCTGCCGAGCGGCACCCGCGACCCGTTTGCATTGCGCCGCGCCGCGCTCGGCATCCTGCGTATCCTGGTGGAGCAGCAGCTGGCGCTGGATATCGAGCAACTGGTTACGACCGCGCTCCATGCCCATGTCGATGGTGCGCGGGCGCGCAGCGGGGCCAAGCAGTTTGCCGCCGGACAGACCGCGGCTGCGGTGGTTGATTTTATCCTCGAGCGGCTGCGCGGCTATTACCAGGAGCGCGGCCTCGGTCATGATGTATTCGAGGCGGTGTTGCAGCGCCGGCCGACACGTCTCACTGATTTTGACCAGCGCATCCGTGCGGTGGCGCATTTTGCCACGCTGCCGGAGGCCGAGAGCCTGGCGGCCGCCAACAAGCGGATACGCAATATCCTGAAACAGACCGAACAGCCGATCCCGTCGCAGGTGGATGCGGCCCGGCTGGTGGAGCCGGCGGAACGGGTATTGCTGACGCGGCTCGATGTGCTGGAGGCCGAGGTGGGGCCATTGCTGCAGCAAGGCGCCTACACCGAGACGCTGGGGCGGCTGGCCACCTTGCGCGAACCGGTGGATCAGTTCTTCGACAAGGTCATGGTGATGAGCGATGATGCGCTGTTGCGCGCCAATCGCCTGGCGCTGCTGGCACGGCTGCAGCGGTTGTTCCTCGAGGTTGCCGACATCTCCTGCCTGCAGATCAAGGGCTGATCTTCGATGTTGTGGGCGCGCTCGCTGCTCTTCATGCTGGGGATGACGGTGTCGGCTGTCATCTTTGCGCCGCTGGCACTGCTGACGTTCCCGCTGCCATTGAAACAACGATTTCGCTTCATCTCGCTGTGGGCGCGGCTCAACATCTGGTGGCTGGGCATCACCTGCCGGCTGTATTTCCGCGTTGAGGGCCGGGAACATATCCCGCCAGGCCCGGCGATCGTACTATGCAAACATCAGTCAGCCTGGGAGACGCTGGTGCTGCAGCAGCTGCTGCCGCCGCAGGTGTGGTTATTGAAGCGCGAACTGCTGTGGCTGCCGTTCTTCGGCTGGGGGCTGGCAATGACGAGGCCGATCGCCATCGACCGCAAGGCGGGGCGGCGTGCGATCGAGCAGCTGCTGGAGCAGGGCCGGCAACGGCTCGATGATGGCATGTGGGTCATCATCTATCCGGAGGGGACACGCACCGCGCCGGGCGGCAAGGGGCGGTATGCGCCGGGTGGCGCGCTGCTGGCCGAGCACAGCGCTTACCCGGTGTTGCCGGTCGCGCACAATGCCGGTGAGTTCTGGCGCCGTCGCGGTTTCATCAAGTATCCGGGCATCATCACGCTGGTGTTCGGCCCGGTGATAGACAGCGCCGGCCGCAAGGCCGGTGATATCAACAGCCAAGCGGAGCAGTGGATCGAGATGCAGATGGCGCGGATCACGACGCGGCCTGAGTTGTATTCGCACAACGCGACGCCCGCCGGCTAGATACCAACAAGCAAGCCCGTGTCCCGGCAACTTTATGGAATGGGCGTGTTGAGGCCGAAGCCGCCAGTATTGGTTTGCTGCTGATTTTGATTCGTTCCCTGGCCGCCAGCCACACATTGAGAACTTAATCTCATTACGTTGGGTAGGTTGGCCCATGTTATAAGGTCTGTGCAAGCAGGAACCTTGGTGACTTGCAGTGGTTTGATGGTATTGGTTCCAGTGACAACATTCATAGCTAGCGTGATTGCGTTGACACCTGGTGTAGGCTCGATTCTGACATAGGTGCTGGCGTCAGCGTCTATGCTCAGGCTTCCTGAGTCTGGATAAGTAACTCCTGTGCTCCATTGCAACGGGGTCGATTTTGTATTTAGCAAACGGCGCACGATTGATGTGCCATCTTCGTTGCGTTGCAATTCGATATCGTCCATGTGAAAGCTGTATTTATTAGTAATGTTCGCGTAGATTTTTGCGGTTTTTGATACAACGGCTGGATTTACGCCCAAGATGTTATCCGGGGTGGTGGCAGTGCTTCCAGCGTCGCTTGAATGCACCGTGCGTACTACCAGTTGTGAGTCGTTCTCAAAATAAAGGACGGTGCTTCCAAAAGGAAGTTGGAGGCTCACGGGGGTTATCGAGGTTGTAGGCGTAAAAAATACGACGGCATTTTGGGAGTCGTATTGTAGCTTGAGGTCTGTGATCAGCAGGTTCATGGATGTTCCCCATGAGCCACTGAGGAAATTTTCAAGCCTTAATTTTCCGCTGATATTTGGGTATATTGATGAACTGTTGCTGAATTTACATGTGCCAGTTGATCCGAAATCAATTACAAAACTTGTTTGGCCTGGAGTCATTGTTGGGCTAATGGAGACGCTGCCAGAGCCGCCAGGGCAGAGGATGTTCTGATTGCCTGAGGTGGAAATTTGTGTGTTGATCCAGGTCAGTATGCCTAGCAGGCTCGGCGTGGCGCTAGCAGGGGAGGTTATATCCCAAGGGCGCGATATAGACTGCACAAGCTCACCGACCGCGCTAGCTGTCAGCGCTGCACCACAGTTGGTTGTGTTTGGATCCTGGCAAGTGAGCTTGCCATTATCCGTGCTGCCACCAGTTATTGGTTGGCCATCATTGTTTGCTGGGTTGCTGTTGAGCGGGCTTCCACCACCGCCGCAGGCGGCCAGGACCAGGATGACGGGGAGCAGCAGGGCTTGAAACGTTTTCATATCATCGCTTCTCGTAATTGCTGTGCCCAGGCAGGGCAATAATGGCCAAATTTTAACACATCTCCAGGGCAGGGCCGTCAGATTGAGCCTAAGCTGCTGAAAATAAAGAAGCCTGTGATTGCTGCCCCACGTTACGACTTAAAGTAGACAGACAGGATAACCGATAGTTCCTTGTGGAATGCTTAATTGGCCAGTGAGGGCGCAGCCTGCGTCCCGGGCCTGGCGGACAGCGAGTCGAATCATGTTGAATTATTATCTGGGCCGACAACCGATCTTCGATGTCCGGATGGATGTCATGGGGTATGAGATCCTGTTCCGGCCGCACGAGGATGCGCTGGTGTCCGGGGCCGGCGTGCTCAATGGCGATATGGCCACCTCACGGGTGATCCTCGACAGTCTGTTCGAGGCGGGCCTCGACAAGCTGGTTGGCGGCCACCCGGCCTTCATCAACCTGACGCGCGGTTTTGTCGTCAACCCTGATCTGCTGCCCCCGCCCTCGCCGCAGCTGGTGCTGGAGGTGCTGGAGGATATCGAGGTTGATGATGAGGTCATTGCCGGAGTCAGGGCGCTGAAACAGCGCGGGTATACCGTGGCGCTGGATGATTTCATCTATGATGAGAAATGGGTGCCGTTGCTGGAGCTGGCCGACATCGTCAAGGTCGACCTGCGGGCCGCCGATCGGGCGCAGGTCACCGCATGTCTGAAGCAGCTGAGTAAATATCCGTTGAAGCTGCTGGCGGAAAAGATCGAGGATGAGGCCGAGTTTATCTGGTGCAAGGACGCTGGCTTTGATTATTTTCAGGGGTATTTTCTGTGTCAGCCACAGATGAAAAAGGGCAAGCGGCTGCCAACCAATCGCCTCCATATCCTGCGCATCCTGGCCCGGCTGCAGGATGACGCGGTGCAGGTCAGCGAGCTGGAGCGGATCATCTCCGAGGACGTCACGCTGAGCTTCAAGCTGCTCAAATATATCAACTCGCCGGCCTTTGGCACCCGCAGCAAGATCACGTCGATCAAGCATGCGGTGGTGTATCTGGGCATGAAGGAGGTCCGGCGCTGGGGTAACCTGGTGGCCTTGCTCGGGGTGGATGACAATCCCGAGGAATTGATGGTCATCGGTCTGGTCCGGGCCAAGATGTGTGAGTTGCTGGCCAGCGCCCGTGGCAACTTTGACCAGGGGATGGCCTTTTTGATCGGGCTGTTCTCGATCCTCGATGCCATCATGGGCGCACCGCTCGACGAGATACTGGAGAATCTGCCGCTGTCCAGCGACGTGACCGATGCGTTGCTGAACAACAGCGGGGGCTACAGCAAATTTCTGCAGGTCGCCAAGGCCCATGAGCAGGGGAGCTGGCATGAGACCGACCTGGATAGCGATCTGGCCGGTATACCGCTGGCCGATCTGTACCTGCAATCCCTGGGCTGGGCCAGCATGACCAGGGACAGTTTGCGGCAAGGCAGCGCCTGATCCACATTGAAGAGTGCCGAGGTGTCGTCCCGTCCGGGGCGGTGTGATATCGTTACGCCTTTGTTCGGGTGTTGTGAAGTGTATGGAAGCAGGATCCCAAACCGTAACCCAGCTTGATATTACAGCCACCGACCGCGCCTCACTGGCGGCCGAGTTGCGCACCCTGTTGCCGGCAGAAAGCCTGCTGATGGAGCAGGAAGACCTGTACCCGTATGAGAGCGATGCGCTGACGGCGTATCGCCGGCTGCCGCTGCTGGTGTGCCTGCCGGAGACCGTTGAGCAGGTGCAGAATGTGCTGCGGGTCTGCCATCAGCGCCAGGTGCCGGTGGTGGCGCGCGGCGCCGGCACCGGCCTGTCGGGCGGCGCGTTGCCGCATTCCGAGGGGGTGTTGCTGAGCCTGGCGAAATTCACCCGCGTGCTGGAGGTCGATGCCGACAACCGTCTGGCCCGGGTCGAGCCCGGGGTGCGCAATATCGTGGTGTCGGAGGTGGCCGCCCCGTATGGCCTGTTTTACGCCCCGGATCCGTCGTCGCAGATCGCCTGCACGATCGGCGGCAATGTGGCTGAAAACTCCGGTGGCGTGCACTGCCTTAAGTACGGGTTGACGGTACACAACCTGCTGGCGTTGAAGATCGTCACCATGGAGGGCGAGCTGCTGGAGATCGGCACCGCCGGCCTCGAATATCCCGGGTATGACCTGCTGGCACTGATGACCGGCTCTGAAGGCCTGCTCGGTGTCATTGTTGAGGCCACGGTCCGCTTGTTACCCAAACCGGAGGCCGTGCAGGTGATGTTGGCGGCCTTCGATGACATCGGGCAGGCGGCGGATGCGGTCGGTCACATCATCGAGCAGGGCATCATCCCGGCCGGGCTGGAGATGATGGATCGGCCGGCGATCCGCGCCGCCGAGGCCTATGCCAAGGCCGGGTATCCGCTGGATGCCGCCGCCTTGTTGTTGTGTGAACTGGATGGCGCCGCCGAGGCGGTCGGCGCCCAGGTCGATCAGGTCCGTGCGTTGCTGGAGCAGGCCGGTGCCACCGAGATCCGGATGGCCAGTGATGCGGCGCAGCGCCAGCTGTTCTGGTCGGGACGCAAGGCCGCCTTCCCGGCAGTGGGCCGGCTGGCCCCGGACTATTACTGCATGGACGGGACGATCCCGCGCCTGAAGCTGGCCCAGGTGTTGCGGCAGATCACGGCCTGGTCGCGCGACTATGGTCTGGCGGTGGCCAATGTCTTTCACGCCGGCGACGGCAACCTGCATCCACTGATCCTGTACGACGCGAATGTCGAGGGCGAACTGGAGCGGGTCGAGGAGTTTGGCGGCAAGATCCTGGAGCTGTGCATCAAGGTCGGCGGCACCATCACCGGCGAGCACGGGGTCGGGGTCGAAAAGCTGAATCAGATGTGTGTGCAGTTCAGCGCGGCCGAGCTGGAGCAGATGCACGCGATCAAGTTTGCGTTTGACGGGCGTGGCCTGCTGAATCCGGGCAAGGCGGTACCGACGCTGCATCGCTGTGCCGAGTTCGGCGCGATGCATGTCCATCGCGGTGCGCTGAGCTTTCCCGAACTGGAGCGGTTTTGATGGCGAAGGATGTTGATCAGGGCAGGATCATCCAGGAGCAGATCCGCGCGGCGGCGGCCAGCAAGGAATCGTTGACGGTGGTCGGCGGCGGCAGCAAGGCCTTTTATGGCCGGATCACCTCGGCAGAAGACAAGGTGCTGAAGGTGGCCGGTCACCGCGGCATCATCCGTTATACACCCAGCGAACTGGTGGTGACCGCCCGCTGCGGGACACCGCTGGCGGAGATCAATGCCGCGCTGGCCGAACATGGCCAGATGCTCGGGTTTGACCCGCCGGCCTATGACAAGACGGCCACGCTGGGCGGCGCCATCGCCTGCGGCCTGGCCGGTCCGCGCCGACCCTATGCCGGCAGCATCCGCGATCATGTGCTCGGGGTGACCTGCGTCACCGGCCGCGGCGAGATCCTGCATTTTGGCGGCGAGGTGGTCAAGAACGTCGCAGGGTTTGATGTGCCGCGGCTGATGGTCGGCAGCATGGGGACGCTGGCGGTGTTGCTGGATGTCTCGCTGCGGGTGGTGCCGCGGCCGCAATATGAGGTGACGCTGGCCTTTGATGTCGACCAGCACGAAGGCATGCGGCGCATGCATGAATGGTGGAAGGCGGGCGCCTTGCCGATCAGTGCCGCCTGCCATGACGGCCAGCAGAGCTACCTGCGGCTGTCGGGGTATGAGGCGGCGGTGAATGCGGCGCGGGCCCGTCTCGGGGGTGAGGTCTATGGCAAGGGCGAGCAGTTCTGGTCAGACCTGCGGGATCAGCGCATGGACTTTTTCCGTCTGACCGACGAGGAGTCCAATCTGTGGCGGATCACCGTGGCGCCGACCGCCCAGCCGCTGAAGCTGGTCAGCGACTCACTTATAGAATGGGGCGGGGCCTTGCGCTGGATCAAGACCATCCTGCCGTCCCAGGTGATCCGTGCGATTGCCACCCGCGGCAGTGGCCATGCCACGCTGTTCCGCGGCGAGCGCCGTTACGGCATGGTGTTTCACCCCTTGCCTGAGGGCGTCTATGCCTTGCATCGGCGGCTGAAGGCGGCCTTTGATCCGCAAGGGATTTTGAACCCGGGCCGGATGTATCCGGACTTCTGAGGCTGGCAGGCTGCTAAAGCCCTGGCCGCAGTCTCCCGATAGAGGCTTGCTTGCTTTTTGCCAGTGGCGGGGGTAGTATTTACCCCCTTGATTTGTATGTTCCAGTTCAGAGGTTGATGATGCCTTCAGTCCGTGTCAGAGAAAACGAACCGTTTGAAGTGGCGCTGCGCCGGTTCAAGCGTATCTGCGAAAAGGGTGGTGTGCTGTCCGAAGTGCGTCGCCGCGAGTTCTATGAAAAGCCAACCTCGGTTCGCAAGCGCAAGGCCGCTGCCGCGGTCAAGCGCCAGCAGAAGAAGCTGTTCCAGGAACGGGCGCGGATGACCCGTCCCCAGTTCGGCTGATCCAGTCGCTCCAAATCAGTAGCGCCACGCCATGTCCCAGACGCTGAAACAGCGCATCCAGGAGGACGTCAAGCAGGCGATGCGCAACAAGGACGCCAGCCGCTTGCAGGCATTGCGCTTGATCACGGCGGCGATCAAGCAGCGTGAGGTCGATGAGCGCATCGATGCCAGCGACGAGCAGGTGCTGGAGGTGCTGGGCCGGATGCTCAAGCAGCGCCGCGACTCCGTCCATCAATACAGCCAGGCCGGGCGCGCTGACCTGGCCGCGGCCGAGCAATTCGAGATCGATCTGATTGAGGGTTATCTGCCGCCGGCGCTGGGTGAGGCCGAGCTGGCCGCATTGATCGAGCAGGCGGTCGCCGAGTCCGGCGCCAGTTCCGCCCGCGATATGGGCAAGGTCATGGCCGTGCTGAAGCCGCGGATCCAGGGCCGTGCCGACATGACGGCCGTCAGCGCCAAGGTCAAGGCCAGACTCGTCTGAGTTGTTGATTATAGAGTTCGCCGGACCTGGCTGGCGGTGATCAGCAGTGGGCGTACAATCGTGTCATGGCAGGCAGAATCCCTCAGCAGTTCATTGATGACCTGGTCTCCCGTATCGACATCGTCGATCTGATCGACCAGTATGTGCCGTTGCGCAAGGGTGGGCGCGACTACGTCGCCTGCTGCCCGTTCCACCAGGAAAAGTCCCCGTCATTCACCGTCAGCCGCAGCAAGCAGTTCTATCACTGTTTTGGTTGTCAGGCCCACGGCACGGTGATCCAGTTCATGATGGAATACCTGCGGCTCGATTTTGTCGATGCCATCCACGAGCTGGCGCAACGCGCCGGCGTCGAGGTGCCGCAGACCAGCGATGGTGCCGGGGCCGCAGGCGGTCAGCGTCCGCTGCTCGATGCCCTGCAGCAGGCCAGCGAGTTCTACTGCGCCCAGTTGCGGCGGCCGCCCGACGGACAGCGCGCCATCGATTATCTGAAGGCGCGCGGCGTCACCGGTGAGACCGCGGCCAGTTATGCGCTGGGTTATGCCCCGCCGGGCTGGGATGGCCTGATCAAGGCGCTGCTGCCGAAATTCTCCGAGCAGACCTTGCTGGCCGCCGGCCTGGTGCTGGGCAAGGAGCGCGGCGGCAATTATGACCGCTTTCGCGACCGCATCATGTTTCCGATCCGCGACCCGCGCGGCCGCGTCATCGGTTTTGGTGGTCGGGTGCTGGATCAGGGTACACCCAAATACCTGAATTCGCCGGAGACGGCGGTTTTTCACAAGGGCCATGAGTTGTACGGCCTGTTCGAGGCGCGGCAGGCGCTGCGTCATCCGCAGCGCCTGCTGGTCGTTGAAGGTTATATGGATGTCATCATGCTGGCGCACTCCGGCATCCACTATGCGGTGGCGACACTGGGCACCGCCACCACCCGCGATCATCTGGAGCAGCTGTATCGCATCGTGCCGGAGGTGGTGTTCTGTTTTGATGGCGATCGCGCCGGCCGTGATGCCGCGTGGCGGGCGCTGGAGGTGGCGCTCGATGTCATCATCGATGGCCGTCAGGCCCGCTTCATGTTCCTGCCGGACGGGGAGGACCCGGATTCATTGGTGCGCAGCGAGGGCCGGCAGGCCTTTGAGGCGCGGATCGCCCAGGCGCTGCCGCTGTCCGGATTCATGTACCAGTCGCTGGCGACCCAGGTGGATCTGTCGGCGCTGGACGGACGCTCCCGGCTCGTCGAGCTGGCGCGGCCGCTGCTGAAGCGGCTGCCGGGCGGGGTGTTCAAGCATCTGATGATCGAGGACCTGGCGCGACGCGTCGGCATGGAGGCCGGCAGTCTGGCGACGTTGCTCGGCGAGGCGGCCACCGCCGGCACCGCCGTCGCCAGCAGCGCCGGCGCACCGGCCCGGTCCGGGCAGCAGCGGGTCCGTCCGTCGTTGATGCGCCGGGTGGTCGCGATGCTGCTGCAGGCCCCGGCGCTGGCGGCGCAGGTCAGTGACCCGTCGCGGCTGGCGCGTATCGATGTCCCGGGGATGGCTCTGCTGGTCGAGATGCTTGATTTGTTGCATCAGCAGCCCCACCTTACGACGGCAGCGCTGCTGGAACGGTGGCGCGGCAAGGAGCAGGGCCGTTATCTGGAGATGCTGACCCGGCAGGAGAGCCTGATCGATGACCCGCAGGCGCTGCAGGCCGAATTTGCCGGCGCGGTACAGCGGCTGCTGCGGCAGTCGATCGAGCAGCGCATCGACCAGCTGAACCTGGTGGCCGGCCAGCGTTCGTGGAATGACAGCGAGAAGGATGAATTACGGTTATTGCAGCAGATGAAGGCCGAAGTGGAATAGGCCTTTTGTTGCAGGGCGGAACACGATAGAATCGCCGGTTTGGTTTAAACACGGCCGCTTGACGAGGATACTCATGGGCGACACCAAGCAGACACAGCAATCACAGCTCAAGTTATTGATTTCGAAAGGCAAGGATCAGGGTTACCTGACCTACCGCGAGGTCAATGACCATTTGCCGAACGATATCGTCGATCCGGACCAGATCGAGGACATCATTGGCATGATCAATGACATGGGGATCTCGGTTTTTGAAGAGGCCCCGGACGAGGCCATCGTCATCAGCGACGTCGTCGTCGATGACGATGAAACGGCCGAGGAGGCCGCCGCCGCACTGGCGACGGTTGACGGCGAGTTCGGTCGTACCACCGACCCGGTGCGCATGTACATGCGCGAGATGGGGACCGTCGAGCTGCTGACCCGCGAAGGCGAGATCAAGCTGGCCAAACGCATCGAGAGCGGGCAGCGCCAGATGCTGCATGCGCTGGCCCATTATTCCGGCACCATCACCGACCTGTTGCGCAGCTATGACACCTTGCAGAGTTCCGGCGAGGGTCGGCTCGGCGACATCATCAGCGGTTTCTATAACGCCGAAGACTTCAATGACGATGTACCGGCCGCCGAGATCAAGCTGGCGGTGGTGGCCGAGGCCGTGGTCGAGGGCGACGCCGTCGAGGTTGAGGTGGTCGTCGATGATGAGGAGGTCGGCGCGGCCGCGGACACTGAAGAGGTGGAAAGCGGTCCGGATCCGGAAGAGGCGCGGCTGCGTTTCACCAGGCTGCGCGAGCTGCAGCAGGAATGCGCCAGGGCCGCCAGCAAGAAGAGCAAGAAGGAGCAGGCGCGGCTGGAGAAGCTGCGGGTTGAACTGGCCGAGTGTTTCCTCGAATTCAAACTGACGCCGCGCATGATGGATCAGCTGGTCAACAAGCTGCGTCAGGTGGTGGAGCGGATCCGCGAGCAGGAAAAGCACATCATGATGCTGTGCGTCACCAAGGCCAAGATGCCACGCAAGGACTTCATCACCTCGTTCCCTGATAACGAGACCGACCTCGAATGGTTGCCGGCCCAGTTGGCCAGCAAGGCGTCGTATGTCAGCACGTTGCGTGAATGCCAGGACGAGATCCTGCGCGCCCAGGGCAAGCTGCGCGCCGTCGAGGACGAGTGTGGCTTGACGATCAGCGAGATCAAGGACGTCAACCGCAAGATGTCGATTGGCGACGCCAAGGCGCGCCGCGCCAAGAAGGAGATGGTCGAGGCCAACTTGCGTCTGGTGATCTCGATCGCCAAGAAATACACCAATCGCGGCCTGCAGTTCCTCGACCTGATCCAGGAAGGCAACATCGGCCTGATGAAGGCGGTCGACAAATTCGAATACCGCCGCGGTTACAAGTTCTCGACCTACGCCACATGGTGGATCCGCCAGGCGATCACCCGTTCGATCGCCGACCAGGCACGCACCATCCGTATCCCGGTGCACATGATCGAGACCATCAACAAGCTGAACCGCATCTCGCGCCAGATGCTGCAGGAGATGGGGCGCGAGGCGACGCCGGAAGAGCTGGCGGTGCGGATGGAGATGCCGGAAGACAAGATCCGCAAGGTGCTGAAGATCGCCAAGGAACCGATCTCGATGGAGACCCCGATCGGCGATGACGAGGACTCGCATCTCGGCGATTTCATCGAGGACGCATCGGTGCTGGCCCCGCTGGAATCGGCGACCATCGAAGGCCTGCGCGAGGCCACCGCCGCGGTGCTCGAGAGCCTGACGGCGCGCGAGGCCAAGGTGCTGCGGATGCGTTTTGGCATCGGCATGAACACCGACCACACATTGGAAGAGGTCGGCAAGCAGTTTGATGTCACGCGCGAGCGCATCCGCCAGATCGAGGCCAAGGCGCTGCGCAAGCTGCGCCACCCCAGCCGCACCGACGCGCTGCGCAGTTTCCTCGAGTAATTGTTCTCGCATCACCGGACTGCGGCTCAGCGCCGCAGTCCGGGACGTTGTTGCTGAAAGGTATGCGGGCCTGTAGCTCAGTTGGTTAGAGCAGGGGACTCATAATCCCTTGGTCCTCGGTTCGAGTCCGAGCGGGCCCACCATTAAAAACAATAAGTTATGTTGATTTTTAGTTGCCGGCATGTTTAATTATCGAGCATGGAAGCAATATGGAAGCCATTTGTAATCATTTAGGTTGCGCACGCATCGGGGAGATCGGTTCAGTTCATGGTAATATGAAATAAGGCCGATATTGTCTGAGACGAGTATTGTTGCATTAGACAAAATTGCGCATATTATATGACCTTGTTAGATATATATTCTAAAGTTACACAGCCTTGGAATCTGACGATGCGCAACAAGATGGTTACTATCAGCGGTGCTGGCGTTTTAGAAGTCAACGCATCTAAGCTTCTGAGTTCCCAGGAAGGTAAGCGTCAGATCGAGGCACTGAAAGACATCCAAATTGTTAGGAGTGCAGGAAGCGGGAATCTAGAGCGGCAGACACAGGTCCGCCCGAAACAAAAAACCGCGTAGATCGTTGGCTTGTTCGCGAATCAGCGGATTAGGTAATGGATCAGGCCGGTTTAGTTCCATTCCTTATATTGCCGTTGATTGGCGGCTATGCATTCTCAATAACGTGGACCGCCTCACTTTATAACTCAGCCAGAGAAGATGGGCAGCGAATATATTTTCGCGCTGCATTCTATGGAGTTTTTCTGACCCTATGTGCTATCTGCATCCACATAATACTTTTGAATTACTCGGCAGGGTACAGTAGGCTGCTAGCAACCGCCTCAGAGGCGATCGGCGCGGCAGGCGTAGTTCCAGAAATGTGGAGCACTGTCGCAATAGTCGCAATATTGTTTATATCATTTATGCTGGGGCCGCTCGCCTCGCATGCGCTAAATTTACTGAATGTAATAATTCCTAGCTGGAACAAATACCAGCTACTACAGGCGATAAAGCATGACGAGCTAGAGGAGCTGATATATCACTCAGTAAAATACGAGAAGCCTCTGCTGGTCACATTAGATTCCGGGAAGGTCTATGTTGGTTGGGCTGTCGTGGCGCCAAATCCGCTAGCTGCTGTAAAGCATATAAAAATGCTACCTCTGCTGGGCGGCTACAGAAACAAAGATACGCAGCAAGTGGAGTTTACAACCAATTACCACGAGATAATAACAAGTATAGAACAGGAGAGTGATCTTGATCATTTAACGTTAGATGATTTTTTCGTTATATTGCCGACAAAAAATATTATCCTTGTTCATGGGTTTGATATAACAGCGTATAACAAATTCTCGACGCGGGGTGATGAAGAGCCGACTGATGAAGCTGACCTAAGCGGTTAAGGTTATAGATTCATGGTGGCGCTGGAAAGAAGATGCTCAGGAAGCTAAGGCCTCGTGGGTAAGCGGGGTAGTGAGGCAGAGAAGTAAGTATAATCACATAGAATGATTGAGCGCCAAATAATCCGTCCCTTTGAACCGCGAAAGACAAGCATTATATAGTGGCTTACCCGCCGCTTATGGATTTTACAGGTGACAGGTTGACCAGAATCCAACGCAGTTTTCGAGAGCTTTCGGATGAGGTGCTCAATTCTGTCGAGCAGGCTTCCCAGCTGGTCCAGATGGGGTGGTCTGGAACATTCGGGTGGGATGAGCTGCTCAAGTCACAGCGTATTCTGATCGTTTCTGAGGCCGGGACTGGCAAGACCTATGAATGTCAGGCCGAGAAGGACAGGCTATGGAGGGCCGGCGAGGCGGCTTTTTATGTTGAGTTAGGGGAGCTTTCTCGCAACAATCTGCGCGATCTCTTGCCGGCTGAAGAGGAAGAACGCCTCGACGCTTGGCTAACTTCGCAATCCGATGTTGCGACCATATTCCTCGACTCCATCGACGAATTGAAGTTGACGCTTGGGTCGTTCGATGTAGCCCTAAGTCGCCTCAGCAAGGCGATTAAGGGGCAGCTCGGTCGGGCCAGGATCGTGATCACAACGCGACCCATTCCGGTCGATTATCACCTGATCCAGAAGCACCTGCCGATTCCCGAGAAGGGCGAGCTGGTCGCCAGTGGCGAAGCCTTCGCTGACATCGCGATGAATATGCAGCGCGACGATAAGAAGGCTAAGAAAGCCTCCGATGTTATCCCAGCTGTGCGGCATGTAGCGCTGATGCCACTCTCAGATGACCAGGTCCGAGAAATGGCAGCGTTGCAGGGGGTGACCAATGCAGGCGCACTGCTCGAAGATATCCGCAGGCGCAATGCGGAGGATTTTGCCCGGCGGCCACAAGACTTGATCGAGCTATGCGCCAATTGGCGCGACCATCGTCGCATCAGCACTCATCGCGACCAAGTTGCGTACAATATTGCGATCAAACTGAAGCCGCGCACGGATCTAAGGGAAAAGGCGCATCTCTCGGGGGACAAAGCGCTTGAAGGCGCCAGTCGCCTTGCAATCGCTGCACTACTGACTCGTAAGCTCACCTTTCGGCATAGCACCGAAGCGGACAGTGGCGGCGAGCCAGGAACGGCCTTGGACCCGGAAGAGATCCTATCCGACTGGTCGGTTGATGAGATTAAGACTCTGCTTGAAAGGGCGCTATTCGGCTTTGCTAGCTATGGCCGCGTGCGGTTCCATCATCGATCTGTGATCGAATATCTTGCGGCCAAGCGGCTGGAGAGCTTGCTTGATCGGGGCATGTCGATGAAGGCGGTTAAGCGCATGCTATTCGCCGAAACTCCGCAGGGTATAAAGGTTGTGAAGCCATCGATGCGACCAGTCGCTGCTTGGCTTTCTTTCTCTCAGTCAAGTATCTTCAGTGAAGTACGCGATCGCGAGCCTGACGTCTTGCTCAATTATGCCGACCCTGAATCACTGACGTCACAACAGCGCATCGATGCCTTGCGCGCCTATGTCGAACGATACAGTCATGGTAGCTGGCGCGGTATGCATGTGCCACGCGTGCAAGTTCACCGTCTTGCCTCGAATGATTTAGCCCCTGAAGTCCTGCGCCTGTGGGAATCAGAGATTGAGAATCCGGAAGTGCGGGAGCTGCTCTTGGAGCTCATCGCGGCAGTTCCTATGCGGGGCGGTGCTGACATCGCCTATCGGGTCGTCATGCGGCGTGACGCCGAGATCAGCGAGCGTGTGGACGCGCTTGATGCGCTAATCAAACTCAATGATGTTCGTCTTGATGTGATATCCGCCTCCATGGAGCTTGATGTAGGCATATGGCCCGCCAGACTTCTTAGGGCTTCGATACTGAGGCTATTTCCGGCGCATATACCGATCGAGCGCTTGTGCCGCATTCTCGCGCGCGTAACCGAATCTCGGCACAGCGCTGGTGACTTAAGCTGGCTTTGGCCTCGATTGATTGCCGAGGCTGATATGACATCTGTGTACCGGGATGCGTTGCGTGCTGGGCTGACCGATCTCGTGACAGAAGGTGTCGAATGGAGCAATAAATTGTATCGCAATGTCTCGCTGAGGCAACATCTCGTTACCCCACTAACCGCTGTCTGCCTTCGCCAGATGATGGAAGACGACATATCGGCTGCTGTCATTAAATCAAGTGTCATTGCCCTCCGGCTTGCGCGGGATGAATATCGTCACGACGAGGCTGCTGTCGATTTGCGAAAGGCGCTTGCGCAGTCGCCGGCGGCAGTGAGGGAAATGGCATTCTGGGCTGATGATGCTTGCATTCATGGTTATCGCCTTCAGGAAGACCCGCGGCATCGCCTCTTCGAAGTCAATCATAACGGCGCGATCAGCTTGAATGCCTCTCAGGACAAGAGCTGGGTCCTAGCGAATCTCTCCGATCTGAAACGACCGCTCGCCGAGCGTGCCATGATGCTGGAAGCAGCGATGCGCGAGATGTGGGATGGTCAAGGCGAGTGGTGCAACTATGCGCCGATGCTAAAGGACCATGTTGCCGATTGTCCCACGCTCACGGCGCATATCGTCGACCATCTCAAGCCTGCACCCGTCAATCACGAGCTTGCCTGCATGGTAAAGAAGAATAAAAAGCGCATGGAGCAGGCTAAGCATCGCCAGACCAAGGATCACGAAAGCTGGGTTATGTTCTGGGAAGAGGTAGCGAATAATCCGCAAACTGTTTTTAGTATCGATCGAGCAGAGAATACTGCCTGGAACTTGTGGAGAGCGATGAGCCGCTCTGGCCAGGAAAGCCGTTCTTCTGGGTGGAACCGTCGTTTCATCGAGCAGTATTTCAGCAAGGATGTTGCCGATAGACTGCGCGCGTCAATGATGAGTATCTGGCGCGGTGATCGACCCACGCTGCGCAGTGAGCGTCCTGAGAACGAAAAGGGAACCTTCCTTGTCCGCGGGCAGCTAGGTCTCGCTGCAATTGCAGCGGAAGCTGAAGACCCGAGCTGGGCTCGTAATCTGTCAGTCAAGGAAGCGGAGTTGGCAGCCCGTTATGTGCCGATCGAACTAAATGGATTTCCGTCCTGGTTTGAGAGTCTTGCTGTGGCGCATCCTACCGCCGTCGAAGCCGTGCTTGGCCCGGAGCTCACAAGCGAGATTGACGAGATGGCGACTGTTGGTTCTCACTCCTTTTTTTTGCAGAATCTTAGCCATGCGGCCTCGCCCATCGCTAGCTTGTTTATTCAGCGGCTTCGCGTTTGGTTCGATGTGAATGCACAACGCATTCGGGAAGGCGAGGAAAGTTCAATGGCGGCAGAGCGCCTCCGGCGGGTGGTAGATGTTCTATTATGGTGTGGTGATCATCAGACTCGTGGGCATATTTGCATTATTGCGACGAAGCATCTCACTGGCGGATTTGATCCTGTCTTCGCATATGTATGGTTTCCAATCCTGATGCGGCTGGACCCTTCTACAGGTACTGAGTGGCTCGAAAAAGGCTTGAACGGAGTAGAGCCCGGCCCTTACGGCCAGGGCATAGATTGGATGAGTAGTCTATTTGGCGATTATCATAATGAAACGGGGGTTGATCTCCATACGCCCGAATTTACCCCGGACTTACTGCTACGGCTCGTACGACTCGCCTTTCGCCATGTGCGACCTTCGGATGACATTGTCCATGACGACGTCTATACCCCGGGTGCCCGCGATCATGCCCAGAGGGGACGTGATGCGCTGTTGAGCGCGCTTCTAGACGCCAAGGGGCCCGAGGGCTGGGTTGTGAAGCTCAAAATGGCCAACGATCCACTATTTGCGCATTTTCGCGACCGGGCCTTGTTGATTGCGCGCGAGAAGGCCGCCGAGGAATCTGATAGAGCAGTGCTATCCGAGCTTGATGTAGTTTCAATCGACCGCTACCGGGAAGCGCCACCCACCACCCGCGATGAGATGTTCGCGCTAATGGTAGATCGTCTCGACGACCTTTATGATCTGTTGCTTCAGGATGATTCGCCGCGCGCTGCATGGGCTATCATCTCCGATGAGAAAGTGATGCGCCGTGAAATCGCACGTCAGCTGCGCTATGCAGCCAACCACGCCTACACTGTCGATCAAGAGGGATCGACGGCTGACGAAAAGGAAACCGACATCAGATTGCGCGCCACTGGGTCCGACCAGCAGGCCGTAATAGAGCTGAAGCTAGGTGATGAACGATCGGGCCGGGAATTGCGCGACACAATCAATGAGCAGCTTGTGACCAAATACATGGCACCGGATACTCGCCGCTCCGGGTGCTTACTGGTTACCGTCGCCAAGGATCGCACATGGCAGCACCCAGACTCCAGCGAGCTCCTTGATGTTGCCGGGCTAGAAGCAATGCTTCAGGAGGAGGCGGCGAAAATTGCTATCGATAGAGTATTCACCGTGCTGCTCACCACACGAGTGCTCGATCTGCGGCCACGTCTTCAGACCGAGAGCAAGTCGACGGTGGTACGGGCGCGGAAGAAGGGCCTGATTTAGTAATTGGATCAGCTCGATTAGTATATGCCACCATGTGTATTAGAGAGATGGCGTACAGTTATTGACAGAACTCCAAGTTAGAAGAGCGGCCTGCGGCCGCGTTCTGAAAAATCCAGAACGGTCCCGGAACTGCTCCGGGACCGGGCACAGAACGATGCCGGGAAGGTTCCGGAACGCCTCCGACCCCCGCCTGTAGGTATCCGGCCCCGTTCCGGCCCAAAGGGTGTGCAGTGTACGCACCTTCTGCGCTCGTTGCGCAATCTGCGTATCTTAGTCTGCACTCGCTATGTACAGTTGCGTAAAGCCGTTGCGCTCCGGTACGCGCCGTTGCACAACCCATGTGCGCACCCCCGCTCTGCACACCGAGCACAACATACCGCAGCGCCTCCCCGTAACGGCCGGGCTAGGTGTTGTGCTCTTTACGTAACGTTACGGGCAGGTCTGTGCGCTTGACCGTGGGGGCCCGCTCATCACGTTAACGAACTCGGCCCAGTCGCCCTAGTCGGCGCAGTTGCCGTAGGCCTGCGTTATACTCAGCACATGGCTGAGTCCCTGAAGAAACATTTTGGCATCAAGATCCCGCAGACCATCGCCTCGATGGTTGGCGAGGTGTACCCGTTTTTTGATGGCGAGCGTTTCGTTGCCGAGGTGAAGAAGGGCTATCAGCCGCTGGAGCTGATGGCGCGCGGTTGGCAGATTGCTCATCACTTGCGCCGCCATCTGCCGGATGATTATTCGCAGGCGATTGAGATCCTGATCGCCTCGCTTGGTCCGCGGCTGGAGCGGACCGAAGGTCTGGGCTTGGCGCCGTTTCTGTATTTGCCGCACGTGTTGCTGGTCGCGGAATATGGGCTCGGGCATTTCGAGGCGTCGATGCGCGCCCAGTATCAGCTGACACAGCGTTTTTCGGCCGAGTTCAGCATCCGTCGTTATCTTGAGCATCACCCGGTGGCGACGCTGCACGTGCTCAGGCAGTGGGCGACCGATCCCAGCCCGCATGTAAGGCGGCTGGTGTCCGAAGGGACGCGACCACGGCTGCCATGGGCATCGCGGCTGGCGATGTTTCAGCGTGATCCGCAGCCGGTGCTGGCCTTGCTGGAGCTGCTGAAGGATGACCCGGAGTTGTATGTGCGCCGTTCGGTGGCAAACAATCTCAATGACATCGGCAAGGATCATCGAGAACTGTTGGTGGCGACAGCGCGACGTTGGATGAAAGATGCCTCTGCCGAGCGGCAATGGATCATCCGTCATGCACTGCGCTCGGCCGTGAAGCAGGGAGACCGCGGGGCGCTGGCAGTGCTGGGTTTCGGCGCGGCGGCTGGGGCGAGGCTGCGGGATGTTGCCATTGCGCCGCAGCAGGTGCGCCGCGGTGGTTCGGTACAGATCGGGTTTGAGGTCTATAATGCCAGCGACCAGATCATGCCATTGCTGGTCGATTTCCGTATCCATTTCGTCAAGGCCCGTGGCGCGAGCCGGCCCAAGGTGTTCAAGTTGAAATCGATCAACCTGGGGCCCGGACAGGCGGTGCGCCTGGGCAAGCGCGTTTCGCTGGCCGAGATGACAACCCGCCGCCATTATCCAGGTGTCCATGCGGTCGACGTTCTGCTGAATGGCAAACCACACAAGCTGGGCAGTTTCACCGTGCTGCAGACAAAATGATGCGGATCGTATTGGCGGGGATCGGGATCGATGATGCCGGGTTGAGGGCGTAGGCGGGGCCTGCTACCATCGGCGGCAGTTTCAGGCCAGGTTATATATCAGGTCATATATATATAGTGTCGTTACCGCAGTGAGGCAGATTGGGAATATGAACAAGACGAACTGGATGATGCAGTGGTGGCGCAGCGGGCTGATGGCGGTGACGGCCGTGGTATGGCTGACGGCCTGTGACAACAACACCCCGCTGATGAAGGCGGTGCTGGACCAGGACGCGGCCGGTGTCACGGCCGAATTGCAGCAGCAGGCGGCCGACGTCGATGCCCGCAACGCCTATGGCTGGACCGCGCTGATGCATGCGGCGCGTATCGGTGATGAGACCATCGTCCAGTCATTGCTGGCCCACGGCGCGGCCGTTGATCTGCAGGATGAGGGCGGCTGGACGGCATTGATGCGTGCAGCCCAGAAGGGTAATGACGGAGCAGTGAAGCAGCTGCTGGCCCGCGGCGCCCGGATCAATCTCGTCGATCGCAAGGGTTACAGCGCGTTGCACTGGGCCGCGCATCAAGGTCATATCACCACGGTCAACCTGTTGCTGACGGCGGGTGCCGATGCGGCGCTGAAGAATGTCGAGGGCGCCACTGCGGACGATCTCGCCGGCGATGAAGGCCATAGCGACATTGTCACGCTGTTCAAACGCCAGCGCGCGCAGGGCGGTGGCTGACGGTTATCCCTTCTTGTCATCGAGCTGGATCTTGACCGGCTTGACGTTCCAGATCTCGCTGGCATATTCACGGATGGTGCGATCGCTGGAGAACTTGCCCATGTGGGCGGTGTTCAGGATCGCCTTGGTGGCCCAGGCATCGCGATTCAGATACAAGGCCGAGATCTGCTGCTGTGTTTCGACGTAGCTCTTGTAGTCGGCCAGCAGCATGAAATAGTCACCCTGCTCGGTCAGGCGCCGGGTGATCGGCTGGAACAGGTTGCGGTCCTCCGGTGAGAAGAAGCCACTGCCGATCATGTCGATGGCCTGGCGCAGCTCCGGGTTGCCGTAATAATAGTCCCACGGGTTGTAGCCATTGCGGCGCAGCTCGCTGACCTGCTGGGTGGTGTTGCCGAAGATGAAGATATTATCGGCGCCGACCTCCTCGAAGATCTCGATATTGGCGCCATCCATGGTGCCGATCGTCAAGGCGCCATTCAGGGCCAGCTTCATGTTGCCGGTGCCCGAGGCCTCCATGCCGGCGGTCGAGATCTGCTGCGACAGGTCGGCGGCCGGCACGATGTCGGTGGCCGTCGACACATCATAGTTGGGGATGAAGACGACCTTCAGCCGGTCACCGACGACCGGGTCATGATTGATGATGTCAGCAACATTGTTGATCAGTTTGATGATCAGCTTGGCCTGCGCATAACCCGGCGCCGCCTTGCCGGAGAAGATCACGGTACGCGGCACGCAGCTGTCCTGAGGGTTGCTGCGGATCCTGTTATACAGCGTGATGACGTGCAGCAGGTTCAGCAGCTGGCGCTTGTATTCGTGCATGCGCTTGATGTGGACATCGAACATCGAGGCCGGATTGACGGTGATGTTCAGCCGGCGCTGGATGATCGCCGCCAGCCGTTCCTTGTTGGACTGTTTGATGAGCTGGAACTGGCGCCGGAACTCGCCATCACTGGCCAGCGGCGCGACCTTGCGCAACTGGTCCAGGTCGGTGATCCACTCCTTGCCGATATGGTCGCTGATCAGCCTGGTCAGGCCCGGGTTGGCGTGGTGCAACCAGCGCCGCGGCGTGACCCCGTTGGTCTTGTTGGTGAACTTTTCGGGGAACAGGCGCGCGAAGTGTGAAAAGATCGTGCTCTTCATCAGTTCGGTATGCAGCGCGGCAACGCCATTGATCTTGTGGCTGCCGACGATGGCCAAGTGTGCCATGCGGATCGAGCGCTCCGGGCCCTCATTGATGATCGACATCTCACGCAGCAGGCCCAGGTCGCCGGGGCAGCGATGGATGATATCGTTCAGGAAGTGGTGGTTGATCTCATAGATGATCTGCAGATGGCGCGGCAACAGCTGGCTGAACAGCTCCACTGGCCAGGTCTCCAGCGCCTCGGGCATCAGTGTGTGGTTGGTGTAGGCAAAGGTGCGGGTGGTGATATCCCATGCATGCTGCCAGTCCAGCCGGTGGATGTCGACGAGGATGCGCATCAACTCCGGGATCGCGATCGCCGGATGGGTGTCGTTGAGCTGGATGGCAACCTTGTTCGGGATCTCATCCATTGATTGCTGCAGTTTGTTGAAGCGATACAGGATGTCCTGCAGCGAGGCGCAGACAAAAAAGTATTGCTGCTTCAGGCGCAGCATCCGTCCCATGTGGGTGGTGTCATCGGGGTACAGCACCTTGGAGATGTTTTCGGATTCGGATTCGGACTCCAGCGCCTTGATGTAGTTGCCTTCATTGAAATAGCGCAGGTCAAAATCGCGTGAGGATTTCGCCGACCACAGTCGCATATTGTTGACGGTGTTGGTCTTGTAGCCCGGGATCGGTGTGTCATAGGCCATCGCCATGACCTCGTCGGTGTCGACCCAGTGATGGCGCGGTTTGCCATGTTCATCGCTGTAGGTGACGACGCGGCCATGGAACTTGACCGGATACAATACCTCGGGTCGCGAGAATTCCCACGGGTTGCCATAACGCAGCCAGTTGTCCGGGTGTTCGATCTGGTAGCCGTCCTCGATGGCCTGGCGGAACATGCCGTATTCATAACGGATGCCATAGCCATAGCCCGGCAGGCCCAAGGTCGCCATCGAATCGAGGAAGCAGGCCGCCAGCCGGCCCAGGCCGCCGTTGCCGAGGCCGGCGTCGGGTTCGATGTCGCAGATCTTCTCAATATCAAGCCCCATCTCCTTGACGGCCTGGGAGACCTCGTCATAGATGCCCATATTGATGACGCTGTTCATCAGCGTGCGGCCGATCAGGAATTCCATCGACAGGTAATAGACACGCTTGGCGTCGGCGCGATAATAGGTGCGCATCGTCTCCATCCAGCGCTCGATCATCCGGTCACGCACCACGTAGGAGGCGACATTGAACCAGTCGCGGGTGGTGGCGGTGTAGGTGTCCTTGCCTACCGTGTACTCAAGGCGGGTGGCGAGCGATTTTTTCAGCGCCTCGCTGTCCAGGCCAAGGTAATGTGGTTTGAAGGGCTGGGATTTATCGCCGGGCTGTTTTGACATCTTCGTTCCCTGAGACTGGATTACCTGTGTAATATCGTCTGTCCTGACGAATGCTGAATGTTACTGCCGGATAACCGGCCGGTGCCAGCATAAAATAGCGGGCTGGAGGTGTCATTGCCAGCGTTCTCGGGTATCATGACCCACGATTTATTTTTATTTTTCAAGTGCCGATAGCCTGACGGCAGGGAACACAATAACCCTTTAAAGAAGACAGCGTGGTGTTGTTGGGCGAGACTCAGGGAAGACTATACGTGGCATCATTGTCAGCGGCGACGGCGCGGGGTCGGCGCTGCGGCGGCCTGTTGTTGCTCGGAATGCTGCTTTTTTGTACAAGCGTACTGTCGGCCGTCACTGGCAGCATGGTGCTGAACCTGAAAGACGCCGAGATCGCCGCGGTGGTCGACACCGTGGCCGAGCTGACCGGCAAGACCTTCATCGTCGATCCGCGGGTCAAGGGCAAGATGACGATCGTCGCGACACGGTCGATGTCGCCCGGCGAGATCTATCAGGTATTCCTGTCCGCGCTCGATGTCCACGGCTTTTCTGCCGTCCAGGTTGGACGGGTGATCAAGATCCTGCCCAATACCAGCGCCAAGCAGGATGTGCAGCCGCTGGCCTCGGACAATCAGCCGGGCAGCGGTGACGAGGTCGTGACGCGGGTCGTTGAGCTGTCCCATGTGTCGGCAACCCAGCTGGTGCCGATCCTGCGGCCATTGCTGCCGCAGCAGGGCCACCTGGCGGCCTATGTGCCGAGCAATATCCTCATTATCTCGGACCGCGCCGGCAACATTGAGCGGCTGGTCAGGATCATCCGCCGCATCGATACGCCGACCAGTGAAGATGTCGAGATGATCCGGCTGCAACACGCCTCGGCCACCGAGGTGGTGCGGATACTGACCTCGGTGCGGCAGCAGGGCGCGGCGCCGGGCGGCCCGCAAGCCGAGCCGGATGCCGCGGTGATGATTGCCGATGAGCGCACCAATTCCATTTTGCTGGGCGGCGGCCGCTCCGGCCGGGTGCAGATGCGGGCCTTGATCAACCATCTGGACATGCCGCTGGAGACCGAAGGCAATACCAAGGTCGTCTACCTGCGCTATGCCCGTGCCAAGGATCTGATGCCGGTACTGACCGGTGTCAGCAGCAGCGTCGAGCAGGAGGCCAAGGCCAAGGGCGGCGCGGCCGCCAGCAAGGACAGCCGCGTCGATATCCAGGCCGATGAGAGCACCAATTCGCTGGTGATCACGGCACCGCCGGACCTGTTTCGCTCGCTGGATTCTGTCATCAAGCAACTGGATGTGCGCCGTGCCCAGGTGCAGGTCGAGACCATCATCGCCGAGGTGTCGGAAAACCTGAGCGCTGAGCTGGGCGTGCAATGGGCATTTGACGGCACACCGGGCGGCAAGGGTCCGGTCGGACTGATCAATTTCGGATCCAGTCAGGGCGGCGGGATTGCCGACATGGGCGGGGCCATTGCGCTGGGCAGGATGCCGAGCATCGGCACCGGCATGACGCTCGGCATCGGCACCTTCAACAGCGGCAATATCAATTTCGCCGCGATCCTGCGCGCGCTCAAGGGTGACGGCATGACCAACATCCTGTCGACGCCGACGCTGGTGACACTGGATAACGAGGAGGCCGAGATCGTCGTCGGCCAGACCGTACCGTTTGTCACCGGCACCTACACCTCGACTGGTGGCAGCAGCGTGCCGACCAACCCGTTCAACACCGTCAAGCGTGAAAACGTCGGCATCACGCTGAAGGTCAAGCCGCAGATCAATGAAGGTGATGCGGTCAAGCTGGACCTGCATCAGACCGTCGACAGCCTGAGCAACAGCTCCACCGGGGCCGTTGACCTGATCACCAATACCCGCTCGATCAAGACGTCGGTGATCGTCGATGATGGCCGGATCGTGGTACTCGGCGGGCTGATCGAGGATTCTGCCGGCGAGACGGCACAAAAGGTACCGTTACTCGGTGATATCCCGTTGCTGGGGGCGCTGTTCCGCTCCAAGGCCACCAACAGTGGCAAGAAGAACCTGATGGTATTCATGCGGCCGACGATCATCCGTGACGCCTCGGTCGCCAGCCAGTTGACCAGCGTTAAATATAATTTTATCCGTGCCCAGGAGCTGCGGGCACGGGCGCGCGGCATGATGCTGATCCCGGATGACCGTTCACCGGTGTTGCCGGCGCTCGATGATTCACTTGCTGCGCCGCCCGGCCCGCCGCCGCTGCCGGCCAGCAGCCGACATGGCGGTTGACAGGGTTTATGGCCGAGACACCGTCCAGACCGCAGGCGGTTGCCGCTGCCGTTGCGCCGCCGCCCCGCGTGTCGCGGCTGCCGCTGGCCTTTGCCCGTCGTCACGGGGTATTGCTCAGCGACGAGGCCGGTAAAGGCCTGCAGGCCTATGTCAGGCCGGGCGTCAGCCGCCAGGCCTTGAGCGAGGTGCGCCGTTTCTATGGCGCTGCACTGACCTTCGAACAGATCACGCCTGAACATTTCGATCAGTTGCTGCAACGCAGCTATCAGCAGCATTCCAGTCAGGCGATGCAGCAGATGGAAGAGGTCAGCGAGGAGATGGATCTGTCGCGGATCGCTGGTCAGTTGACCGAGCCCCAGGATCTGCTCGAAAGCCAGGATGATGCGCCGATCATTCGCCTGATCAATGCCCTGCTGACCGAGGCGGTCAAGGAGAATGCCTCGGATATCCACATCGAACCCTATGAAAGCCGGCTGGTGGTGCGCTTCCGTGTCGACGGGGTGTTGCGCGAGATCATCGAGCCGCCACGGGTGCTGGCGCCGTTGCTGGTGTCGCGCGTCAAGGTCATGGCCAAACTTGACATCGCCGAGAAGCGCTTGCCGCAGGATGGCCGCATCTCGCTGCGGATCGCCGGCCGTCCGGTCGATGTGCGCGTCTCGACTCTGCCGGCCGGGCACGGTGAGCGGGTCGTCATGCGTCTGCTCGACAAGCAGGCCGGGCGGCTGGATCTCGATCAGCTGGGCATGGCACGTGAGGTACAGGCCACCGCAGATAGGGTCATCCATCGTCCGCACGGCATCATGCTGGTGACCGGTCCGACCGGTTCCGGTAAGACCACGACGCTGTATGCGGTGCTGAGCCGGCTCAACAACCGCCAGCGCAATATCATGACCGTCGAGGACCCGATCGAATATTACATCGATGGCGTCAGTCAGACCCAGGTGGTGACCCGTGTCAACATGACCTTCGCGCGCGGCCTGCGTGCCATCCTGCGCCAGGACCCGGATGTGGTGATGGTCGGTGAGATCCGTGACCTGGAGACCGCCGAGATTGCGGTACAGGCCAGTCTGACCGGTCATCTGGTGCTGTCGACCTTGCATACCAACAGCGCCATTGGCGCCATCACCCGCTTGCGCGACATGGGCATCGAGCCGTTTTTGCTGGCATCAAGCCTGGTCGGTGTGCTGGCGCAACGCCTGGTCCGGGTGTTGTGCAAAGACTGCAAGGCGGCCTATAGCGCTGATGACAGCGAACGTGCGGCGCTGGGGCGCCAGGACCGCAGCGAGGCTGTCACCTTGTATCGGGCGGCCGGATGTAATGCCTGCAATCACACGGGCTACCGGGGCCGGATCGGGATCTTCGAGATGATCGAGATCACTGACAGCATGCGCACCTTGATCCATGAAAACGCCTCTGAACAACAGATCGAGGCCTGTGCGCGCCAGCAGACGTCCAGCATCTTTCAAGATGGTATCCGGCGGGTGCTGGCGGGCGAGACCGCGCTGGAAGAGGTACTGCGCGTGACCCACGAGGAGTGAGCGGCGGCATGGCGGCGTTCGAATATACGGCATTGGACAACGGCGGGCGGCAGCAGCACGGCGTGCTGGAAGGTGATACCCCGCGCCAGATTCGTCAGCAGTTGCGCGATCGTGGGCTGACACCGATCGAGGTCAGCGAGGTCAGTGAGCGTCAGACTGCCCATCAGCAGCGCAGCCAGCTGTTTCAGCGTGGCATCTCATCGACAGATCTCGCGATCATCACCCGTCAACTGGCAACGCTGGTAGGTTCCGGCCTGCCGGTGGAAGAGGTATTGCGGGTTGCGGCCGAACAAGCGGAAAAGGCACAGGCGCAGCGCATCCTGATGGCGGTGCGTTCGCGGGTGCTGGAGGGGCACGACCTGGCCAGCGCACTCGGCGAATTCCCGCGCACCTTTTCGGATCTGTATCGCGCGACGGTGTCGGCCGGTGAGCGCTCCGGGCATCTTGATATCGTACTGGAGCGCCTGGCCGATTACACCGAGGCGCGCCAGCTGCTGCGCCAGGAGGTCAGCCGTGCGCTGGTGTATCCGGCGCTGGTGATCAGTGTTGCGATCCTGATTGTCATCGGCCTGATGACCTATGTGGTGCCGCAGGTGGTCAAGGTATTTACCGACACCGGACAGACATTGCCGCTAGCCACGCGGACGCTGATTGCCTGCAGCGAGCTGCTGGCCCGCTACGGCCTGTGGCTGCTGCTGGTGTTGATCGCCGGCGGACTGCTGCTGCGCTCGGCGCTGCGCCAGCCGGAATTTCGCATGTCATTTCACCGTTATTTATTGCGGCTGCCAGTGCTGGCAAAGATGGTGCGCGGCTTGAATGCCGCACGCTTTTCCCGCACACTGAGTATCCTGAATGAAAGCGGCGTGCCGCTGCTTGACGCGTTGCAGATCTCGGCGCAGGTGGTGACCAATCTGCCGATGAAGGCGGCGGTGGAAGAGGCGGCGCGGCGGGTGCGTGAAGGGACCAGCCTGCATCGGGCGCTGGAGCAGGCCGGTTATTTTCCGCCGTTGACGGTGCATCTGATCGCCAGCGGCGAGGCCAGTGGCCGGCTCGACGAGATGCTGTCGCGGGCGGCGGTCAGTCAGGAACGCGAACTGCAGGCAACGATCCAGACGCTGCTGAGTTTTCTCGGACCGCTGGTGATCCTGATCCTGGGCGCGATCGTGCTCGGCATCGTCATGGCAATGTTGCTGCCGATCTTTGAACTCAATCAGCTGGTCATATGATGATCGACATGCCAGCGGCAATGCGGGTATGCAGGAGAGTGTTATGAAGAACAGACGTCAGGGCGGGTTTACCATGATCGAGGTGCTGGTGGTGATTGTCATCCTCGGCATCCTGGCAGCGATCATCGTGCCCAATATCATGGACAAGCCGGGCAAGGCGCGCATCACCAAGGCCAAGGCCGACATCCAGGCCATCGAGAGCGCGCTGAACATGTATCGTCTCGAGAAACATGATTACCCGTCCACCGATGAGGGCTTGCAGGCGCTGGTGACCGCCTATCTGCCGCGCTTGCCGCAGGATCCATGGAACAGGCCCTACCTCTATCTGAAGCCGGGCACACATGGCGACATCGATATCTATTCGCTCGGTCGCGACGGTCAGGACGGCGGTGAGGACGAGGATGCCGATGTCGGCAACTGGAATCTCGAGCAGTGATGGGTGGGTGATCTGGTCGTAACGGGCGACGGATCGCGGATCGTGGCGCTGCGGTGGCGCAGCGGCGCGGCGGGCTTCACGCTGATCGAGATGCTGGTGGTGACCGTCATCATTGCACTGCTGATGGGGCTGGTGGTGCTCAGCCTGCCGGCGCGTGATCCGGACCGGCCGCTGCGGGACGAGGCGGAACGGATGGCCGCGCTGGTGAAGATGCTGCAACAGGAGGCCGTGTTCCAGTCGCGGGAGATGGCCATCGAGTTCGGCGCGCGGGAGTATCGATTTCTGACTCTGGAACAGCAGGGCTGGATCGGGATGACGGATGCCGTGTATCGCGACCGCAGCCTGCCGCAGGACATCACGCTGCATCTGATCATTGAAGGAGAGGAGGTCTCGTTGCAGCCGACGACCGAGGATCAGCAGCGGCCACGGGTATTTTTGTTCTCCAGCGGCGAGATGACACCCTTTGACGTAATATTCGAACATCGGGATCGCGGCACCCGTTACCGCTACAGTATCCTGGGTGCAGGGCGGGCGCAGGTGGAAAAGATGCCTTGAGGACAGACCGATGTTTGCTGCGGCACAACATATACCGCGCCGGCCACACGGCTTCACGCTGATCGAGGTGCTGGTGGCGCTGATGATC
Source organism: Gammaproteobacteria bacterium (assembly GCA_016218365.1). Lineage (GTDB taxonomy): Bacteria > Pseudomonadota > Gammaproteobacteria > SZUA-140 > SZUA-140 > JACREF01. The sequence goes on from JACREF010000009.1 coordinate 112,459, forward strand.
GTCAGCGTGGCGCTGGCCGCGGTCGTGGTCCAGGGCAGCCGGCAGGCGCAAAATGCCACGCGCCTGCATGACCGGACACTTGCCCAGTGGGTGGCGCAGAACAAGATCGCCGAGCAGCAGCTCAGTCCGCTATTTCCATCACCCGGCACCCAACACGGTAGTGCAAAGATGGGTAGCAGGGAATGGCAGTGGCGCATGAGGATCACGGCGACCGAGGATAAAGATGTTCATCGTCTCGATGTCGAGGTGCGGCGTCAGGCCAATGATCCGCGGCCGCTGGCGGCGCTGGTCGCCTATCTGGGGCATCCGCAGTGACGCCGGGTACTGAGCGCGGCTTTACGCTGCTGGAATTGATTGTCGCCACGGCGATCTTCGCCGTGCTGGCGGCATTGTCATGGCGGGGGTTGCAGACCGTGCTTGAAAACCGTCAGCGCATCGAGCTGCAGGCCGAACGGCTCGGGCAGTTGCAGGTGTTGATGGTGACGCTGGAGCGGGATATCGAACAGGCCGTGTCCCGGCCGGTCCGCGACCGTTACGGTGATACACTGCCGGCATTGCAGGGCGGCAGTGGCGGCCTGGAACTGACGCGTAGCGGATGGGTGAACCCGAGCGGTCAGCCGCGCAGTGAGCTGCAGCGCGTGGCCTTTCACCTCGAACAGGGCCATCTGGTCCGCTCTGGCTGGACGGTACTGGACCGGGCCCAGGACAGCGAGCCGTTTGCCATCGATATGCTGGGCGGGGTCAAGACGGTATCGTTGCGATTTCTTGATGACAGCCGGCAGTGGCGTACCAGCTGGCCGCCGCCGCAGCAATATGCCGGTGACTCGGCGGGTCCGTTGCCCCGGGCGGTCGAGCTCACCATGGAACTGGATGACTGGGGTGTGATGACGCGGCTGCTGCGGATCGCATCGTCGCTGCCGGATAACAACACGACCGGTGGATTGCAGTGAGCCAGCGCGGCGCGGCCCTGATTACCGCCATGCTGGTGACGGCGCTGGCTGCGACGGCGGCCAGCTACATCGCCAGCCGCCAGCAGCTCGACATCCGTCGCACTGCCAATGTACAGGAAAGTGCCCAGGCCTATCTGTTTGCCCTGGGTGTCGAAAGCTGGGCGGTCGAGACGCTGCGCCGCGATGCCCGCAACAGCAGCAGCGACCATCCGGGGGAGGAGTGGGGGACGGAGTTGCCGGCACTGGCTGTCGAGGGCGGGGTCGTGGCCGGATCGATCGAGGATCAGCAGGGGCGTTTCAATCTGAATAATTTGATTAATAATAAGGGTGAGGCCAGTCCGGCCGACATTGCCATCATGCAACGCTTGTTGCGGGCCCTGGCACTGAAGGATGATCTGGTGTGGTATATCGTGGACTGGCTAGACAGCAATGAGCAGCCTTCGTTTCCGGCCGGTGCCGAGGATTACAGCTATCTGGCCCGGGAGCGGCCGTATCGGTGCGCCAACCGCCCTATGGCCAGTGTCAGTGAGTTGCGTCTGGTCGAGGGGATCAGCCCCGAGGACTATCAGGTGCTCAGTAAGCATGTGACAGTGCTGGAGGGGCATCAGCCGGTCAACGTCAACTCGGCCGGTGCGGAGGTGTTGCAGGCGGTGGTCGAAGGCTTGACCCCGGCCGATGCACAACAGATCATCACTGAGCGTAAGGACAAGCCTTTTGATACCGTGGACAGTTTCCTGCAACACCAGCTGGTCGGGAATCGGTTGCAGAACAAGGACAGCATCAGCGTGACCAGTGACAATTTCCGCGTGCATGTACAGGCAGGGTATGGCCGGGTGCGGACGATGCTGCATAGCCTGATCGTGCGGCGCAAGGGACAGATCCGGGTTGTGCAGCGCAGTCAGGGAGCGGCGTGATGCGGCCACGGCTGTTTCTGTGGCTGGATCCCGCCATCGTCGGTCGCGTCAGCTGGCTGCGGCTTGCTGGCAAGCAAGCGGTGCCAGGCAGCGCCTTGCAGCAGGGTTCACTGGCAGAGGCCGCCCGTCAGGCCGCCGGTTGCGAGGTGGTGGTGCTGGTGCCGAGCGCCGATGTCATGCTGCTGCGGGCCATGGTTCCGACCCGGCAGCGCCAGCAGATGTTAAAGGCCATTCCCTATGTGGTGGAGGACCAGCTCGCCAGTGATGTCGAGCAGATGCATTTTGCAATCGGGGAGCGCGGCGACGACGGTGCTGTTGCTGTGGCAGCGGTGGCGCGGCACAAGATGCAGCTGTGGCGGACGATGCTTGAAGAGGCCGGGATCCCGGCGACGTCGCTGATCCCGGATGTGTTGATGCTGCCGCAGCGCGAGGGGCGCTGGAGTGTCTTCGTCGGCCGCGAACTGGCGCTGGTCCGGACCGGTGCCGCGAGCGGCTTTGCTGCGGATGTAGGGACGCTGCCGCAGTTGCTCGATGCGGCGCGCGCCGAACACAAGACCCAGTCCCCGGGACTGCTGGTGATCGGCAGTCCGTCGCCAGAGTTATTGCAGGTGCTGGGGCAGCACGCCGGCAACAAGGGCCTCGAGACCATGGATCTTGCCCAGGCGCTGGCCGAGATGGTGCTGGCCTTTGACAAACGGGCCGTCATCGACCTGTGCCAGGGCGAGCACAGTAATCAGCGTTCGATCGGGCGCTGGGTCAAGGCATGGATGTTGCCGCTGACGCTGGGGGGACTGGTGTTGCTGCTGGCCTGCAGTACGCTGATTGCCGATTACTTGCGTCTGCAAAAGACCGCCGCATCCCAGGCGGCGCATATCACCGCCCTCTATCGTCAGGCCTTTCCCGAGGCGCGGAATGTCCCGAACCCGTCCGCCCAGATGAAACAGCAACTGACCGCGCTGAAGGCCGGCGCCCGGGGTGCCGGCGACCAGCGTTTTCTCGAGCTGCTGGCGATGATGGCCAAGGGTGTGGCCCAGTCGCCGGGCATTACCCTGCAGCGCGTGTCCTTTCGTGACGGGCGGATGGATCTGACGCTGACGGTGGCCGGGCTGGAGCGTCTGGAACAGTTCCGGCAGCTGGTGCTGGCGCAGGGTTCCGTCGAGGTCAATGTTGAATCCGCAACGGCACGCGGCAGCGAGGTCGAGGCGCGGCTGGTGTTGAGGAAGCGCCCATGAACGCCCTGCTGGCCTATTGGCAGAATCTGCAGACCCGGGAGCGGCGGCTGATCCTGGCGGCGCTGCTGCTGGTGTTGCCGTTGCTGCTGTACCTGGGCGTATGGCGCCCGCTGCAGCAGCAGGTGAACACCTTGCAACACCGGGTGGAGGCGCAACAGGAAACCGAGGCGTGGATGCAGCAGGCGGCTGCGGAGGTCCTGCGGTTGCGGGCCCGTGATGGCGCGGCGACGTCCGGTGGTTCGCTGCTGGCGACGATGGAGCGCAGCACCCGGCAATACAACCTGGGGATGGCGCTGAAACGTGTCGAGCCGGATGGCATCGGCAAGGTGAGGGTACAATTCGAATCCGCGGAGTTTGACCGCCTGGTCGAATGGCTGGAGGCGCTGGCTGTTCAACACACTATCCAGGTCGAGTCCGCAACACTTGATCGCCAGTCAACTGCAGGCATCGTCAATGCCCAGCTGGTGCTGATCGGGAGTGAGTGATGAAGCCGTGGCTGCGGTATGCGCTGCTGCTGATGGTGTTGTATATGCTGTTTCTGGCCGGAAGATTCCCTGCCTCCCAGGCGCTGGGTCTGCTGCAGCAGCGGGTGGCCGCCGTCACGGCCGCGGGTGTAACCGGTACGGTATGGCAGGGTCAGGCATCGTCAATTCGCCTCGGGCGTTTGCAGCTTGACCAGGTACGCTGGCGGCTGTTGTGGTTGCGGCTGGTGCGCGGTGAGCTGGCAGTGCTGGTTACGGGTGAGCAGCACCATGGCCGGTTTGACGTTGTCGTTGGCCAGCAGTTGGGCGACGGACTGTTTATACGCGACCAGGGCCTGCCAGTGGCCCAGCTCGACCAGTTATTGTTTGACCGGCCCTGGGGGGTGAGCGGTAGCACCGATCTCGACCTTCACGGCATCCGCTTTGCCGCTGGCCATCTGCGCGGGATCGAGGGTGAGGTCGTGGTCCATGGTCTGGGCCTGTCGGCACCGGCCAGCCTGCCGCTGGGCGATTACCGGGCCATGTTCAGTTCCACCGGCCAGGGGATCAATATCGCGCTGCAGGACGTCAACGCTGCGTTGGGCGTGACCGGGTCAGTAGAGGTGCGACCGGATGGCTCCTATGTAATGAATATGAAGTTTCAGGCCCGGGATCCCGGCAATCGGGACTTGATGCAGATCCTGCAATTGCTGGGCAGTGGCGGGGCGCCCCAGGCCACACTGAATCGTAGCGGCCCCTGGCCATATTGAGTGGCAGCAGGCAAGATCCTGCCGGATCTTTTACAATGCCCGTGTCTTGAGGGGTGAGGAGTGTAAGCGATGATGGTGCGCGGTATGGTGCAGCGGCTAGCGTATGCCATCGAGACGCTCAGTGACTGGAGCGGGCGGGTCGTTGGCTGGTTGGTGCTGGCGATGGCCTGCGTCATTTTCTATGACGTGGTGATGCGTTATCTGTTCAACAGCGGGTCGGTGGCCTTGCAGGAGCTGGAGTGGCATCTGTTTGCGCTGGTGCTGTTGTTCGGCGTCAGTTATGCCATGCGCCATGATGCCCATGTGCGCGTTGATATCTTCTATCACAGCCGGTTCATCAGTGCCCGCCAGCGCGCCTGCATCGATCTGCTCGGTGGTGCGTTGTTCATGCTGCCCTTTTGCCTGCTGGTGATCTACTGCAGCCTGCCGTTCGTCGAGAATTCATTCTTCAGCAATGAGGGCTCGCCCGACCCCGGAGGCCTGCCGGCGCGCTGGCTGCTGAAGGGGGCGATCCCGCTCGGCTTCACCTTGCTGCTGTTGCAGGGGATCGCCACCATGATCCGTGCAGCACAGACAGTGCTGACCAAGGATCACACCGTCACCCGGAGGGGTGAGTGATGGATGTCTGGGCGCTGGTGATGTTTGGGGCCCTGGTGGCCGTGCTGATGCTGGGGTACCCGGTGGCCTTCACGCTGGGTGCCGTGGCGATGACGTTTGGCGGGATCTTTCTGGGTTGGGATTTTTTTGCGCTGCTGCCGTTGCGCATCTGGGGCATCATCACCAATGTCGAGCTGCTGGCGGTGCCGCTGTTTGTCTTTATGGGGGTGTTGCTGGAGCGTTCCGGGATCGCCGAGGAGCTGCTCGAGACCATGGGGCTGCTGTTCGGGCGCATCAACGGGGGCCTGGCAGCATCGATAGTTGTAGTCGGGGCATTGCTGGCGGCGACCACCGGTGTCGTCGGTGCCACCGTCGTTACGATGGGGATCATCGCCTTGCCGGCGATGATCAAACACGGCTATCAAGCTGAGCTGGCGTCCGGCACCATCGCTGCCTCCGGCACCTTGGGCCAGATCATCCCGCCCAGTGTGATCCTGATCCTGCTCGGCGACATGATCGGCGTACCGGTAGGTCAGTTGTTCATGGCGGCGGTGATCCCCGGGCTGGTGCTGGTGGCGCTGTTCATCGTGTTTATCCTGCTCTATGCCTGGTGGCGGCCGGCCCATGCGCCGCGGATCAAGATCGAAAACATGAGTCAGTCCGGTGATGCATCGCTGGGCCGGCGTGTGATCAGCGGGTTAGTGCCACCGCTGGCACTGGTGCTGGCCGTGCTCGGTTCAATCTTTTTCGGTGTGGCCTCACCCAATGAATCGGCAGCAGTCGGTGTGTTCGGCGCCATGGTGCTGGCCGCGCTGCACCGGCGCATGACGCTGGCTGCCTTGAAAGAGGCACTGCATCAGACGACGAACCTGACCAGCATGGTGTTTCTGATCCTGGTGGGGGCCACGGCCTTTGGCCTGGTGTTCCGCGGCATGGGGGGCGATGTGCTGGTTGAAGAGATCATGACCGCGTTGCCGGGGGGAGTATGGGGGTTCCTGGCGGTCTCGATGTTGCTGATCTTCGTGCTGGGATTTTTTCTCGATTTTCTTGAGATCTGTTTTATCGTGGTGCCGATCCTGGCGCCGATTGCCGATGTGCTGGGGATCAATCTGCTGTGGTTCGCGATCCTGATCGCAATGAATCTGCAGACCTCGTTTCTGACCCCGCCGTTTGGCTTCTCGCTGTTTTATCTGAAGGCCACTGCGCCGCCCGAGGTCAAGATCGGCCATATCTATCGTGGCATCATGCCGTTTGTCGCCATTCAGCTGCTGGCGCTGGGGCTGCTGATGATCTTCCCCGCATTGGCCTTGTGGTTGCCGCAATGGATGGATCGTATGTCTGGCCTGTAGGGGCCCGCCCGTTGCTGCCCACCCTGGTTGAGTCTCAACCAGGGTGGTGCCTTGCAGAGTTATTTCATGATGCGCGCGTAGGCCGATTCCGAGACCCCGTGCCAGGCGACATCGCGGGTACTGAATTGCTGATAGGCAGCGTAGACCTTGCGGAAGGTCGCATCCTTGGCGGCCTCTTCGTCGAGCGTCTGTTTGGTCAGTCTGCGTAGTGTCTCGATGACATCGGCCGGAAATTCCAGCAGATTGATCTTGTGCTCCTGCTGCAGGGTCTGCAGCGCCTCGACATTCTTGGCCTCGAATTCGGCCAGCATCCACAGATTATTGGCGGCGGCGGCGTTTTCGACGATCGCCTGCAGATGGACCGGCAGTGACTTCCAGGCCTTGTCATTGATGATCAGTTCCAGCGCCGGACCCGGCTCATGCCAGCCCGGATAGTAGTAGTATTTTGCGGCACGGTGCAGTCCGAGGCGCAGGTCATGGTACGGTCCAACCCATTCGGCGGCATCGATGGTGCCGCGCTCCAGCGCGGTGTAGATCTCGCCGCCCGGCAACAGCACCGGGTTGACGCCGGTCTTGGCAATGACCTTGCCGCCGAGTCCGGGGATCCGCATCTTTACACCCTTCAGATCAGCAAGGGAGCGGATCGGCTTGCGGAACCAGCCGCCCATCTGCACCCCGGTATTACCCATCGGCAGCGGGATCAGGTGATGCCGGGCATAGACCTCACGCCACAGTTTCAGACCATCACCGGCATACAGCCAGGCGTTCATGCCCTGGGCATTCATGCCGAACGGCACGGCGGTGAAGAACTGTGCTGCCGGTTCCTTGCCGGCCCAGTAATAGGCCGCGCCATGGCCCATCTCGACCGTGCCCTGCGAAACCGCATCGAAGGTCTGCAGCGCTGGCACCAGTTCACCGCCGGCAAACACCAGGATATTCAGCTGGCCGCGGCTCATCCGTTTGACGTCCTGGGCAAAGCGGTTGACGCCGTCCATGAACACCGGGAAGTTCGGTTGCCAGGCGGTGACCAGTTTCCAGTTGAAGCGTTGATCGGCGGCCTGGGCCGTCTCCACCGTCGCCAGTGTGCCACCCAGTGCCAGCGAACCCAGGCCCAGTCGTTTCAGAAAGGAGCGTCGTCTCATCGGAATCCCTTGTTAGCAGGCGATCATGCCGGTTCAAGATTGGCATAGGCTACCACGAGCCATTTGCTGCCGGCATCCCTGAAGTTAACCTGGACACGGGCATTGCCGCCCTGTCCCTCGCAGTTTAGTACCACCCCTTCGCCAAACTTGTTGTGACGCACCCGCTGGCCGAGATGCAGGCCGCTGTCACTGGTGGCGCGCGGCGCCTGGAACGGGCTGGGCGAACGGGACGACGTCGCCAGTGACGGGGCGCGGCGCAGCATCCTGACCTCTTCGAGCAGTTCGGCCGGGATCTCGCCGATGAAACGTGATGGGGCGTTGTAGTTCTCCGAACCGTACAGGCGGCGGCTCTCGGCACAGGTTAGATACAGCTGACGGCGTGCACGGGTGATGCCGACATAACACAGCCTGCGCTCTTCCTCGAGCCGGCCCGGTTCCTCGATCGATAGCTGATGCGGGAACAGGCCTTCCTCCATGCCGCACAGAAACACCAGTGGAAACTCCAGGCCCTTGGCGCTGTGCAAGGTCATCAGCTGCACGCAGTCCTGTTGCGGATCGCCCTGGTTCTCACCGGCCTCGAGCGCGGCGTGGGACAGGAAGGCGGTCAGCGGCGTCAGTGCCGGTTCCTCGCTCGCGTCAAATTCGAATTGACGCGCGGCGTTGATCAGCTCCTCAAGGTTCTCGACCCGGGCCTGGCCCTTCTCGCCCTTCTCCTTATCATGAAATGCGATCAGCCCGGTGCCACGGACGCAGTGTTCTACCTGTTCACCGAGCTCCAGGCCGGCGCAGCTGTCGGCCAGTTGCTCGATCAGTGATATGAAACCCTGCAGCGCCGCCGTGCTGCGTCCCGGCAGCTCAGCTGATGCCAGCAGCTGCCGGGTGGCCTGCCACAGTGGCATACCCTGGCCGCGCGCCAGGTCGCGCACCATCTCGATGGTGCGATCACCGATGCCGCGGGTCGGGACATTGATGATGCGCTCAAACGATGGATCATCATCCCGGTTGCTGATCAGCCGCAGATAACTCAGTGCGTTTTTGATCTCGGCACGCTCGAAGAATCGCAGACCGCCATAGATGCGGTAGGGGATGGCCGCCGAGATCAGCGCCTCTTCGAGCAGGCGTGACTGGGCATTGGAGCGATACAGCAGCGCGACCTCGTTAAAGCGACCGCCCTGTCGCACCCAGTCGTGGATACGCTCAGCGATGAAGCGGGCCTCATCGATTTCATTGAAGGCAGTGTACAGGCGCAGCGGTTCGCCGGGGTGATCGGTGGTCCAGAGTTTTTTGCCGAGCCGGCCGGTGTTGTTGTCGATCAGTGCATTGGCCGCCGACAGGATGTTGGCAGTGGAGCGATAATTCTGTTCCAGGCGCAATAATACCGCGCCGGGGAAGTCGTGGGAGAAACGCTGGATGTTTTCGATCTTGGCGCCGCGCCAGCCATAGATCGACTGATCATCGTCACCGACTACGAACAGCTTGTTGCCGGCGCCGACCAGCAGCCTGAGCCACGCATACTGGATCGCGTTGGTGTCCTGGAACTCGTCGACCAGCACCTGGGAGAAGCGCTGCTGGTAATGGGCCAGGATCTCGGGGTGGTCGCGCCACAGCTCCAGCGCCCGCAGCAGCAGTTCGGCGAAATCAATGACGCCGGCACGCTGACAGGCCTCTTCATAGGCCTGATACAGCCTGATCATCTGGCGCTGATACGGGTCGCCATGGTGATCGAGATGATGCGGGCGCAGCCCCTCATCCTTTTTGCCGTTGATAAACCACTGCAGCTGTTTGGGTGGCCAGCGCTCTTCGTCGAGCTCCAGGCTGCGCAGCAGGCGGCGGATCAGCCGGTACTGGTCCTCGCTGTCGAGGATCTGGAAGTTTTCCGGCAGCCGGGCATCGCGCCAGTGGGCGCGCAACAGCCGGTGAGCAATGCCGTGGAAGGTGCCGACCCACAACCCGCGGCTGGGCAGCTGCAGCAGTTCTTCAAGCCGGCCGCGCATCTCGGCGGCGGCCTTGTTGGTGAAGGTCACGGCCAGGATCGAGAACGGTGAGCAGCCTTCGGCCTGGATCAGCCAGGCGATGCGGTGGACCAGCACCCGGGTCTTGCCGCTGCCGGCCCCGGCCAGCACCAGCATATGGCCCGGTGGGGCGGTGACCGCCTCGCGCTGAGCATCGTTCAGATCATCGAGAATATAGCTGACATCCATGGCCGCGATTTTAGCATCTTCAGCGGCCGGGCGCCGTGCCTTGATGGACAGGGTGAGGCAGGGATTATCCGCGCAGCCACGTCGCGGCGCGTTTGGCAAAATAACTCAGGATGGCGTCGGCCCCGGCCCGTTTCATCGCCAGCAGCGCCTCCAGCGCCGTGGCGCGTTCGTCGAGCCAGCCATTCTGGCTGGCGGCCATGATCATCGCGTATTCCCCGCTGACCTGATAGACAAAGGTCGGGACGCCATAGTGATCCTTGACGCGCCGTACGATGTCCAGATAAGGCAGGCCGGGCTTGATCATCACCATGTCGGCACCTTCATCGAGGTCCAGACCGACCTCCCACAGCGCCTCGTCGCTGTTGGCCGGGTCCATCTGATAGGTGTATTTGCCACCGCTGCCGAGATTCGCCGCCGAGCCCACTGCATCGCGGAACGGGCCGTAGTAACTGGAGGCATATTTGGCCGAATAGGCCAGGATCCGGGTGTGGGTGTGACCGGTGGCCTCGAGTGCGGCGCGGATCTCGCCGATCCGGCCGTCCATCATGTCTGACGGCGCAACCACATCGGCCCCGGCCTCGGCATGGGACAAGGCCTGCTTGACCAGCACCTCGATGGTCTCATCGTTCAGCACATAACCGTCACCATCGATCAACCCATCCTGGCCATGGGTTGTGAACGGGTCCAGCGCGATGTCGGTGATGACGCCCAGCCCCGGGAACTCCCGCTTCAGCATCCTAACCGCGCGCTGGGCAATACCTTCGGGGTTATAGGCCTCGCGTGCATCCTCGCTCTTGGCCGAGCTTGGGGTGACCGGAAACAGCGCAACCGCCGGGATGCCGAGCGACAACAGTTGTTCGGCCTCGCGGCGCAGCTGTTCGATATCAACCCGGTCGATGCCCGGCATCGAGGACACGGCCTGCCGACCGCTGCCATCGGGCAGGATGAACATCGGATAAATCAGGTCATCGACGGTCAGCGTATGTTCACGCATCAAGCGGCGACTGAATGTGTCATGCCGCATGCGGCGCAGGCGCCGCCCCGGGAAGGCCCCGTGTGTGGTCGAGATGCTGCTCACGCTAATGGTCCTGGGTTACTTTTTCTTGCCAGTGGTCTTCTTTTTTGCCACGCCTTTTTTTGCTGTGGCCTTGCCCTTGGAGATCGTCTTTTTTTTGGTTGCGGCCATCTTGGCGCCAGCCGTTTTTTTCTTGACCGGTTTGCTGGTCGCCGCCGCCTTTTTTCCGGCGGTCTTTTTCTTCTTTACAATGCCAGGTTTCTTGCCGGCAGCCTTTTTCTTGGCGATGGGTTTTTTGGTGGCTGTGGATTTTTTGACAGCCTTCTTGCCAGCTGCGGCATCGACAGGCTTTTTGGTCGGGCTGTTCGCTGTCTTGCTGGCTGTTGTTTTGGCAGGCGTTGCAGTAGAGGGTTTGCTGACCGCCTCATGCACGGCGCCGCTGATGCTATGCGTGGTTGGGAACGGAGGTGTCGCCGGGGCGGTAATCTTGGGTTTGCGCGGCAATTTATCCAGCGCGGTGATGATGGCGCTGAAGATGTCACTGATCTCGCCAACCCCCTCGATCGTCGTCAGTAGCTCACGCAGCCTGTAGTACTTGACCAGTGGCGCGGTCTGGCTTTCATAGACGCGCAGCCGGTTACCGATGGTCTCCTCATTGTCGTCGGCGCGATGGCGCAGATTGCCCCCGCATTTGTCGCAGCGGTCATAAAGCTTGGACGGCGAGGTGTAGACATTGAACATCTGGCCGCAGGAGACGCAGGTACGGCGTCCGGTCATGCGCTGCATCAGGATCTCCATCTCGACATCGATCAGGATCGCCTGCTGCAGAGGCTGGTTCATGCCTTTGAGCATCGCGTCCAGCGCCTCGGCCTGGGCGATGTTGCGCGGGAAACCATCGAGGATGAAACCTCCCTGGGCATCGGCTTGGCTCAGCCGTTCACGGATCAGTGCCAGTACGATCTCGTCCGACACCAGATGGCCCGCATCCATCGCCGCCTTGGCCTGTATGCCCAGCGGGGTCTGGGAGCTGACTGCCTCGCGCAGGATGTCTCCGGTGGAGATCTGGGGGATGTGATAACGCTCAGACAGCAGTTTGGATTGGGTACCTTTTCCTGACCCTGGAGCACCCAGCATGATGATTCTCATTTTGCGCTCACCCTCTTGTTGTATCGTGAAAACTGATTCCGATCGATCTATAAGCTGTTAGCTGATTGATTCTGTTAAAGAACACCCCAAGGCTTGGGCCGCAGCCCTGCCGCTGTGCCGGGGGGTGCTCTAGTACATTACCGGATGCTTATAACGTTTTTTTGTTGCCATTGGAAGAGGTGGCTGTATGGGCTGGACAGGGGCTCCTCCTGTATAATCGCCTGCCAAATCAATCCGCGTCGTATCTAAGGAGCAAAAGATGAGTCTGGATAAGGTGCCCGCCGGGCGTGATCTGCCAAATGATGTCAATGTCGTGATCGAGATCCCTGCCAACAGTGATCCGATCAAATACGAGGTCGACAAGGAAAGCGGGGCGATCTTCGTTGACCGCTTCATGGCGACGCCGATGTTCTATCCCTGTAATTATGGCTATGTGCCGCATACGCTGTCGCAGGACGGTGATCCGGTTGATGTGCTTGTTGTCACCCCGTATCCGTTGCTGAGCGGCTCAGTGATCCGGGTACGTCCGGTCGGTGTCCTGAAGATGGAAGATGAGTCGGGTCTGGATGCCAAGGTGGTTGCAGTCCCGGTTGCCAAGCTGACCTCATTGTACGATCACATCAAGACTACCGATGACCTGCCAGCGCTGCTGAAGGCGCAGATCACCCATTTCTTTGAGCACTACAAGGAGTTGGAGAAAGGGAAATGGGTCAAGGTGCAGGGTTGGGGCGGCTTGGACGAGGCGCGCCAGGAGATCCGCGACAGCTACGCCCGCGCTCAGTAACTGCAATACCGCGCATTACCAACCGTACCGCCGCCCGGGTTTTCAGGGCGGCGAGCTTGCCATGTCACAATATGGCGCTTGTATCCAAGCTGCACGCTGAGACGGTGCTGGTTGGGGTCGTCCCGTCATGAAACTGGGGGATTATCACATGTCCGCCCGTTTCGGTGGGCCCGCCACAGGAGCAGGGCTAGTCGCGTTTCAGCGTGTATTCGGTGCCGCAGTATGGACAGACGGCCCGACCTGATTCCTCGATGGGCAGGTAGACGCGCGGATGCGAGTTCCACAATGTCATGCTGTCCAGTGGGCAATGCAGCGGCAGTTCTGCCACAGCGATTTCAAACCGTTGATGGCGGCGCGGCGTTCGTTGCGAGTCTTGTGCCATGGTCTGAGCCATCCATTGAGTGGGATCGGTGGCCTATTCTCATCAGCCGCCGCCGGTTTTGCAAGCGCAAGCTAGAGTGGAAATGCTGAAGTATTACAGGGGGCTGACCACGGAGGCTTGTAATAAATAACTTTGTTTATCAGTAGATTGTATTTGGATTGTGCCGGCTCCGGTTTCAATGGGCAGTCAGGTTTTGATATACTGCCTTATAACTAAGGACGGATATTTTATGTACGACACATCCAAAAGATTCGTATTTGATGACTGGGCCCAACTGGCGGCGACGGATCCCGAGGCCTTTGAACTCAGGCGCAAGCGGGCCATCCAGGCCCTGCTGACGCAGGCACCGGCAGATATTCGCCGCCGGCTGGAGGGCTTGCAATGGAAGGTCGACATGGTGCGTCAGCGCAGTCGTGATCCGCAACATGCCTGTGCCCAGCTGTTTTCGATGATGTGGGATTCGGTGTATGGCGGCGATGGCCTGCTGAATGCCCTCAGCATGGATGAAGAGACCTATCGGCAACGGGCCAGCAAACGGATGGGCGAGGCAACGTTGCTGTCCTTCAGTACCCATGTCAAGCGGCAGGAAACAGCGGACGCCTGAGATTCAGATGGATTCGTAAGGTTTGCTGGTATCCAGAAATGCCAGTAACTGTTCCTTGACCTGCAAGGTATCCTGATAGCCTAGAGCTATCAATTCTCTACAGAATTCTTTCTCAAACAGCAGGTAACTGATCAGGGTCGCCCCGTGTTTCTGGGAGGCGCCGACACCCTTGAGGATGAAGCGCATGCCGCGTGGCAGCAGGTGCAGGTGCTTGAGCGCGATCTCGTCAATGCTCTGGCTGGGCGAGATGGTCAACACATCGATCGGGCGCAAGGTAACGCCATCCTGTTGCCGGCGTTCCTCGGGGATCAGGCGGATGGTCTTGTTGATCCGTTCCAGCCGTTCCAGATCGGTATACAGGCTGTCGAGAAAGATACTGCTCAATACATGGCTGGCCACCTGGGCCACGGTGGGATAGCCGCGGACCTGTTCGCGCGAGAACGGGATCTCCTCGCGCTTGCGGATCCCGACCACCAGCAGGCGGTCTGCACCGAGGTGCACCGCAGGGCTGAGCGGGGCGATCTGGCGCATCGAGCCGTCACCAAAAAACTCCCGGTTCAGCCTGATCGCTGCGAATATGAACGGTATCGCCGACGAGGCCATCAGGTGATCCACAGTGATGTTTTCAGCACAGCCAAGGCGCCGCTCCCGGTTCCACGACGTGAGTCCGGGGTGCCCCTGGAAAAAGGTGACGGACTGACCGGAGTCATAGCCCGAGGCCGTGATACCCAGTGCCTTGATCAGCCCGGCATCAATGGATTGCTGGATCTTGTCACAGGGCAGGTAACGCTCAAGCAGCGGCCGCAATGGCTTGCGATCCAGCAGTGCATACGGGTTGTAACGGCCCAGACCGCCCAGCATCAACGCGGCCAACCAGTGAGCGCCGGTCTTCAGCAGACCACCGGCGTCAGATATGAATACCTGATCGACATGGAAGTTCTCCCATACCCGGCCTATGCGTAATACCCCTTTGCGGAAATTATCAGCATGTATCGCCAGCGCCACGGCATTGATCGAGCCGGCTGACGTGCCGGTGATGATAGGAAACGGGTTGGGGGCATGTCTGGGCAGCAGTTGGGCGACGGCCTTCAGAACTCCGACCTGATAGGCGGCTCGCGCCCCGCCACCTGGCAGGACCAGACCCAGATTGTTCGCAGCAGGCGCCGTGGTAGTGTTCATGTCAGGTTATCAATATGAGCCTGAACTACTTATCGGCGGATGAGACTGATTCCGGATCAACCGCCATCAAAAAGCAAAGGCCACACCGGGTAAGCAGGGTGGCCTTTGGGGATAAGGACAGGCAATGATCAGTGGGTCTTGACGTGACGGCCGTGCAGCGGCTGGACCGGACGGGCGTTCATTGGGAAGATCTTGGTGAAGGCCGCGATCTGGGCCTCAGAGAGCTCGATCGGCTGTTTCAGCACCATCCAGTTGACCCCTTCGCTGCAAGGCGGGGTGGTCAGGGAGCCGGAGTAATTGAAGTAGCTCAGGCCGGACGGTATCAGGTTGGCAGCATTGATCTCGGTAGCCACCTCTTTTTTGCCTTCAGTTGCCGGCATGTTATCCCAGATGGCCTGGATGGTCGGGTTTGCCTTGCCTTTCTGCAACGATACATCGATGACGCCCAGTTTGCCGTCCTCGTCCTTGTGCACAAAATGGATCACCATGTCGGCAGGCTTGCCGTTGAAGGTGTGTTCGCTGGGGGCGTGAAAATGGAACTGCAGCAGCGAGTATTTCTTGCCATCGACCTCGATCTGGCTGCCGTTGCTGTAGTTGACCTGGATCGTATGGCCATTGTTGACGACGGTCAGTGGGCCGGGCTTATAGGCCACGCTGATCGCAGGCAGTGAGGCATCCACCGTAGCGCCGATATCGATCGGCGACTGCTGCTGACCATCCTTGCACAGGTGGTAGTCTTCCTTCAGATCACCCCAGTGGCTGGGGGCGCCGACCCCTTCGTAACCCCAATGGATCTCGTGATGGTTGTGTGAGCTGGCCTCGGCCAATACCGGAGCGTTGATGGTCAGTGCAAAAGTTGCCGTTGCGACCAAGGCAAGGGCAGAGTGACGCAGTTTCATGGTTCCCCCATTCAAAAACAAATTGTTAAAGGCATTTGGAGTAAATGTAAAAGAACGTAACATTTTACTCAGAGCGTATCTTTTACCTTGGGGGGAGGCTTTTCGCAAGTAGCCGCAGAGCGAAGTGGCTTAGTCGATCGCCAGCTCGGACCAGATTTGATCAATCTTCTGCCGGATGGCCTTATCCATCTGGATGGGTCTGCCCCATTCACGCTGGGTCTCGCCCGGCCATTTGTTTGTGGCATCAAGGCCGATCTTCGAGCCGAGCCCGGAGACCGGGGAGGCAAAATCCAGATAGTCGATCGGGGTGTGTTCGATGATCGTGGTGTCGCGCGCCGGGTCCATGCGCGTCGTCATGGCCCAGATGATATCCTTCCAGTCACGGATATTGATGTCCTCATCGGTGACGACGATGAACTTGGTATACATGAATTGGCGCAAAAAGGACCACAAGCCCATCATCACCCGCTTGGCATGGCCGGGATATTGCTTGCGGATGCTGATGCAAGCCATGCGGTAGGAACAACCCTCCGGCGGCAGATAAAAATCGACGATCTCCGGAAACTGTTTCTGCAATATCGGTACAAAGACCTCGTTCAGCGCAACGCCGAGCACCGCCGGTTCATCCGGCGGCCGGCCGGTATAGGTGCTGTGATAGATCGGGTTGTCACGGTGGGTAAGAGTCTGGATGGTGAATACCGGAAACCTTTCAACTTCATTGTAATAGCCGGTGTGGTCGCCAAACGGCCCTTCGTTGGCCATCTCTCCCGGGTGAATGACCCCTTCGAGCACGATCTCGGCCGAGGCCGGCACCTGCAGCTCTGAGTCCTGGCACCGGACCAGTTCGGTCTTGGAACCGCGCAGCAGGCCGGCAAAGGCATATTCAGACAGGGCATCGGGCACCGGGGTGACGGCGGCGAGGATCGTTGCCGGGTCGGCGCCCAGTACCACTGCAACAGGAAATGGTTCACCGGGGCGCAGCTGTTGCCAGTCACGCAGGTCCTGTGCGCCGCCGCGCTGCGGCAGCCAGCGCATGATGACCTTGTCGCGGGCGATGACCTGCTGACGATAGATGCCAATGTTCTGCCGCGGTTTGTGCGGACCGCGGGTGATAACCAAGCCCCAGGTGATCAGCGGTCCGGCATCACCAGGCCAGCAGGTCTGGACCGGCAGCGTGCCCAGGTCGATGTCGCTGCCGCGCAGGATGTTCTGCTGGCACGGCGCCTGGGACAGGATCTTCGGCGCCATGGTCAGCGCCTGCCTGAGCAGCGGTAATTTGTCCCAGGCGTCGCGCAGGCCCTGTGGCGGCTCGGGCTCCTTCAGCGCGGCCAGTAGCCGGCCTATGTCACGCAGCGCCTCGGTGTTATCGGCGCCCATGCCGAGGGCGACCCGGCGTGGTGTGCCAAACAGGTTGCCGAGGACCGGGACATCGAAGCCGTCAGGGTTTTCGAACAGCAGGGCCGGGCCATGGCGGCGTAGCGTCCGGTCGCAGACCTCGGTCATCTCGAGTCGCGGGCTGACCGGGTGGCTGATGCGTTTCAGCTCGCCCAGTTGTTCGAGCTGGGCCAGGAAATCACGCAAGTCGCGGTATGTCATCGTGGTGTAACATCCAGGGTGTCAGGTAAGAGAGGATGAGCCGCCTTGCAGCGTACCGTGGTCATTGAAATTCCGCTACCACCGGGGCATGGTCCGATGGCCGTTCCCAGCCGCGCGGTGTTTTGTCGATCCACGAGCGATGATGGCGGCCATACAGCGCCGTCGAGGCGAGCGTCAGATCGATGCGCAACCCCAGATTGCGCTTGAAGCCGTTAAGCCGGTAATCCCACCAGCTGAACTCATTCCCCTCCGGTGCTGATTGCCGGTAGCTATCGATCAGGCCCAGATCAAGCAAGGCCCTCAGGGCCTGCCGCTCTGCAGTGCTGCACAGGATCTGTTCGTGCCAGGCGGCGGGATCGTGGACGTCGGCATCGGCAGGCGCGATGTTGAAGTCGCCGAGCAGTATCAGTTGCGGGTGGGCCGCGATCTCCTGCTTCAGAAACATTGCCAGATGGTGCAGCCATGCCAGTTTATAACTGTATTTTTCCGACCCGACACTCTGGCCATTGGGCACATAGACGTTGACCACGCGTAACTCGCCGTAAGAGGCGGCGAGCAACCGGCGTTGCGGATCATCCATGCCGGGCAGCGCATCAATAATGTTGCTGGGGGGTGCGCGGCTCAGCATGGCCACACCGTTATAGGTCTTTTGGCCATTGCAGATCGCCTGATAGCCGGCATCGGCCAGTTCCTGATATGGAAAGGCATCGTTCTGCAGCTTGATTTCCTGCAGTGCAACGATGTCAGGGTGTTCGGATGCACACCACTGCAGCAGTTGCGGCAGGCGGACGCGCAGTGAATTGACGTTCCAGCTGGTGATCTTGACCATGATGTACGCGAGTTGTTGTCTGCCGGCATTGTGACAGCTGCAGGTGGTGTTTGTCATGGGTCATTTTTTGATAACCACATGATAACTCGTGGGAATTGCTTTCGATGCGCGTTTAGAAAAGTGGGGTGGCGCCGATAGTTCTAGCAGTGCAATAGCCTGAAGGTGTAATCGGCGCCTGTACTGCCACCAGAGACAATCAAGAAAAAGGGTGACAAAACAGATGGTAACGTTAATATGGAAAGGCTGGGCAAGCGCAGAAGTGTCCGGCGCTGCAACAGGGAAGGATTACGCTACGACAGGGATCTTGCCATGACGACACTGTTATGGGTGACAGGGTTGATCACGGTGCTGGCGTTTGCCGCCTATCACCGTATGACTATCGTGTACTGGGTGCCGATGATGGCTGGGTATATGGTGTTGTGGACCCTCGCCGCCTCCACTGGCGCTGTATTGATGGCCACGTGGTCAGTGTTTGCCGTTATTGTGCTGATTGCGGGGCTGGCCCCGCTACGCCGGGGGCTGATCAGCGGGCCGCTGCTGGCGGTGTTCCGTCGCATCATGCCGGCGATGTCGCAGACCGAGCGCGATGCGCTGGAGGCCGGCACCGTGTGGTGGGACGGCGAGTTGTTCAGTGGCCGCCCGGACTGGGCCACCTTGCTGGCCTACCCGCAGTCGCGATTGAGCAGCGAGGAACAGGTCTTCATCGATGGTCCGGTCGAACAGCTGTGCCGGATGCTCGATGACTGGCAGATCAGTGAGGAACTGCATGACCTGCCGCCCGAGGTCTGGCAGTTCATCAAGGATCATGGTTTCTTCGGCATGATCATCCCGAAGGAATACGGTGGCCTGGCATTCTCGGCGCGTGCCCATTCCGAGGTGGTGATGAAGATCTCGACCCGCAGCATCACGGCCGCGGTCACCGTCATGGTGCCCAACTCGCTGGGGCCGGCCGAACTGTTGATGCATTACGGAACCCCGGAACAAAAACAACATTACCTGCCGCGGCTGGCGCGCGGACTTGAAGTGCCGTGTTTTGCCCTGACCGGTCCCGAGGCAGGCAGTGATGCCGGGTCGATCCCTGACCGTGGTGTGGTATGCCGCGGCCAGTTTGACGGTCGCGAGGTGTTGGGCATCCGTCTGAACTGGGACAAGCGTTATATCACGCTGGGCCCTGTCGCGACCCTGCTGGGGCTTGCCTTCAAGTTGCAAGATCCGGATCAGCTGCTTGGCACGCAGCAGGACATCGGCATCACGCTGGCCCTGATCCCGACGACGACACCGGGGGTATGGATAGGCCATCGTCACATGCCATTGAACATCCCGTTCATGAATGGCCCGAACCGCGGCAAGGATGTGTTCATCCCGATGGACTGGGTCATTGGTGGCCAGGCGCAGGTCGGCAATGGCTGGCGGATGCTGATGGAATGTCTGGCGGCCGGACGCTCGATCTCACTGCCGGCGCTCAGCACCGGCGCCGGCAAGCTGGCAGGCCGGGCCACCGGCGCCTATGCCCGGATCCGCAAACAGTTCAAGACGCCGATCGGCCAGTTTGAAGGGGTGGAAGAGGCGCTGGCACGCATCGCCGGCAATGCCTATGCAATGGATGCGGCACGCTGCCTGACGGTGCTGGCCGTTGATCTGGGTGAAAAGCCTTCGGTGGTGTCGGCGATCGCCAAATACAACCTGACCAGTCGCATGCGCCAGGTGATCAATGACGCCATGGATATACAGGGCGGCAGCGGCATCTGCCTGGGTCCGCGCAATCTGATCGGTCGTGCCTATCAATCAATACCAATCAGCATCACCGTCGAGGGCGCAAACATCCTGACCCGTACGATGATCACCTATGGGCAAGGCGCCATCCGTTGTCACCCGTATGTGCTGGCCGAGATGCGGGCTGCCCAGGAAGGAGACAAGGTGCGTGCGCGGGCGGATTTTGATCGGGCATTGTTCGGCCATATCGGCTTTGCCATCAGCAATGGCGTGCGCGCCTGGTGGCTAGGGATTACGGCTGCCCGGTTGTGTCGTTCGGCCGGGCATGGCGTTACCCGGCGTTACCTGCAGCAGCTGACGCGGATGAGTGCGGCGTTTGCCCTGGTGTCCGATGTCTCGATGCTGACACTGGGCGGTGATCTGAAGCGGCGCGAGAAATTGTCGGGTCGGCTTGCCGATGTCCTCAGTCAGCTGTATATCGTGTCGGCGATCGTAAAACGTTACGAGGATCAGGGTTGCCAATCCGAGGATCTGCCGTTGATGCGCTGGGCCTGTGATGATGCGCTGTTGACCTTGCAGGCCAGCCTGGATGGGCTGATCAGCAATTTCCCGAATCGTTTTGCCGCAGCATTGC
Source organism: Gammaproteobacteria bacterium (assembly GCA_016218365.1). Lineage (GTDB taxonomy): Bacteria > Pseudomonadota > Gammaproteobacteria > SZUA-140 > SZUA-140 > JACREF01. The sequence continues at coordinate 132,856 of JACREF010000009.1, forward strand.
TGCGGGGACTGGTCTTTCCGTTGGGCCTGTCATTCAAGGGTCCGAGTGATGCGCTGGGTCATCAGGTGGTGCAGGTGCTGTTGTCGCCATCCGCCGCCCGCGATCGTCTGACCGCCGGTGTCTTTACCAGTCGCGATCCGCAGCAGGCCATCGGCCGGCTGGAACTGACGCTGGACAAGGTGGTGGCTGCCGAACCGGTTGAGAAGAAGTTGCGGGTCGGGGTCAGGAGCCGCCTCCTGCCGCGCTTGCCGGAAGAGCAGCTGATCGAACCGGGCCTGCAGCAGGGCGTGATCGATGCAGCCGAGGCCGCTGTCCTGCGCGCGGCGATCGCTGCGCGTCGCGATGCAATCCAGGTCGATGATTTTCCCGCGAACTACTGGCAACGAGGATAACATTCATGACGCAGCATACCCCTATCGGTGGTCGCCCGGTGTTTGTTGTCGACGGTAGCCGTACACCCTTTCTGAAGGTCAAGGGCAGGCCGGGACCGTTTCGGGCCTCGGATCTGGCGCTGGGTGCCGCGCGCCCGCTGCTGGCGCGCATGCCATTTGAACCCGCTGAACTCGATGAGGTGATACTCGGCTGTGTGATGCCAGGCCCTGACGAGGCCAATATTGCCAGGATCGTCGCCCTGCGCGCCGGTTGTGGACAGCGTGTCACCGCCTGGACCGTGCAACGCAATTGTGCCTCCGGCATGCAGGCACTGGACTGCGCCTACAGCAACATCGCCAATGGTCGCTCCGAGCTGATCCTGGCCGGCGGGACTGAATCAATGAGCCATGCGCCGTTGCTGCTGTCGACCGAGATGGTGACCTGGCTGGCGGAATGGAACAAATGCAAAACCATTGGGCAGCGCATACATGTGTTGCGTCACCTCAAGCCGAAGTATCTGCAACCGATCATTGGCCTGTTGCGCGGTCTGACCGATCCGGTGGTCGGGCTGTCGATGGGGCAGACAGCAGAAAACCTGGCGCATCGATTCTCCATCTCGCGGCTGCGCATGGATGAGTTCGCCGTCAACAGCCATCTGCGGTTGGGGCGGGCGCAGGATGAGGGTTACCTGCGTGAGATCGAGACGCTTTATGATGCGGCAGGCAAGGTCTATGCGCAGGATGATGGCCTGCGCCGTGACTCGACCGTCGACAAGCTTGCTACGCTGGCGCCGGTATTTGACCGAAAGTTTGGCCATGTCACGGCCGGCAACAGCGCACAGGTGACCGATGGCGCAGCGTTGCTGGTGCTGGCGAGTGAGCAGGCGGTCGATAAATATAAGTTGCCAGTGCTGGGGCGGATTGTCGACAGCCAGTGGGCCGGGCTCGATCCGTCGCAGATGGGCCTGGGACCGGCACATGCGATGGCACCGTTGCTATCGCGTCATGGCCTGACCATCCCCGATATCGATTACTGGGAGATCAACGAGGCGTTCGCCACTCAGGTGCTGGCCTGCGTCGAGGCCTGGAAGAGTGCCGACTATTGCCGCAACGAACTTGGCCTGAGTGACGCCCTGGGTGAGATCGACAATGAACGGCTCAACATCGATGGAGGCGGAGTGAGTCTAGGACATCCGGTGGGCGCCAGCGGGGCGCGCATCGTGTTGCACCTGTTGCAGGTGCTGGCACGCAACAATGCCCGGCGTGGCATCGCCAGCCTGTGTATCGGTGGTGGCCAGGGCGGTGCCATGATGGTTGAAAGACTCTAATCCGGAGGCAGGCATGACCGAATCAAACACTACTTCTTGCCACTGGCATCTCGAACGTGACCAGGCTGGCATAGCCTGGCTGAGGATTGATGTTGCCGATGGCAATGTCAACGTGCTGTCACTTGCGGTCATCAGCGAATTGCAACAGAAGGTCGACGAGCTGGTCAGGAACCCGCCGCGTGGCCTGATCATCCATTCCGGCAAGCCAAATGGTTTTATTGCCGGGGCCGACATCAAGAGTTTTCTCGGCATGAAGAGCGAGCAGGAGGCCGCCGAGTTCATGCGCGGTGTGCACACGGTCTTTGATCGCCTCGAATCATTGTCATGTCCAACAGTCGCCGCCATCCATGGGTTTTGCCTCGGCGGCGGCCTCGAGCTGGCACTGGCCTGTCATTACCGTGTTGCCGATGAGGATCAGGGGACGCGCATCGGTCTGCCGGAGGTGTTGCTGGGCATCCATCCGGGGTTCGGCGGCACGATGCGGTCGATACGGCTGATCGGGGTCCCCGCTGCGATGGATCTGATGCTGAGCGGGCGTCCACTCAGTGCGCGTGCGGCGGCCAAGCTCGGGCTCATCGATCATGCGGTGCCACAGCGCCATTTGTTGCGCGCGGCGCGGATGCTGGTGCTGGATCCACCGCAACGGCGCCAACTGAAGCCATGGTTGAAAAGCTTGAATCTGCCGTTGCTGCGGCCGTTGCTGGCCCGCTATTTGCGCCGCCAGGTGGCCAGCCGTGCCAACCGTGAGCACTATCCTGCGCCCTATGCGATGATCGATTTGTGGGAACGTAATGCCAGCGATCCAAAATCGATGCTGGCTGACGAGGCGGCATCGGTGGCGCATCTGGTCATGGGCGACAGCGCCCAGAATCTGATCCGGGTATTCTTTCTGCAGGAACGGCTCAAGGCAGCTGGCCGTGACAGTCGCTTCAAGGCGCAGCGGGTGCACGTGATCGGCGCCGGGGTCATGGGTGGCGACATCGCGGCCTGGTGCGCGCTGCAGGGTCTGATGGTGACCTTGCAGGATCAGTCGCCGGAACGCATCGCCCCGGCAGTGAAGCGTGCCGCACAGCTGTTCAGCAAAAAGCTCAAGCAGCCCCGTCTGGTGCAGGCCGCACTGGACCGGCTGATACCGGATGTCGCCGGGCAGGGGGTGCCGCATGCCGACGTCATCATCGAGGCGATCTTCGAGAACGCCGAGGCCAAGCAGGCCTTGTATCGTACCCTGGAGCCACGGATGAAGCCGGGTGCGATCCTGGCGACCAATACCTCCAGCATCCCGCTGCAGACATTGACGCCGGCGCTGCAGCACCCGCAACGGCTGGTCGGGCTGCATTTTTTCAATCCGGTGGCCAAGATGCAGCTGGTTGAGATCGTCCACAGTCCGCAGACCGATGAACAGGTGGTGCGCGATGCCAGCGCCTTTGCCCGCCAGATTGGCAAGCTGCCGCTGGCCGTAACCAGCACGCCAGGATTTCTGGTCAATCGCATCCTGATGCCTTATCTGCTGGAGGCGGTTGAACTCGAGAGCGAAGGCGTCAGACCGGAGCTGATCGACCGCGCCGCGGTTGCCTTCGGCATGCCGATGGGGCCGATCGAGCTGGCCGACACCGTTGGTCTCGATATCTGCCTGTCGGTGGCAGAGATCCTGGGCCAGAGCCTGGGCAATGCCAGGGTGCCGGCGCGGCTGCGCGCACTGGTCAGCGAGGGTCGGCTTGGCCGCAAGAACGGCCAGGGATTTTACAGTTATCGCAACGGTGAGCCGGTCAAGGCCAGGATCAGCGCTGGGATGACATTACCGGCCGATGTGACCGATCGCATGATGCTGCGCCTGCTCAATGAGGCCATGGCCTGTCTGCGCGGGCACGTCGTTGAAGATGAAGACCTGCTTGATGCCGGCATCATCTTCGGTACCGGGTTTGCGCCATTCCGTGGCGGGCCGCTGCATCATGTGCGTGAGCGAGGCATCAGTGCGTTGCGCGGCAGGCTGGAAGAGCTGGCGCGGAACCACGGGGCGCGTTTTACGCCGGATGAGGAATGGCAAAGGCTGCAGGCTCTCTGAGCATTGAGGGGGCTTGGATGATGGAAACGGGTAGCGAGGTCATAACACCGGGGCAGGCGAAGACGCTGGATGGCTTGTTTCGCTTGCGGGCCCAGCGCAGCCCTGACGCTGTGGCCTATCGTTATTATGATGACGTCGAGATGCAGTGGTGTCAGATCACGTGGTCGGAGCTGGCGCTACGCGTCGCCCGGTGGCAGACGGCATTGGGCAATGAGCGTCTCGATGCCGGCTCACGGGTGGCGGTGTTGCTGCGCAACTGCTGTGAGTGGGTGATCTATGAGCAGGCGGCGCTGGGTCTGGGTCTGGTGGTGGTGCCTCTTTATGCCAATGACCGGCCGGACAATATCGCCTATATCCTGAATGAGACCCAGGCACGGGTATTGCTGATCGAGGGTCACGAGCACTGGCTGGCATTGCGTGCGTCATTGCAAACGGTTGCAGCGTTGCAAAGGATCGTTACGCTTGGGCAGATCGGCGACCGCAGTGACCTGCGATTGGCAGTCGTTCATGACTGGCTGCCTGGGCAGGGCGCAGCAGTGCCGGAACACCGCGGCAGCGCTGACGCGCTTGCGACCATCGTTTTTACCTCAGGGACCACCGGTCGGCCCAAGGGGGTCATGCTCAGTCATCGCAACATCCTCGAGAATGCCGGCGCCTGTCAGGCCTGTGTCACTGTTTATAGTGATGATGTGTTTCTGTCGTTTCTGCCGCTGTCGCATATGTTTGAACGCACTGTTGGTTATGTGTTGCCGATGATGGCGGGTGCGACGGTGGCCTTTGCGCGTTCGATTCCACAGTTGAGTGAAGACCTGGTGACGATACAGCCAACGATCCTGATCTCGGTGCCGCGAATCTACGAGCGTGTCTACGGCCGCATCCAGGATCAGCTGGCCACCCGGTCTGTTATCGCGCGCCAGCTGTTTGGCCTGGCCGTTGCCGTCGGCTGGCGGGAGTTCGAATATCGTCAGCAACACAGGGGATGGTCTGCCACGTTGCTGTTATGGCCTGTGCTGAAGAAGCTGGTGGCCGACAAGGTCATGGCGCGCCTCGGCGGCAGGGTGCGGATTGCTGTTTGTGGTGGTGCGCCCCTGTCATCAGGTGTGGCGCGGTTGTTTATCGGTCTGGGCCTGAATCTGCTGCACGGCTATGGCATGACCGAGACCGGTCCGGTGATCGCCGCGAATTCAACGCGCAACAATATCCCGGCCAGTGTCGGCCCGGCCTTGCAAGGGATCGAGGTGCGGATTGCCGAAAACGGTGAGCTGATGACACGTTCGGCCTGCGTGATGCTTGGTTACTGGAACAATCCCCAGGCAACAAGGGATATCATCGAGGCAGATGGTTGGTTGCATACCGGCGACCGGGCGCGCATCGAACATGGGCATATCTTCATCACCGGTCGGGTCAAGGAGATCATCGTCATGTCAAATGGTGAGAAGGTGCCGCCGGCGGATATCGAAATGGCCATCACCGCCGATCCGATGATCGATCAGGCCTTGGTGATCGGTGAAGGCAGGCCGTATCTGGCGGCGCTGCTGGTGTTGAATCAGCAGAAATGGCCGGCGTTTGCCGCGCAGTTGGGACTCAATCCTGCGGCATCTGACGTATTGTCAGATGCCCGGTTGAGCAATGCAGTAGTGCAGCGTGTCGCCGAGCATATGCAAGGGTTTCCTGGGTATGCATCGGTCCGTCGTGTGGCGTTGTTGCGGGAGCCGTGGACCGTCGATAATGGTCTGCTGACACCGACGCTGAAGCTGAAGCGCAACTCCTTGGTGGAGCGTTATGCCAGCCAGGTCGATGCCCTGTATCAGGGGCATTGATATGGTGGGTCTAATCGATAGCGGGCAACAGCCTACCACACGGATCCTGGCGATGCCGCGCGATACCAACCCGGCCGGTGACATCTTTGGTGGCTGGATCATGTCACAGGTTGATATTGCCGCGAGTATCGTCGCTCACCGTCGCGCCCGGGGACGGGTCGTCACCGTCGCTGTCAACGAGTTCCAGTTTCATCAGCCGGTGTTTGTCGGGGATGTCGTCAGCTGTTACGCGCAGGTGGCCGGGGTGGGTACGACCTCGTTGACGGTCCAGGTCGAGGTTTATGCCGAGCGCAACCGTGGCACGCTGCAGCCGATCAAGGTCACCGAGGCAAGGCTGACCTTTGTCGCTGTTGATGAGCAACGCAACAAACGTCCAGTGCCGGCAGAATGATCCCTCAGGCAGTCAAGCCGTCAATCCGCTATGGCGCAGCAGGGCGTCGATCTGCGGTTCGCGGCCACGGAACTCGATAAACATCTCCATTGGTTCGCGGGAACCCCCTTGTTCCAGTACTGCGCTCATAAACTGTCGACCGGTCTCGGCATCGAAGATCCCGCGTTCCTCAAACAGTGAAAAGGCATCACTGGACAGCACCTCGGCCCATTTATAGCTGTAATAGCCTGCCGCATAACCTCCGGCAAAGATGTGGGAGAAGCTGTGCGGGAAGCGGTTGAAGGATGGCGGGCGTATCACGGCCACCTCGTTGCGTACCTCGTCCAGCAGTTGATAGATCTGCGCGCCCTTGGCCGGATCGTATTCGAGGTGCAGCCGGAAATCGAACAGCGCAAATTCGATCTGCCTCACCATCTGCATGCCGGACTGGAAATTCCTTGCGGCCAGCAGCCGTGAAAACAGCTGCTCCGGCAGCGCTGCGCCGCTCTGGTAATGACCAGAGACCAACGGCAGGGCATCGGGCTCCCAGCACCAGTTTTCCATGAACTGGCTCGGCAGTTCAACGGCATCCCAGGCGACACCGTTGATGCCGGAGATGCCCGGATGATCGATCAGGGTCAGCATGTGATGCAGGCCGTGACCGAATTCATGGAACAGTGTCGTGACCTCCTGGTGGGTAAACAGCGCCGGGGCATCACCGAGTGGCGGCGAAAAGTTGCAGGTCAGGAATGCCACCGGTGTCTGCGCCTCTTCGTCATGGCGCATCCTCAGGATGCATTCATCCATCCAGGCCCCGCCCCGTTTGTTTGGCCGTGCATACAGATCAAGATAGAATTGCCCGCGCAAGATGCTGTCACGATCATGTACCGAAAAAAAACGGACATCCGGATGCCAGCGTGGGATATCGTGCTGTTCGGTGACTGTCAGGCCATACAGCCGATTGACCACGGCAAACATGCCATCAAGGACGCGATGCGCGGGAAAGTACGGCTTGAGTTGTTCCTGGGAGATCGAAAACTGCTGCTGGCGCAGCTTTTCTGAATAGTACGTGACATCCCAGGCCTCGGGATCGCTGCAGCCCAGCGCCGCGGCATGGTTGCGCAGTTCATCCATCTCCTGGCGCGCGATCGGCAGCGAACGGCGGGCCAGGTCGCGCAGGAACGTGACGACATCCTGCGTGTGCTGTGCCATCTTGGTTGCCAGCGAGCGTTCGGCATAATTGGCAAAGCCCAGCAGCTGCGCCTCGGCGTGGCGCAGCTCCAGCAGGCGGGCCATCACCTCGCTGTTATCCCAGCGCCCGGCATCCGGCCCGGCGTCCGAGGCGCGGGTCACATACGCCGTATAGACCTGCCGGCGCAGCTCGCGGGAATCGGCATAGGTCATCACTGCGATATAACACGGAAACTCGAGCGTGACCAGCCAGCCCTGCAGGCCGCGGTGCGCTGCGGCCTGCAGCATCAGGCCGCGGCTGGACTCCGGGATACCGGCCAGTTCGCGTTCATCGGTGATCAGCGTGGTCCAGGCATGGGTTGCATCAAGCAGGTTCTGCTCAAATCTGGCGTGTAATTCTGAAATCTGCTGCATCAGATCCTTGTAGCGATCCTTGTCTGTGGTCGTCAGCGCGACACCTGATAGCCGGAAGTCGCGCAAGGTATTGTCGAGCAGCTTGCGCTGCGGGGGCGTCAGCCGGGCGTATTCCGGGCCCTCGGCCAGCGCGCAATAGGCCTGATAAAGAGCGCTGTTCTGTCCCAGCTCGGTGGTATAGGCGCTGATCTTCGGCAGGCAGGCGTTGTAGACGGCACGCAGTTCAGCGCTGTTTACAACCGCATTCATATGGGCAACTGGCGCCCAGGTGCGCGACAGGCGTTCACCGAGACGTTCCAGCGGGCGGACCAGTGAAGACCAGCGGTGAGGTGTGGGCATGGCAAGCAGCGCGGCGATGGCCTGGCGGTTTTCGGCCAGCACCTGATCGATGGCCGGTTCGACATGCTCCGGACGGATCTGGTCAAAACATGGCAGGCCGTTGTGCTTGAGCAGGGGGTTGTCGGTCATCGGCGCTCCAATGAAGTGAGGAAAGGGTGTTGGTCTGTGGGAAAACTAATGTAACATGTTTGTCCGAATGGCAGGACGCAGTGCTTATTTTGCATCGTGCCGCAGCTTGTTGTCACCGGGGTGCTGTCAGGGGGTGATATGACTGTCCGCAGTTATCAGGGCATAAGCCCGCGCATCGCAGCCTCGTCGTATGTTGATGAGGCCGCGGTGGTTATCGGTGATGTCACGATCGGCGACGATGCCTCGCTGTGGCCAATGGTGGTGGCACGCGGCGATGTACAGAAGATCAGTATTGGTGCCCGTACCAATATCCAGGATGGCTCCATACTGCATGTCACCTCTGACAACCGTTTCACGCCGGGGGGCTATGCGTTGACGATCGGCGATGACGTGACGGTAGGTCATGGGGTGATCCTGCATGCCTGTGCCGTGGGTAACTGGGTGCTGGTGGGCATGGGCTCAACCGTGATGGACGGGGCGGTGGTTCAGGATCGGGTGATGATCGGTGCCGGGTCGCTGGTCACCCCGGGCAAGGTGCTGGAGAGCGGCTATCTGTATGTGGGCAGTCCGGCCCGCCGGCTGCGACCGTTGCAACAGGCCGAGCTGGACTATCTGGAGTTCTCATCGCGCCATTATGTGGAACTGAAGAACCGTCACCTGCAACGGCGCTGAGCACGTCAGTGGGTGGAGACGGAGCCGATGAATTCAGCGATGCCCTGCCGGTAGACCGGGCCGGAGTGCAGATAACCGGCGTAGTGGTTGCCGGCGATCTGCAATAACCTTTTTTCGCCCCTGATCTCTGCCAGCAATTGTTCGGCATGGTGATACGGGATGACCTCGTCGTCAGATCCATGAATGACCAGTATCGGGCAGCGCACCTGGCGCAGATAGTGACGAACCGGGTAGTGAAAACGTGCAATCCATTTGATCGGCAGGTAGCGGTAGCGTCGGGCAGCGACCTCGGGCAATGACGTGAAGGTTGATTCAACGATCAGTGCCTGCGGGGTGTGACGGGCGGCCAGATGGGCGCCGATCGCGGCTCCCAGCGACCGGCCATGGATGATAATGTCGGCCGGAGCGAGTTTTCTGGTTTGTATCAGATAGTCCCATGCCGCCAGCGCATCGAGATAGGTGCCATGCTCGCTGGGCCTGCCGCTGCTGCGGCCATAGCCGCGATAATCGAACAGCAGAATATTGAGCCGCAGCGACTGGTACATGGCGATGGTGTCGATCAGGTCTGAGATATTGCCGCGCGTGCCGTGACAGAACAACACGGTGTGACGGGTGTCCGGGCTCGGCACATACCAGCCGTGTAATGTCTCGCCATCTCCGGTGGTCAGCGTCAGTTCCTCGAATGGCCAGCCATGCTGCGCCGGGGTCGAGTGCAGCGTTGGGCTGGGCAGGTACAGGCGGCTGGCCTGGCGCACAGAGAACACCAGTACCAGTATCAGGTAGCCCAGGGTGCCCGCCGCAGCAATGTAAACCAGCATCATCATCAATAGATCGCACCAGCTGTCGATATTAGTGTATCGGCCCAACCGGCTGAATTATAGCCCGGCCAGTCTTGTTTCAGCGGGTGTTTCACGTATACATTACAGCGAGTTGCAGTATCATGCAGTGATCTTTACGAGGGGCAGATGACAATCAGTATCGAATCGAAGTTTCTGGGGGCGATGTTGGGCGCGGCACTGGGTGACGCCGTGGGCGCACTGGCGGCGCGTTATCCTGACAAGGAAACGCTGATTCGGCATGTGGATGCCAGCAGCTGCCTGAATTACACCGCCGACACCGTGATGGCGGTGGCGCTGGCTGAACATATCCTCGACAAGCGCGATGTCAACACCCAGGGGCTGGGCGATAAGTTTCTGGAACATTTCCGGGACAAGCCGTGGGAGCGGCAGGGCGCCAAGGCCCCGCAGCTCTATACCATCGTCAAGCAGGAGCGGGTCGGGTATATCTATGCGGCGCGGCGGTTGTTTGGTGGCGAGGGATCGTTCGGTAATGGTGCCGCGATGCGCGTCACACCGGTCGGATTGTTTTTCCACCGTTCGCCGGGGTTGTATGCCAAGGCCCAGGCCTCTGCCGAGGTGACCCACACCCATCCGGTTGGTATCGACGGGGCTGCGGTGTTTGCCAGGGCGCTGGCGATGATGGTCGATGCCAACCCGCAGCGGCCGTTTTCCCCGCATGCCTTTGTCGAGGACCTGATTGGATTTGCCCGTACTGATGTCATCAAGCGCCAGTTGGCGCTGGTGGTCGAGCTGCTGGAGAAGCAGACCGATCCTGAAGAGGCGGCGCGGCAGATCGGCAACCGTGTCATTGTCCAGGAATCGATGCCGCTGGCATTGTTCTGTTTTCTGCATTTCCCGCGCAGTTATCTGGAGTGTCTGCTTGATTCGATCCTGCTCGGCGGCAAGCGCCAGGCGATGGGTGCCATGGTCGGTGCCGTCAGCGGCGCCTATCTTGGACTGGAATCGATCAGCGAAGTCTGGCGCAACAAGCTGGAAGACAATCTGCACATCGAGACGCTGGCGCGCGAACTTGCTGCCCGTGCCCCGTGATCTGAACGTCTCACATCGTGCGCAGTCTGGCCAGTACCGGCGCGGTATCGGGCCGGACATTGCGCCATAATAAAAACGATTCTGCGGCCTGCTCGACCAGCATGCCAAGACCGTCCAGTAGATGATCGGCACCCTGCTGCCGGGCCCACTGCAGAAATACCGTCAGGCCCTTGCCATACATCATGTCATAACACCAGCTGTCAGGACCGATGATCTGCGGCGGCAGCGGCGGCAGCTCGTCATGCAGGCTTGCCGCCGTGCCGTTGATGATCAGGTCAAAACGGTCGACAGGGATGTCAGCGAAACCGCCGGCCTGCAGCGTCAGCCGATCGCTTGAGAATGCGGATGCCAGCGCCGCTGCACGGTCCGGGGTGCGGTTGGCGATGTAGATCTGCCGCGGATGGTGTGCCAGCAAGGGATGCAGGATGCCGCGTACCGCGCCGCCGGCGCCGAGGATCAAGATCTTCTTGCCGGTGAGGATGCCCTGATGGTTGACGGTGATGTCGCGCACCAGGCCGATACCGTCAGTGTTGTGCCCATAACGGCGGCCGTCAACGGTGAATAACAGCGTGTTGACCGCGCCGGCGCGCTCGGCCTCCAGGCTCAGCTCGTCGGACAGTTCCCAGGCGTCACGCTTGAACGGGACAGTGATGTTCAGACCCTTGCCGCCGCCGGCCTGGAAGTTGCCCACCGCCGGCGCCAGCCCGCCGGCATCGACCTGGATCGCGGTATAGATTAGCTGTTGACGCGTCTGCCTGGCAAACTCGGCATGGATCAACGGTGATTTGCTGTGTGCGATCGGATTGCCGATCACTGCGTATTGCTCAGGTGTGTTGTCGAAATCAAATAATGAGGACATGATGCGTTCCGGCGCCGGGCTGATGATTGACACCTTAAGAAAGCTGCTGGAATAAAGCAAGGTACCGTATCAGGGTTGGCAGGTGATGGGCGTGCCGCTCAATCCCGCTGCAGATGCAACACCAGCTGGCGGCGGGTTGGCGGGTGACGGTGTTCCCATAGATACAGCGCCTGCCAGGTGCCCAGTGCCAGTCGGTGGTCGAGGATCGGGATCGCCAGCGAGGTCGCGGTCAATACATTCTTGATGTGTGACGGCATGTCATCCGGCCCCTCTTGGGTGTGGGTATACAGTGGATCGTTTTCCGGCACCAGTCGATTGAGCCAGTGCTGCAGGTCGGTGCGCACCGCAGGATCGGCATTTTCCTGGATCGTCAGGCTGGCCGAGGTGTGCTGGAGGAACACCGTGCACAGGCCGCTGGTAATGTGTTGGCCTGCGATGGCCGCGTTGATGTCGGCAGTGATGTCATGCAGTCCGGCGCGGGGCGCCAGGATGGCGCAGCGGATGATCATGTTATGATAAACGCCTCGGCAATTTTCAGGGTGTTCAGGTGTCGCGCAAGCATAACATGAATGGCTGGTGGCGCGGCGTGGCGCTGCTGCTGTGCTGGGGCAGCAGCGCAGTCATGCTGGCCTCGGCGGATGCGCTGGATGCCGCCCATCATGGCCGGGATAACAGCTGCAGGCTGTGTCATGGCGAACAGCGGATGCCGGCGCCTGATGCCAGCGCCAAGTGTGTCCAGTGTCATCAGCATAAAAAAGTGCCGTCAACCGTGTCCAGTCAGGCCGGGGTTCGTGGGCACCGCCTCGGTCTGGCCAGCATCGACTATCCGCCCGGATTGCGGCTCGGTGATCGCCCCAATGAGATGGTGTTGATCGCGGCCGGCCCGTTCATCATGGGCAGCAATTCCCGGCTTGAGGATGAGGGGCCGGAACAGCGTGTGGCATTGCCGGCCTATTACATCGATCGCTATGAGGTCACCAATCTGCAATATCAGCGCTTCATCAATGACACTGGTCACCGCTCCCCGGGCCATTTTTCCAGCCGCCGTTACCCGCAAGGCAAGGCCGATCATCCGGTGACCTTTGTGTCCTGGCAGGATGCGCAGGATTATTGCCAGTGGGCCGGCAAGCGCCTGCCGGACGAGGCCGAATGGGAGAAGGCGGCGCGCGGCAGCGATGGCCGGATCTTTCCATGGGGCAGTGAGTTTGATATCAGTGCGGCCAATACACCGGTACGCTGGGCCAGTCTGGGGCAGGACGGCGATACGACACCGGTCGGGGCCTTTCCACGTGGCCGCAGCCCTTACGGGCTTGATGACATGTCGGGCAATGTCTGGGAGTGGACGGCCTCGTGGTATCAGCCGCATCCCGGCAATCACCATCCTTCCGAAAATTATGGCGAGATCTACAAGGTGTTGAAGGGTGGCTCGTGGTGGGATTGTTCCTATTACAAGTGTGGCATCTCGGCGCCGGCCTTCAATCGCAGTTTTTTCAATCCGCGGGTACGCAACTCCAGTTTTGGCTTTCGCTGTGCTCGTGACGCGGGCAAGGGGCGGTGACGGGGATAAACACTCTATGCCGGTTGCTGGCAGGGCTGCTGGCCGTATTGCCGTTCCCGGTTGTTGGCGACGAGATGGTGACGATCCCCGCCGGTCCGTTTGTCATGGGCAGCGACCTTGGTGATGCCCAGTCCCGGCGCAGCACTGAGGCCGGCCTTGGCAAGCCGTTGTATCTCGATGAGCAGCCGGCACATCGGGTGAACCTGCCTGGTTATCAGATCGATCGCCGGGAAGTGACCAACGCCGATTACCGGCGCTTTGTCATCGCAAAGAATTATCAGGTCCCTGAGGCCTGGCAGGGCAACGGCTATCTGCTGACCCGTAATATCCTTGATATCGCCAATCTGCCGACCCTGCGTCGCCTCGCTGCCGAAACCTTCCATATCGATGCCGACACCCGCCGCATGACGCGTCAGGCCTTGCTGACGGCCATGGAGAACCGTCGCAGTGAGTTTGATGTCCTGCCGGTGACAGATATCAGCTGGCATGAGGCCCGTGACTATTGTGTCTGGGCCGGCAAACGGCTGCCGAGCGAGGCGGAGTGGGAGAAGGCTGCCCGTGGCAACGATGGTCGTCACTATCCGTGGGGCAATGACTGGCATCCCGATTATGCCAATGCCGGCAGTGGCGACTGGGAGCACGGGGTTGCGCCGGTTGGCTCCTATCCCAAGGGTGATTCGCCGTATGGCGTTGCTGACCTGGCCGGCAATGTCATGGAATGGGTCGAGGATGCCTACCGGCCCTATCCAGGCAGCGCGTATCAGTCAGCGGCCTTTGCTGGAGATTACCGGGTGGTGCGCGGCGGTGGCTGGGGTGGTTACGGGCACTACACGCTGAGTCATTTCTATCGCAGTGCCTACCGCTTTTATCTGGCGTCGGGATCGCGTTTTCCTGATCTGGGCGTTCGCTGTGCGCGAGACCTCAGGTAACCGCGCAGTTTCAGTCGCCGTCGCCGCCTGGTGTCGGGGTATAGATCGTCGATGGGAATGGCATCACATTGCCGTCCTTGGTGGAGAGCGGGATGATCTTGCCATTACCCTGTTTCTCGACCTCGTCGATGCGGATGATCGCATGCATCGGGATATAGCTGCGGACGGTGTTCTGAAACTCGGTCTTCAGTTTTTCCTCCGACGGATCGACGACCACCGAGGTCTTTTCGCCAAACAGCAGGTTCTCGACCTCGATGAAGCCGTACATCTCCCCTTGATAGATATTGCGGGCATAGATTTCATAGACCTTGCCCTGATTGACAAAGATGACCTTGAAGATGTTCTGGTTGCTCATGGCGGACGGCTTTATAGCGGGGATGTCGCAGGAATTCTAACACAATCAGCACGGGGCCGGGCGGAGACAGCAGGTCTCCGCCCGGTCGCGATTTGGAGGTCAGTGGATATCGACGATGCTGCGGTTGGTACTGTCCGGCAGATGCGGCATGGTCTGGGCCGGGAATTCGCCGGTCAGTGAATTCAGGAAGGCAACGATGGCATCGACCTGGCTGTCCTGCAGCCGCAGGTTCAGCTGGGTGCTGGCCATGACGCGTACCGCCTCGGCCAGGTTCTCGACCGAGCCATTATGGAAATACGGCGCCGTCAGCGCCACGTTGCGCCAGGTTGGTACCCGCCACATGTGCTGGTCTTCGTCCTTGCCGGTGACATTGGCGCGGCCCTTGTCGGCATCGAGCTGGTATTTGCTGATGTACGGGCTGTCGGCATAGGTCGGGAATTTCTGGTAGAAACCCTGGCCGGCAGGCAGTGCCGGGCCGGCAAAGGCCGGGCCGTTATGGCAGCCGGTGCAGCCCAGCTTGGTGACCAGCTCCAGCCCTTCGCGGGCCTCGCGGCTCAATGCCTTCTTGTCGCCTTTTTCATAGCGGTCATAGGCGCTGTTCGGGGTGATCAGCGTCCGCTCGTAGCTGGCGATGGCGCGGGCGAGGTTGTCATAGCTGAGGGCATCCTTGCTGCCGAATACAGCAGAAAACTGTTCGACATAACCGGGCAGGCCCTTCAGCCGGCTGATTACCGCGGCCTGGCTGGTCATGCCCATCTCGATCGGATTCAAGATCGGGCCCTTGGCCTGGTCTTCCAGTGTTGCGGCCCGTCCGTCCCAGAACTGGGCGCTGAGGAAGGCGGCATTCCATACCGTGGGCGCCGAGCGCCCGCCCTTCTGACCACCGACTCCGACCGATACCGAGCGGTTGTCGGTGCCGCTGGCCATCACGTTGTGGCAGCTGTTGCATGACACGGTGCCGTCGATCGATAGCCGCGGGTCGAAGAACAGCGCCTTGCCCAAGGCGATCTTGGCCTCGGACTGCGGGTTGTCGGCCGGGACCGGCGCCGCCGGGGGCAGCGCATCGGCATACAGTCGCGCGCCGCATAACAGCGCCAGTGCGGCAATACCGATCTTGATCTTGGTCATTTCAGAATCCCTCCATTAGGCTTGTTGTCGCTGACGATGAGATTCAGTCTAGGACTTCATGGCAGCAAATACTAGACGCCCTGCAGCCAGTCCCTGGGTTTCAGATACACCTCATACAGCTCGGCCTCGCGGCTGCCGGCGGCCGGCTGCCAGTTATAGCGCCATTTGACCAGCGGCGGCAACGACATCAGGATCGATTCGGTACGACCGCCTGATTGCAGTCCGAACAGTGTGCCGCGGTCATAGATCAGATTGAATTCGACATAACGGCCGCGGCGATAGAGCTGGAAGTCGCGTTCGCGTTCGCCATAGGCCAGCGCCTTGCGCCGCGCGACGATCGGCCGGTAGGCCTCGAGATAGTGATCCCCGATACTGCGCATGACGGCAAAGCACTGCTTAAACCCTCCTTCATTCAGGTCATCGAAGAACAGGCCACCGACGCCGCGCGGTTCGTTGCGGTGTTTGAGGAAGAAATAGTCATCACACCACTGTTTGTAGCGTGGATAGATGTCGGCACCGAAGGGGGCGCAGGCCGCGCGCGCGACGCGATGCCAGTGCTCGACATCTTCGCGAAAGGCGTAATAAGGCGTCAGATCAAAGCCGCCGCCGAACCACCAGATCGGATCACTGCCCTCCTTGCTGGCGATGAAGAAGCGGACATTGGCGTGTGATGTCGGCACATACGGATTATGCGGATGGATGACCAGCGACACGCCCATGGCCTCGAAGCGGCGCCCAGCCAGTTCCGGGCGCTGTGCAGTGGCCGAAGGCGGCAGCTTGTCGCCGGTGACATGGGAGAAGTTGACACCGGCCTGCTCGAAGGCCTGGCCATTGTTCAGTATCCGTGAGCGACCACCGCCGCCCTCCGGCCGGGTCCAGCTGTCTTCGATGAAGGGGGCGCCGCCATCTTCGGCCTGCAGTGCTGCGCAGACCGTGTCCTGCAACCTCATCAGATAGGCCTTGACAGCATTCGGATCAGGTTGATTCATGATGGGGTCCTGTAATGGTGTGCGATATCGAGATTATAGAGCCAGTGTACAGCGTCGGGCAGTCACCCGTGGCGGATGACCTGCCCGGTGATGATGTCACGTATCTCAGTGGGCCGCGCCTGGCCGCCGACCGGGCCGTGCAGGATATAGTCCACGGCATGGGCGCCAAGCCGGTGGCGCACCTGCAAGGCCGTGCGTGCCGCGCGCTGGCCGCTGCGGTTGGCACTGGTCGAGGTCAGCGCGCAGCTGGTGCGCTGACACAAGGCGCGGGCGATCGGGTGAGCGGTGACGCGCACTGCAATACTGCTGTGCCGGCCACGTAACCACGGCGGGGTGGTGGGCCTGCATGGCAACAGCCAGGTGTGCGGGCCGGGCCAGCTGGTGAACAGGGTATCCCGCTGGGCGGGGGACAGCCTGGTGATATCCACATACGGGCGCAACTGCTCGAAGTCACTGGCAATCAGGATCAGCCCCTTGTCGGCCGGGCGCTGCTTGATCGCAAGCAGGTGTTGTACGGCCTGCGGATTCAGCGGGTCACAGCCCAGGCCAAACACCGCCTCGGTCGGATAGGCGATGATCCCGCCGTGTTCAATGACCTGACTGGCCTGGTTGATCCGCCATAATACAGTACGTGGTAACGGCTTCAATCGGAGAATTGTTGCTGTACGGCGGCGTTCTTGGCCGCGATGTCACGGGCAGTGGTCTCGCGCTCGTCCAACAAGCGCTGGGCCAGCGCGGGATCGGACAGTGCGATGATCTGCGCTGCCAGGTAGGCGGCGTTCTTCGCGCCCGCCTTGCCGACGGCCACCGTCGCGACCGGGATGCCGCCGGGCATCATCACCGTCGACAACAACGCATCCATCCCCTGCAGCGGGCCGGCATCCAGCGGTACGCCGATGACCGGTTTGACGGTGTTGGCGGCCACCGCACCGGCCAGGTGGGCGGCCAGGCCCGCTGCCGCGATGAAGACCTGGCAGCCGCGGGCGTCGGCATCGACGACATAGTCATGGGTCTGGACCGGCGTGCGGTGCGCCGAGGATATCCGCACCTCGCTGCGGATGCCCAGCGCCTTCAGCGTGTCGATGGTGGTCTTCATCGTCGGCAGGTCGCTGTCCGAGCCCATCAATATTGCAACAAACGGTGTACTCATAGCCGCATCCTCAGCAGGGTTGGTTTAGGGATGCTCTGATTAATTCGCATTGTCGTCATGCCCGCGGAAGCGGGCATCCATAACTACCTGTAATACCTGGATTCCCGCTTTCGCGGGAATGACGGCCGTAGTAATTTTTGAATTAATCAGAGTTTCCTTAGTGTTGTTCGCGGGCGATGGCACGATAGCCGATGTCGGAGCGGCAATATCTGCCTTGCCACTGTATTGACTGCAACCGCTGATAGGCGCGGCGCTGCGCCTCGGCGACCGAAATGCCCAGTGCACAGACGCACAGCACCCGCCCGCCGGCCGTGATCACCTGGCCATCGTGTTCAGCGGTCCCGGCATGAAAGACCTTGCTGTCGGCGAGTTCGCCGTCCAGGCCGTGGATGACATCACCCTTGCGGTAGTGATCCGGATAACCGCCGGCCGCCAGCACCACACCCAGCGCCGGGCGCGGATCCCACTCGATACTGGCCAGATCGAGCTGACCGGCGACCGCCAGCTCGCATAATTCAACCAGATCGGATCTGAGCCGCATCATGATCGGTTGGGTCTCCGGGTCGCCAAAGCGGCAGTTGAACTCGAGCACCTTCGGCGTGCCATCGGCGGCGATCATCACGCCGGCATAGAGAAAGCCGGTGTAGGTGATGCCGTCGGCCTGCATGCCGTGCACCGTCGGTTCGATGACCTCGCGCATGATGCGGGCGTGGATGTCGGCGGTGACGACCGGGGCCGGAGAATAGGCACCCATGCCGCCGGTATTCGGGCCGCGGTCCCCGTCATCGCGCGCCTTGTGATCCTGCGAGGTGGCCATCGGCAGGATATGTCTGCCATCGGACATGACGATGAAGCTCGCCTCCTCGCCATATAAAAATTCCTCGATGACGACACGGTGGCCGGCGGCGCCAAAGGCATTGCCGGCCAGCATGTCGGTGACGGCGGCGATCGCCTGCTGCTCGCTGTGAGCCAGGATCACGCCCTTGCCGGCCGCCAGGCCATCGGCCTTGACGACGATCGGCGCGCCGCGCTGCCTGATATAGGCCGTGGCGGCCTCGATGTCGGTGAAGGTCGCATAGGCGGCGGTCGGGATCCGGTGACGGGCCAGAAAGTCCTTGGCAAACCCCTTGGAACCCTCCAGCTGCGCCGCGGCCTTGGTCGGCCCGAAGCAGCGCAGGCCATGGGCGCGGAAGCTGTCGACAACGCCCAGCACCAGCGGCGCCTCGGGTCCGACGATGGTCAGATCGATGGCGCGTGCCTTTGCAAACGCGACCAGTGCCGGGACGTCGTCGGCGGCAATCTCGACATTTTCCACCTTGGGCTCACGGGCGGTGCCGGCATTGCCGGGCGCGACAAAGACCCGGGTCACCCGCTGGGATTGTGCCGCCTTCCATGCCAGCGCATGCTCGCGGCCGCCGCCGCCTATGATCAGGATTTTCATGGTGCTGTGTTTTCGATGAGGCTATCGGTGAGACTGGATAAAGTGCAAAAGCATAGCCTATCTGATCCGTCCGGTCATCTGTGTTGCGGTGATCAACATGAGTACTGATAAATCAATAGGATGACCACGAATCGCGTTGTTGGTCGAGGGGTGCTTCTGTATAATCGAACTTATATATTCTCCCTCTATCTAAGGAATAGTGATCAGAACCTGGGTAGCAGGCCTTAGGTATCGGATGTTGTTGATGAATCCCACATCATGGATCGGTTTGATTGTGCTGGGCATGGCCATGATGGTGGGTGGCTCGGGGTTGGCCGCGCCTGTGGCGACAACCGCGTTATGGGAGGCCAACGGTCCGGTGGACTCGACGGCGCTGTCCCCTGATGGCAAGACCTTGTATCTGGGCGGCAGCTTCAGCTATGTCGGGCCGCACAGCGGTGCCGCAACTGTGCTCGAGGCAGACGGCCAGTTTCAGGCCGCGTCCTCGTTGCTCGAAGGCAAGGTGTACAGTGTCGCCGCCGATAGCAGCGGCGGCTGGTATGTCGGCGGTGATTTCAGCATAGCTGGTGCCGCTAGAAATCTTGTGCATATCGATCAAACCGGCGTTTTATTGCCATGGAGTCCGGTGGCCAGTCAGCCGGTCAATGTCGTGCGTTATGTGGGCGGCCAGCTGTTTGTCGGCAGCGATACCGCGTTGACCGAATACAATACCACGACAGGTGCAGCGGTGTGGACGGTGGCCAGCAATGGCCGGGTGCTGGCGCTGGCGGTGTCCGGCGCGTCGTTGTATGTCGGTGGCGAGTTCACGACCTTGGGTGGTTCCTCGCGGAGTCATCTGGCGAGGGTTGATGTCTCGGCGGCGCCCGCAACGATAACTGTTGATCCCGCATGGCAACCAGTTCTGGGGTCAGCGTTATCGGTACGCGCATTGGCCATCGATAGCCTTGGTGGTTGGATATATGCCGCAGGGAGTTTTACCGTCGGCGGCGGCGCGCGCACCAACATCACGCGCGTTGACGCAGCGACCGGTGTAATAGACAGCTGGGGCGCCTCATGCAGCGGCGGCGCGGTTTATGATCTGGCGCTGGCCTCATCAAGCATATTTGTCGCCGGAGAATTTACCTCCTGCGGCGGGAGCGGTGCATATCTGGCCGAATTGAATGCGGCGGGTGCACAAACCATCTGGTCGCCGCAGCCTGACGCCCCGGTTCATGCGCTGGCCTTGTCCGCGGGCGGGACAGCGTTGTATGCAGGTGGTGTTTTCCGGCAGATGACAGCTGCAGGCTTGCTGCGCCATCACCTCGCTGGATTTTTGATCAGTGATGGCATGGTACAGCTCGAGCCAGGCTGGCAGCAGATGGTCGGTGGTGATGTGCGTGCCTTGTCAGCCGTCAATGGTCCAAGGCTGTTCATCGGCGGTGACTTCACATCGGCCGGAGGCGTGGCGCGCAATAACCTGGCGGCGCTGGATGTCGAATCAATCAGCCCGACCTTTGGCAAGGCAAGCCTATGGAATCCATCGGCGAACGCAGCAGTCCATGTCGTGCGGGTTGAACCCAGCACCGGCTCGATCTATGTCGGCGGGGAGTTTTCTTCGATCGGGTCCGCGTTCCGCACCGGCGTGGCAGCGCTGAAACCAGTGACCGGTGTGGCCTACAGCGAGTGGAACGCCCGGTTCAATGCCGGCGCCAAGGTCTATGCGCTGGAGTTGTCCAGTCGTGGCACTGTGTTGGCGGGCGGGTTGTTTACTTCAGTCGTCGGCAGCGCGACCCGCAATAATCTGGTCGAGATCAGTCTGATCGGCGCCCGGATCGAGACCTTGATGATGGATATTCAGGGTGGGGCGGTCCGCACGCTGCAGATCCTTGAAGGCAGGGTCTTTGTCGGTGGGGACTTCACCGCCATTTCTGGCAAGCCGCGTAACCACCTTGCTGCCGTCAGCATCACAACGTTGAGGCTTGAAGACTGGCAGCTTGACTGCGATGGCCCGGTGTATGCGCTGCGTTTGACCGCGGACGGGAAGGCGTTGCTGGTAGGGGGTGATTTTACGCAGGTCGGTACTGTGGCGCGCCGTTATCTGGCGCGCGTCGATCCGCTGAGCCCCGCCGTGGCATCCTGGAATGCGGAGGTCGATGGCGGGCCGGTTACCACAATGACTATTTCGGCCGATCGGTCAATACTGTATCTGGGCGGGACGTTTACGACTATTCATTCAAGCGCGTACCCCTCGCTGGCGGCCCTGTACCTGGCGAATACCACGCCGCTGATTTGGAACCCGATCGTCAACGGGGCTGTCAATGATCTGCGGTTGTCGAATGATGGCAGTAAGTTGTATGTGGCAGGCGCTTACAGCAGGATGGATGTTAACCGTTCGCACATCGTCGAGACCACCACGTTTCCGTCCGAGACCACCCCGCCACTCACAACCGCCAGCCTGGCCGACAACGTCGCCTATAACGGGATTACGATCAGACCGGTAGAATTGGTGTGTGATGACGGCATCGGGTCTGGCTGTGCGGCAACCTATTACACCTTGGATGGTACGGACCCGGATCCTGCCACCTCACCGGAGTATGTCGACGCGATTACGCTCAGAAGCCCCACCACGCTGAAATTCCTGTCAGTTGATTATGCGGGCAACACCGAGTCGTCGATCAATCAGCGGGTGTATACCATCGAGGCAGATGCCCCGTTGACCACGGCGAGCCCTGAGACCAGGACGTTCAATGACAAGCAGCTCGTCGTGACCTTGAGCTGTCGTGATGATAGCTCCGGGTGTGCCGCCACCTATTACACCACCGATGGCAGCAAGCCGACGACGGCATCCACTCGCTATACCGGACCGCTCATATTGACGCAAACGACGCTGCTACGGTTTTTTTCCGTTGATCAGGCAGGAAATGTCGAGGCTCCAAAGCGCGAGAACTATATCAGTAATCGTGGTGGATTCGGGGCCGTCGGCGGTCAGCTTCTGTTAGGGCTGCTGGTGATGGTGGTGTGGCGGCAATCCCGTCCGATGGTGCTGCGATGAAGTTGCGCTACGCTGGTTTAATGCTATGGCTGGGCCTGTTGTCGACGCAGCTGCTGCACGCCGGTTCATTGCCAGAGGTACCACCGGCACCTGTTTACCCCAATGGACCGGTTACCGCAGCGATCATCGATCAGCAAGAGATTTATGTCGCGGGTGGTTTTTCCGCGGTGACCTACCGCTGCCAGGCACAAGGTTTTTGTACTGACACCGTGCTGGGTGTTGGTAGCCTGATCGCCAATGATCTGCGCAGTGGGGCGATCAAGAGCGCAGCAAACCTTGAGCGATGGAAATCACCTGTACTGATCGATGAGTCTGTGGTGATCAATACGCTGGAGGTGGACCACAATCGCGGATGGTTGATCGTCGGCGGCAGTTTCCAGACCTTCGGCGGGCTCGCCCGCAATGGCCTGGCTGCGATACGCCTGGATACCGGCGCGCTGGTGGCCAGCTGGAACCCGTCAACCGGGAATTCAAGCTCTGAGCCAGTTACCGTCAATGACCTTGAGTGGTCTGCAGATGGTCAGACCTTGTATGTCGCGGGCAATTTTATCCGTTTCGCCGGCCTGCCGCGCCAGCATCTGGCCGCGGTCGACATGTCAGATGGCAGCGTGACTGCCTGGAATCCGCAGCCGGATGGCCCTGTCCATGTGCTGGCACGTGATGCTGACGGCGCCACCCTGTATGCGGGCGGCAGCTTTGGTGTCATCGGCGGGCAGCAACGCAGATTACTGGCCAGCATCACGCTGTATAACCAGGGGTTGGCCCAGGCATGGGAGCCCCAGCTGGCCGGAACCGCCGTGTACGCGCTGCTGCGTGATGGCAACAGATTATATGTTGGCGGGCAATTCACTACCCCGCGCAACAATCTGGCCGCGTTCGATCTCACAACACATGCCCTGTTGCCCTGGAATCCCGATATCAACGGAAGGATCAACACGCTGGCGTTAAATGGTGATGGTTCACGGCTGTTTGCTGGCGGCAGCTATACGCAGGTGGGTGGGCAATCGCGGAACAATCTGGCGATGATTTCAACTGCAGATGCGGTGTTGCAGGCCTGGGATCCTTCCGCATCGATGACTGGCGGTGAGGTGAAGCAGCTGCTGTTTCACAAAATGAACTATTTTGCGGCGCCCATTTTCAATGCGGATGAATACCTTGATCACCTGCTGGTGATGGGTTCGTTTTTCGGTGTAGGCGCGCCGGTGCCGAATAGTCTGGATTATTACCAGGGTTACATGCTGGAACCGCCGAAGACCGTGGCCAGCCCGTTGACGGGTGCCTTTCAGTCGGCAGCGTGGAATAACGGGCAGATTGCGCTGAGTTGTACCAGCTATACAGGTGGCATCTGCGCGAAGATTTCCTATTCGCTGGATGAGGGCGTTTCGTTTCAGGACTATGCAGGACCTATTTCGGCGTGCGGGGTTTCGCCATGTACTCAACACCTTCGTTACCGCGGCATAGACGTGGAGGGCAACAGCGAGGCCTTGCATGATGAGGTCTTTGTCCGCGATGATGAGCCACCAGTGACAGTCGCTGACCCCCATGGCCTTGCCATGGGGGTCAAGAACTATCAGCCCATCGCATTGAACTGTACCGACAGCGGCGACGCCGGTTGTGACAAGATTTATTACACCGTGGATGGTTCAGAGCCAACCCTGCCGCCAGGGGCGACCCAGAAGCTCTATGACCAGGCAATAGATCTTGGCGGTGACCAGGTCTATACGTTGAAGTTCATGGCGGTCGACAAGGCGGGCAACGCCGAGATCCCTCATTCAGAGATCTATACTATCGATCGCGTACCGCCGGAGGTCATTGTTGCGCCCGGTGCCGGGGTCTACAGCGCGCCGATCACGGTGGAACTGCGCTGCGCCGATTGCCAGCAGGTTAACGGGTTGCCGCGCATTTATTATACAGTCGATGGCACGGCACCATTTGACCCGCTCACGATGGACTCACTTACCCCCCAGCCTTCTGATACGGCGATCCCCTATACCACGCCGATCTTGATCAGCAATGCCACGCTGCTGCGGCTGATGTCGTTTGACGATGTTGGCAATGTGACCGAGGGGATGGGGGGGATCTATACCTTTATCGACACCCAGCCGGAGCGGCGTGTCGGCTTCGGTGCGGCGAGTGAGGGGATGCTGGCGCTGCTGGCCGCGGCGGTTGTGATGCTGCGCCGTCGTCGCCTTCCGGCATAAATCCGATCAGCGGGCTGTCTCAGCAAGCTGTCAGTGCCGGAAATGCCGCATGCTGGTGAATACCATTGCGATACCGTGTTCATCGGCGGCAGCGATGACCTCAGCATCACGCATCGAGCCACCGGGCTGGATCACGGCGGTGATGCCCGCTTCGGCGGCGCTGTCCAGTCCGTCGCGGAACGGGAAGAAGGCGTCGGAGGCCATGACAGAGCCGGCGACCTGCAGGCCGGCATCGGCGGCCTTGATCGCGGCGATCCGTGCGCTGTAGACCCGGCTCATCTGTCCGGCACCGATGCCGATGGTCATGCCATGCTTGCCGTAGACGATGGCGTTGGACTTGACGTATTTGGCCACCTTCCAGGTAAACAACAAGTCGTCCAGCTCCTGATCGCTGGGCCGGCGTTGGGTAACAAGCCTGAGCGCACTCCTTTCAACCATGCCATGATCCTGATCCTGCACCAGCAGTCCACCGGTGACGCGGCGGTAATCGAGGCTGGCCGGATAGCTGCCGTGCCAGGGTTCGCAGACCAGCATCCTGACATTGGCCTTTTGCGCCAGCAATGGCAGCGCGTCATCATTGATGCCGGGGGCGATGATGACCTCGACAAACTGCTGTGTGAGGATTGCCTGGCAGGTTATGGCGTCGAGCGGACGGTTGAAGGCGATGATGCCACCAAAGGCCGAGGTCGGATCGGTGGTGTAGGCGCGGTTGTAGGCCTGCAGCAGATCACTGCCCAGTGCGACACCGCACGGATTGGCGTGCTTGACGATGACGCAGGCCGGCTGATCGGCAAATACCTTGACGCACTCCAGTGCGGTGTCGGCATCGGCGATGTTGTTGAAGGATAATTCCTTGCCCTGGATCTGGCGGGAGCGGGCTACACTGGGTTGATGGTCGCGTGGATCGGTGTAGAACGCGGCCCGCTGATGCGGATTCTCGCCATAGCGCAGGTCCTGGGCCTTGACGAAATGAAGGTTGCAGGTGCGCGGGAAGGCGTCGGGCGTGTCATGGCCGCTGGTCAATCGTCCGAGATAATTGGCGATGGCGCCGTCGTATTGTGCGGTATGTTCGAAGGCCTTGACCGCCAGCGAGAAACGCAAGGCAGCGCTGACGGCGCCGTGATGGTTCGTCATGTCAGCGATGACGGCCTGGTAATCCTGATGATCAACGACGATGGTGACATGGGCATGGTTCTTCGCCGCAGCGCGGACCATCGTCGGCCCGCCGATATCGATGTTCTCTATGGCGGTCGGCAGGTCACAGCCCGGCCGGGTCACCGTCTGCTCGAACGGATATAGGTTGACGACCACCAGATCGATGGTGGCTATGCCGTTTTTTGTCATCACCATATCATCGATGCCGCGCCGGCCGAGGATGCCGCCATGAATCTTCGGGTGCAGCGTCTTGACGCGGCCATCCATCATCTCCGGAAAGCCGGTGTAGTCGGCAACCTCGATGACCGGCAGGCCATGGTCTGCCAGCAGTTTCGCCGTGCCGCCGGTAGACAATAATTCGACGCCCAGCTCATGCAGACGGCGGGCAAAGGCAACCGCCCCGGTCTTGTCAGAGAGACTGATCAGGGCGCGTTTGATCGGGGACATGCGGTATCCTGTGACGGGCAGATCCTGATCGGCCGGAAACTCTCTGGCCGGTGATCAGGTGTTGAGGTCGTACTTTTCGAGTTTTTTGCGCAGCGTGGCCCGGTTCAGGCCCAGCATCCTGGCCGCCTTGCTCTGGTTGCCGCGGGTGTAGGTCATGACATGACGCAGCAGCGGCGCCTCGACCTCCTGCAGCACCATCTCATAGAGCTCAGTGGGCTGCTGGCCTTGCAGGTCCATGAAAAACAGCTGCAGCGCGGTGTCCACGCAGGTGGCAACCGGCTTGCTGCGACGTTCACTGATGATCTCTTCAGTCTGGATCAGCGCAGTATTATTCTGTGTATTCATGCGGCGAGTTCCGTCTGTTCGATGAGTTGATCAAAGTAGGCCCTGATTTGAACGAGCTGTTGCTCGGCATTTTCTACATTGTTGATGGTGTCGCGGAATACCGCGCCCCCTCGTTGGCCCTTGCTGTACCATGAGATGTGTTTGCGCGCCATCCGTACGCCTGTGTATTCGCCGTAGAAATCGTACAAATGTCCGACATGCTCCAGCATGATATCGCGTATTATCGCTATCTGAGGCTCGGGTAGCAACTGTCCGGTCTGCAGATAATGACTGATATTATTGAAGATCCACGGCCGCCCTTGCGCCGCCCGCCCGATCATCACGGCATCCGCGCCGGTATACTCAAGCACGTAGCGGGCCTTGCGCGCTGAATCGATATCACCGTTGGCGATCACCGGTATCGCAACACTCGCCTTGATATCCCGGATAGTATCGTATTCTGCTGTCCCATGGTAGGCGCAGGCGCGGGTCCGGCCGTGGACCGCCAAGGCCTGAATGCCGGCCTGCTCGGCGATGCGGGCGATCGTGACCCCGTTGCGGTTCTGGGCGTCCCAGCCGGTACGTATTTTTAACGTTACCGGGATATCCACGGCCCGAACGACGCCCTCGAGTATCCTTCCCACCAGCACCTGGTCCTTCAGCAATGCCGAACCGGCCATGACATTGCAGACCTTTTTGGCCGGGCAACCCATGTTGATGTCGATGATCTGGGCGCCGTGGTCGGCATTGTGGCGTGCCGCATCGGCCATCAGGGCCGGGTCGGCGCCGGCGATCTGCACCGAACGGGGCTCGATTTCACCGTCATGATTGGCTCGGCGCAAGGTTTTCTGGCTGCCGCGCAACAGTGAGTTGCAGGTGACCATCTCGGAGACGGCCATGCCGGCCCCCAAGCGCTTGCATAACTGGCGGAACGGGCGGTCGGTGACGCCGGCCATCGGCGCCAGGATCAGGTTGTTGCTGAGCGTGTAGGGTCCTATTTTCATTGAAATTCAGTGTTTAATATAAATCGGTAAAGAAAAAAAGGGGCCGCCTGTCAGGGGCGCATGTAAAACCATTCTTATGATACCCCTTAATCATGTGCTTATAAAGTCAGCAGTGGTGACCGCAGGGTCTGTCGAGGTCAAAAGAGCGAAAATTCATAATTGATGGCCGCAGCGCCCGGGTCAGCCAATTCCAGCCGGGCGAGGACAGCCTGACCCGCCGGGATGCCGGTGGCCGGGTCAAGCCGCTGTTGCAGGTATTCAGCGGGTCGAAAGCGGCGCTGGGCAACGATCCGACCCTCGAGATCAGAAAAGCTCAGCATCAGGTCAGGGTAGCGTTGGGGGTAACCACCAAGGTTGTGCAGCGTGACGGTGATCAGCAGGCTATGGGCATACTGCGGGTGACTGGCGATCGCCCGTTCTTCGATCTTGATCATGTCCAGTTTGTGTAACAGCGGCAGTGTGCAGCCGCCGAGACGACACAACAACTGCAGTCCGGGCCGCCACAGGTCGTGTTGGGCCAGTCGATCACGGTTGAAATAGCCATATTGTGCAACGAGGCCTGTTATCAACAGAGCGGCGCAGAGCGCCAGCCAGACCGCTGGTCGGTGCGATGACAACACAGGCGCATGTTCCACGGCTGTGGCTTCCGTGTTGCTTGCAGCAGGTTGATCTATCGGGTTGTTCAAGGGGGTGCTGCAGCGTGGGCAGGCGCCACCATTGCCGTCATCGGCGATCTCGACCAGGGTCTGGCAATGCGGGCAATGGATGATACGGGTGAACATGCGGCAGTTACTTTACTCTTTGCGTCGCGCCGCAAGGCACAGCCAGTCCTCACGCTGCTGCTGCCAGATAAAATCAAACCAGCGGCGGTAACTGCCCTGCAGGGCCGGACCCTGTGGGCTCAGCAGGCCGGACAGCACCAAGCTGCCACCAGGTTTGACGAGTTGCGCCAATTGTGGCGCTAGGTCTGCCAGCGGGCCAGCCAGGATGTTGGCCAACACAGTGTCGGCGGCGATGGCGGGCAGGTCGGCGGGCAGATAGCCATGGATCAGATGATCGACATGATTGCGGCGGGCATTATCTGCGGTTGCCAGCAGTGCCTGGTGATCGATGTCCACGGCTGCGACCTGGCGGGCACCGAGGCGGGCGGCAGCGATGGCCAGGATGCCGGAGCCGCAACCATAATCGATGACATGGTGGTCGGTGACAGCATGACTGTCCAGCCACTCCAGGCACAAGGCGGTGGTGGGGTGGGTGCCGGTGCCAAACGCCAGGCCTGGATCCAGCATGATATTGACGGCAGTGGGGTCAGGCGGCTGATAGGCCGTTGGGCAGATCCACAACCGCTGACCAAAGCGCATCGGCCGGAAATGGGCTAGCCACACCCGTTCCCAGTCCTGGTTGGCCAGGCGTTTGACATGACAGGCCGGCATGTCTTGGCCCTGCAGGGCGTGTTGGATGTGTTGCAGTACGCCACTGACATCGGTGTCGGCGTCGAACAGGCCGATGACACAGGTATCCGACCACAACGGCTCGCTGCCGAGCGGTGGTTCGTAGATCGCTTCATCGCCGCGATCCTGCAACGTCACGGCCAGTGCGCCGGTCTCGCTGAGCAGGTCGGCGATCAGGCCGGCATTGTCCGGGCGGGCATCGAACAGGATCTGCAGCCATTGCGGAGAGGTGGTCATCAGCGGATACCGGACTGGACATGGCTCAATCTAGCAGAAAGGGCTGCCCTGCACCATGTTGGGAGCGGGTTCACATTTTAGTGTTGCAACATGGTGGATGGGTTGATTATCGGCCTTGCACTGCAACCATATTGGGATTAATTTCGTCCTTCATCGGAAATCTAAATTTAGTGGAGGCTGTGATCATGTTCAAGTCGATGCGTGCAGTGACAATGATGGCGGCGCTGCTGGCGACCCAGGCTTGGTCACCGGCCCAGGCTGCGGTGAGTGATATCCTGTTGCAGTTTCAGAATACCGAGCAGGCGGCGTTTAATTCCTTTATCGATGATCTGGGCATGATCGTGGCCTATAACCCGGTTGCGCCGGCCGAACCCTATGGCATCACCGGCTTTGACATTGGCATTGCCTTGTCGAGTGTCGAGGTCGATGCCACGGTGTGGCAGGGCGCAATGGCTGGCGTCCCGTCATCGATCCCGGTGCCGAAGCTGATGGTGCGTAAGGGCCTGCCGCTGGGCATCGATGTGGGCATTGAATATACGCAGGTGCCCGGCAGTAATATCACGATCACGGGTGGCGAGCTGCGTTACGCGCTGCTTGACGGCTCGACGACGCTGCCGGCAGTCAGCCTCAGCGGCCAGATGAGCAATCTGAGCGGTGTTGATGACGTCGACGTGTCGACCTATGGGCTGGATCTGGCCGTCAGCAAGGGGATTGCGATGTTGACGCCGTATGCCGGGATCGGCCAGGTCTGGGTCGATGGCAAGGATAATCGCGCAGGAGGTCTGGCAGACCACAGTGCATCGCTGACCCGCTATTATGCCGGCGCCAAGTTCAGTTTCCTGCCGTTTATGAATATGGTGGCCCAGGCGGACATGGGCGCCGTGCAGGGGTATTCGGTACGTCTCAACGTCGGCTTCTGAGCCGGCTGGCGATGTCTGCAGACCCCGCATCGTTGCGCGGGGTTTTTAATTTTTTGATCGGGACGTACTCCTGAGCGAGATGCGGCGTGGCGCACCCGAGGCGGAGTTCGTTATTGCGAATCGCCGTCCTTTTCAAACGGCGCCTTGTAACCGCATCCTTCCTGAGGGCAGACCAGCTCGCTGCCGCTGCGTTTGGTGACCTTGACGGTCAGGATCGGCCAGTTACATTGCGGACATTGCTGCGCGACCGGTTCGTTCCAGGTCGCGTATTCACAATCGGGGTAGGTGGAGCAGGAATAGAAGACCTTGCCACGGCGCGATTTGCGCTGCAGCATCGTGCCCTTGTTGCAGGTCGGGCAGGTGATCTTGGTGTCCTGGGGTTTTGCCAGCGGCTCGATGTGGCGGCACTCCGGGTAGTTGCTGCAGCCAATGAACTTGCCATAGCGGCCATGACGGATGAGCAGCTGCCCCTGACACTCTGGACAGGTGCGGTCGGCAATGGCCTCTTCCTGTTCCTTGGAGTCGCCCTCCTCATTCAGACTGCGGGTGTAATCACATTCCGGGAAACCGGTGCAGCCGATGAAGCGGCCGCGGCGCCCGAGCCGGATCGATAAGGGTTTGCCGCATTTGGGGCAGGCCTCATCAAGCGCCTCCTGGGTCACATCCTTGCGTTGGACCGAGTGCTCCTTGTCATCAACCAGCTGTTTGAAGGGTTGCCAGAATGCCTTTAACAACGGCACCCAGTCCTGCTCGCCGCGCGATACGGCATCCAGCTCATCCTCGAGATGGGCGGTGAAGTCGTAATCGACATACTGGGTGAAGTGTTCGGTCAGGAACTTGTTGACGATGCGCCCGACATCGGTCGGGCGGAAGCGTTTCTTGTCCAGTTCGACGTATTCCCGCGCCTGCAGTGTCGCGATGATCGAGGCATAGGTCGACGGGCGGCCGATGCCGTGTTCCTCAAGGGCACGGATCAGGCTGGCCTCGCTGTAACGCGGCGGCGGCTCGGTGAAATGCTGCTCGGGGACGATGTGCTGCAATGCAATGGCTTCACCCTCCTCCATCAGCGGCAGGATGCGTTCACGTTCTTCATCCTCCTCTGCCACATGGGCGGCATCATCGACGTCTTCCTGGTAGACGGTCATGAAGCCGGGATGGACGATGGTCGAGCCGGTGGCGCGGAACGTATTGCCATCACCTGCTGTCAGGTCAATGCTGACGGTGTCGATGGTGGCATGAATCATCTGGCAGGCGATGGCGCGCTTCCAGATCAGGTTGTAGAGCTTGTACTGATCCGCGGCCAGGTGTTGCTTGATATCGTCCGGGTGGATCTCCGCCGAGGTCGGGCGGATGGCCTCATGGGCCTCCTGGGCATTTTTTGCCCGGGTTTTGTAATGGCGCGGCTCATCCGGCAGATTATCCTTGCCGTAACGTTCGCTGATATGCCGGCGCAGGTCATCCAGTGCCTCCTGGGCCAGGTTGACCGAATCGGTACGCATGTAGGTGATCAGGCCCACCGCGCCATCACCGATGTCGATCCCTTCATACAACTGTTGTGCGGCGCGCATGGTGCGTTGGGCCGAGAACCCCAGCTTGCGGGCGGCCTCCTGCTGTAATGTCGAGGTGATGAACGGTGGCGCAGGATTGCGCTTGCGTTGTTTCTTTTCGATCTTTTGTACCGTCAGTTTTCCCTGCGCAGCCTGGCGCAGCGCGGCCTCTGCCGCCTTGGCCTCGGTCGCGGTCGTCACGCTGAACTGAGACAGCTTCTCGCCTTTCAGGTGGGTCAGCCGGGCCGCAAACTCGCTGCCATCCTTGAGCAGCTTGGCTGAGATGGTCCAGTATTCGCGCGGCTTGAAGGCCTCGATCTCCAGTTCGCGCTCCACAATCATCCGCAGCGCCGGGCTTTGTACCCGGCCGGCAGACAGGCCGCGGCGGATCTTTTTCCACAGCAGCGGCGACAGGTTGAAGCCGACCAGATAATCAAGGGCGCGCCGCGCCTGTTGCGCATTGACCAGGTCCATCGACAGCTCCCGGGGGTGCTCAATGGCCTCCTTGATCGCGCGCTTGGTGATTTCGTTGAAGACCACACGATGCGTGGTCTTGCCATCCAGCAGCCCGCGTTCCTTCAGGATCTCGAACAGGTGCCAGGAGATGGCCTCGCCCTCGCGGTCCAAGTCGGTGGCCAGATACAGCTCATCGGCCTTATGCATCGCCTTGGCCAAGGCTTCAATATGCTTGCTGTTCTTGTCGATGATCTGGTAGTTCATCGCAAACTCATGCTCGGTATCGACGGCGCCTTCCTTCGGGATCAGGTCGCGCACATGTCCGTACGAGGCCAAGACCTGGAAACCACGGCCCAGGTATTTCTTGATGGTCTTGGCCTTGGCCGGCGATTCAACGATGACGAGATGGGTGGTCATGCAAGTGTGGTCACACGGCGCTGGTAGGTTGTGCAGGCATCGGGGGAGGCTGTCGGGTTGGTCTAGTGCAGCAGGCCGACGCGCTGGTCGAAGACCACATCTTCCAGCCAGGTGTAGGCGGTTTCATGGCCAGGCTGATTGAACAGGATCATCAGCAACACCCATTTGAACCGGTCAAGGTCAAGCTCACCGCACTCCAGTGCCATGGCGCTGGCGATGATCATCTCGCGGGTGGCGCTGTTGATGATGCCGTTTTGTTCGAGGAACAGCAGAAAACCCCGGCACTCTATATTAAGCACGGCCAGCTCGGCGCTCGAGAAGATGCGCGCCGACGGCTGGCGCCTACCCTGGGCCCAGTCCGTCAGGACCGGACGGCTGCTCAGCTCATCCAGCCAGCCCAGCGCGCGCTCTATGTCATGTTCGCGGAAGCCGGCTTCGGACAGGTGCGCCTTCAATGTTGATTCATCGGGGTCCGCGGAGGCGTGATCATCGCCTTCCATGTAGTGTTCGACCAGATAGATCAGGACATCGAGCATGGTTTCTTTCATCAGGCCTCTTTATTTGGTTCGCAGGTAACCGCCGCCTGGTGACAAAACGACCAGCTGCTCAAGTTCCAGCATCAGCAGGATGGAGGAAACCTTTTCAGCCGTCAATCCACTGCGGGTGATGACGACATCTACAGGGATCGGCTCCGGGCCGAGACTATTTAGCACCTTTTGCGGATCACCTTCAAGATTTCTCTGGACCTGATCTGCGGGCCGCGTGGTTTCAGGGAGAGCGCAGTGCTGAGCGGCAAACGGAATTTCCTCAAGGATATCAGAGCACTCCTCTACCAGTTTGGCGCCAATACGGATCAAGGCATGGCAGCCGGATGACAAGGGATTGCGGATCGATCCAGGGATTGCAAACACCTCGCGCCCCTGTTCGAGGGCCAGCCGGGCCGTGATCAGCGAGCCGCTGCGCCGCGCCGCCTCGACGACCAGTATTCCGAGGCTCAGGCCGCTGATGATCCGGTTGCGGCGTGGAAAATGTTCGGCCCGGGGTGGGGTGCCGACCGGAAACTCACTGACAACGGCGCCGGTTGCGGCAATGCTGTTGGCCAGTTCACCGTGGCTGGCCGGATAGATCCGGTCCAGGCCGGCGCCGGTGATCGCCAGTGTCACGCCGCCCGCTGACAATGCCCCGTGATGGCTGGCGGCATCGATGCCAAGCGCCAGACCGCTGGTGATGGCGAGGCCGTGGCGGGCAAGCTGCGCGGCAAACTCGTGGGCCAGCTCCCGGCCGGTGGGTGTCGGATTGCGGCTGCCGACGATGGCCAGTTGCGGCCGATGCAGTTGCGCAGGATGGCCGGTGATAAACAGCACGGGCGGCGGGGCGTGGATCTCGCGCAATTGCGCCGGGTAGGCCGGATCACGGAGACTGATGATGTAGCGGTCGGAGGCGGCGTCGCACCAGACCAGGTCGCGTTCGACAGCATGCCAGTCGGGTTGTTGCAGATAGCGCTGGGTGATTTCGGGCAGCGCTCGGCGTTGTGGCAGCCCGCGCTCCTCAAACAACTGCTGCAGCGCAGGCAGTGCATTGCTCAGCCGTTGCAGCTGTACCGGACCCAGCCCGGGTGCATGCAGCAGCGCCAGCATGCAGTCCAGCTCGCTGCGGGAACTAACAGTCTCCATGTCTTCAGTGCCTCCATTCCTTGGAGTGTTATCACACCCTGTTCAGGGCGCGCTGACGCTATCCTTTACCCTTAATTCCTTCAGTGATTCCATGACCAGGGCGTAGCTAACCTTGGCGAAGGGGCGGATGATCATGACAGACCCGAGACGCTGGCCCGGTACCGTGACGCTGGAACGCAGATTGGACGTGTAGTGGTCCTTCATGCGGCTGTCCTGCTGATGTGCCATCAGCACATGGCCGACCTCCAGCCCATGGTTGAGTCCAACATTCAGCACGACGATCTGATACTGTCCGGCCATGTTATTGCCATCCAGTATCGATATGATCTTGCCGCGGACCGCCTGGTCGGGCACATGGGGCAGAAAGTGCCGCGGGACGGTGTCCTGTTGCGTTGGGACCAGCCGGTCACCTGAGCGGACCTCATGTGTGGCATCAACGATGTCCAGTACCGCCGGGTCTCCGGAGCGGGCGACGCTCGCCTCGCCGATATGCAAGGCCTCATAACCGAGCAAGCGCTTGTTGTCCGGGTCAACATAGGCCTTGCCCTGACGCAGGATGCTCCAGTTGGCGGCAGGGTTCTTGCCCAGGCCGCGGGCATGGACCTGCTCCTTGGAGGCGCTGATCAGTTTATTGTCTGCCGCGGAGAGGACATATGCCGTCTTGCCCAGCTCGGATTTGTCTACGACACGCGGAAATTGCAGGAATTTGTCCAGGATGTCATCGGCCACGGTCGGGATGGCGGCGGTTTCGGGCAATGCCGTGCTGTAAACGCGCGGCTCCAGCCGGAGCACACCCTGTGGCGCGGCGTCATCCTGATGCGGGGGCGCAGCCTGTGGTTGAGGTGCCGGCTCCGGGCCGCGCGTGATGGCAATCCTGGGTTGCCCATCCACATAATGAAAACGGATGCTGTCACCGGGCAGGATCAGATGCGGGTTGGGGATCTCGGGGTTGACCTGCCAGATGTCAGGCCAGCGCCACGGATCCTGCAGAAACATCGACGAGATCCCCCACAAGGTATCGCCACGTTTGACGGTGTATTGTTCAGGGTGGTCGGCGCGTAGCGCCGGCGGATCGATAGCCCCGTAGCCGGGCGGCGGCAGTATCAACAAGGCCAGCAGGCCGCAGAGCAAGGTGGTGCGCATGTGGATAGACCTTTGTCGGTAACCGATCATCAGCTGAAAAGATTCCCCTTATGTAGCGGGATTCTGGCACAATCCTTTATGATTTTCCTGTGTTGCGTCAAGTTGATTTTTCAGCGTCCGGATACCCCGACATGGCCATCCTTCATATCCTGCATTATCCCGATGAACGGCTGCGCCGCAAGGCGGTGCCGGTAACCTCATTCGGTCCCCCGTTGCAGCGGCTGATCAGTGATATGCTCGAGACCATGTATGATGCCCCCGGGGTTGGTCTTGCCGCTCCCCAGGTCGACGTCGATCAGCGCCTGCTGGTCATCGATATCAGTGAGGATCGCAGCCGGCCGCTGTGTCTGATCAATCCCGAGATCCTGGAGTGCAGTGATTCCGAGCAGATGGAGGAGGGGTGTTTGTCGGTACCCGGCGTCTATGAGAAGGTCGAGCGGGCGGCGTGGGTGCGGGTACGGGCCCAGGATCGTGATGGCACGTCATTTGAGCTCGAGGCCGATGGTTTGCTGGCAGTGTGTATCCAGCATGAGATCGATCACCTGGAAGGCAAATTATTTGTCGATTATCTGTCGTCGCTGAAACGCAAACGCCTCGACAAGCGCCTGGACAAGATGCGCCGGCATAATATGTGATCGGGCGTACGGAGCTACGGATGACTGCTGCATTGAAGATCGTTTTTGCCGGTACGCCGGAGTTTGCGGCCGCCAGCCTGCAGGCCGTCCTCGATGGCCGGCATCAGGTGCTGGCGGTCTATACCCAGCCGGACCGGCCGGCCGGCCGCGGCCGCCAGCTGCTGGCCAGCCCGGTCAAGCAGCTGGCCCTGCGTCACGGCTTGCCCGTTTGTCAGCCGCAGGGCCTGCGTCAGCCCGAAGTGCAGCAGCAGCTGCGATCCTGGGACGCGGATCTGATGATCGTCGTGGCTTATGGCCTGTTATTGCCGCCGGCGGTGTTGCAGATACCGAGGCTGGGGTGCATCAATGTACACGCCTCGTTATTGCCACGCTGGCGCGGGGCGGCCCCGATCCAGCGCGCGATCATGGCCGGGGATACCGAAACCGGCATCACCATCATGCAGATGGATCAGGGGCTGGATACCGGTCCGATGCTGATGTCGCGCCGTTGCCCGATCCACGGCGATGACACCGGCGGTACGCTGCATGATCGACTGGCGCGACTGGGGGCAGAACTGCTGCTGGAGGTGCTGGAGCGCGTCGCCACAACCGAGGTCGCCGCGACACCGCAGGAGCAGGACCGGGCCTGTTATGCCGCCAAGCTGGACAAGGAAGAGGCCTGTATCGACTGGTCACGCCCGGCCGTGGAGCTGGAGCGGATGGTGCGGGCCTTTGATCCGTGGCCAGTGGCGTATACCTCTCTCGGTCAGCTTCGGTTGCGGGTCTGGCAGGCCGAGCTCTGTGGCGGTGCGAAGGGTGCGCCGGGCACTGTGATCGGCGTCGGCCGGGCAGGCATCGAGGTGGCCTGTGGTCATGGCAGCCTGCGCTTGCAGCAGCTGCAGTTGCCAGGCGGTAAACGGATCACCGCTCGCGACTTTCTCAATGCCCATGCGCTACAGCCTGGCCAGGTGCTGGGGGGCTGATGGGACGTCGTCCATCCGGCGTCGCGACCTCGGATGATCCCCGCGTTATTGCTGCCCGCTGTCTTGTCGAGCTGACAACGGAGCATCGTTCGCTGTCCCAATTATTGCCAGCGTACCTGGCGGGACTGGAGCCGACCACACGGGCCCTGGTGCAGGAGCTGTGTTTTGGCGTTGCCCGTTGGCATAGCCGCCTGGAGTATCTCGCCACTCAGCTGCTGGAGCGGCCGCTCAGGGGGCGCGACGCGGATGTCCAGATGTTGATCCTGATCGGGATCTACCAACTTATATATATGCGGATCGCCGCGCATGCGGCCGTGGACCAGACCGTGGCCGCGGCGGGACATCTGGGCAAGGGCTGGGCGCGGGGGCTGGTCAATGCGGTGTTGCGCAACCTGCAGCGTCGTCGCGAGGAATTGCTGGCCGGGGCCGAGCAGGATGCCGTGGCGCGCTGGGCACACCCGGCATGGTGGCTGACGCGCTTGCAGCAGGCATGGCCGGCCGACTGGACAACGATCCTGGAGGCCAATAATTCCCGGCCGCCGATGACCCTGCGTATCAACATGGCGCGTACAACCCGCCAGCTTTATCTGCAGCGCTTGCTGCAGGCGGGTATCGCGGCCGACGAGGTGGCGGCAGTGCCGTCGGCGCTGACGCTGCATCAGCCGATGGACGTTGCCCGGTTGCCGGGTTTTGCCGAGGGCGATGTGTCGGTGCAGGATGCAGCCGCACAACTCGCGGCACCGCTGCTGGCGCCGCTGCCGGGAGAGCGGGTGCTTGATGCCTGTGCTGCGCCCGGCGGCAAGACCTGTCATGTGCTGGAGTGTCAGCCTGCGCTGGCCGCGCTGCTGGCGCTGGATCATGATCCGCAGCGTTTGCACCGCATCAGCGAAAACTTGCAGCGGACAGGGGTGCGGGCGGATCTGGTGTGCGCTGATGCCGCCGTTCCCGCCACCTGGTGGGACGGGGTCCCTTTTGATCGCATCTTGCTTGATGCCCCCTGTTCGGCAAGCGGTATCATCCGCCGCCACCCGGATATCAAATTATTAAGGCAGCCGGCGGATATCAGTGCATTGGTGATCCAGCAACGCTTGATCCTCGATGCGCTGTGGGGTGCGCTCAGGCCGGGCGGTTTGCTGTTGTATGTGACCTGTTCCATACTACCTGAGGAGAACACCGAGCAGATGATAGCGTTCATGGCGCGACATCCGGAGGCGACCGAGGGCGGCATTGATGCCAGCTGGGGTCGGCCGATGGCGGTTGGGCGTCAGATACTCAGCGGGGATCAGGGGATGGACGGTTTCTATTATGCCGCGCTGCGCAAACGGCCGTGAGCATGACCCGATCTGAGGGTGGGAGGTGGTGGATTCTGCCTAGCCCGAGATGGCGCGGCTGGATCTGCGGCATCGTGCTGGGTTTCGCGCCACTGGCGGCTTGCCTTGCCGCGCCGTCGGTGACTATTGACAGTGTACGAGCCAGTCGTGATGAGGCCGTCTATTATCTTGACCTGCGGTTGGGTTACCAATTGAGTGATGCAATGCGCGATGCCGTGCTGAACGGGATGGCGCTGACCTTTCTGGTTGAGATCGAGTTGCTGCGGGAACGGAAGTATGCCTGGGACAGCACTGTGGCCACATTGGAACAGCGTTATCGGATCAGCCATCAGACATTAACAGGCAACTATCTGGTACAGAATCTCAACAGCGGTGCGCAACATATCCTGCCGACGCTGGAGGCGGCGTTGTCGGTCGCCGGGATCGTGACTCGGCTGCCGGTGATCGATCGAAACCTGCTGGAGGAAGGTGAGCGTTATTATGGCAGGGTGCGCGCTGGTCTGGATGTCGATGATCTGCCGATTCCATTGCGGCTGCAATCCTACCTGGCGATGGCGCCGGGCTGGAATATGAGCAGTGATTGGGTGTCATGGAAGTTGCCGTGATCCGTCGCCTGGGTACAGGCATCGTGCCGGCGATTGTGCTGTGCGGATTATTACTGGTCTCACTCTATTTGATGAGTGCGGCAACCCAGAACTCGGAGCAGTTCAGTCGCCTGTATTTCACCCTGCTGCTGATCAATGTGTTGGGGCTGATTACCCTGGTGATCTTGATTGGCTTTAATATTGTGCGGCTGTTGCGTCAATACCGCCATCGGGCAGTGGGTTCACGGCTGACATTGCGGCTGGTGATATTGTTCAGCCTGCTGGCACTGTTGCCGGTGTCGATACTGTATTATTTTTCGCTGCAGTTTATCCAGCGTGGCATCGATAGCTGGCTGGATGTCAGGGTCGAGCAGGCACTTGACGGCGCTCTGGAGGTCAGCCGTGCTTCGCTGGATAATCGCAGGCAGGAATTGCTGGCGCATACTGACCAGATGGCGCTGGAGTTGCGAGCCGTGCCTCCGCTGCAGCTGCCAGCGCAGCTGCAATCACTGCGCAGCAAGCATCAGGCCCAGGAGCTCGGATTGCTGTCTCGCAGCGGCCGTCTGGTTGCGTTCGCACCCACCCCGGAAAATCCTGCCATACCTTCGGTTCCGGTAGAGCTGCTGGTGCAGGAGTTTGCAAAGGGGGCGGGCTATCTGAGTATCGAGGATGCCGGAAACGGCACATTCCGCATTCGTGTCCTGGCCGATGCTGGCATCAGCAGTGATGGTGGTGAGCCGCTGCTGCTGTATGCAGTATTTCCGGCGACCGATCGCGCCACCATACTGGCGGGCAATATGCAGTCCGCCTATGCCGAGTACAAGAAGGTTATCCTGTTGCGGGATCCGCTCAAATTCAGTTTTACACTGACATTGTCATTAATCCTGTTGCTGACGCTGCTGGCAGCGGTATGGGCGGCATTTTTTGCCGCGCGCCGTCTGGTGGCGCCGATACGGGTGCTGGCGATCGGCACCCGGGCCGTGGCCTTCGGGGACTACAATAAACGGTTGCCGCAGCATGGGCATGACGAGCTCGGCTTTCTTGTTGAGTCGTTCAACGAAATGACGCGTCGCATCGCCGAGGCCAGTGACGAAACCGAGCGCAGTCGTCAGCAGGTTGAGCGGGAACGCGCCTATCTGCGCGCGGTATTGGGCCGGTTGTCTTCCGGCGTGTTAACCCTCGATCTGCACGGCGCGGTGCGGACGGCCAACAGCGCTGCGGGTCAGATCCTGGCAGTTGAGTCCCGGGAGTTGATCGGTCTGTCACTGCAGCAATTTTCCGCTGTGCGTAACTGGCTCGGGATGTTTGCCGGCCAGATCCAGTCTCATGTTGCCGGAGACGAGGCCGAATGGCGCGAAGAGATCCGGATCTCTACAGATAACGGCCAGAAGGTGCTGATTTGCGCGGGTACCCGTTTGTCATCGCTCACCGGCCGGCATGCCGGACAGGTGATCGTTTTCGAGGATGTGACGGCCCTAGTGCAGGCGCAACGCGATGCGGCCTGGGGTGAGGTGGCGCGGCGTCTGGCGCATGAGATCAAGAACCCGTTAACACCGATCCAGTTATCTGCCGAACGGTTGCGTCACAAATACCTTGCCAAACTGGCGCCGGCGGATGCCGAGGGTTTTGATCGCCTGACCTATACCATCGTCCAGCAGGTCGAGGCCATGAAAGAGATGGTCAATGCCTTCAGTGATTATGCGCGCGCGCCACAGCTGCAGCTGAAAAAATTGCAGCTTAATACACTGGTTGAAGAGATACTGGTGTTATACCGCGAGGGTGGATGCCATGCCCGGCTGGTGGCGGCCTATGGTGAGGGGTTGCCGGAAGTGGCCGTTGATGCCGGGAGGATCCGGCAGTTGTTACATAATCTGATCAAGAATGCGCTGGAGGCATTTGGGGCCGTAGGTGTGGATCAGGGCGAGATCAGCGTGACTACCCGGCGGATTAGTGAAGCAGGTCGTGAGCGGATCGAGCTTGCGGTAACTGATAATGGTCCGGGCATTCCTGCGGAGATACTGGAGCATCTGTTCGAGCCCTATGTGACGGTCAAGGCGCGCGGCAGTGGACTGGGCATGGCGGTAGTCAAGAAGATTGTTGAGGAGCATGCCGGCACCGTGTGGGCGCGTAATAACGAAGGAGGTGGTGCCACGGTGATCGTGCAGTTGCCCGTCGAGGCCCTGTCGCGTACTCAGGATGCAGAGCATCGGGCTGCGGCACAGTCACGGGTTGCAGGAGGCAACAGATGAAGCTGCCATATATTCTGGTCGTTGATGATGAGCCGGATATCCGTGCCCTGGTACAGGAGATCCTTGAGGATGAAGGTTATCAGGTGGCCACCGCCGAGAATGGCGAGCAGGCGCGCCGGCTGCGTCGCAAGCGCAGGCCCGATTTGATCCTGCTTGATATCTGGATGCCTGATATTGATGGCATCAGCCTGTTGCGTGAATGGGTGGGGGATGCACACTATGCGCCGGTGGTCATGATCTCCGGTCACGGTACGCTGGAGATGGCGGTCGAGGCGTTACGCCTCGGCGCCCACGATTTTCTCGAAAAACCGCTATCGACAGCCAAACTGTTGCTGACTGTACGGCGGGTGCTGGAGCTGGAGCAGCTAAAACGCGAAAATCGTGGCTTGCGCAGCGCAGGCTTGCTGCAACAGGAACCCATTGGCCGCAGTACCCAGATGATAGCCTTGCGGGATCAGGTGCAGCGTATGGCCAGGCATAATGCCTGGGTGTTGCTGAGTGGTGAGCCGGGTTCGGGATTGAGCCTGTTCGCACGTTATCTGCATCGGTGCAGCGGCCGCGCAGCGGGGCCGTTTGTTGTGCTCAGGGTGGCAGCTCTTTCCGATGACCCCGCCGCTGTGGAGTTATTTGGTTCCGAGCGCAATGGCAAGATTCAGTATGGTTTGTTCGAGCAGGCCAATGGCGGCACGCTGTTTCTCAGTGAGATTGCCGATATGGCGCCAGCGATCCAGGCCCGCCTGCTGAGCATCCTCGAGAACCGCAGCCTGGTACGTGCGGGTGGGAGTGAAGAGGTGGCCCTGGATGTGCGGATTGTTGTTGCAACCCACAAGGATCTGGCGCTGGAGGTTCAGCAGGGACGGTTCCGCGGGGATCTGTATTATCAGCTGAATGTATTGCCTGTGGTGGTGCCGCCGTTACGCAAACACCCTGACGACATACCGGAGCTGATACGGCATTTCATCGGGTTCTTTGCCGAGCATGACGGCTTGCGGGCGCGGGATGTCGACCCTATGGCCCTGGAGCGGCTGCGCCAGTATCCGTGGCCGGGTAATGTGCGGGAGCTCAAGAATCTGGTGCAGCGGCTGCTGATACTTGTCCAGGGTGCCGGGATCACTCTGGCCGATGTCGAGGTCGCACTGGGTCAGTCCGCCGCCAGGGATGACCATGTGCCGGCAGAATATTTTCTGCCATTGCGCGAGGCGCGCGCCAGCTTCGAAAAAGGCTATATTGAGTACCACTTGCAACACAGCGATGGAAACATTGTCCAGGTGGCACGTCAGGCCGGCATTGAGCGTACCCATTTGTACCGCAAGTTGCGGGCGTTGGGCATCAAGGCGTTACGTGAGGATGCCGAGAGGTCTGGCGGGTGATGAATTATCCATTCACTTTCCGCGGTGGCAGGATTAAGATAGCCGCGCGATGAAAATTATTATACTGGGTGCCGGGCAGGTCGGGTCGTCGGTAGCGGAGAATCTGTCACGCGAGGCGAACGACATCACGGTTGTTGATAATAACTATGAATTACTGTCCAAGCTGCAGGACCGTCTGGATATCAGTACGGTGCATGGTCACGCCGCCCACCCCGATATCCTGCGTCAGGCCGGGGCCGATGATGCCGACATGATCATCGCGGTGACCAACAGTGATGAAACCAATATGGTGGCCTGTCAGGTCGCCTACACGCTGTTTCATACCCCGACCAAGATTGCCCGGGTACGGTCGCGCAGTTACCTCGACCAGCCGCAACTGTTTACCCAGGAGGCGCTGCCGGTCGACATGCTGATCAGTCCCGAGCAGGCGGTCATCGATCAGGTGCAGCGGCTGATTGAATTTCCCGGGGCCTTGCAGGTGCTGGACTTTGCCGATGGCCGGGTTCGGCTGGTAGCAGTACGGGCCTATTACGGTGGTCCGCTGGTGGGCCATGAATTGCGCGAGCTGGGCGGACATATGCCCAACATCCAGACCCGGGTGGCCGCGATCTACCGGCGCGGTGAATCGGTGATCCCGCAGGGTGATACGGTGATTGAGGTGGACGATGAGGTGTTCTTTGTTGCGGCCAAGGGACATATCCGTGAGGTCATGAGCGAGTTGCGCCGTCTCGATCGACCGGTCAAGAAGGTGATGCTGGTGGGCGGCGGCAATATCGGCCGCGGCCTGGCGCGGGCGCTGGAGGGCAAATATCAGGTCAAGTTGATCGATCATAATGCGCAGCGGGTCGAGCAGCTGTCTTCGGAGCTGGAACGGACGCTGGTGCTGCTGGGTGATGCCGCCAGTGAAGAGTTGCTGCGCGAGGAGAATATCGAGAATGTCGATGTCTTCTGCGGCGTCACCAATGATGATGAGGTAAATATCCTGTCGGCGATGCTGGCCAAGAGGCTGGGCGCCAAGAAGGTCATGAGCTTGATTAACCGGACCG
Organism: Gammaproteobacteria bacterium; assembly: GCA_016218365.1. Lineage (GTDB taxonomy): Bacteria > Pseudomonadota > Gammaproteobacteria > SZUA-140 > SZUA-140 > JACREF01. Next base: position 176,033 of record JACREF010000009.1, read on the forward strand.
CCTATGTTGACCTGGTGGAGAGTAGTGATATCGATATTGCGATCTCGCCGCATCAGGCGACGATCGGCGGGCTGCTGGCCCATGTGCGGCGCGGCGATGTCGTGGTTGTGCATTCATTGCGCCGCGGCGCGGCCGAGGCGATCGAGGCCGTGGCGCACGGTGACATGAATTCCTCCAAGGTGGTCGGGCGCGCCATCGAGGATATCCGGTTGCCACCGGCTACTACCATTGGCGCCATAGTGCGTGGTGACCAGGTGATCATTGCCCATCACGACACTGTGATCGAGTCCGAGGACCATGTCGTGCTGTTTCTGGTCGATAAAAAACACATCGCCGAGGTCGAAAAGCTGTTCCAGGTCGGGGTGACCTTTTTGTGAGCAGCATGTAGCAGCATCATGCAGCGTAAGGCTATACAGCGTTTTACCGGGATATTGCTGATTGTTTTCAGCCTGACACTGCTGCCCTCGATCCTTCTGGCATGGATCAATGATGAGGAATCCCTGACCGGATTCGCCTTGTCGTTGCTGGTCACGGCGGGATCTGGGTTGGTGCTGTGGTGGCCGGTGCGCAATTATGCGCGTGAACTGCAGGTGCGGGACGGTTTCGGCATTGTCGCCATCTTCTGGCTGGCACTGGGGCTGTATGGCGGTATCCCGTTTCTGTTTAATCCCGGGGTGCCGCTGGTCGATGCCTTTTTTGAAACGGTATCGGGTCTGACCTCGACCGGCTCGACGGTCTTCATCGGTCTGGACAAGCTGCCGCTGTCGACATTGTATTACCGTGCCCAGCTTGAATGGGTGGGCGGAATCGGCGTCGTCGTTCTGGCGATCGCGGTGTTGCCGATGCTCGGTATCGGGGGCATGCAGCTCTACCGGGCCGAGACCCCAGGGCCGATGAAGGACAGCAAGCTGACGCCGCGCATCACCGAGACCGCAAAGGCCTTGTGGTATGTCTATCTGGGGTTGACGGTGGCCTGCGCCGGTGGTTACTGGCTGGCCGGCATGGATGTCTTCGATGCGATCTGTCACGCCTATGCGACGGTGTCGCTGGGCGGCTTCTCGACCCACGATGCCAGCTTCACCTATTTCAACAATGTCTGGATCGATGTGGTCTGCATGGTGTTCATGGTGCTGGCCGGCGTCAACTTCGCGGTGCATTTCCTGGCATGGCGCGGGCTGAGCCTGAAGCCATATAAAAATGATCCCGAATTTCTCACCTATATCCTGATCCTGTCCGTGGCAGGCCTGCTGGTGGTGCTCGGCCTGTATCTGCACGGCGTCTACCCGACCTGGGGTGATGCCGCCCGCTTCGGGCTGTTCAATTTCATCTCGGTGGCGACCACCACCGGCTTTGTGTCCGCCGATTTTCCGAGCTGGCCGGCCTTTGTCCCGGCACTGATGTTCATGACCAGTTTCATTGGCGCCTGTGCCGGGTCGACCGGTGGCGGCCTGAAGGTGATACGGGTATTGATGCTGGTCCGTCAGGGGATGCGCGAGGTGCGGCGGCTGATCCACCCCAATGCCCAGTTCCCGGTCAAGATCGGCGGCGTGCCGTTGACCAGCCGTGTCATCAGTGCGGTGTGGGGTTTCTTTGCATTGTATATCGCCAGCTATGGCCTGTTGTCGCTGGCGGTGGCGGCCACCGGGCTGGATTACGTGACCGCCTTTTCGGCCGTGGCCGCCTGTTTGAACAATGCCGGCGTGGGCCTGGGGGCGGTCAGCGCCAACTTTGCCGGCCTCAGTGACACGGCCAAATGGATATTGAGCTTTGCGATGTTGCTGGGCCGGCTGGAGATCTTCACAGTGTTAGTGCTGTTGATGCCTGAGTACTGGAGGCACTGATCCATGAATGACGAGACGCGGGATAAATGGGATGCTGTCTACGACGCGAGAGATGTGGCAGCAGCCGAACCGGCGCGGGTCCTGGTTGAATATGTCCATCTGCTACCAAAAAGCGGTCAGGCGCTGGAGGTTGCCTGCGGCCGCGGGGGCAATGCGGTATATCTGGCGCGGCATGGCTTGCAGGTGACGGCGTGGGACATATCGCCGGTGGTCGTTGATAAGCTGCGGCACTATGCTGAACAGCAGCAGCTCGATCTGCATGCCGCGGCGCGGGATCTGCGTCAGCACCCCCCAATCCCAGGGAGTTTTGATGTCATAGTCGTGACCCACTTTCTTGATCGATCGCTGATCCCGGCACTGATCGATGCATTGCGCCCGGGGGGGCTGATGTTCTATCAGACCTTCACTAGGTCGTGCGTCAGCGCTGCCGGGCCCAGTAATCCCGAGTTTCGCCTGGCCGATAATGAGCTGCTGGTTTTGTTCGGCGGTTTCCGGCTCCTTGCCTACCGTGACGAGGGGCGGGTTGGAGACCTGGGCCGCGGATTCAGGGATCTGGCGCTGATCGTGGCACAGAAGATATGAATCAATGGCATGCGAGGGAAAAATGTTGTTTAAGCATCCTATAACGTAAGGTTCGAGGTTGTCGCAATTATTTAACTATATGTTATTTAAAGATTATATTCTGCGTCTGGTGTAATTGCTCAGGGGGCATCATGCCTTGACAGTAACGGGTTGACACGGATAATATTAATCGTCACTATTCGTCAGTATAGGCCAGAGAAAGTGGCAGTAGAAATTCCACCAGGGGGGTTATATGAAGTTAGGTAAAGCGATCAAGCTGGTAACCATCATCAGCGTCCTGCCTGTCGGTAGTGCGTTTGCCTTGGGATCGGGCGACTTCCAGAAGTTTAAGGCAGCAACCGGCACCATAACGAGCTCGCTCTGTACTGGTACTAACGGGTTAACCTGCCAAGTGATTAATAGTGGCGCAGGTTTCCTGCAGGAGCAGGTCACTGAGACCCTCTCAGGTGGTGTGGTAAATAAATATATTCATACGATCATCACCGAGCAGACTGCAGGTGACGCTGCAGGTACTGTCGCTAGCCTCCTGCCCTACAGTGATGAGAGCTTTGTCCGCGCCGATGGCACCAATCCGGGCATCCTATCCAAGCAGACGGTTGTTGATACCGCAAAGAATTTCAACAGTTCAACCAGTCTGAGTACCGGGTGGGCGGGTAGTGTAGTGGCTGGCAAGAATATCAATAAGCTGGTCATCGATCAGGGCTTTACCGATTATGGCAAGCTCAAGTATGCCAATGGTAACCCGGTCAAGAACGACGGTGATTCATTCTCCAATCATTTCACCCTTGCGTTGGACAGTGATGCAGCGACAAGCGCGGTACTGGGTAAGAACATGACCCTAGACCAGCTCGTTGAAATGGGGAATGGTGGTACGCTGGCCAATGATGCCTTGGTAGCTGGCACGGCCAATACGACAGACATACAGCGCTTTACTGCCAGTATGCTGCAGGGCACGGTTCTGCCTGCATCGGGCAGCATTGATCTGGGCGCTGATACTAACGGCGTTGATCCTGCTGCTGTGGCATGGAATAACAGCGGTGCTACCAATATCAGTGGCGACTCTGTGATGTTGGTGTGGTTAGGTCAAGGTGTAAACCTTAGTACGGGCACCACGCTTGATATGTCCAATTTTGGTTTTGAAAGTGTTAGTGCCAATGTTCAGGGTGTAGCGACGACAGCGAGCACCTATTCTAGGACGGCGGCGGGCGGTGGTGCTCCGTTTGTTTGGGATACTGCATTTGGAGTAACAAATCCGATTACATTGCCAGCCCTGAATTCGATCCCCTGATCGCGCATAACTGTTGTTGAATCGACAAGGGCACCTTCGGGTGCCCTTGTCATTTGCGGCGAACGCAATTGGGATTCCACTGTTATACATGATAGTATTATGTATAACGTTTTTCATCGCAGGGTGGCGGGATTTTGTTATGTCAGTAATTAGATATGCAACAGTGCTGATGATGATGCTGATTGCTAGTGGCGTCATTGCGGAGTCAATGGCCCCAGCAGCAGATAACATTTCAGGTGAAGAAGTGTTTCGAAAGTGTGGGTATAAATATCCTGGCAAGGATCAGGTATCCAGGTTTACGGTATTGCTACGTAATGATGATGGTCAGGTCAAGAAAAGCGAATATATAAGGGTCTGGAAGGATTTTGACGGCATTGACCAAATTGCCGATAAGATGCTGCTGTTTACCATCTATCCACCTGACGCCAAGGGCGCCTCATTTATGCGCGTGGCTTATACCAAGGAGCAGCAATATAAGGTTGATCAGTGGATTTATCTGCCGGTGCTGAAAAAGATCCGGCGCGTTACGGTGCGAGACCCTGGCGATAGTTTTCTGAATTCAAACCTGACCTACGCAGATGTTGCCATGCGGGCGCTGGAGGATGACACGCATAAACTGTTGGGAGTAAAAAAGGTCAAGGACTTGGAATTTTATGTTGTAGAGAGTATCCCAAGAGAAACGAAACCTTTATACAGTAAGCGAGTGTTCTGGTTTGAGAAGACGGTAGATTGGAAAGATTGTTCAAATGTTCGTATAGATTATTATGATACCAAAGGCGAGCTGCAGAAGGAGCAGTTCATTAAGTGGCAGCGCGTCGGCGACGCATGGATATGGGACCGGGTCTTGGTGCGTAATAGGCAAAACCAAAGCGCATCCGTATTTGAGCTGAGTGGTGTCAGGATAAATACCGGCATACGTGAGGATGTCTTTAGCGAGCGTAGTCTGGTGCAGGGTCTGAAGCTGGAGGGTGGGGGTGAAGACTCCCCGGCATCGAGGGAAGATGGCAAGAAAGGTGAGGGCACTGGAGATGTGCCAGCTGCAGCAGTAACAAATAATGTTCTTGACGGCAGTGCTGAGGGCGCAGCCAGAAAGTGATCGATGTGAAAGAGCGCTGTTGTATGGACGAGTAGTTAAATCGTGTTATACTTTGTCTAACACTTGTTAGGCGGAGGCGATATGATAAACATGAACGAAATGACAAAAAAGATGCGCGTAGAAGCGCGTAGACATGGCGAGTCTATGCGAGATCAGGCAAGGGCAGCAGCGCAGCTGAGAAAAGAGGAGTACCTTGGTGCTCGCGTGCCTAGGGAGTTAAAGGATAGGGTTATAGCGCATGCAAATTCTCTTGGCATCCCGGTATCAATCCTGATCAGGAATATTCTGGAAGAGAGTTTTAAAAAGCCGCTTGTGTCAAGTAGTGGCAATAGTGCTGGCCAAGGCTTGGTTGCAGGTGAGGGGAAATATCCGGGCGTATTAGGCTGGGAGCGTATCACACTGAACCGTGGTATGAGTTGTGCGTCATGTGGCAAAAGGATGAGTCAGGGTGGAGAGGCAACACTTGGGGTTGGCCAGCCAGGGGAAGGGTATGTGATCCTGTGTGGCGATTGCAAAATCAGTTATTAAAGTATGTTCTGGTTGGGGCGCTGGTCTGCATAAGTGATGCAGCACTGGCGGATGACCAGACCCCTGATGATGTAATTAATGACATTGTCGGTGAGGTCAGCGCGACCAGGGAGCAGCCGCGTCCATGGACGTCAAAACTGTTTCATGGCTATATCAAGAACGAAACGGCCTTCCGCTATGATGAGCCAAGATCAATCACCAAGTTGAGAAATATCCTGTATCTGGAGCGAGAGGGGCAGCTGACAGAAAAGGTCAGGACGAAGATTTCAGGCTGGTATTATTACGATTTTGCATATGATCTGTTTGACTACCAGACGATAGCGGCTCGCTCTGTGCGAGACGCGAATCAGCCGTTGGTTTTCATCGAAAACCTGGGCAGGCAACGTGATAGCAATGTAGCAGAAATAAAGGAGTTGTATGCCGAATATAACAGTGAAAAGTTGGATATCAGGATTGGTAAGCAATATGTAATATGGGGTGTTATTGATGGGATCAGGATAGTAGATGAAATAAACCCCCAGAACTTTCGTGAGTTGATATTACCTGACCTGATTGATTATAGAATTCCATTATGGACAGCCAAGCTGGACTACTATTCAAATTCTGCCAAATGGGAGATGCTGTGGATACCGGACCTGCGATTTCATAAGCCAGCGCCGCAAGGGTCTGAGTGGGAGCTTTTGCAGGAAGTGCCGAACACGCGTTATCCAGACCCGGGCCGACTTGAGAATTCGGAGCTTGGATACAGGGTAACCTGGAATATCTTCGATGGCGAGGCATCGCTCAGCCACTTTATTACCTGGGATGATTTCCCGGTGATTTTCAGAAATATTGCAATGGACTCGGCAATTTCTCCTGAGTTCTACCCGACGTTTACCAGAATAAATATCTTTGGCGCGACCTATCTGCGAGATATTGGCCCAGGAATTCTTAAGGCAGAGCTGGCGTATGTGCCAGATAAGTATTTCGGAATTGCCAATGATACAGATCTCGATGGTGATGGATATCTCGATTATGAAGGTGAATTGCAGCGACGCCATATTCGATGGGCACTGGGATATGAGTTTAGTTTCAAAGGGATCGATTTTTCGCCAGCTGTTACTCAATGGATAATTGATAATTATCACCCAAAGATGATTCAAAAACAGAATGATACTACCCTAACGCTTTACATGAGGAAGCCTGTCCCTGAGAAGTCAATGGTATTTCAGATGTTAATAATAGATCTGAATAGTCTAAATGAGTTATATCTGAAGCCAAAGATTACTATCATGCTTTCAGACAGCTTTCAGGTTGGATTTGGACTAGATCTATTTTACGGGGAAAAATCCTCACTAGGTGTTGCGACTGGCGCTGCAACAATATCTGGAATTAACAGTCTGGAGCAGAGCGCACAATTTTTCGGGAATTTTTACAATAATGACCGCGTGTTTGCTGAATTTAAATATTCATTTTGAAGGCATTCGCTGTCGCGAATATGGCAAGGGTGCGGGCGTGCGCGGGTATGCATTTTTCTTGGTTAGGTTGATGCTTGTATTGTCAATGGTCTTGGAGGCATCAATGGCTCATTCCGCGTCGCGACATTGGAAGGTGTCCCCGATGTTGGGAATAGCCAGCCCAGAATTCCATGATCTCGGGAAATATGAGTTCAAGGCAGATATGCCCTCGGCAGGAAATATTATTCTGGATAATGAAACCAATATTAGGGTTGATTTCATGCTGGTTAATGACCTGCCAAGAATCAGCTATGGAACATTGGCAGGAGCTGAGATATCAACGCAGCTTGACGATAGAAATGATGTGATATTCGGATTGAGCAGTTGGGAGGGAGGAAGCGGATCCCGGGTGAGGGTCAAGATACCATTCCAGGGTGTGATGAGTGATACGGCCTTTGAACGGACCGGAAATATTTCATATACCCAGTATAGCCTTGGCTGGCGACACTATTATATGAATAATAATGCTGCATGGAGATGGAGTTATAAGCTTGCTGTTCATGAAATATTTGATATTGATTTCAAGGAGCGCATGGTATTCGCATTTGCAAGCGGCCCTGCGGCAGGCTTCAAAAGAGTAGTTGTGATGGAGTCTCAGGGGGCCGGGATGATGGCCATAGAGGCGGGTTTGGGCGCAGAGAAATCAATGAATAGATGGTTGTCATTTGGCATGGATGCGGGCTATCTGCAAGGTGTCAGGCGTGTGGTGCTGAATAATGGAACGATGAAAACAAACTTCCAGGAAGAGGCGTCGGGCAGCGATTATTTGCAGATCAAGTTGCCGGCCCAATTAGGCCCTGATGGTAGTCTGGGATACCTGGTGTCGGGTACTGATGTATATAAAAAGATGAGGATGAATGTAGATGGCTGGCAGATCGTATTCAAGGTGAACTTCCATTACTGATATGAATTTGCGCGATATTGTCCAGATTAATTTGATCCTGAAGGCGGGCTTGCCGTGATTGCAAGGGCATTGATGATATCTATAATGCTGTTTTATCCCGTAGTGGACAGTATTGCCGCCGCTCCGACAACGTCGGAAAGATTGGCGGAGTCCGACCATCTTATCAACAGAGGAATTTATAAAGATGCTGAGGTGATCCTGGGAGAGATTCTGGCGATTGAGCCGAACAATTCGGCCGCAATCTATCAAAGTGGTGTGATAGCAGTACGAGAAGGCCGACTTGATGACGGGCAGATATGGATAAGGCGCGCCATAGAGCTGGAGCCGCTAAGGGTAGAGTTCCGGGTTGCCCTGGCGTCAGTTTATCAATTCAAGGGCCTGTTTACTGAGGCGCTTCAGGAGTATCAGCAGATCATGTTGCTTGCCGCCAAAGACGATGTTTTCTATAAATTAGCTAGAAAAGAATCGAGATATATTATCGCGACTGAAAACGCAAAAAAGGGTGATTATGCTACTGCTGCCGAGTTATTTACATGGTTGGTCGATGAATATCCAGATGACATCAGAAGTCGCTATAGCCTTGGAGTAGCCAAGCTGTATCTTGGAAAAATTGATGAGGCGATAATCGACTTTAACGCCGTTATAGATCTATCGCCCGATTATGTGGATGTGTACTTCGCACTTGCTGACGTCTATTACAAGACCGGTAGAATACCAGATTCTGTTGAAACCATGCAGCGCTTACTGAATCGTGGTGATAAAGTTCCATCTGAAGCAAAGCAGCGTGCTCAGATCAAGATTAATCTGACCGAGGCCGCAGCAATCCTTGAGCAGGGCAATGCCGAGGATGCGCTAGCCATATTCAAGGCGGTTCTGTTAATTGACCCAGCGAATCAGGTGGCCGCAATCGGCAAGGGCAGGGCTGAGATCGAGCTTAAAGAATACGATGCAGCAATAATTACCTTAGGAAAGGTTATTGATAGATATGGCAAAGACCCGGCGGCACAATATTATTATGCTATTGCCCAGATTAGGCGTGGCAATATGGATGAAGGAATTCAAAAGCTATACGTCATGAAGGATGACATAACTCAGGGAAGATATGGGGAAATGGCTCAGCATGAGATTGATGTGCTGGCGCGTGACCCGAGGTACCGCGAAAGGATCAGCGAGCAGATGATAAATATTGCCAGAGAACGCTTGGCATCTGATCCTCATGATGCATCAGCACGAAAAATTCTTGCTGATGATTATGCGAGGAAGGGGGATTTGGTTAATGCGCGCATGGAATATGACCAATTGCTTGCGGGAGATGAGAATAATCTATTGTTTAGAGTCATGCTCGGCCAGTTAAATGAAGGGCTCGGTGACTATGGGCAGGCAATTGATCATTATGCACGAGCGGTGGCGCTCACGATGGATTCTTCGCTTGCCGAGCAAGGTGGGCGAATGTTGCTGCTGACAGCAGCACGCAGGATGTATCAGGAGAAAAACTATACTCAGGCGCTAGAGCTTGCGACTCGGGCCCGAGGGCTCGACCCTGGAAATCCAGATATACTGTTCATGCTGGGTATGATCGACATTCAACTGGGAAGAACTAAAGAGGCAATTGACGAACTTAGCATGTTGCTGCAAATGGCCCCTGAACATGTCGGGGCGCGGATTAATTTGGCGTTTAGCCTCGAACAGATTGGGCGTGAAGAAGACGCGCTGATTGAGTATCAGAACCTCCTTAAACAGAAAGAGCTTGGGGATGAGTATAGAATGATGGTGGTCGACCGCGTTGATGTGGTGGAGAGAATGCTGATGGGGCTGAGCGGTAGTTTCAGCTATTCACTAGGTGTTACTGATAACGTTAGTCTAAGCAAACACAAAGAGAGTGATCTGCGCTCTGATCTTGCCTTCAATATGGGGTATAACTATAAGGATGAAAACGGCGTTAAGTGGAGGATGGCGCTGTCGCCAAGTTATACCAGTTATCATGTTGGTCAGTATGATTATTTTAATTCGGTAAGCTCATTGAGTGCTGCGACAAGTGAATGGTATGGATTCAAGTTTAATGCTGGCTTGACGCATAATCTGTCACGCGGGGTCCTTGATCAGCACAGTTTGATGGAGTCAGTGTCGGCAAGCCTTGGTGGTCAGAGGAGTCTATACCTGCCTGTCGTATATAATCCAACTGGATTGAAAAAAGGACTTGCTACGGTGTCCATTAATCTTGCAAGGACCGATTCTGAGAATATAGCCACTCCGGCATTGAGCGCCTATGTTACTGCTATTAACCTTTCTTTGAACCAGTCTGTTGGAAGCAGCGACAGCATTGAGGCTTCCTATGACTATTCCATTTCTGATAACAAATATAATCAGGGAACTGATTACGCTAACACTTCATATGGCATTACGCTGGGGATTGAGCATGCCTTTCAGGCCGGTATTGTCGGCAAGGCGGGTTATAGCTATGCCAAGATATTGTATGGATATCCGGATTCATATACCAAGTACAAACAGTATCGGACCAATGATCATCATGGGCTGGACCTGAGTGGATCATATAGTTTCCGAGGGAGGCTGCGTTTTTATGTAAACCTATCCTTGGTTATTAACCAATCTGATCTACCGGTGGGCTTCTCGCTATCGCCTCAGAATGTCATCCAGGGACAGCAGAGCTTTTCGTTGGGAAGTTATAACGCGACCACCCTGTCAACAGGTATGGTGATGGGGTTTTAATCATGCTGCAGCAAACAGCTCTTTCCGGGCTGTTATCATGATCTCCCTGCCCCAGAAGGGTCATCGGGTGCGTTGTGCGGCCGGGCGCGGCCCTTGCTTGGTGTTGTACGCGCGCCGCCAGCATCAGGATTGTATCAGTCGCGCAATGCCTTGAAGGCAGTGACAGCCCATATTAATGTTGCGGTTGCAAAGATCGACATCAGGATCAACCCCTTGATGAACAGATGGCTGTCTACCGGTGTGGTCAGGATGGCGCGTACCGCATCGACGGCATAACTGATCGGATTGATCACAGAGATATACTGAATCCACTTGGGAATAAACTGCTCCGGGACCAGTGCCGACGAGAAAAACATCAGCGGCAGCGTCATCAGGTTGCCTATCATGACCAAGGGCTCTTCACGTTGCAGCGTGATGGCAAAGCCATTGGAGATGGCCGCAAAACCGATGCCGAGCAGAAATACAATCAGCAGACCCAGCAGGATATTGATCGGGTTCATCGAGATCGTTGAACCCATTGACCAGGCAACAATCAGGATGATCAGTGTTTGCGCCAGCACCTGGACCGCGGAATGGAGTACCCGGCTCAGGACGATGGCAACGCGTGATACCGGCGCCACCAGCATCTTGTCCACGGTGCCAGAGGAGATCTCGCGCAGCAGGCTGACGCCTGACCACGAAGAACCAAACAGTACCGTCATGATCAGGATACCCGGGACCATGAAGTCGACATAATTGCCATCAGACTTTTGTACGAAGGCACCAAACAGCTGGCCGAAGATGACCAGCCAGATCATCGGCTGGATCAGGGTGAATAATGACCACAGCGGCATGCGCAGGGTGATGGTCATGTATTTCTTGAACAGATACCAGGTATCGGAAATCACGCGTGTTCTCCTGAGTGTTGGGTTGAGTGGACCGGTCAGCCTTTCCAGTCATCTTTTTTTGGCTTGCCGTCCTTGTCCACCCATTCATTGCCTTGCCAGTTCGGATCCTTGCCCCAGTCGCCCTGTTGCTGGCCTTCTTTATCGACCCATTCATTGCCCTTCCAGTTGTCGGGCGTGCTGTCAGTGGTTTGTTGCGGCTTTCCTTGCCAGTCAGCTTTGGGTTTGCCGCTCGGGTCTACCCATTCATTGCCTTGCCAGTTCGGGTCCTTGCCCCAGTCGCCCTTCTGGCTGCCATCGGGGCTGACCCATTCGTTGCCTTGCCATTGTTCCTTGGTCTGCGTGGCAGCGGGCTGTTCCTTGGGTTTGCCATCCTTGTTGACCCACTCGTTGCCCTGCCAGTTCGGGTCATTGCCCCAGTCGGTTTTCTGGGTGCCATCGGGGTTGACCCATTCATTGCCTTGCCAGGCTGAGCCATCACCGGCTTCATCCTCCCCGTCACCGGCCCACTTCTTCCAGTTGCCACCACCACCCTTGCCGGCCCATTGTTTCCACCACTCATCCTGACCCTCATCATCCTTTTTCTCCAGCATGCTGGTGCCGGTGTATTTGAGGAAGACATCATCCAGGGTCGGGCGTGCCAGCGACAGGGTCTTGATCGTGACCTGATGGTGTCCGGCCTGTTCCATGATCTTTGCGACACGGCTGGCGCCGTCGTCTACATAGATATACAGGTTATTGCCTTCCCAGGTGATGTGAGTGACATAATCAAGTTGCTTGAGCTGGGCCGCATAGGCCTTTTCATTTTGCCCGGCGCTGTCAAAACTGAGTTTGACGGAGTCACCGTGGATGCTGTTTTTCAGTTCATCCGATGTGCCGATGACCTGGATCTTGCCGGCATTGATGATGGCCACGCGGTCCGACAGGCTGTCGGCCTCCTCCAGATAATGCGTGGTCAGCAGGATGGTCAGGCCAAACTTGCTGTTCAGTTCCTCGATATAGCGCCACAGGATCTTGCGGCTGTGGATGTCCAGGCCCAACGTTGGCTCATCGAGAAAGAGCACCTTGGGGCGATGGATCAGTGCGGTGGCGATGTCCAGCTTGCGGCGCATACCCCCGGAATAGGTGCTGACCATCTTGTCCAGGCTCTTCTTGAATTCAAAATAGTCCGCCAGCTCCTCGACCCGTTCATGGATGACCTTGGTGTCCATCTTGTACAGGTGACCCTGTAGCACCATGTTTTCGCGGCCGGTCATGAAGTAGTCGACACCGGTTTGCTGTGCTACAACACCGATGGCCTGACGGACCTGTTCGGGATTCCTGTCGACATCGATGCCGCTGATCACGGCCTTGCCGTCGTCGAAGCCGGACAGTGTCGAGAGGATGCGTATTGTCGTCGACTTGCCGGCGCCATTGGGGCCGAGCAAGGCCATGATCTCTCCTTCCATGACCTGCAGACTCAAATCGTTCACGGCCTTGAGGTCAGGAGGGTATACTTTGGTCAGCTTGCTGACCTCGATTGCGATTGTCGTCATGGACTGAAATACCGTCAGTTGGTTAGCAAAAAGGCCCGGCATCTGGCGCAGCGGACTTCAGCAGTTTTGCCCTGAAATCAGCCGGCTGGTTGCCATGGGTTACTTCGGCACGGCAGCGGGACCCTTGAGGATCCTGCTGTCGCACATTGTATTACATTTGGCAGTGGTTTTCGATAATAACAATCGGAATTTTCTCCTCACGAATGGGGCGCGGGTGGACAATCAACACAGGCAGTGGCGGGTACTGGGCATCGAGTCCTCATGTGACGAGACCGGTGTGGCGGTGTATGACTCAGCGCAGGGGCTGATGGCGGAGGCGCTGTTCAGTCAGGTGTCATTGCACGCCGAGTATGGCGGGGTCGTCCCGGAGCTGGCATCGCGAGACCATGTACGCAAGCTTATCCCGCTGATCGATGAGGTGCTGACGAAGGCAGCGGTCAGCAAATCCATGTTGTCCGGGGTGGCCTACACCGCCGGGCCGGGTCTGCTCGGGGCCCTGCTGGTGGGGGCTGCGGTCGGTCGCAGCTTGGCCTGGAGCCTGGGCATCCCGTCGGTGGCGGTCCACCATATGGAGGGGCATCTGCTGGCGCCGATGCTGGAGGCAAACCCGCCGCGCTATCCGTTTCTGGCGCTGCTGGTGTCCGGGGGCCATACCATGCTGATCGAGGTCAGCGGGCTCGGGCAGTATCAGGTGCTGGGGGAGTCGGTCGATGATGCGGTCGGGGAGGCCTTTGACAAGACCGCCAAGCTGTTGGGACTGGGGTATCCGGGCGGCGCGGCGCTGGAACGGTTGGCCCGGTCTGGCAGCGCGGGTCGATTTGAATTTCCGCGGCCGATGACCGATCGGCCGGGACTGGATTTCAGCTTCAGCGGACTGAAGACCCGGGCACTGACGACATGGCGGGACGGGGAGCGCGATGACAGCTTGCGGGCCGACATTGCACTGGCCTTTCAGCAGGCGGTCGTCGACACGCTGGTCATCAAGTGCCGGCGGGCATTGCAGCAGACCGGCTTGCGGTCATTGGTGATAGCCGGCGGGGTGGGCGCCAATCAGGCACTGCGCCAGCAGATGCAGCAGCTGGCCGCAGAGCAGGGGTGCAGCGTTCATTATCCGCGGCCAGAGTTCTGTACCGATAATGGAGCGATGATTGCCTATGCCGGTTGCCAGCGGTTGATGGCAGGGGAATGTGATGGACCCGGATTTACCGGGCGTGCCCGCTGGCCGCTGGATCAGGTGTCGCGGCCGCCGGGTTGATTGCCCTGGCGGGGCTTTTTTCGACCGATGCGGGGTTCAGCACCCTGCAGCAGATTGCGGATATTGGAACGGTGTCGCCACAGCAGCAGACCCGACATCACCAGCAGCGTGGTCACCAGGACCAAGCGGCCGTCGAGCAGATACCAGCCGAGCAGCGGGCTGGACAATGTTGCAATCAGTGCCGCCAGCGATGAGATCCGGAATATCAGGCTGGTCGTCAGCCAGACTGCGACCAGCGCCAGACCCAGTGGTGGTGACAGCGCCAGCAGTGTGCCGGCAGCGGTGGCGACACCCTTGCCGCCACGGAAGGCAAAAAAGACCGGATACAGGTGGCCGAGAAATGCCGCCAGCATGACAGCGGCCAGCACAACGTCGCTGCTGGCATACAGCCGCGCCAGGATGACCGGGATTGCGCCCTTTGCCGCGTCACCGAGCAATACCAGTGCAGCCAGCTTCTTGCCGCCCAGGCGCAGTACGTTGGTGGCGCCCGGATTGCCGGAGCCCTTGGTGCGCGGATCGGGCAGGCCGGCCAGCTTGCAGACAATGATGGCCGACGACAGTGAGCCGGCCAGGTAGGCCAGCACCGTGAAAGAGACTGCCACCAGCATCTGTGAACAAACCCCGCTGCATTGATGCTGCGCCCATGTGGTGTGGGCACAGATTCGCCTTATAATGGGCGCATCTTATCACCCCACGACAGGACGGGACAGTGCATCAGGACATCATCTACCTGCGGGATCTGAAGATCGATACTGTTATCGGTATCTTTGATTGGGAGCGCCGGGTGAGTCAGGCTGTGAGCATCGACCTGGATATGGCAGTGGACATCAGCAGGGCTGCGGTCAGTGACGCGATAGCTGATACCCTGGATTACAAGGCGGTGGCCAAGCGGCTGATTGCGTATGTCGGTGCCTGCGATTGCCGGCTGGTCGAGACGCTGGCGGAACGGGTCGCCGGGGTGGTGTTGTCAGAATTTGCCGTGGATTGGGTGCGTGTGCGTATCAACAAGAAGGGGGCGTTGCGCGGCGCCACCGACGTCGGGGTGATGATTGAGCGCCACAAGGGGGAGGGGTGATGGTCAGCGTATACGTCAGTGTTGGCAGCAATATCGAACGGGAAAAAAATGTTCGTTCGGCCATTGCCGCGTTACGCGAGCAGTTCGGGGAGCTCACGCTGTCGACGGTCTATGATTGCAAGGCGGTAGGTTTTGACGGCGATGACTTCTATAATCTGGTGGTCGGGTTCGAGACCGATGACGGGGTGCAGGCGGTGGCGCAACTGCTGCAGGAGATCGAGGTCGAGCATGGCCGCACGCGGAATCGCCAGCGTTTTGTCTCACGCACGCTGGATCTGGACTTGCTGCTGTACGGCAACCTGATCCTGAAGGATGATGTCATCTGTCTGCCGCGCGAGGAGATCACCCGCTATGCATTCGTGCTGGCGCCGCTGGCCGAGATTGCCGGTGAGCGTCGTCATCCAATGAGCGGCAAACGGTTGCGCGACATGTGGGCGGCCTTTGATGGCGGCAGCCAGGTATTGCGGCCGGTGCAGTTTGACTGGGAGCTGCCGGCAGCTGCAGTAGCGACGGAGTAAGGTTTGCGCGCTGTCTTCAGTCGTTCAGTGTGCGGCCGCCGTCGACCTTGATGATCTCGCCGCTGATATAGGGCGCATCACAGATCAGGAACAGGATGGTGCGGGCAATGTCTTCCGGGGAGCCCTGACGCTTGAGTGCGGTGCGGGCAATGATGCGATGTTTGGTCAGTTCGTCGAGGTCGTGTTCCGGCCACAGGATCGCGCCAGGGGCAATACTGTTGACGCGGATCTCGGGGCCGAGGTCACGGGCCAGGGCCTTGGTCAGCATCGCCAGCCCGGCCTTGGCGGTGCTGTAGACATTGTAGGTTTTCAGTGGCCGTTCGGCGTGGATATCGGTGATGTTGATGATGCAGCCCCGGGTTTCCTTCAGTGCCTTGGCCGCGGCCTGTGACAGGAAGAACGGTGCCTTCAGGTTGCTGCCCATCAGATCATCCCACTGCTCTTCGGTGACGGATCCAATCGGGGTCGGATAGAAACTCGACGCATTGTTGATCAGTACGTCCAGCCGCCCCCAGGCCTGCTGAGCGGTGCGGATCGTCGAGGCCAGTTTGGCGGTGTGCAGCAGGTCAGACTGGATCAACAGTACTGAATCTGCACGTGCCTGATGCAGTTCCTGTTGCAGGGCATGGGCCTCGGCGGTGGAGCGGCGATAGGTCAATACCAGGTTCATGCCCTGGTGATGCAGCGCGCGGGCGACGGTGGCACCGACACGTCGCGCAGCGCCGGTGATCAGCGCCACCTTGCCCTGTAATTCGGGCCGCTGATGATTCATGTTGCCCCTGTAGTCGAGAGTATGTGGTGGTCAGAGTATAGATGAAGAACAGAGGCGGTGAAATGAGTTCCACGGCCTTGCCGGCACCTCCAGTCGAGGCGCAGCGGCTGAGTGAACAGCTGGTGGCGTATATTGCTGACGAGATCCGCCGTTCCGGTGGTTCAATCCCGTTTGCACGCTTCATGGAGCTGGCATTATATGCCCCTGGTTTGGGGTATTACAGTGCGGGATCGGACAAGCTGGGACAGGCCGGGGATTTCGTCACGGCACCGGAGATCTCGCCGCTGTTTTCCCGCGCTCTGGCGCGGCAGTGTGCCGAGGTGCTGGCACAGTGCGGCGGTTCGATCCTTGAATTCGGCGCCGGCAGCGGCGTGATGGCGGCGGAAATGTTGCAGGCGCTGTCACAGGCCGGCCAGTTGCCGGACCAGTATTTGATCCTTGATGTCAGCGCCGACTTGCGGCAGCGTCAGCAACAGTTGCTGACACAACGGGTACCTGAGCTGATGGACAGGGTACGCTGGCTGGATCACCTGCCCGCATCGTTTCGGGGCGTGATGCTGGCCAACGAGGTGCTCGATGCGATGCCGGTACATCGTATCCACTGGCGAGCGGAAGGCCCGCAGCAACTGCGGGTTGCGCTGGATGTGCACGGCACGCTGGCCTGGGCCCACGGTGCGGTGACCGAGCCGCGGTTGCAGGCTGCCATCAATGTCATTACCACCACATGTGCCGGGTCATTCAGTGGCGATGAGTATGTCTCGGAGATCAACCTGGCGGCGCAGGACTGGCTGGCCAGCGTGGCAGAAAGTCTGGAGCGCGGGGCGCTGCTGTTGATCGATTACGGCTTCCCGCGTCACGAATATTATCACCCGGACCGTTGCTCGGGCACATTGATGTGCCATTACCGTCATCGCGCCCATGATGACGCGTTATGGTGGCCTGGATTGCAGGACATCACGGCCCATGTCGATTTCACGGCCGTGGCCGAGGCCGCGGTGGCGCATGGGCTGACCGTTGCCGGCTATACCAGTCAGGCCCACTTTCTGCTGGACTGCGGCTTGATGCAACTGCTGTCTGAGCAGGTGAGTGATGATGATCTGCGCGGACAGCTGGAACTGGCGCAGCAGATCAAGAAACTGACGCTGCCGCATGAGATGGGTGAGCTGTTCAAGGTCATGGCGCTGACCCGCGGCATGACGTCGCCGCTCACGGGTTTCACCAGCCGCGATCAGCGCGGGCGGTTATAAGGGTGAGGCTTCAGCAGGCTGTTAATGTCTTAACTGACATGTTGGCCATCGGCCTGCAGATCAGCATGGTATGACGAGCGCACCATCGGGCCGCTGGCGACGCGGGTGAAGCCCAGCCCGGTGGCGATCCCGGCCAATTCGGTAAACTCTGCCGGTGTGATAAAACGTGACACCGGCAGGTGATGTTTGCTGGGCTGCAGATATTGTCCCAGCGTCAGCATCTCGCAGTGGTGGGCGCGCAGGGCCTTCATCACATCGATCACTTCATCCACGGTCTCGCCCAGACCAAGCATCAGCCCCGACTTGGTCGGAATGGCCGGGAACGACTGTTTGAAATCACGCAGCAGTTGCAACGATGAGGTGTAATCGGCGCCCGGGCGCACCTGGCGATACAACCGCGGGACGGTCTCGAGATTGTGATTGAAGATATCGGGCGGATCAGTGGCCAGTATCGACAGCGCCAGTCCCATGCGGCCACGGAAATCAGGTACCAGGGTTTCGATCCGGGTCTGCGGGCAGTGCGCACGCACCGCCGCGATGCAGGCGGCGAAATGTCCAGCACCGCCGTCACGCAGATCATCGCGGTCTACCGAGGTGATGACGACATAATTGAGCTGCATCGCGGCGATGGTCTGCGCCAGATGCTGTGGCTCAGCATCATCAAGCGCGCCGGGTTTGCCGTGGGCGACATCGCAGAACGGGCAGCGGCGGGTGCAGACATCGCCCATGATCATGAAGGTGGCGGTGCCATTGCTGAAGCATTCGCCGAGATTCGGGCACGCGGCCTCTTCACACACCGTATGCAGATGATGCTGGCGCAGGATGGTCTTCAGTTGCAGCACCCGCGGGCTGTTGGGCGCACGGGCCTTGATCCACGCCGGCTTGCGCGGCGTGACCGTCGTTACTTCGACCTTGACCGGGATCCGCGCCACCTTGTCGGCGCCGCGCTGGCGGGCAGGACGTTCCGGAGGGGTCTTGTTCATGGGGTATCCTGCAGCGGCCCGGGCAAGGTGTTGATGGTGGAGATTTTAGCGTATCCGAGCCGCGTTGTCAGAATGGCGAGCAGCGCTGTGGCCACGGTGGCCAGGTGGCGGGGGCCGTTGAGATCGGCAAGCTGGGTGACCTTGAGCCCGGGATAACCGCAGGGATTGATGCGGGTAAATGGCTGCAGGTCCATGTCCACATTGAGGCTCAGGCCATGATAGCTGCAGCCGCGGCGTACCCGCAGACCGAGCGCCGCGATCTTGTGCTCCGCAACATAGATGCCGGGGGCCTTGTTGCGGGTTATACCCTGGATACCATAACCCGCCAGTAATTCAAGCAGCGATTGTTCGATCAGATCGACCAGTGCGCGCACGCCGAGTTGATGCCGTGGCAGTGCCAGCAGCAGATAGACGACCAGTTGTCCCGGTCCATGATAGGTCACCTGGCCGCCGCGATCGACATGGAGCACCGGGATGTCACCTGGGGCCAGCAGGTGTTCAGACTTGCCGGCCCGGCCCAGTGTAAACACCGGTGGATGTTCAACGATCCACAGCTCGTCGGCGGTGTCGTCGCTACGACGGGTGGTAAAATCCTGCATTGCCTGCCATACCGGCAGATACTCGGCGTGGCCAAGTTGCCGCACGACGACCGTCGCAGCCATTGGTTACAGCACCCACACCAGCAGCGTGCAGGCCTGCAGGTCGCGGTAGATGGCATCCAGCTGCGCTCGGCTGCTGGCCTCAAAGGTGATGGTGATGGCGGTATAACGGCCGGTCTTGCTTGGGCGGCTGCTCAGTGCAGCCGCAGTCAGGTTTGGCACATGGCGCTGCATCAGTTCCAGCACGGTTTGCTGCAGATGCGCGTCGCTGTGACCTGCGGCCTTGATCGGATAGCTGCAGGGGAAGGTCAGCAGGCTGTGATCGTTGCTGGCCATGCCATCGTCATGAGGCGCGGCCGTCACGGCAGGCCTGCTTGTAGTCCTGGAAGATCATGCTCATGCGGTGATACAACGGGCTTGGCTGGCCATTGCCCACCGTCTGATTGTCGAGGCGGGTGACCGCGACGATCTCGCGGGTCGAGCTGGTGACCCAGATCTCGTCGGCAGTGCGCAGATCGCTGCTGGCTATGTCACATTGCCGATGCGGTATGTCATGGGTCTGCGCCAGCTCCAGGATCAGGTCGCGGGTGATGCCCGGCAGCAGCCACTGACTCTTGGGCGGCGTCAATAACTGTCCATCTTTGACGATGAAGACATTGCAGGCCGTGCCTTCGGTGATCAGGCCGTCGCGCATCAGCAAGGCCTCGTCAGCGCCGAGCTCGAGCGCCTGCTGACGCAGCAACACGTTCGGCAGCAGCGTGATAGCCTTGATATGGCAATATTGCCAGCGGATATCATCCAGCACCACCGCGCTGATGCCCTGGGCACGGAGCTGCTCGGCAACCGGTTTGATCGGGTTGCTCATGGCAAAGATCGTCGGTGGTATGCCGGCCGGTATCAGGTGATCACGTGGCGCGACACCGCGGGTGATCTGCAGGTAGACAGCCTGATCACCCCCGCCATTGCGGTGCAGCAGCTCATTGAGGATCTGCTGCCAGCGGTCGGCGGCAAACGGCGCCGTCATCCGGATTGCAGTCAGGCTGTCGGTCAGTCTGCGCAGGTGTTCCTCAAGGCGGAACAACCGGCCACCATAGGCCGGGATCACCTCATAGACACCATCCCCAAAGACAAATCCCCGGTCCAGTGGCGAGATGCAGGCCTGGTCGGCGGGCAGGAATCTGTCATTGAGAAAGATCTGGGCCATATGCCGTTAATTCAGCATCAGGGCAATTTCGTCGAACATGCGTTTGATGATGCCGCCCGGTGCTACGGCCGCCAGCGCCACCAGCGGTTGTTTGGTGATGGTGTTGCCTTCGATCTTGACCTCGATGATTCCCAGCGCCTGACCCTTGGCGATGGGTGCGATGATCTCCTTGTTGACAGTCATCTGTACCGTGTAGGTCTTGTAACGGCCGCGCGGGAAGGTGATGTACAGATCCTGTTGCAGCCCCAGTGGCAGCTCCTTCAGTGCGCCCTTGTAGATGCGGGCCGTGGTCAGCACCTTGCCGGCCTTGTGCACCGGATGTGTTTCAAAGAAACGGAAGCCGTAGGTCAGCAGCTTCTGGCTTTCCTGGGCGCGGGCCTCTTCGCTCTTGGTGCCCATGACGATCGAGATCAGCCGCATGTTGTTGCGCACCGCGGAGGCGATCAGGTTGAAGCCGGCGGTTTCGGTATGGCCGGTCTTGACACCGTCGACCGTTGGATCGCGGCCCAGCAGCAGATTGCGGTTGGGCTGGGTGATGTTGCTATAGGTGAATTCACGTTGCGAGTAGAACTTGTAGTAATCAGGAAACTCGCGGATCAGTGCCCGGGTCAGGATCGCCAGGTCCTGGGCCGTGGTGTAGTGATCGGGGTCAGGCATGCCTTCGCTGTTGACGAAGTGCGTGCCCTTCATGCCCAGCGTCGCGGCATAGTTGTTCATCAGCGCGGCAAAGGATTCTTCACTGCCGGCCACATGTTCGGCCAGTGCAACCGTGGCGTCATTGCCGGACTGGATGATCATGCCCTTGAGCAGGTTTTCAACCGTGACGGTGGTGCCAACCTCGACGAACATCTTCGAGCCGCCCATCCTCCACGCATATTCACTGATCCGCACCGGGTCCTGAATCTTGATCGTGCCGGTACGCAGCTCGGAAAAGACAATGTAGGCGGTCATCAGCTTGGTCAGGCTGGCCGGCTCCATGCGCTGATCGGCATTCAGTCCGGCGATGGTGTAGCCGCTGTTGGCGTCCACCAGCAGATAACCCTTGCCGGCGATGGCGGGCGGGGTCGGCATCAGCGGCTGGGCCCCGGCCTGCGCGGCCCCGAGCGCGCATAGCATGGTGATTGCTATCAGCAGCGATATCAGCGAACGGCGTGACGGATTAAAGCAGACAGACATGTGACCAATGCTCCTTGGGGCTGAAATTACCGGCTATTGTAGCGGCTAACAGACGGGGAATACAGGCGCCGGTCAATTCGACTCGGTACGCAGCGGCCTGATGCCCAGGGTGTCCAGCTGGGCTGAAAAGGTCGCGGCCTCATCAGGCGACGAGAACGGGCCGACACTGACACGGTAGTAGGTGATCTGATCGTGTGGCGCGGCGGTGATGTGTATGCTGGATTCATCAATCAGGCCGGCCAGCTGGCTGCGCAGCCGTTCGGCATTGGCGCGTTGCTGGAAGGCGCCGGCCTGGAGGTAGATGCCAGCGTTATCCGGCAGGGAATCCACGTCCGCGCCGCTCTCAGTCCCGGTGGCCAGCACGCTGGGCTGAGCCGGCGCCTGCGGCGCGGGTTGTTGTGCTGTGAGGGCGCGGAGGGTGACCTCGGCGGTGCCGTTGCCAAGCATGTCCAGTTTGGCCGCGGCGGCATAGGACAGATCGAGTATCCGTCCGCTGCTGAACGGACCCCGGTCATTGACCTTGACGATGACGGTGCGCTGGTTTGCCAGATTGGTGACCTCAAGGTAGGTGGGCAGTGGCAGTGTGCGGTGGGCCGCCGTCATCGCCAGCATGTCATAGGGTTCGCCGCTCGAGGTGCGTCGACCATGGAATTTGGTGCCATACCAGGAGGCGATACCGCGTTCCTGGTAGCCGCTATTGTCCTGCAGGACCTGATAGCGTTCACCGGCAACAACGTAGGACTCCGGGTTGCCGTAGGCGGCGCGGGGTTCTTCCCTGGGCACGGCATCGGGTATGGTCGATGGATCGATGGCGAAGGATGGCGCCCCATCCTGGAGGCCGATCGTACCGCAGCCTGTCAGCAGCACATACAATGCCGCCACCGCCAGGGTCCGCATGCCGTGACGAGGCCGCAGCATGTTACGGGGCGGGTGTGATCTTGCTCAGGCGCCGTGTCTTGACCTCGGCGCCCAGCTGGATGGCCGCCATCGCATACAACGGGCTGCGATTGTAGCGGGTGATCACATAGAAATTATTTAATCCCAGCCAGTATTCACTGCCTTCGGCCAGCTGCAACTCGATGAGGGCAGCGCGGGTGCTGGCCGGCAGTTCATCCTGGGGTTTGATACCCAGGGTGGCCAGGTGTTTGATCGTGACATGGGGTTTGAGACCTTTGGCGATCAGCTCGGCGGCAGGTGGCGCGTCATGACTGGCGGCGACGACGATCGGCTGTCCCTTTTCCCAGCCATGGGTCTTCATGTAATGGGCGACGCTGCCTATGACATCGGCTGGGGTGTCCCACAGATCGCGTTTGCCGTCCTGGTCAAAGTCGACGGCATAGCTGCGAAAGCTGCTCGGCATGAACTGCGGCTGCCCCATCGCACCGGCATAGGAGCCGAGCAGTGCCAGCGGATCGACCTGTTCTTCGCGCGCCATCAGCAGGAATTCTTCCAGCTCCTTGCGGAAGAACGGGCTGCGAGGCGGAAAATCAAAGGCCAGCGTTGCCAGCGCATCCATGACCCGGTATTTACCGCGCTGCCGGCCATACTGGGTCTCGACACCGATGATGGCAACGATGATCTCTGCCGGCACACCGTATTCCAGTTCTGCCTTGGCCAGCAGATCCTGGTGCTGATCCCAGAACTCGACACCGCCGGCGATGCGTTTCTCCGTCATGAAGATCTTCCGGTATTCATACCACGGTTTGGCCTCGGCAGGCCGGGTGATGGCCTCGATGATGTCCGGCCGCAGCATGACCTGCTCGAACAATGGCTGCAGCTCATCCATCTTGAAGGCGTGTTTCTTGACCATCTCCTTGAGAAACTGCTGGACATCTTGACGTTGCAGCAGCGTGGCCGGCGTCGTTTCAGCGCCGGGCGTGGTCAGCGAGGCGGCCGGTTCCTCCGCACGGGTTGGGCCGGATGCAGTAGCCAGTGCCAGCGTCAGCGGGATGATGGCCAGGAGAGTCTTGTTCATGATTGGATCCTCAGGTCGAAACCAGGCGACGGTGGGTTTGGATGGACATCAGCACACCAAAGGCCGACATCAGTGTGACCATTGACGTACCGCCATAACTGATCAGTGGTAGCGGCACACCAACGACCGGCAACAGTCCGGTGACCATGCCGATATTGATACACATGTAGACAAAGAAGCTGAGGATCAGGCCACCCGCCAGCAGCCGGGCAAAGGTATCCTGGGCCTGGGTGGCGATATACAGCCCGCGCGAGATGACGAACAGGTAGATGGCAAGCAGCAGCAACACCCCGATCAGACCGAATTCCTCGCTCAACACGGCAAAGATAAAATCGGTGGACTGTTCAGGCAGGAAGTCGAGCTGGGCCTGGCTGCCGTTCATCCAGCCCTTGCCATACAGACCACCTGAACCGATGGCGATCTTGGACTGGATGATGTGATAACCGGTGCCGAGCGGGTCACGCTCCGGATCGAGGAAATTCAGGATGCGGGATTTCTGATAGTCATGAAGGTTGAACCACACCAGCGGCGCCAGCGCCGCGCCTGTCATGACGAAAAACATGATGTGACGGATGCGCAATCCCGCCAGCAGCAGCACCGACAGGCCGCCGGCGACGATCAGCATCGCCGTGCCCAGGTCCGGCTGCCTGGCGATCAGCGCGGCGGGCACGGCGATCAGCAATAGCGTGATGGCGATGCCCCTTTTGTTGGGGGGAAGTTGGTGGTCGGCAAAATACCAGGCCACCATCATCGGCAAGGCCAGTTTCATCATCTCCGAAGGCTGGAAGCGGAAACCGCCAATGTCCAGCCAGCGCTGCGCCCCTTTTCCTTCGTCGCCGAACAGCATGACGGCAAACAGCAGGCCCAGGCTCAGGCCGTAAAACCACGGCGCCCAGAACTCAAGGTGGTGGGGCGGGATCTGTGCGATCAGCGCCATCAGCATAAAGGCCATCAGCAGGCGCAGTAATTGCTGGGCGATCAGGCCTCCATCCTGCCCGCTGGCGCTGTACACCACCACCAGGCTGATCAGACACAGCAGGCCGATACCGATCATCAACGGTGCGTCGAGGTGCAGGCCGCGCACCAGTAACGCCGGGCGGCGGCGGTCACCCCAGCGGGGCGGATCGCGATGGCGCAGCATGGTCATGGTTTCACTCCATTCTGGGGGACCGGAGGGGTGTTGTTGATCAGATAGGCCTCGATCAGTTTGCGGGCCACCGGCGCGGCGGTGCTGGCGCCGTGTTCACCGTTTTCAACAACAACGGCGATGGCGATCCTGGGGTCGTCGGCCGGCGCAAACGAGATGAACAATGCATGGTCGCGCAAGCGCTCCGAGATCTGGTTTGCATTGTATTTCTCATTCTGCTTGATGCCAAATACCTGGGCAGTGCCGGTCTTGCCTGCGATCTTGAACGGGAGGTTACGGCTGATGCCTTGCGCAGTACCATGCGGGCCATGTACGACATTGGTCATCGCAGCGATGATCTGATCCCAGTAGGCCGGGTTGCTGAGCTTGATCGGTTCTTTCTTGACCGGCTCAAGCAGGCTGATACTGCTGGAGGCGGAATCCTGGAAGGCATATACCAGGCGCGGCTGCATGCGCTGTCCCTTCATCGCCATGGTGCTGACCGCGGTGGCCAGCTGAATCGGCGTGACCAGGGTATAACCCTGGCCGATACCGGTGATCAGCGTCTCGCCGGGGAACCACGGTTGATGACGGGCGCGGCGTTTCCAGTCACGTGATGGTATTAATCCGGAGGTCTCGCTGACCATGTCGATATCGGTGCGTGCACCAAAGCCAAAGCGACTGAGGATGTCGTGCATCTTGTCGATCCCGAGGTCGAGGGCGAGATCGTAGAAATAGATATCACAGGACTGGGTGATGGCGCTGTCCAGCGTCATATAACCGTGCCCTTCCTTCTTCCAGTCACGGTAGCGATGGGAGTCACCCTTCAGCGTATACCAGCCGGGGCAGAACGTTGCGCCTTCAACCTTGGCGCTGTTGTTTTCAAGGCCGGCCAGCCCGATGAAGGGTTTCAGCGTCGAGCCCGGCGGGTAGCGTCCCTGCAGGGCCCGGTTATACAACGGGATATCAGGCGAGGCCTGCAGGTCGTGGTAGGTCTTGCTATCGATGCCGGCGGCAAACAGATTGGGGTCGAAGGTGGGCATGCTGGCCATGACCAGTACGTCACCATTACGCGGGTCGATGGCGATGACGCCGCCGCGGAACCCCCCCATTGCGGTTTCGGCGATCTGTTGCAGCCGTGAATCCACGGTCAGGTAGAGGTTCTGTCCCGGCGTCGGCAGATCACGTTTTAATATCTGCAGACTGCGGCCTGCGGCATTGGTCTCGGCATGGTTATAGCCGGTGGTGCCGTGCAGCACCCCCTCATAGAATTTCTCGATGCCGGCCTTGCCAATGAAGCGGGTGGCCCGGTAGTTCGGCGCGTCGAGTACCTTCAGGTCTTCTTCATCAAGGCGGCTGACATAGCCCACGGTGTGTGAGGCGAGGCCGCCGAACGGGTAGTGCCGGATCAGCTGCGCCTCAACTTCAACACCGGGGAAACGGTAGCGGTGGATGGCAAAGGTCGCAACCTCGTCCTCGTTGAGGTTATAACGCAACGAGATGCTCATGAAGGGTTTCTTCTGTTTGAGTTCCTTGTTGAAGCGTGTCAGGTCCTCGGCGCTGATGCTGATGATCTTTGTCAGTTCACTGATGGTTAGCTTCAGGTCAGTGACGCGTTCCGGAATGATGTCGAGACTGAAGGACGGGGTGTTCTGGGCCAGCAATACCCCATTGCGGTCATAGATCAGGCCGCGGGTGGGCGGGGTCGGAATGATGGCAACGCGGTTGTTTTCGGCCAGGGTGATGAAATGTTCATAGCTGATGATCTGCAGATAGAACAGCCGTATGAACAGGATGAGGGTGGCGGTGACCACCAGGCCAAGAATGATCGCGGCCCGCTCATTGAAGGCGCGGCTTTCGCGGATATGGTCCTTGATGGTGGAACTCATAACGTACCTGGATCAGCTGGCGGTTGATGACGAGTCGTGCTCATGTGAGCGCCGCCGCATCATTTAATATTGTAGCGTCTTCTGACTTCTCTGAGTGTTATGAACACCGCCGGCCACAGCAGCATGCTGCTGACCGCAGGCAGCCAGTACGACCAGTTTTCACCCGTGGCACCCGTCACCCCTTTGATCCACATAATAATCATCAGATGCAGGATGACCATCAGCAGCACGGTCAGCGCCTGTTGCCACAGCGGGAACAGCCGCAGCCGCTGATAGAGTTGTATGGTGATAAAGGCAATCAGCGCAAAAGACAGCGCATGCTGGCCCAGCAGTCCGGCAGTCAGCACATCCAGCAGCAGGCCGCTCAGCCAGGCGGTGCCGATGCCGATGCGTCCAGGCAATGCCATGCACCAGTAGATGATAACCAGCGCCACCCATTCCGGGCGGACCGTCGACAGCCAGCTCGGTAACGGCACGATGGTCAGTACGTAAGCCAATAGAAAGGTGGTGGCAATGGCCATGGCGCCGCGTTGAAAGAACAGGCCGATCACGGTGCGGGTCCTGTCGCTGGTGATGGTGTCATGGCGCCCGCTGGCTCGGTGCTGCTGAGCCAGATCAGCAATACCTCACGACGCTGGCCGAGTTTGCCGGTAGGTTCGGCATAGACCTGGGTGAACGGCTGTCCCGGTGTGCGCGTGACCTCAGTGACCTTGGCCACCGGATAACCGGGCGGGAAACGGCCGCCGAGTCCCGAGGTGACCAGCAGATCGCCGGGTTCGATATCGGAATTGTTCGGGATATGGGTCAGCTCCAGCCTGTCGATCTGCCCGATGCCATTGGCGATGGTGCGCAGGCCGTTGCGATTGACCTCGACCGGGGTGCCGGCATTGGGGTCGGTGATCAGCATCACGCTGCTGGACAGCGGGCCGACGTGGACGATCTGGCCGAACAGGCCGTCGGCGTCCAGTGCCGGCTGGCCGACAAATACCCCATCGCTGCTGCCCTTGTTGAGGATCAGTTGCTGGGAAAACGGCGCCATGTCGACGGCCATCAGTTCTGCGATCAGGGTCTTTTCACCGACCCGGAACGATGATCCAAGCAGTGTGCGCAGGCGCCGGTTCTCGACCTCCAGCGCCTCGACCTGCAGCAAGCGGGCCTTTAATGCCAGGTTGTCATCGTGCAGACGGAGGTTTTCGCCCTGCAGTTCATGGCGGCTGGCAAAACTCTCCGACAGCCAGGAGCCGGTGGCCGCAGGCATGTTGACCAGTGCCTGTATCGGGTAGGCGATCAGTGACAGGACGCTGCGGACCTGATTGGCATAGTGATAGCGGTGATCGGCCGTCATCAGCGCGATCGATACCAGCGTCAGACCAAGCAGGCGGACGACGGCCGACGGGCCCTGTACAAATAACGCTTTTATCGGAACACCTCATCACGGCAGGCGGGGGGGATGACAGCCATGGCATCACTCAGGATGATGTTGGCACCATGTCCCTGGATCATTCGGCGCTGAAGACATCGCCGTTGTGTTCGTCGATCATCTCCAGTGCCTTGCCGCCGCCGCGGGCGACACAGGTCAGCGGATCGTCGGCGATCAGCACCGGCAGCCCGGTCTCTTCGGCCAGCAGCCGGTCGAGATCGCGCAGCAGGGCGCCGCCGCCGGTCAGCACCATGCCATGTTCGGCGATGTCGGCGCCCAGCTCCGGCGGGGTCTGTTCCAGCGCAGTCTTGACGGCGCCGACGATGCCGGACAACGGGTCCTGCAGCGCCTCGAGGATCTCATTGCTGTTCAGCGTGAAGGTGCGCGGGATACCCTCGGCCAGGTTGCGGCCACGGACCTCGATCTCGCGGATCTCGTTGCCCGGGTAGGCCGAACCGATCTCCTTCTTGATCATCTCGGCGGTGGTCTCGCCGATCAGCGTGCCGTAATTGCGGCGCACGTAGTTGATGATCGCCTCATCAAAACGGTCGCCGCCGATGCGCACCGAGGCGGAATACACGATACCATTCAGTGAGATCACGGCGACCTCGGTGGTGCCGCCGCCGATGTCGAGCACCATCGAGCCGGTCGGTTCGGAGATCGGCAGCCCGGCACCGATCGCGGCCGCCATCGGCTCCTCGATGATGAACACCTCACGGGCGCCGGCGCCGGCCGCCGATTCCTTGATCGCGCGGCGTTCGACCTGGGTCGAGCCGCACGGCACGCAGATCAGCACCCGCGGGCTGGGACGCAGGAAGCGGTTTTCATGGACCTTGCGGATAAAATGCTGCAGCATCTTTTCGGTGACGGTGAAGTCGGCGATGACGCCGTCCTTCAGCGGGCGGATCGCCTTGATGTTCTCCGGTGTCCGGCCGATCATGATCTTGGCGTCGGCGCCGACCGAGGCCACTGAGCGCTGGCCGCCGACACCCTCCTGGCGGATCGCAACCACCGATGGCTCGTTGAGCACGATCCCCTTGCCGCGGACATAGATCAGTGTATTGGCGGTGCCCAGGTCGATGGACAGGTCATTGGAAAACATGCCACGCAGTTTTTTGAACATACTTTAATATACCCGCTGGTGAATTTGCGTTGCTAGAGTAACAACGGTTGCTATTTTGGGCAATATATCAAATGTGGTAAATTGCCCGCTTACGTTGCCACTATCGGCCGGAGACTGCATGACATTAGAACACACGGACGTCGAACGGATTGCCCATCTGGCGCGGTTGCAGATCAGCGGTGACGAGATTCCGGCGTATCAGAACAGCCTGTCTGCGATCCTGGCGCTGGTTGGAGAGCTGAAGCTCGCCGATGTCGGGCAGGTGTTGCCGATGGCCCATCCGCTCGATGTGGCGCAGCGGCTGCGGCCCGATGTGGTCAGCGAGGCCGATCAGCGCGACCGTTTCCTGGCCATCGCCCCGCACAGCGAGGCCGGTCTGTATCTGGTGCCCAAGGTCATCGAGTGATTACGCAGGATATATGACAAACTACCATACCGCCACCGTTGCTGAATTATCACACGCGCTGCACAGCAAAAAGGTTTCCAGCGTCGAGTTGACCCGGCATTTTCTGGACCGGATCGCCGCTCACGATCGCAGGCTGAACAGTTTCATCACCGTCACCACAGAGCAGGCGCTGGCGGCGGCGGCTGAGGCCGACCGGCGGATCGCCGCCGGCCAGGCCGGGCCGCTGACTGGGATTCCACTGGCACAGAAGGACATTTTTTGTACAGAAGGCGTGCGCACCAGCTGCGCATCGAGGATGCTCGACAACTTCATCGCGCCCTATGATGCGACGACGGTGCAGCGGTTGAATGCCGCCGGCATGGTGATGCTCGGCAAGACCAATATGGACGAGTTCGCGATGGGCTCGTCGAACGAGACCAGTTATTACGGCCCGGTCCGGAACCCGTGGGATCTGGACCGGGTGCCGGGCGGATCATCCGGTGGCTCGGCGGCGGCGGTCGCGGCGCGGCTGGCGCCGATCGCGACCGGCACCGATACCGGCGGCTCGATCCGTCAGCCGGCGGCGCTGTGCGGGTTGACCGGTCTAAAGCCGACCTACGGTCTGGTGTCGCGCTACGGCATGATCGCGTTTGCCTCCAGCCTCGATCAGGCCGGACCGATCGCGCAGAGCGCCGAGGATGCTGCATTGCTGCTGCAGGCGCTGGCTGGTTTCGACCCGCGCGACTCGACCAGTCTGGATCGCCACCTGCCGGATTACCGTGCGGCGCTGGATAATTCGGATAATACATCGCCGCTGGTCGGGGTGCGTATCGGGGTGCCACAGGAATATTTCGGTGACGGGCTCAGCAAGGGTGTGCATGATGCCATCGCTGCCGCCATTGCCGCCTACCGCAAGCTCGGCGCCGAGACGGTCGACATCACGCTGCCCAATACCCGTTATGCGGTGCCGGCCTATTATGTCGTCGCGCCGGCCGAGTGTTCATCGAACCTGTCGCGCTTTGACGGCGTGCGCTTTGGCCATCGCTGCCAGGATGCTGTGGATCTGATGGATCTGTATAAACGTTCACGCGGCGAGGGTTTCGGCGCCGAGGTCAAGCGCCGCATCATGGTCGGCACCTATGTGCTGTCGGCCGGTTATTATGACGCCTATTACCTGCAGGCCCAGAAGGTACGGCGGCTGATCAGCGACGATTTCCGCCGGGTGTTTGACGGCCAGCAGGTCGATGTCATCCTCGGGCCGACGGCGCCGACCACCGCCTTCCGGCTCAATGACAAGACCAGCGATCCGCTGGCGATGTATCTGTCGGACATCTACACCATCGCCGTCAACCTGGCCGGGCTGCCGGCGCTGTCGATGCCGGTACGTCCTGTTGAAGGCCTGCCGGTCGGCCTGCAGCTGATCGGCAATTATTTTTCCGAGGCGCAGTTGTTGAACGTCGCTCATCAGTATCAGCGGGTCACGACCTGGCATCGCCAGATACCGCAGGCATACGCCAAATGATCAGCGCGACCATTAACGGCTTGTTGAAAAACGCATCGGCGGATGCCAGGCAAGGCGAACAATGGCGAAAAAGCGCAGTTTACACGCTAGTAAATGAGCATTTTGAGCCATTTTTCAACGCAGCATGGCGCCGTCTAGGTGTTTTTCAACAAGCTGTGAACAGTACAAGGTAAATATTATGGAATGGCAAGCCGTCATCGGTCTGGAGATCCACGCCCAGCTCGCGACCCGCAGCAAGATCTTCTCCGGCGCCGCCACCGCCTATGGCGCGGCGCCCAACACCCAGGCCTGCGCGGTCGACCTCGGTCTGCCCGGTGTGTTGCCGGTGCTGAATGGCGAGGCGGTGCGGATGGCGGTCAAGTTCGGCCTGGCGATCGATGCGCAGATCACGCCGCGCTCGGTGTTTGCGCGCAAGAATTATTTTTATCCCGATCTGCCCAAGGGCTACCAGATCAGTCAATACGAGCTGCCGATCGTCGCCCACGGCAGTATGGAGATCGAGCTCGAGGATGGGACGACGAAGACGATCGGCATCGTCCGTGCCCACCTTGAAGAGGACGCCGGTAAATCCTTGCACGAGGATTTTCACGGCCTGACCGGTATCGACCTGAACCGTGCCGGCACACCGCTGATCGAGATCGTGTCAGGGCCGGAGATGCACAGCGCCAAAGAGGCGGTGGCTTATATGAAGAAGATCCATGCGCTGGTGCGTTATCTGGATATCTGCGATGGCAATATGCAGGAGGGCTCGTTCCGTTGTGACGCCAATGTGTCGGTGCGGCCGCTGGGGCAGGAAAAGCTCGGCACCCGCGCCGAGATCAAGAACCTCAATTCCTTCCGTTTCATCGAGCGCGCGATCAATCACGAGATTGCGCGCCAGATCGAATTAATAGAAGGCGGCGGCAAGGTGGTGCAGGAGACCCGGCTGTATGATGCCGAACGTGACGAGACCCGCTCGATGCGCAGCAAGGAAGAGGCCTTCGATTACCGCTATTTTCCCGATCCTGACCTGTTGCCGGTCGAGCTCGATGATAAATATATAGAGTGGGTGCGCAAGTCGTTGCCGGAGCTGCCGGTCGCCAAGCGCCAGCGTTTCATCGATCAATATGGCCTGACGTCACGCGATGCAACGATCCTGACCGCGAGCCGCGAGCTGGCAGACTATTTTGAGCGCGTCGCCAAGGCGCCGGGCAGCGACGCGAAACTGGCCGCCAACTGGGTCAGCGGCGAGTTATTGGGCGCCTTGAACCGCGAAGCGCGCGAGCTCGACCAGTCACCGGTCACGGCGACAATGCTCGGTGGCCTGATCGCCCGCATCGTTGACAACACGATCTCCGGCAAGATCGCCAAGGAGGTCTTCGCCGCGATGTGGGATGGTGAGGGCGATTGCGATGCAATTATTAATGCGCGTGGCCTGAAGCAGATCACCGACAGCGGTTCGATCGAGGCCCTCATCGACGGCATCCTGGCCAAGAATCCGCAGCAGCTGGCCGACTACCGTGCCGGCAAGGACAAGCTGTTCGGCTTCTTCGTCGGCCAGGTCATGAAGGCGAGCAAGGGACAGGCTAATCCGGCCCAGCTCAACGACTTGCTGAAGAAGAAGCTGGATTCCTGATCCGTCGCTGGCGGTAGGTGTTTGATCAGGTTGCCACCGGTGAGGCACTCGGTGCCGATGAGCGGAATGTGTTCAGAATGCTTTGATTTTTTGAAAAACATACCAATGTTCGTGATCTTAATAACGCTCAGGAGATTCTGATGACAAATGCTGAAATTATCAATAATCTGAATTCTAGAAGAGGCGAGATCTCTAATGCATCTCAAGTGACTTTTTTTGAATGCACTCATCGTAAACAAGACGGTGGAGATCACCAAGTTATCGTGGAAATTCACGATCACGGCAATCAAGTATCGCTAGATGCTCGTTATAGTGTTTTTGCCAGAGATGCGGATGATCCCAGAATATGCGTATCTGGAAACGACCAGCCTCATATTGAGGCTGCACTTGCAGTGGTTAATTGGAGAGCTCTTGGCTAACTTCATGCGGCTTGCTTTTGAGCCTGCGTTGCGCAAACCCATCAATCACATATCTCCAGCGTCAGCTCATGCATGCGGCCGGGTCACGACGCGTCGGTACCGACTTGGCAGGTCTGTCGGTCAGGCGATAAGCTGTATGCCTATACCGTTTCGCAAGGACGCAGATCATGGCTACGGCGGCAAGGAATGCCGGCCCGGATAGGGCGCTGCCCGTTATGAGCGCCAACGGCCCGAACAAACGCTGCTTTACCGGATTATCGAGCAGCACTGCCCGCTGTTCGTTACCCAAATGGCCTTGTGGAAGCGGCGGGGGAGCACTTGGCCTGACAGCTGGGATGGGCCGGAAAGTCGAGGTGGAGAGGGCGGGTGGATTACCGGCGATGGCGGCAGAATTCTGCGCGATTTCGTGGTCACCATGAGGGGCGCATGGCTGCCCGCTGCCCGTGACTACCCGTGGACTTCGACTTGACCTGACGAGGTCTCACGGGCAACCATTTACAATGACCCCCTGCAGTGCCACGTCAGTCACAGAGCAACGGACGGATACGAGCGGGAAAAAATCACACAGGCAAGATGCCCCATGAGTGCAGTAGAAATATGAATGCAGTAGAAATCGAAGAAGCCATATCGGACCTGGCCCTTCAGCCCTTCGATGCGGCGGAGTTCCCATTTGCGTTCCTGGCCGCTTTCGGCAATAAGGACACGGCACTCAAGCGCCTGCGTACCGGCAACAACAATGCTTCGGATGTGCCGGGTGGTGTGCTCCAGCGCAACAACATCCATATCGCCGTATGCGCAGCTGGCACTGTAGGCGAAATCCTCAAGGCGTTACGCGCCAGCCCAGCCACTACAAAAGCCAAGGCCAAGTTCATCCTCGCCACCGACGGGCAGACTATGGAGGCCGAGGAGCTGACCAGTGGCGAAACCATCGCCTGCACCTACCTGGACTTCCCCAACCATTTCGGCTTCTTCCTGCCGCTGGCGGGTATCTCCACCATCAAGGAGATCAAGGACAACCCCGTCGACGTGCGCGCCACCGGGCGGCTGAACAAGCTGTACGTCGAGCTGCTGCGCGAGAACCCGGACTGGGCCAAGGACGAACGCCGCGCCGACATGAACCACTTCATGGCGCGGCTGGTGTTTTGTTTCTTTGCCGAAGACACCGACATCTTCAACGGCGAGGGCCTGTTCACCCACACCATCGAGCAGATGAGCGAGCGCGACGGCAGCAACACCCACGAGGTGCTGCAAGCCATCTTCCGCGCCATGAACATCAAGGTGGCCGAGCGCGCCACTCAAAGCCCCACTCCCCTCGCGGGAGAGGGGTTGGGGAGAGGGGGCGTTAGCGCCCAGCCCCGTTTGCCGAACTGGGCGAACGGTTTCCCCTATGTGAATGGCGGCCTGTTCTCCGGCAGCACTGACGTGCCGCGCTTCACCCGTATGGCGCGCACCTATCTGATTCACGCAGGCAACCTCAACTGGAAAGAGATCAACCCCGACATCTTCGGCAGCATGATCCAGGCCGTGGCCGATGACGAAGAGCGCGGCGCATTGGGCATGCACTACACCAGCGTGCCCAACATCCTTAAGGTGTTGAACCCCTTGTTCCTGGATGACCTGCGCGCGCAGTTGAATGAGGCGGGCGATAACAAAATCAAGCTGCTGAACCTGCGCAAACGCATGGCGCGCATCCGCGTGTTTGACCCGGCCTGCGGCTCCGGCAACTTCCTCGTCATCGCCTACAAACAGATGCGCGAGATCGAGGCGGAAATAAACCGCCGCCGGGGAGAACTGCATCTAGGCAGTGAGATTCCGCTGACTAATTTCCGTGGCATCGAGCTGCGCGATTTTCCGGCGGAGATTGCGCGCCTTGCGCTCATCATTGCCGAGTTCCAGTGCGACGTGCTGTATCGCGGGCAGAAGGATGCGCTGGCAGAGTTTCTGCCACTGGATGCGCAAAACTGGATCATCAACGACAATGCCCTTCGGTTGGACTGGTTGAACCTGATGGATGCTCATCGCATGGGCGTGAAGGTGGTCGGTGATGACTTATTCGGTACTTCACTCGATCAGACGGGAATCGATTTCAAGAATGAAGGCGGAGAGACGTATATCTGCGGCAATCCGCCGTACAAAGGTCGGAATAAGCAAAGTGAATTTGAGAAAGACGACACATCCTTCGTATTCTCAACCTATCCAGGTTCTTTCGCTTCGTTAGATTATGTCGCCAACTGGGTGATTAAGGCGGCTCATTTTTGTAAAGCGACCAATGGTGCTGCGGGACTTGTCGCTACAAATTCAATTTGCCAAGGTGAGCAGGTTGCTTTGTTGTGGCCCCTCGTTTTCGACTTGGGGATGCGCATTTCATTTGCCCATGAATCCTTTAAATGGTCGAATTTGGCAAGCAACAAGGCTGGCGTAACTGTCGTAATTGTCGGCATCTCAGGTGGAAAAGCTGGCCCCGCATTGCTTTTTTCTGAAAACGAATCCCGACAAGTGGATGTCATTGGCCCTTATTTGGTGCCAAACTCCAATGTCGTCGTTTCCGCTAGAAGTGCGCCGGTTTCTGACATCGGAATGATGTACCTAGGCAATATGGCCAAGGATGGAGGGAATCTCCTTTTTACCAAAGGCGAAGCTCGTAGTCTTATTGCGGACAAGGGTGTTGGTGCGTCCTTGATTCGTGAGTTTTTCGGTTCAGAAGAGTTGATCCACTCAAAGCCAAGGGCCTGCCTTTGGATAGAAGATGAACAATTGGAGGCTGCAAAACAGAATGCGGCCATAGGCTCGATCTTGGATCGAGTTAGGGCTTTCCGTGCAGCTAGTGACGCGTCATCCACACGTTCGCACGCTGCAACGCCACATCGTTTCGTTCAGATGTCCGCGAAGAATGGTGAACGCGCAATTATTGTTCCGCGCGTTTCATCGGAAAATAGGCCATATCTTCCAGTAGATTACTTTCAAGCTGGACCAATTATTGGTGATAAATGCTATGCCCTTTACGATGAGCCGCTTTGGAACTTGGCGCTTATTGCGTCCAAGATGCACATTGTCTGGATTGGCACTGTTTGTTCGCGCCTCAGAACTGATTTTTCATACGGAAATAAGCTCGGCTGGAACACCTTCCCTGTGCCGCTGCTCACCGAGCAAAACAAAGCCGACCTGACCGCCTGCGCCGAGGCCATTCTGCTGGCGCGCGAAGCGCATTTCCCCGCTACCATCGCCGACCTGTACGACCCGGACACCATGCCGGAGAACCTGCGCCACGCCCACGAGCGCAACGACGAAGTGCTGGAGCGTATCTACATCGGCCGCCGCTTCAAGAACGATACCGAGCGGCTGGAAAAACTGTTTGAGCTTTATACCAAGATGACGGCGGCGGGCAAACGCCCCTCTCCCGAACCCTCTCCCCGCAAGCGGGGCGAGGGGGTCGTTACGAACAAGGGAGAAAAAGCATGAGCGACAAGCCTATTAGCCTGACCTCACCACCGGAGGGTTATGCCGACTGGTTGGCCGATCTCAAAGGCCGTATCCACACCGCCCAGCAGCGTGCCACGCTGGCGGTCAACCGCGAGCTGGTGCTGCTGTACTGGCAGATCGGGCGCGACATTCTGGCGCGGCAGGCCGAGCAGGGCTGGGGCGCGAAGGTGATCGAGCGGCTGGCGCATGATTTGCGCACCGCCTTTTCCGAGATGAAGGGGTTTTCGCCCCGCAACCTCAAGTACATGCGGGCCTTTGCCGAGGCCTGGCCGGATGCCGAATTTGTGCAAGAGGTGCTTGCACAATTGCCCTGGTATCACCAACTGGCGCTGCTGGACAAATTGCCCGACCCCGAAACCCGCCGCTGGTATGCGGCCAAAGCCATCGAGCACAACTGGTCGCGTAACATTCTGGTGATGCAGATCGAAACCAGGTTGCTGGAGCGTAGCGGCACGGCGGTGACCAACTTCGAGGCTCGCCTGCCCGGGCCGCAGTCCGATCTGGCCCGCGAGTCGCTGAAAGACCCTTATCGTTTCGACTTTCTGGGCCTCACCGACGAGGCGCAGGAGCGTGAGATCGAGCACGCCTTGGTGAAGCACGTCACTGAGTTCCTGCTGGAACTGGGCGCGGGCTTTGCGTTTGTCGGGCGGCAGGTGCTGCTGGACGTGGGTGGCGACGAGTTTTTCATCGATCTGTTGTTCTACCACATCAAGCTGCGCTGCTATGTCGTGATCGAACTCAAGGGTGGCAAGTTCAAGCCCGAGCATCTGGGGCAGCTAGGGTTTTATCTGACCGCCGTGGATCGCCAAATCAAAAGCGAGCATGACAACCCAACCATTGGCCTCTTGCTCTGCAAGAGCAAAAACAAGGTGGTGGCCGAATACGCTTTGAGCGATAAGAGTCAGCCTATGGGTATTGCCGAATACAAACTGCTCGAATCCATGCCCGCCGAGTTGCAAACCAGCTTGCCCAGTATTGAACAGATTGAGCGCGAACTGGCAGGCAGCGACATACCCACGGAGGACGATTCACAGTGACCAACCCCACCAATGCCTACACCGTGCCGTCGGTGTCCATCACCACGGCGCGCACTGGCGCCTCCAGCAAGGCCAACGCGCTGGGGATGCGCGCCATGCAGGAGCGTGCCTATGCCAAGCGCGGCGAGCAGTACCTGCTGATCAAGTCACCACCGGCATCAGGAAAGTCGCGCGCGCTGATGTTCATCGCGCTGGACAAGCTCAATAACCAGGGCTTGCAGCAGGCCATCATTGTGGTGCCGGAGCGGTCCATTGGCAGCAGCTTCGCCGATGAGCCTTTAAGCCAGTTCGGCTTCTATTGGGATTGGCAGGTGGCCCCGCAATGGAACCTGTGCAATGCGCCGGGCGTGGACGAGCCGCGCGTGGCCAAATCCAAGGTGGACGCGGTGCGCAAGTTCCTGGATAGCGCCGACCAGACGCTGGTCTGCACCCATGCCACCTTCCGCTTTGCGGTGGAAGAACTGGGCATCGCAGCGTTCGACAACCGCCTGATTGCCATCGACGAGTTCCATCACGTCTCCAGCAGCCCCGACAACAAGCTTGGCAACCAGTTGGGCGCGTTCATCGCGCGTGACAAGGTACATCTGGTGGCCATGACCGGCTCTTATTTCCGTGGCGACAGCGAGGCGGTGCTGGCCCCAGCGGATGAGGCCAGATTTGAGACGGTCACTTACACCTACTACGAGCAGCTCAATGGCTACCAATGGCTCAAGTCGCTGGACATCGGCTATTTCTTCTACACAGGCCCTTACGTTGATGCCGTCACCAAGGTGTTGGACCCGGCGCTGAAAACCATCGTTCATATTCCCAATGTGAATGCCCGCGAAAGTCTCAAAGACAAGGAGCGCGAGGTCAACGAGATCATGCACGGTCTGGGCGAATGGAAAGGCGTTGATCCGGCCACCGGCTTCCATCTGGTGCAGGCCGGTGATGGCCGTATCCTGAAAGTGGCGGACTTGGTGGACGACAGCGACCTGGCCATGCGTTCCCGCGTGCTGGCCGCGCTGAAAGACCCGGCGCAGAAAAATAACCGTGACCATGTGGACGTCATCATCGCGCTGGGCATGGCGAAGGAAGGTTTCGACTGGATATGGTGCGAACACGCGCTGACCATTGGCTACCGCAGCAGCCTGACCGAAATCGTGCAGATCATTGGCCGCGCCACCCGTGATGCCGACGGCAAGGAACGGGCGCGCTTCACCAACCTGATCGCCGAGCCTACGGCTGAACAGGCTGCTGTGGCCGAGGCGGTGAACGACATGCTCAAGGCCATTTCCGCCAGCCTGCTGATGGAACAGGTGCTGGCCCCGCGCTACGAGTTCACGCCAAGAAACACCGGCCCATTGGGCGGCTTCGATTACGGTGAGGAAGGCTACAAGGACGGCGGCCACAACATCGGGGTGAACAAGGACACCGGCCAGATTCATGTGGAGATCAACGGGCTGACGACACCGCAAAGCCCGGAGGCTACGCGCATCTGCAAGGAAGATTTGAACGAAGTCGTCACCAGTTTCTTGCAGGACAAAACCGTGTTGGAGCGTGGTCTGTTCGACAAGGAAAACACGCTGCCCGAGGAGCTGACTCAGTTGCGCATGGGCAAGATCGTGCGCGAGCGTTACCCGGAATTGAGCGATACTGACCAGGAGGCCATTCGACAACACGCGATTGCCGCTATGAACATTACGCAGCAAGCCAAGTTGGCGTTGGCACAGGCCGATGCGAATGGTGGTGGTACGGGCGACGGCACGATGCAAGGCAATACGGCGTTGCTGGACGGGGTGCGCAAATTTGTCAATGTGCGCGAGCTGGACATTGACCTGATCGACCGCATCAACCCCTTCGATGCCGCCTATGCGGTGCTGGCGAAAGCGATGGATGAGAAATCGCTGCGCCAGGTGCAGGCCAGCATTGCCGCCAAGAAGGTGAGCATCCCCGAAGATGAAGCCCGCGAGCTGGCAAAGCGCGCCTTGCAGTTCAAGAACGAGCGTGGCCGCCTGCCGGACATCAACTCCGCCGACGCATGGGAAAAGCGCATGGCCGAAGGCGTGGCTGCGCTGGCGCGCTACCGCGCACAAGCGAAGGCGGCACAGGCGCAAGGAGAGTCCGGCAATGGCTGAGATGGACGATGACGAACTGCTGGACGCGCTGGGGGTAGAAGTCACTCCACTCAAGGCCGCCAGCCGAACCCCGGGCGAGGAGCGCATCATCGCGGGCTTTGAGGACATCCTGCGCTTCCATCAAGCGCAGGGTCGCGCCCCGCTGCATGGCGAAGGCCGTGATATCTTCGAGCGCCTGTATGCCGTGCGCCTGGATCAGCTACGCAAGTTGCCGGAAGCGCAAACCCTGCTGTCCGGGGCCGCAGCGGCTCAGGCAGATGTGAGTGAGTTGGACGAAGATGCCCTGCTGGCCCAACTAGGAATTGGTGATGAACCTGCCGATCAAAGCGACATCACCGTGCTGCGCCATGTACGTTCCAGCGTTGAAAAGCGTGCGGCGGAGGAAGTCGCCGACCGTACGCCGTGTGCGGATTTTGACAGGTTCCAACCGCTGTTTGAGCAGGTGGAGCGGGAGCTGAAGGCCGGCGTGCGCATAACGCTGCGCTTCGGACGCGATACCAGTATTGCCAGCGG
The DNA here is from genome assembly GCA_016218365.1 of Gammaproteobacteria bacterium. GTDB lineage: Bacteria > Pseudomonadota > Gammaproteobacteria > SZUA-140 > SZUA-140 > JACREF01. Next base: position 216,364 of record JACREF010000009.1, read on the forward strand.
GAACTACTTCATACTCGGCGGGCAGCTTGCGTATGTTGCCGAAGTGGGTGAAACCATCAAAGCTGCGTACGGAAGAAGCGATGCCCGCCTACGCGTGATCTATGCCAATGGCACGGAAAGCAATTTGCTGCGCCGCTCTCTGGAACGGGCGCTCTACAAGGACGAGACAGGCCGCCGCCTGACCGACCCGGACATGGGGCCGCTGTTTGGCAATGCGCCAGAACCAGACGACATTGAAACCGGAACCATCTATGTGCTGCGCAGTCTGTCCAGCCATCCATTCATTGCCGAGCATCGCGAGCTGATCCACAAGATCGGTGTGACCGGCGGCAAGGTGGAGGCCCGCATCGCAGGCGCGGAAAAAGATGCCACCTATCTGTTGGCCGACGTGGAGGTGGTCGCCACCTACAAACTCCACAACCTGAACCGCACCAGACTGGAAAACATCTTCCACCGCCTGTTCGGTGCAGCGCAGCTCGACTTGACCATCGAAGACCGCTTCGGGCGTCCGGTGAAGCCGAGGGAATGGTTCCTGGTGCCGCTCCATGTGATTGACGAAGCGGTTCAGCGCATACGGGATGGCTCGATTACCGAAGTAGTCTATGACCCGAAGACGGCTCTGTTGATAGGTTGAGCATATGCAGGATTCTGTGGATTTGCACGGACAGCATTCGTATTCCAATGCTTGGTCATGAAGGCGAGCAAGGGCCAGGCCAATCCGGCCCAGCTCAACAAGCTGCTGAAGAAGAAGCTGGATTCCTGATCAGGCGGTGATTCGCTGTGGGGCAGGAATCAGGGATCTGTGTCCGGTTCTTCAGGGCTACTTATGTGGCTTTAACGTTCGCGTTAACCCCGCCGATGGTCGCGCAGCGACCCGAAGATCCGTGTTGAGCGTGTGGTTAGACTCCGATAATTTCATTTAAACCATCAATGATGTGGGCCAGTTCTTTGGGATCAACGGAGCCAATTTTCTTGCCGATTCGCTCGGTTGATAAGGTGCGAATTTGACTAATTTTTACCCACGACTGCTTAGGCAGCTTTGCCTTTGACAGTTCGTGCGTCAATGGAAAGTTAGCCCGTTGTTCTTGGCTTATAATTGCCATTGCAATAACAGTTCCTGATCGCTCATTGAATATGTCTTGGCTCAGGATGAGCACTGGACGCTGCCCTGACTGCTCACGACCCACCGTAGGATTTAAATCAGCCCAGCGAACTTCACCTCTCAGTATTTTGGCCATGCCGCCAACTCCTCAGACAGCCCCTCGTCTGCCATCGCTTTTTCAAAGGATGGATCAAGTTTCGCGCATTCTTCTGCCAAGCGGTTCCGCTCAAGACGCTCCAGCTTCTCTTGAACAGCGTCCTGAATTGCTCGACTTCGATTACTAAATACTTTGCGCCTCACCAGAGCATCTACTTTGGCGAGCATTCCTTCTTCAATTGTGATGGCAACTTTTATCTGGCTCATGACTGCATCCTCCAGGGTATGATGTTTAATCATACCTGTACTGTACCGCTATGGCAACCAGGGAGTCAACGTAGAGTTGAGGGGGCTGCGCGGCTCTTTGCGCAGCTCCCCTCGAACGCCGGGTTGGGCGATCTTGAATCATTCAAGTATTGCTCACAACTTCAAACCGAGCTGTACTGCAATTTGACGAAGACGGGGGCTGCCCGGATTAATTCGGTCAAATTCATCCTCGGTCAGGAATGCTTCGCAGGTTGTACAGAATACCGCGATAACTCCCTTTACCTTACGACCGTTTTATCTATTTCGCCAATCCTCGACTTGTAGAGTCGGATTATTGCACGCTGGACAATGCTGGTGTGGCCACTTAACACCGTGGGGACGTGTGATCGTTCCATTTAAACGAGCATTAAATCGTACAAAGATTCCGTAGTCGTTGTGATGCTTAAACATTCTTCGCTTTGCATTGAAAAGTCTTTCACTCCTACGCAGTGACTGGAGTTCTCGCAATTGCTGTCGCTTTCTCGCGAAGGGATCGAGAATGTTGATCTCGCCGCCCAAATGCCAGCCTATCTTTCGTTCCAGATATTCAAATAGCCAAAGGTAGAGGGTTAGGGAACGACGAGAGAGCTCAAATAGATTCGCAGGGTCTGCTTCCCAGTGGAATAAGCCATTACGGTAATAGCGGAGGCTATTCATTGCTTCGATAATTTCCAGTGGCACCCGGCGAAAATACCGAAATAGTTTAATTGCTTGATCGAAAGAAATGACATTATTTGATTGAGGCAGCTTAGCCATCTCAGCAAGAAGAACACGTCTTTGTGCTTTTACTATTGCCTTCTGGTCTACTTTTGAAAGGATGACCTTAAGCTTATCGTCTTTTAGCTTTCGTTTTACCAAGAGTGGATCGATCAAATGGAGTTCTTTCTTAACGAATATCTCCATACCGATACTAAGGTCAGTTATCGCACGGACTTCAGCGCCAGGATTGTCCGCCTGCAAGAACGCATCGAGTGCGCTGCTCAATATATGAGCTGGCGACAACGTCACGAAATATTTTTTTCCAAATGCAATGTAGGAAACCGAGGTCATGATGCCCAACGTAAAAGTAAAGGACTGCGCGCTTTTGCGCAGTCCCGCTTGACTGCCGGGTTGGGCCTAAGCCTTCGCATAGAGATGAGACTTTACTTCATTGATGACAACTTCGATCAGGCTGCGCGCACCCTCGATTGTGATTTCTTGGTGAGGAACGCCAACCAAACCGTTCTCAAGCACAACAGGGACGATATCGTCGATGCCACGCTCAGTAGGCAAGACATAGCGACCGCGCCAATAGATGTATTGCGACAAGCTGTTGGCGACTGCAACTTGCTCCTTAGAGAGCATGAGGCCAGCCACCTGGGCAAGATCGGCAAGGCGATGGCTGTAAAACGCTTTGAGAACATTTCGCTCTACATCGTCCGCTGGCTTCCGGAGGCATGAGACCACGTCTCGTAAGGTTGCGCGGTTGACCAGAAGAGCCTTGAGTTGAACTTCGATTGCCATACCCGCCAACATTAGTGCTTGATCTCGCAAATCGAAGTTCATGGAGCCGCTCTGTGAGGCAGCTGCTACAGCCTCAAATGCATGAACAAGATTCTCGCCCTTTACGGCCCACGCGCGTGGAACCCCGTATATTGAACGCCAGTACTTTGTCCAAGATGGTTTATCAGGCTTGAATGGCGTGCTCATTAACCGTGTGCCATATATGCCCAACAGTATCCCCCGGTGTCAGGGTAGTTGTCGCGTTGCCGGGATGTAGTAAAGGATAGACTGGGGGCGGAAAGCAGTGAGAAATGATTCGTTATTCATTGGAGCGTAAGGCGGCGGTTCTGAAGAAGTTGTTACCACCTCAGAGCCTG